>NZ_NMQR01000007.1 GCF_003545805.1 Photorhabdus sp. CRCIA-P01 | reverse complement strand
ACACAGCAGAAAAAGCTAAAAAAATCACATCCATTAATTCATGTTTTTTATTGATGTCAGAACGTGGGTCATCTATCTTGCTGATAAAGTTGAAAATACTCATTATTAAGATCACGCTTTTATAGAATAGAGAGATCTTAACGTTTTAATGAGAGAAGTGGCTATAAAAAGTTATATTTTGGTCTTTATTTAACCCAAATAACCTTGTTAAAATTGTGAGATCTTGCCCTGGACGTTGAAACAGCTTCCATTTCCGGTGATATGCACAGCATTAATCGGGTGAACTTTGCATTACTCCATTTATTTGGATACCGTTTTATGCCGAGATTTAAACAGCTAAACAATAAAACTAATAATAACTTAGTGGGATTTCAGGAGTCCAAAAAATACGCTAAATATGTGATAAAACCGAGTGATAAAGCAGATATTGGGTTGATTATTAATGAATGGGATAATGTTTTAAGGATCTTAGCCTCCTTAGCATTAAAACAAACAACATAAAGCCAAATTGTTCGTAAATTATCGGTTTATAAAAAGAACAGGGCTAACGCATCAAAGCTCATTATATAAACAAACTCAAGGATTCGAATAAATAATCATCATTTAAACAACAGAGCCTGCGCTTATTTTCCATGCTTAAATTACGGGATTTATTCTGTTTCAGCATGTTCAAAATCCATTTTCGTAGTACAGCTAAATTTTCACCGGCAAATCCCATCCGGGCCTGGAGTTTATCTTCTCGAAACGCAACATCAAGTGACCCGTGTAAATGATTCTCCACCGACCAGTGAGAGCGTATCGCTTGCAAGGCTTTCTCCGCATTCATTGGCTGGCTACTGATATAAAATCGCACAAAATCATGCCCACGTCCTTTTTCTGTCCGTTCAGATTGGACTGCTATTATCGTCTTTGCTTTCCATTTCTGACAAATGGGCATCTGCTCACCCACAGGGAATTGCCAGCATCGGCGATGTTCCCGGCGACCATGCTGATCATCAAATTGTTCGCAGAAAGAGGGACCGGCAATATCTTTTGGCGTATTCGCCCAAAAAGCGTGAAATTGCGCGCTGACTTCAGCAGCCAGTGTCGGCTGATTATCTTTGACTGCCAGCAAATAATCCGCGGATTTTTCCAGAATAATCTCGGCGATTTTTGTTTGCGTTCCCGCCGCATCAATGCTCACAAGACATCCTTCCAGCGCCAATAATTGGAGAAGTTCAGGAATGGCTTTTATTTCATTGGATTTTTTCTCCACTTTTTGTTGCCCAAGGCAGAGGCCCAGTTCAGTTGACCAGACATTGACGGTATGGATACGATTAGCTCCCCGACCTTTTGCTGTTGCCCTTAACGCCTTACCGTCAACCGCCAGTTGCCCTGAAAGACCTTCTTTTTTCAAAATATGACTCACCCATTCCTGAAACAATGATTGCAGGGTACTGGCTGGCATAATGGCAAAAATCCGGTTAAAGGTGTCATGTGAGGGAACCCCATTTGCCAGGGTTAACCAACGCTTAAACCATTTTTCGCGTTCCTGAGCAAAGAGCGCAATTTCGGACCCGGTATCAAAACCACACATCATGGCACAGAGTGTCATAAAAATGACCTCAGATAGCACATGAGAACATTTTGCTTGTTGACGTGGGTCAGGTAAGGCTTCAAGGTAGTCAAACAGGGCTTTCTGAGTCATCAATAAGGCCATTAATTACGGGAAGTTGTGGATAAATAACGGCAAATAGATAAGATTGCAACAAGAATAAAGCGTGGCTTATTTTGTACGGTTAATTCGTCATCTTATGGATAAAAAATGATCATGCGTTAGCCCTGGTACACTCTGATAGCCAATTATGTTGTCGTGAATGCGAAAAATATCGGGCTGAATGAGTATGAAGGCCACTCTCTCTATGACATGGTTTACAGCAATAAAAGTGCTGGAAGAGCATGTGAAACAATATTTTTGGAACGATGAATAGTCCTGACTTGTGATTTTCGAGGACTTTTACATTGGATACAAAGATAGTATTTAATCGTGATAATAAAAATATATTTATATTACTCTCGTTCTGAACGGTTTATATGAATATAAATTTAATTAAAATTATATCCATATATATGTCTGGTCATTGGTGGCCCAGGTGTTACGAATACTCTGACAGGTATAGCTTCTGCCTATACAGATAATTTCCCTGTTTTACTTTTAGCTGGGCAAATTTCATCAACAATGGAAATGCACAATGTTTTACAGGACAGTACCCAATCTGGGATTAATCAACAAGTGATTTTTTCTCCGGTAACTCGCGCAACATTTGAAGCTAAAGCTGGTCAATCAATCAGTCGGTTTCTGAGAGAATCACTCAGGGCAATGAAAGGAATTGAAAGAGGTCCAGTGTATCTGGGAGTAAGTAAGGAAATTTTAAATGAATATGATGGAAATCGCCTTGATATTAGTTCAACTGTTTCTGATTCCTGGAAAAATCGCCCAGTAGATATTAATAAAATATGTTCACCTGAACTTGAATAATTCATAAGTAAAAATCATAATTGTATTATTCTCGCGGGGTTACGCAGTAAAACATCTGAAACTGCTGATATGTTGTTAGCATTTGCAGAAAAGTATCATTTTCCAGTAGCAACAACACTTAGTGGTAAAGGGATATTTCCAGAGGATCATCCTCTGTCGCTCGGTATTTATGGTTATTCAGGTAGCCCCAGAGCTATTAAAGTATTTAAAGATCCGGGATTGGAGGGCATTATTTTATTGGGGGTAGATACAACCCAATGGAGCACAATGCTCTGGTCTCCAGAATTGCAACTTTCTGGTAGAACTATTCAGGTTGAATATCCTGACGGGAAGAAACAGTTGATTACGGTGGAAGGTGTAGTGCCGAAATACACAAAACCGTATGTATCTGCGGAGTATATCTCAAAAGATTGTTTCAGATATTGTCTGGATTCCAATATGTCGTCTTTTAAGGTACCAACTTATAATGGCTTACTTGAAGGAACTTAATCCGGTTTGAGTGATCGGGCAATCGTCAAAAAGAAAACGTCAACCCAACCGGACTGGGTTATGTCAATCATGGCACCTATACCCTATGGATTTCAAGACGTATCGTGACGGCAAGGGAGCGAATCCCCGGGAGCATAGCGAACTATGTGACCGGGGTGAGTGAGTGCAGCCAACAAAGAGGTAACTTGAAAGATAACGGGTATATCCGCTCGTTAACATTAAACGAGCGAATATTGATTCAATTATACGATTGCGTCAGCGGCCAAATCATTCTCATCCTCACTCACGGTAAACCACGGGAAATATTGGCTCTGTCGCAGCCAGCCTTTTGCGGTAATAACCCGGATTTCCCGCCCAATCGGATCATAGATATGTGTATCGGCATAGGCTTCTTTTCTGGCACTGTCATCACTCACATACCGCCAGTCGTTGAGGAAATAGGGCTGATAAGTTCGTATCGTCTGCCCCTTATTGTCATATTCAGTACGTCCCGTGACCGCCCAACGCGTCTTGGTATCCTCCATTTTTGTCACTAGAGCACCGTCTTGGTTGCGTTGCCAGGCTTCGCCTGCCTCATGCCGTACAGACGCTTGCAACAGGCGGCCAAAACCATCACTGAATGCGACTTGTTGGCGAATTTGCTGTCCAGAATCGCGGTCATAACGGTCCGTGGTCAGCGTAAGGTTATGGGGAGGTAAACCGATGCTGTTGGTTAACAGTTTAACCAGTGGTGTGCTGGCCTGTTGACTTTGCACCCAACGGCGCCGAGCCAGTGCGCAAATACGCCAATCTTCCGTGATAATCCGTAAATCACGCAGCGTCTTCTGCTCTTCTGGCGTTGATGTGTTGAAGGTTTCCTGACTGAACAGTGGCATCCAACTGTCTGGTGCATAAATCAGACACTGAGCTACAGGGAGTGGTCCGGTCAAATCAATAGCTGTACTGACATCGGTTGGCGGAGTGAACGGTTTTTCTTCTGGCGAAGAATAACCTGTTGCTACACCATTTTCGATTCCCCAGAAACGTTGCGTGACAGGACGTCCTAGTGCATCCAAAATTATGAGATGCACATTATCATTGATATCAGTCAGTTGCACCGGTGTGAGAAAACGCCAGTCATAATTGGCTGAGACAGTCAGACCAGCAGCATCTTGGGTTTGGGTGATGGCACAGTAGTGGGTATCCCATTTCAGTGTCGTTTTCCCGGTTAACTGAGTGTTACGTTGTGCGACAGGACGCCAAAATTGTGCCTCAGTCCCGTAATCGGTATAGCCTTTACGTGCTACCCAGATTTTGTCTTCGCCGGTGCGTGGGAATAGATAAGGTTCTTGTTGATATCCGGCCTGTATCAGAAGGCCGGGTAATTCGTCTGGTGTGATACCGCCCTCAAATGCGGATAACAGGGATTCCGTTAATACCGCCGTTTCGGTAAAGGCGATTAAAGCTTGTCGTGTCGGTGTTTTCAGTAGTGCTTGGTTTTTTCCATCGGTTTTCCCATCGGTATAGAACGTTCGTTGCTGGTTGAGGTATTCGCGTGGTTTATCATCGGCAATCAGGCTATTTTCAGCATATAGGGCTTCCAGATTTAAACCGTCAACAGGCACGTGTTTGGCATCGTAAGTAAAGGTATCACTGCGTGTACCATCCGGTAATCCCAACACTCTGAGTTCATTACCGGTTAGGTGATGCCAACTGGATTGTTGGCAGGTTAACCGCAATCGCTGTTGTTGGTCATCATAACTGCTGGCAAACAGGGTATCCGGTAGTGTGTCAGGATATGGATTGGTTGTCGGTTGACTGCGGCGGGGATATTGCACCGAAACTTGTTTCAGTGGTTGCCCGAACAGGTCACTGGACAGAGTGATGTCCTGATTGCACTGGGGGTCACTGATAATACGTTCATAGTGATAACTACGGATTTCCACGACTGAGGCCCAGAGTACCGGGGAAACGGTAGTGCTATCTTGTAATCGACGCACTTGTGGGCGGGATTCCGTCACTGTATAGGGGATCTTTTGCTGTTCGCTGCCGTCTAGCCCGTAGAGTTCACTACGCAGTGGCTGACCTTTTAGTGCCCGGTTTAACCAATACAGATTAGGGTCATCTTCCGGTGTCAACGGAACATCTTTGCCCTCTTTCCAGAGAGTAAAGCGTGGCGTAAAACCGGTGAAAGCTTGCTTATCACCGCGCCAATACCCGGAGGATAGCGTGTTATCTACCGCAGGGACCCCAGTGGCATACCAGTTTTTGGTGAGTGACGGTGGTGTACGTTCCGGCGCATTGCCTTGAGCCAGTTGATGGCTGTCCGTCTGTTCAACATAACCAAAGCCACGAAATTCCCGCTCACGTCCATCCCAGGCACCGTGGGCGTAACGTAAAGTGGTTACTAACTTATTGCCACTGATTTCATCCTCTGTCTCTGTTTGCCAAAGGGTATGGACTGGGAAAGGCAGATAACAGACCGGTATTTGTCCGGTAGCTAATGCCGCGGCTTTTTCATCCAGCCAGAATTGGACAGAGCTACGGTAATGCAGGGTGTGATGAGCACCCATGTTGTTGTTCATTTCACTGAGCAACCACGGTTTCGCGTTGGTCAGATCGCAGCGCCAATGATGTGGTGCCATATGTGGTACGCTCAGGATCAGGCTGACAGCCCCTAACCCTTGTACATCGGCCACCTGTAACTGGCAAGTATCATCAAAACGCAGGCCGTCAGGAAAATGGAGTGTGAATGGTTTTGTAAAACCGTTACCACTTTCATTCCTGAAAATATCCAGATGGTCAGCGTGAACATAAATCAAATCGGCAGGACCACTGCCATCCAGATCGGCCAGATGAACCCGGTTAGGATTAAAATTGGCGGCGGATTGGCTGAATCCCGGCAATGTGATGGGCTGACCAAAACGGCCATGTCCCAGATTTGGCCAACAGGTGACTTTAGTTGCACTAACTTCAACCAGATGTGCTTGGCCCGAACCGAGTAAGTCACTAAATGCCACTAACTTACGGGCATCGGCACCCGGTAACGGCAGGGTGATATCACCGGATTGCACCACATCCCGCCCTTCGGTAAAACCATCACGGTTATTAGCATACAAGCGCACACTTTTGGGACCAATCAGCACTAAATCGGACAGTCCGGCTCCCATTAAATCGGCAAGTTGGGCACGGGGATGAGAATATTCTATCGGCAAGGCATGTAATGGTGTAAAACGTGTCCAGCTACCATCCGGGTGTTGGCTGTGATAGCCCCTTAGCCCCGGCCCGGTGATAACCCAGTCCAGTTGCCCGTCACCGTTAATATCCATCAGTGAGGCGTTATCCTGCAAAGCGGGTATGGTGGGAAGGAGTTGCATTTTCCCCCAAGTGACCGCATTCATCTCTTCCCCTGTTTGACGTTGGGCAGATCGATACCACCAGCCATTTCTATCTTGATACAGAATACCGGGCATGCCTTCTCCTTTCAGGTCAAGCAGTTGCCAGCGCTGAATGGTGTTGAAATTTGCCAGTACATCCATTGGTTGCCAGAGTGCTTTTTGTTCTGGCTCAAAAGATTGATAAGCCAGTTCCAATGGTGGCAGGGTGACCGCCGTTGTGCCATCTTGCTGATGTCCCACTCGGCGGACAGAAACGAGCGTACTGACCACCGTGTTTTCGTCATAATCCAGTATCAGACGTGAAACCAACGCGGGTCCATCGTCCCCTTTGGCCTGATCAGACAGGGTTTGTAGACGGTGAAACATCAATATCTGGTGGCATAAGCGCCGGGTGCGCAATTCAAAACCGTATTCATAACGGGAAAAACGGTCCTGGCGGCAAAGCCAATGGTTTGTGGCTTTAAATGGCGGCATTTCAGATAAGCTGTTTTTACGCTCACCGTAATCAAATACTAAACAGAACAACCAGCCAGATTTGAGTGGGTCATCTCCGTTTAGTGTGGGAAAAACTTCGCTGGCGGTTAGGTTACCGTAATGTACTGCTTGCAGGTAGCGCTGAACGGTTGCGTTCGGGTGGGCTGTGAGCTCGTTAGTTGCACAACCTGTTTCATCCTCGGCCTGATACTGATAATAAATCTGCTCACCGTGGGATGATATAGAGGCTTCCAATAGCCATTGTGCTGTTTGGTTAACATATTGTGCTGTTTGGGCAACGTTTAGTGGATTGCTGATACGTGCCTGAGGGTTTTTGCCCAGTAAATGGACCTGCCCGTCGGGGCTGTATATCAGCCAGAAATCGGTTGTGCCTGTTGTTTTGGGTTGCCAGTATTCCAACCGGCTAAAGTGGCTTTCCAGACGGGAGCGATAACCGGTAACGGTGAAGGTCGTCCCCAAATTGATGCCCTGTAATGAGGATTCACCGCGGATATCAGCTTGACCTTCCTCATTTAATGCTACGACCAACACTTCACCTTCCGGACCCAGAAAAGTATCGGTTTCATCGTAATTCGGCACGCCGGTACTGGTGCGACGACGAATTGTCATGACGTTGCAGTCCCAACCGAGACCAAATGGGCTGTTACCGGTTCCACTGTTGTAATTCAGAGTGAGTGAAGGGGCATAACCACGCCCGGCGGAAATGGGTAATGGCAGGGATAAGGCAGCCATACCATCCGGCCCGGTTGGCGTTAATGCTTCACCCATACCGGTAATGGCGCCGCCGCCCTTGGGTAATGATAGCTCGGTCACACTGAATGTCTGTGAATTCTGCATGGAAACTCCTTACCAGGCCCCGGTTCGGGGCCTGTCTTAGTTCTGTGTTGGGACGGTTATTTAATGGTGTAGCGAATATGCAAAATGATATCGCTCAGGGTTTTTAGCATAGTGGCTTGTTTACCTTTGTCCGGTGTTGATGCATTTGGGAAACTCAGTGTCAGTGTACCCTGATCAATGACGATACCTTCGAATGGCAGGAATTTGCCATCGTTGAAATCGAGCTGGAATTGGCCGCTGTCATTCATACCGTGGGAAACTGCTAGCGCTTCGCAGCCGTTCGCTAATCCGGCTTTATCGCCGTAAGACAATATTGCCTGCACATCCTGATAAGGTCCCAGTAGCGCGGGCAAGGTGACGCTAATCTGTTTGATGCGTCGGATTTTGCCAAGAGATGCCGGGTAATCCTCACGAATTTTCAAATCAGCTAATGAAATGGATGCCTGCAAAGAGGTTTTAGTGTCCGTGCCGGTGCCAAACGCCAAATTATTATTACCACTGCCGGCACTGCCTGAGCCTGCATTCACTAGCTTCTCAATTTCTTGAGCCAGGGAGAATGGGCCTTTATCTTTTGGTAATCCAGCATAAATTTCGGCCAGCGACACCGTGCGTTCAACCTCTAGTGCACGTTTATCGCGTTTCAGATGGGCATCTTCCATTTGTGCCAGACTCAGCATCAAGGTTTCACCCGCAAGCAGACCGGCATAAGTGCCTTGCCAAGCGCCCGGTTTGACAAAGCGTTCAGAGTTATCATTGAGTTCCCACCGGTAAGCCTGTTCTGCCATGAGACAACGCGCCACGGCCAAATCGTAGAACTGGAAGTAAATCGCCGCCAATCGGCCACGTAGCCAGTTGTACAATGCCTGATTGCTGAACTTACGTTGCAGGAAGGCCAATTGGGATTGAGTCTGTTCTTGTTGGGTTTTCAGACTGGTTTTCTGCAATACGGCGGCTTCACGGCGTACCGCCAGCGATTTAAACTGAGCGTCGATTTGCTTCAATTCCGCTTCGGCATTATTACGCTGGATCTCCCACTCCTGACGGCGACGACGGTAGGTTTCAGATTGGCTAATTTTATCCGCTTCGGTATTCATAACATTAGCGGAGAATTCCATTACATAGCCGGTCGCCTCAGCGATAGCTCCCCAACGGCTACCTCCACCGGCGAAGCCGAAGATATTAGGCACCAGATCAGCCGCTGCGCCAGCCAAACGGGATGCTTGAACTGCCGTGGTCAGCCCGGCTGCGGACGCTCGTAGCGTCATAGCTTGGTTTTCACCGGCATTGATGTTTTCATCATACAGTTTGCTATAACTATCAAAGCGCGATTGGGCTCCCGCTTTGGATTTTTCCAGCGCGGCTTTCTCGGTATCCAATTCTTCAATGGTTTTGTCTTGAATGCTCAGGTTAGTCAATATCAGTTCTGCGGCCTGATTTTGTAATAACGCATTAAGCGCCTCTGCATCCTGACGTTCGATAATATTTTGTAACGTAGAGCCGAACTGGATGAGCTGGCTAACCATGCCGCGAGCATTTTCCAGCATGTGCGGGAAACGCCAAAGTGACATAAATGACTCTGGTAGCTTGCCTCCACCTTGAGAAGTGGCAACAGCGGCACTGAGTAACGCTTTTGGGTCCGCCGGTGTGGCATAGATTGGCAGATATAGCGGTTGACCGTCGATAGAGAGGTTATGACGCAGGTTGTACAATCTCTGGGCCAATGTCTGCCAGTAATTCATCATCACTTCATTGATTTGTGGCAGGAAGAGATCAGTCAGGGTATTGGCACTGCGTAATGATAAAAGTGCCGGTGTGCTCTGTCGCAGGGCGACTATTGAGCTTGAGTAAGCATTTTGGGTAGTAATATCTGCGGCTCTGTCTAACCGTGGATCACTCCATGTCGTACTCAGTGGCAGATAAGGTTTATCGCCTAACAGATGCTGCGCTTGCATATACCACATCTTCGCTTCGTTAAGTGTATCTCGCTCCAGTTGGCGGTAAGCATGGTCGCCGCGCGCGATCAACAGATCAAGGGTGCGCATAAAGCTTGAGACTTTGTAATGCATTGGATCGTGTTGTGCCACCGCGTCAGGATCGACGGAATCCAAAGGATCACTGTTCCAACCGGTATCTTCCAGTAACGGGCGGACGTTCCATTGATAGTTCTGAATTTGACCGTGAACAATATAACCGGATGGGCTCCAGACATATTTCAGCCAGCGGTTCGCTTCGTCAAAGTTTTGTTCATGTAGTAAACGTTGGGCAACCAGCATCGGGGTATAGTAGAACAGTTCCCAGAAATAGAGGCTGTTGGCGCCGCTGAAATCCATTGGTTCTGTGAAAGTGGGCACGACTCTGGCTGATGCAAGCCCTGGGAAAGTCCCATTTTTATAGGTAGTGTCGAATATTGCGAGTTCATCATTGTTATCCTTTTTAACAAAGCGGATAGCATTTGTTTCCTGCTTTTGATAAACCGCATAGACATAGAGATTATCTTTATTTCCATGAGCATCATCAAAACGGGATAAGAATAATTGTACTTTTGTTGGCGCGATATCGCTTAATGTCCCTTGATAAATAGGGAACTTATCTCCTGATTTAAAAATATCATAATACATAATCGTAAAGGATTTATTAGTGCCGTGGATTTCTGGATTATATTTATCCATAACTAATTCCACGTAGGCACCAATTCCCATCATGGATTCTTGGATATTCTGGGTTTCCATGCTGAGAATTGTATCGATTCCGGTGGTAGCGCGTGCAACCAATTGGCGAGCGAATAGAGTATTCAGGCGAGTACGATAGGCTTTCCATTGCATATATTGCGCACCATTTTCATTATGGTGAAGGGTCAGAGCATTATCGGTATTCACCTTGCGGGTAACAGGAATACTGAAACTTTCATAACCCAGTTTGCGTCCATCCTCCGCAAACGCAGTAAAGGTGACATCAATACTGGCTGAATTATTATTAAAATTCAGACCAGAGCCATCTATTTCGAGAGCATTAAATTGATAATTCATTTCATCAAAGCTAGGTGATGGCTGAATGGAGACATCTTTATCCGCAGTAAAAGTTTGCTCTTTGCTACCTGCTTTTACTGTTACCTGAACTTTTGCCGCAGGAATTGCAGTTTTGATCTCTTTTGCATCATTGACATCAGTAGCAATAATACGGAATCCATTATTTGTGTCCTCCATATAGAGATATTGTTTAAACAAAGGTTCTTGGTTAGAAGTATCTATAATATAGCCGTTATTACTATTGGTAGTTTCTGAATATAGGCTTTGCCCCCAATTAGGAAGAAAGAAACTTACTTTACCAATTTGGTTATCCCGATAAAACAGTAATCTACTTTCTCTATTATTAGTCGCATTTCCACTATATTGATAAACCGGGTATATTAACTTTTTATTTGATGTCCATTGTGTATTGACACTCAGATTGGTATAGATAATGAATTTATCACCCAGTTTGCCATATTTTTTTATCAGGCTGCACTGATTACGTGTTCTTTCATCGGCACCTTCATGGGTAATTCTTAACTTAGGTGAGATATGGATTTTTAAATCACTTGATGAGGCTTGATAACGGATAATAGGAATATCTCCGCCATGTACCATACTGAGATTATATTCCCCTCGGCCATAACCTTTATTGCTGTTTACCGATGAAGGAATCTCATAATTTTCCGCATAGCGGTTATTCACTCTTCTGACGTTGTTGGTATCAAATTGTTGATAGCTGTTATCCCGATAAGCTTGGCATTGTTCATCGGTCATATCTTTGGATGCCATATCGGCAAAGATATATAGCCCTTGCATTGAAGCGGTTTTATAACTATCAAGCGTGTCTTGTTGGTTATAAAACATAACCAGCAACGTATCTTCACCTTGATAACCAGCACAATAGAGCCCTGGCGCTTTATTCTTTTCCAATTCCAGGATAATCATTTTTTCATTGACATCAAAGGTGATTGGCGTATTCCAGGTGCCGTCGTAACGGATATGTGCCAATTTTAGTTCATAACGATAATCTGTTTCGGTTTGATAACCATCTTTACTATTTCCTGTCTGTTTGGTGATCTCCTTTTGTTCCAACCAGAGCAGATAGAGTCGGGATTTATACATCACTGGGCGGATAGTGCTTCGGTAAGGATTAATTGGACAATCAATTTTGTGCCACTCGCTCCAGGCATTGGCGGCAAATTTACCCTCACTGGATTTACTATGATCGACACTGCGCCAATAATATTCACCAGTATCAGTTTCACTGAGGCCGATAAAATAGGTCATCCCTTGATCGTTGTTAATATTATCGTGATATGCGCTGATAACTTTAAGATTAGCCACCTGTTCAAACGATGTCAGGTAAGACATAAAGGCGTCTTCGACGGTATCGGCGTTTAATTGGCTTTGGCTGACGGATTGCAGTAATGCGTCCATCATTTTGGTTTGTCCGATGCGCATGGTCGGATCAATATAGTTTTCTGGGTAGTAAACTAATTGAGAAACACCCGCCCAAGTGCTGTAGCGTTTGTTATATTTGTCCCAGTCAATAAAGAACTGGCGACTGATAACCCCTGAATTAGCATTTTCTTCCACATTTTCCAGCGTTCGGTTGACGTACAGTTGAATACTGGCAATAGCTTCGGCGATCCGGGTCGTTTTTATTGCAGCGGAAACTTGATTATCAATCAGTAAATACTGATACAGGTCATCACGGCTTTTAATGGCCGCCGCTGCTTTGGCGACTTGACGGATATAGTAGGTGCTTAATGCGGCACTGCGAGATTCATCCAGAAAAGCGTGTAATGTATCGGCCTGTTGTGCATTCAATCCGGCGGTTAATACTCCCGCCGCGTTTTCCCACTGGGCATAGGTCGGTATTTTTTGATTTAATTGAATATAATCCAGCCCGACCAAAGCGGAAACGCCCTGCGGGGCGACATTCAATTGTTGTGCAACATTAATCCATTGCAGGATAGTGTTGATGGATGTCCAACAAGAGAAAGCATTTTCTTGCGTCACTGGAGGAAGATGTGGATGGTTTTGTGCTTGAGTACTGGCTTGCAATAGCAAATTGGCATCAAGATTCATGGCATCAGCCAATTGTTCCGCCGTTAAACTGTTAGCTTCAAACGCCGCTAATACGGAAGAGGCTTTTTCACCTAACGCGTTAACCCAATCAGCAAAACGCGTCAGCATGATCAATGAGAGCGCATCATGCGCAGGTACTGCCTCAGTTGACGAGCCAAACATCTCTGGTTTTGTCACAAACAGACGGAAGGCGTTTTCGTTGATGCCGGTGGAATGGTAAACCATTTCCAATTGTGCTAACGCCTGACAATATTGAACAATATGTTCCTGTGTTTCTAATACTTCCGATGAATCTGGCGTATATTGAGTATTCAACCAGTCCCAGAATTTTTCTGCTGTCATTGCGCCGTCGCCGGGCTGTAACTTATCTGCCCAAAGCAGTATGGAATGAGCGACATTTTCCGATGATAATTGCAAAGTAGCCGCAATATAGGGTGCCATCATAGGTAGTAAATCTGCCTTGTCTTTATCAAAGCCTTGTAAACCGTGGTAGACGGTATCTAGCAGATTCTTAATTTCAGGCGTCAGCGTTTTATTATAGCTGGTGGCGGTCATGACAAATAATTGGAATACACTCCACTTCTGTGTCTGTAGCCAGCCGGTAATGGTATTGAGTTTTCTGATCAGTGTCGCCAGTTGTTTATCACTGATAGCGGATAAATTAGTTTTTCCTTCACCCACGGCAACCAGTAATAAATCCAACTCATCAATGGTTAATTGATGAATTTCTGCCAGTAATTTCCCGATATATAAGTTGGAGAGATTCTCTAAGTTATTTTTAATCTTTCCATCTTGATTATTATGGTTGGTAATTTTAAGCAGACGGTAGAGCGAGACATCATCGATATTAAAGGCACGTTTAAGTACCGCTTTGCGCCAATCGCCAGTGCTACCTGGATTTAAATCAATCTCTTCATCTCCGGTAGAAAAATATTGGCCGTTCAGTAATGGCGTATTAAACAGGCGATCAAATTGGCTAGATTGATTATCATATGAACGTTGTGAAATAAGTGCATTGGATAATATCAGGGCAGTTTCAGCATTAATAGTATAACGCTGCATATAGTATTTAGTCAGAAAAACTTTGCCTAATACTTCTATGTTGATATCCAGTTGTTGATTAACACTACGCACAATGCTTTCCAGAATGGTGGGTGATAATTCTGTTGCACGAGATAGGCGAATCGCTTTATTGAGTTTTAGTAGGAAAGAGTATTGGTTATACTCTTCAACGGTAAATTTTGCGGCCGCATATGCCCAAGAACTGGAGGGAAGTACTCTTGTTAGGCCAATTTCAAAAGGTTGGCTAATATCAGTTGTACTTAATGTGATATGTTCTGAGTATTCTATGTTAACCTGAGGTGCTCCTTCAGTTCGAATAAGTTCTCTTTTATCATTTAACTTGATGGATAAATAAGAGGCATTCCAAAAATCTTTGAATTTATAATTTAACTGATAATTCTCACCACCGTAGGGAAAGAGCTCTACGTCTACTTGATTGGCATTTGTTGTATATTCGCGGGTAATCCGATATACCTTGACTGTGCCATCACTGCTGTTGACTACTGGAGTAATGAGCTGGTTATTACTGTATTCCTGTTGACCAAAATTGCTGGCTTTACCAATAAACTGGCTAAGTTCTTCATCACTTAAATTATAATAACGTTTAAGGTATTCCGGCATTGCCAGTGAAGCCGGTTCGATATGACCAAAATTTTTCTTATAAAGTTCCTCGGCATTACCTTCGGTAATCTCTTCCGTCAGAATATTAAACAGCTCAGGTGAGATTGAAGCATTAATACCCAATAGGGAGGCTTGATGCATCAGCCCGGCAATGGCTGGTGAAGCATTTAATTGCTCAAGCCCAGGATCTTGTAGCTGGATAACTTTACGCACATTTTCGTAAGCATCGTGATAAGGCGTCGCGCCGGAAGGACGGAAAATGGAGAGCATTTCCATCACTTTAGTGTAATTGTCCAGCTTAGACTCAGTTTTAATGCTTTCTAATAACAGCTCATTGGATAAAGAAAGAGTGGAAAGTTCCGTATCCATATTTTGCTGGCTGAGCGCCATTGATTTGAGATCTGGGCGGCGGGTATCCAGATGGTAAACGGAATCGTCCGCATGCAAATTGCGTGCTTCACGATAAAGTTCAGTCAAATAAGCGGCGGGTGAAAACATAGAGGAAACGGTACCCGGTGCGACATATTGACTGGCTCTACCACTAAATTGATTGTTATAGCCTATCAGTTCCGTATTAGACGCTACGATGGCAAGATGTACAGCATTTTGTAATTGAGGATTCGCGCGTTTAAGAATATGCGCTTCATACAGCCGGTTATCCTTTTGGGCCTGTTGTGCATCATGATATAAGTCGTGTGCTTCGGACCAAGAGAGATGTTCGGATACTTGCTGGTGAAATTCGTTAAAAGAGCTGTGGCTAATATCCGTCAGGCAATTAAAACCACACTGGCTTTTTAATACATCAGGTATCTCTTTTACAGGATAATTCATATTTATTCCTTTTAAATCATAAAGTAAATGAAACATCCGTGTTGTCTTTACATCATGGATCAATCAGAGAATGATTCCGTTCCATCGGAAGAAGAGATAATCAAATATAGATTTTGAGAAATAGCTGAGATAGGCATGGCAATAACTTGCGAGTGAAAAACAGACATACCTTTATCTCTCAGAAAATCACTATCTCACTGTTTTCTTTAAATAGCTGTTGCAAAAAAGGCAGATGCAAAATTTGCAACTGATTTTCTAGTCAGGGTTGGCTGGAAATAGTGCTCTGTTGTTTACCTGATGAACGGTACGAGGAAAGCGAAGTTTAGTGATAACGAATATAAATTGTGCAATTTATCTAACATTAAAATTGCACTCATTACATATTGAGCATGATAGTGTTTTGTCAACCAATTGAAATGTTTAATTAAATGGTCAATCGTGCCTATTTTTACTTAATGACAATATGTCAAATTTCTTTATGATCATTATTGTAACATAAAGAGGGGGTATATTTATTTTGCAATAATAATGAAAATTGTTTGATAAGCGCTAAGAATAAAGATGATAAAACTCAAGCTCAGTTAATGCATACCTCAATGTTAAATAATGCAAGACAGAAAAGTTGTTGTCATGTTTTGTTGTTAACATTCCATTCTATTGCGGATGGAACGATGAATTAAAATAAGAAGGATATATGATGCTATTTTGTTCAAAGCACTTGAAGTATTTTATGGAATCAGCGAAAAAAGAGTCATTCACTTTAGCCGCGGATACGCTTTGTATTACTCCCTCTCCTTTAAGTAGGATCATATACCAATTGGAACAACGTGTGGGTTGTCAATTATTTGAAAGATTACCGGGCAGGACCAAACTCACTGAGGAGGGGAGGGCATTATATCAGGAGTTATTGCCGTATTATGAGAGAATTCAGCGAGTTGAGGATAATTGGCATTATCGTGGAAGTAGGAAATTAACAAACGCGGGCAAACTGGTTATCGGGACAAGTGGAGAATATATTAATAATATCCCGGCAGTGATAAAAAGAGCCGTTCAACGTTATCATTATCGTGATATTTACATAAGAAATAATTTTCTTATTGATGATTCGGCAAGAAAAGAGGCAATATTTTCTTCTTTAATGAAAGGAGAGATAACGGTCCATGTGACGACTGAACATTATCCTGACAACGATAATATTATAAGAATAGATGGAACTTATCAGGTGCTGCGTCTTGCTATCGCTAATGATATTTTAGGATCGGAAAGTCATGCTGATGATATTATATCCACACTGCCTTTGGCTCAACATAATAGCGCTTTCTTGAAACAGTGTGACGGTTTTATTCCACTGAATTGTCTGCCCGAATATCACAATTTAACTTTGCTAACTGTTCCTGATTTTACTAATCGGTTGGACTTAGTGAGATCAGGTGTCGCGATAAGTTTAATGACACCGAATGAAGTGCTCTGTTCTGCTGACCTTCATAAAGGAATCACCTTTTTGAATTTTAAATCGTATCCAACACCATCAGTGAAATATTGTGCTTATACTCTTAGAAGTAAGTATAACGAGCCGTTGAATTTATTAATTTCCGATTTAATTCTTTAGGGTTGTTTATCATTGAATTAATTAAACCACGGGTCTGGATTAATGCAATATTATCGTGATTGAATGAAACTTTCTTGAGCTTTTAATGATGGTTGGTTGTTAAATCCCCTGAATCAAAGTTCAGGGGATCTTTTATGGCTAAATGAAAGAAGCTATTCCGCGCAACTTAATTGGTTCTGGATGAGGTGAAGTTGCCTGTATAAGTATTACGTACATTCCTATGAGTGGCCGCGGAGGGGTTAATATCTTGTAATAATACATACGTATCTCTACCTTGATGGCTCATTGAAACAACCTCGAATGGTGTTTCTCTGGGGAGTAGTATTTCCGCTTGTCCAGCTTGTGGCCCACTGACTCTTAGTTTCAATTTTTCAGTAAGGCTTTTTCTCGAATCGTTTAAATCCATCTTAAATACTTGCTCCTCGCCAGCGTTATTATATATAGATGCTGCTGCGACATTGGTGCCGGCATTTGTTAAAAATGCCATTTTGACATATCGTGTTTCACTGGTTTCCTTTTTGTGAGTAAAATTCAGAAAACCACGATGGGCCGATGTTGATAAATAAGCATTATCTGAAACGATATCACCAACGTTAATGCTATTTCCTTTCTGTGGAGAATGCCAGGGTGAGGGGGTGGAATTATCGATATAGGTCATCACCCGATAAGTTACCCGCATTTGTTTCTCTTGCAGGGCAGATAATGTGGAGTCTAAATTTTGCACTGCCGGCGTAATACGGTTTTCCCTTATCGCGGCATTAATTTGTGAGCTATCTGTGGTGTAGTTTTTAATTGGGCTAATATCTACACCGGGGTTGTTGGTCAATAATTCATGGGATTCTTGCTCTGTTTGTGTTGCGATAGCCCTTTGTCGTTTGAAAGTTTGAGATTTTGCCATTTTTTTATAAACGGCTTCTTCCATTCCGGTAAAGGAACCCTGTTTTATTATCGCTTCTTCTGTTCTGTTGGCCGGTGATAATCCCTGAACATCAAACTGTGTCACCGGATTATTTCTCACCATGCGATATAAATTTAGACCATCAATTGTTCCTGCCGGGTCGGCACTTAACCATCTGCCGGCCCACGGTTGGTAATAGCGGTAGCCGTAATAATACAACCCGGTAGCATCCCGTTCTTTACCTGAATAGCGAATGGTTTTATAGCTGGCTTCGGTTTGATTTCTTGCTGCCCACAGCGCTGTCCCGCCAAATGGATAATACTCTTCTTCACTGATAATTTGTCCTTCGCTATCTAATTCAAGTTGGCTGGAACCGATAAGATTATCGTAGCTGTAACGAAGCTGATTATTGTTGATATCTTCTGGCTTACCGTTCTCCCAATGTAACACTCGGACTTGCGCACGACCGGCTTTACCTAGCGTAATAACTTGCAAATATTCCGTAGTGGTGGTGTCACGTTGTGTTGTGCGTAATTCCAGCCCCGGCAGATAAATTACTCTTTGTTGCGGCTCGATATTCTGAGTTTGTTGTTCATTCACTTTTAGCTGTCGTATGCCGTTGCTATCGTAGCGGTACCATTCATTTCCTGCGGCACTGTTGACTTGTTTCAATTCACCTCGCGGGGTCCATATTAGGGCTTGACCGGATAACAAACTGGTTTGATGGCCTCCCGCATCAAATAAGGCATCGACTTGGGTTGGATCTTCGCTCAGTGTGCTTAGCACCGCGCGGTTGCTGCGATTTGAAACCGTTATCTCCGTTGTGTGGTTATTTTGTGTGGCCGGTGAGCTGTGCTGAATTTTCATCAGATTGCCGCCACGGTCATAACTGTAGCTACGGGTATAGTTAGTGTAGGTGTTGTTATCAGTAGATAGAGCCGGGGAAGGAAATGATTGGCTTTGCTGACCTATATTCGCCATCTCGCGCCCGGTGGCACTGATAAGCTGATACAGGGAATCGTAGGTATAAGTGTTTTCCGGCACTATTTTCTGATTGCGCCAAAAGCGGGTGGCTTCCGCATCGTTATGGATACTGATGACATTGCCTACCGGGTCATATTGATAGCGTAAATCTTGCAACACTTTGGCGTCTGATGGACGGCGGGTAGTGATACCAATAAGCCGCTGGGTTTCCGGTTCATAATTGTATTCGGTGATAACCCCGTTGCCATGTTCTTCGCGTAATTTTTGCCCGGCGGCGGAGTAGGTCAGCGATTTGATAATCACTTGTTCGGCCTGACCCTTGAGTGTTAACCAACAGCCTTTTAGCTGCCCAGCCACATCATAGGCCAGCCGCTGGATGTTGCCTTTGGCATCGGTCTGGATAAGTAAAGCCCCGGTGGCATCGGTTTTATTTTGGGTAGTATAGACATCACTGCTCAGTTTTTGCTGCCAGAGGCTCTGATCATCGCCTGACCAATCCGCATTCTGATCATCGACAAGTAATTGTTTCGATTGTGATAGCACAGCGCCGGTTAGAGAAAGGCTGTTGAGTTGGGTGAGCCCTGCGGTATCGTAATGGCGGACACACTGACCGGCAAGATTGTGGTCTTTTTCTTGCGGTGTGTTGCCAGCCCAGATAAGACGCTCGATGGTTTTCTCTTCGGCCTGTACTTGTTCAGTGATAGCGAGCAGCCGACCGGGTAGGGTGTTATCTTCATAACGATGATTTTGGCGGACACCAGTTGCATTGACGATCAATATTGGGCGACCTTCAATATCGTTGAGGGTAATTGTTCGGCCAGCGTCGATGCTCTCTGTTCGCAAGATATCGCTGGTCAAATTATGCTGCCAGATAAAATTCGGCTGTACTGTGTTATTAGTCTGCCTGATGTCATACAAGCGAGGATCAATGCTTTGGTTCAAATATCCACCGGCATTATATTGATGGCGGGTAATACGGGTATCGATATTTGCGTCTGCGGTAGCACGGTGAAAACTAATATTACGGATAGCTAATCCTCGGTTATCGTGAACACTGACGGTAGGCGTATGGTGATAAAGTTTTGGGTCAATATTTTTCATCATGTGACTTCCTTTGTTATGTTGATTGAATTCAGTCCTTTTACATAATAGGGATAATTTTTCTATTCAGATACTTGAAATAACAGTGGCCTGTAAGATGATTTCTAATGACAGGCCCTGATTAGGGCCTGTTGCAGGTGATATTGGGGCTGGTTATTCGAGAATAGTGTAACGAATATGCAGAATAATATCGGTCAACATCTGTAATATGGTTTTTTGTTGACTGGTAGCATTGGGAAAACTTAGCGTTAATGTACCCTTATCATTAATATCGATCCCTTCAAATGGCAGGAATTTGCCATCGTTGAAATCGAGTTGGAACTGACCGTTGTCATTCAGGCCGTGAGAGACGGCTAAGGCTTTGCAGCCCTTAGCTAATCCGGTGGCCTCGCCACCATAAGACAGGACAGCCTGAACATCTTGATATGGCCCTAACAGTGCCGGTAAGGAGACACTGATTTGTTTAATGCGCCGTGTTTTGCCTAATTGCATGTGATCCGGGTAATCATCTTTGATTTTCAGGTCGTTCAGGGTTAGCGTCGCGGACAGCGTATTGTTAGTGGTTAATTTCAATTGATTGCCGTCGTTACCGGCGGAAGTGCCTTCACTTCCTTGTAGCAACGTTTCGATCTTATCTTTCAATGCAAAGCTTTTCTCCCCTAAGGATTGGTACACCCGCGCCAGAGAAACTGTCCGTTCCACTTCCAGCGCACGCTGCTCTTGTTTCAGGTGGGCATCTTCCATTTGTGCCAGATTCAACATTAGGGTTTCTCCGGCGAGCAGGCCAGCGTAGGTTCCTTGCCAGGCTCCCGGTTTAATAAAGCGTGCAGAAGTATCATTGGTTTCCCAACGGTAAGCTTGTTCTGCCATCAGACAACGGGCGACGACTAAATCGTAGAATTGGAAATAAATGGCGGCTAACCGACCACGTAACCAGTTGTACAGCGCTTGATTGCTGAATTTTCGTTGCAGGAAAGCCAATTGCGCTTGGGTTTGTTCCTGCTGAGTTTTTAGGCTGGTTTTTTGTAATACCGCCGCTTCACGGCGTACCGATAATGATTTGAGTTGAGCATCGATTTGCTTTATCTCTGCTTCGGCATTATTACGCTGTATTTCCCACTCTTGGCGACGACGGCGCCATATTTCAGATTGCGATACTTTCTCCGCTTCAATTAATAGGCCGTCCGCGGCGATACCACCTCCAATGGCAATGGCATTGGCAATCGCCCCATAGCGCGTACCCCCGACCGCAAAGCCGTAGATATTGGGCACCATCTCCAGTGCTGCGGCAGCCATATGCAAGCCTTTCAATCCGGCGGTAATACTTTGGGAAGCGATTCGCATATCCAGCGCTTGGCGTTCACCGGCGTTAACATCTTCATCGTATAACTTGTTGTAGTTGTTAAAGCGCGATTGTGCTCCGGCTTTGGATTTTTCCAGCACGGTTTTTTCAGTATCTATTTCTTCGATGGTTTTGTCCTGAATGCTTAGCGTCGTTAATATCAGCTCCTTGGCTTGATTTTGCAACAGAGCGTTTAGGGCCTCGGCATCTTGTCGTTCAATAATATTTTGCAACGTGGAACCGAACTGCGTGAGTTGAGTGACCATGCTACGGGCATTTTCCAGCATATGCGGGAAGTGCCACAGTGACATAAATGACTCTGGTAGTTTGCCTCCACCTTGAGAAGTGGCAACGGCGGCGCTGAGTAATGCTTTCGGATCGGCCGGTGTGGCATACATCGGCAGATAGAGCGGTTGACCATCAATAGAGAGATTATGACGCAAGTTATACAGGCGCAGTTCCAGTTTGTTCCAGTAGCTCAACATGACGTCGTTGATTTGTGGCAGGAAAAGATCAGTCAGGGTATTCGCGGAGCGCAATGATAATGATGGTGTTTGTGTACCTTGTCGTAGGGTGGTTATTGCGTAGGAATAGGCTTTTTGTGTGGTTGTGTCCGCAGCATTGTCCAGACGTGGATCATTCCATGCGGAACTGAGCGGCAGATAGGGTTTATCGCCCAACAGGTGTAGTGCCTGCATATACCACATTTTGGCCTCGTTCAGCGTATCCCGCTCTAGCTGGCGATAGGCGTGATCGCCACGTGCCATCAGCAGATCGAGAGTACGCATAAAGGTGGCTACTTTGTAGTGCATTGGATCGTGCTGCGCCACTGCGTCAGGATCAACGGAATCCAGGGGATCACTGTTCCAACTGGTGTTTTCCAGTAACGGGCGGACATTCCAGCGATAGTTCTTAATTTGACCACGAATAATATAGCCAGATGGGCTCCAGACATATTTCAGCCAACGGTTGGCTTCATCGAAGTTTTGTTCATGTAGCAAACGTTGAGCAACCAGCATCGGGGTATAGTAGAACAGTTCCCAGAAATAGAGACTGTTAGCGCCGCTGAAATCCATCGGTTCTGTGAAAGTTGGTATTACTCTGGCTGATGCAAGCCCTGGGAAAGTACCTTTGTTATGAGTTGTATCGAATATAGCAGGTTCATTATTATCCTTTTTAACAAAGCGGATAGAATTTGTTTCTTCTTTTTGATAAATCGCATAGACATAAAGATTATCTTTGTTTCCAAAAGCATCATCAAGTCGAGGTAAAAATAATCTTATTGTCGTTTGTTTAATACCGCTTAATGTTCCTTGATAAATTGGAAAATGATCGTTTGATTCAAAAACATGAGAAAACATAATGGTAAAGGATTTATTAGTACCGTGGATATCAGGATTATATTTATCCATAACGAGTTCTACATAAGCCCCTATTCCCATCATCGGTTCCTGAATATTCTGGGTTTCCATACTTAGAATCGTATCAATACCCGTAGTGGCGCGTTCAACTAATTGGCGGGCAAATAGGGTATTAAGACGAATGCGATAGGCTCCAGATTGCATATATTGAGCGCCATTTTCGTTATGAAAAAGAGTTAGAGCTTTATCGGTTTTGACCTTTTTGGTAACAGGGATATTGAAACTTTCATAACCCAGTTTGCGCTCATCATCTGCCAATGCGGTAAAGGTGATATCAATACTGGTTGAATTGTTAGTAAAATTCAGACTAGAGCCATCTATTTCGAGAGTATTAAATTGGTAACACATTTCTTCAAAGCTAGGTGATGGTTGAGCGGAGACATCTTTATTTGCCGTAAGAGAGTATTTTTCTTTGCCAGCTTTGATTGTGACTTTAACCTTTTCAGAAGAGATTGCTGTGTTGATATCTACTGGCCCTGAAACGTCAGTAGCAGTCCCTTTATGATCGGTCATAAAGATGTATTTCTTAAGATCATCCGGTTTGTTCAGAGAGTCTTCAGCACAATCATCACCAATGGCAGCATTCTCCTTGGTTAGAGAACGATGTGCTCCAGGAATCCAAGCTTCTACTTTAGATGGATAAATAGTGTCACGGTGGAATAGTAATCTCCCTTGATCGAGGCCACTGGCATTTCCTTTATATTGATAGACGGGGTAAAACATCAGTTTATTTGACGAGTTATTTGGATTGACTCCCAAGCTAGTATAAACAATAAATTTATCACCTAGTTTGCCATATTTATTGATTAAATTGCATTGATTGCGTCTCTGTCCTTCATATCCATTATGAGTAATTCTTAATTTTGGTGAGATATAGATTTTTAAATCGCTTGATGCAACTTCGTAATTGATAACTATATTTCCGCCATATACTTGGCTGAGATTATATTCTCCCCAATCATGGCTGTTGCTATGATTCATCAATGAAGGAATTTCATAATCCTCTGCATATCGGTTATTTATTCTTATAATATTATTAGTATCGAAATGTGTATAACTGTTATCTCGATAAGAGTTGCGTTGTTCATTGGTCATATCTTTGGAGAACATATCGGAGAAAATATATAATCCTTGCATTGGCGTGGTTTTATAATCATCCAATTTATCTTTTTTTCTATAAAGCATTACCAGTAGTGTATCTTCCCCTTGATAACCTGCGCAATAGAGTCCGGGAGCTTGAGATTTTGTCAGTTCTAAAGCTAATATTTTTTCATTTACATCAAAGGTGATTGGCACATTCCAGGTGCCATCATAACGAATATGCGCCAGTTTTAATTCATAGCAATAGCCAGTAATGACTTTATTATCCTTATCTTGTTTAGCTATTTCCTTTTGTTCCAGCCAAATCAGATATAAGCGGGATTTATAGATAACTGGGCGGATGGTGCTTTGGTAGGGATTAATTGCACAGTCAATTTTATTCCATTCACTCCAGGCGTTAGCAGAAAATTTACCATCGTTGAATTTACTGTGATCGACGCTACGCCAGTAATATTGGTTAGCTTCTGTTTTACTGTGTCCGATAAAATAGGTCAGCCCTTGGTCATTATTAATATTGTCATGATAAGCACTAATAACTTCCAAATTAGCGACTTGTTCAAACGAGGTCAGGTAAGATTTAAAGGCATCTTCTACCGTATCGACATTTAATTGGCTCTGGCTGACGGATTGCAATAGCGTATCCATCATTTTCGTTTGTCCGATACGCATTGTCGGATCGATGTAATTTTCGGGATAGTAAGCTAATTGTGAAACACCAGCCCAGGTGCTGTAACGCTTATTATATTTATCCCAATCGATAAAAAATTGACGGGTAATAACATTAGAAGCAGCATGGTTTTCTATATTTTCCAGCGCCCGGTTGACATACAATTGAATACTGGCAATGGCTTCGGCAATGCGTGTGGTTTTTATTGCAGCGGAAACTTGGTTATCAATCAGTAAATGTTGGTACAAATCGTCACGGCTTTTAATTGCTGCTGCCCGGTTAGCAATCTTACCAATATAATAGTTGCTTAATGCAGTACTGCGAGATTCGTCCAGGAATGCGTGTAGAGTATTAGTTTGTTTGGTGTCTAACCCGGCAGTTAATACCATAGCTGCGTTTTCCCATTGGGAATAGGTCGGAGTTTTTTGAGCGAGTTGTATATAATCCAATGCTATCAGGGATGAAATACCTTGTGGGGAGATATTTAAATGACTTGCTACATTGGCCCATTGCAGAATAATATCGATGGATTGCCAATTGGAAAATGTATTTTCTTTAGTAACCTGTTTATAATTTTGTGCCTGAATACTGGCTTGCTCCAGTAAATTAGCATCAAGGTTCATGGCGTTAGCGAGTTGTTCCGCGGTTAAAGTTTTATTTTCAAAAGCCGTTAGAATAGGGGAGGCTTTTTCACCCAGTGTGTTAACCCAATTGGCGAAGCGGGTTAGGATGATTAATGTTGGTGCATTATGGGCTGGTGTGACTTTATTCGGTTTATCAGGATTAGGTTCATTAGGGATGCCAAAAATGGTTGGCTTTTCGATAAACAGGCGGAAAGCGTTTTCATTAATGCCGGAAGAACGGTAAATCATTGTTAATTGTGCCAGACAGTGGCAGTACTGAATAATTTGTTCCTGCATTTCTGGCGGTTTCGATAATTCTGAAGTGCCTTTATTTTGTAACCAGGCCCAGAATTTTTCTGCCGTTATTTCATTTTCGCTTGGTTTTATCTTATCAGCCCAGAGCAGAATAGAATGTGCGACATTTTCAGACGGTAATTGTAGCGTTGCGGCAATATAAGGCGCTATGGCAGCCAGAAGTTTGGTTTTATTTTTATCGAAGTTCTGCAAACCATTGTAGACCGTATCTAGTAAGTTTTGAATTTCAGGCGTTAGCGTTTTGTCATAGTTGGTGGTGGTCATCAAAAATAACTGATAGACACTCCACTTTTGTGTATGCAGCCAATTGCTTAGGGTATCGAGTTTGTTTATGAGTTTCTCCAGCGCTTTATCATCAATGGCATATAAATTTATCTTATCTTCACCGATAGTAATCAGTAGTAAATACAGTTCATCAATCGTTAATTGATGAATATCTGCCAATAGTTTAGTCATATAAAGGTTGGAAAGATTTTTTATATTATTAGCAATTTTTCCATCCGTATTATTATGGTTAGCAATATGGAGCAAACGATAAAGAGAAATATCATCGACATTAAATGCACGTTTAAGTACTGTTTTGTGCCAGTTATCGGTACTGTTTAGACTTAAGTCAATATTGGTGTTTTCGGTAGTAAAATATTGTCCGTTGAGTGGCGGGGTATTAAATAGGCGATCAAATTGGCTGGGCTGATTACTATAGCAATATTGTGAAATGGAATTATTACATAGTATTAAGGCCGTCTCAGTATCAATGTTGTATTTCTGCATATAGTATTTAACTAAAAATATTTTGCTTAATATTGTTGGGTTAATATTCTGTTCTGGAATAATCTCATCTAGTTTTAAAAATGGCAGGTTTACGGCTCGTGATAATAAAATAACTTTATTGATTTTTAGTAAATGTATTTTCTGAGTATTTTTTTCATTATCTGGATATTTACGAATAAATTGGCTGAGCTCTTCATCACTAAAATGATAATAACTTTTTAGATATTCTGGTCTTGCCAGCCAAGTAGGGTCGATATCGCCAAAATTCTTTTTATAAATGTCTTTTGCATTAGCCTCGGTAATCTCTTCCGTCAGGATATTAAACAACTCAGGCGAGATAGAGTTGTCAATTCCTAACAGTGAAGCTTGATGCATTAATCCAGCAATAGAAGGTGCTTTCTGAAATTGCTCAAATTTAGGATCTTGTAATTGGATAGCTTTACGCACATTTTCATAAGCATCGTGATAAGGTATTGTGCCGGAAGGACGGAAAGTGGATAACATTTCCATTACCTTAGTATCGTTGTCCAGATTAGACTTATTAGCTTTAATTGCTTTCAACAAGATTTCATTGGACAGAGAAAGAGTGGAAAGTTCGGTATCCATATTTTGCTGATTAAGATCCATTGATTTAAGATCTGGGCGGCGATTATCCAGATGATAAACGGAGTCGCTGGCGTGTAAATTACGTGCTTCACGATAGAGTTCAGTCAAATAAGCCGCAGGGGAGAACATAGAGGAAACCGAACCCGGCGTCACATATTGGCTGGCTCGGCCACTGAATTCATTATTATAGCCTCGTAATTCAGCATGAGGGAGGGTAATACCGAGGTGCACTGCATTTTGTAACTGCGGATTAGCACGTTTAAGAATACGCGCTTCATATAATTGATTCTCTTTTTGTTCCTGCTGTGCATCATGATATAAGCGGTTAGCCTCTGACCAAGAAAGGTTATCACCGATTTCCTGGCGGAATTCATTAAAAGAATAGTGGCAAATATCGGTTAGACAATGAATACCACATTGGCTTTGTAATACATCAGACATTTCTTTCACGTATGAGCCTTTCACGTATGAGTTCATGTTTATTCCTTTTAAATCATAAGGTAAATGAAACATCCGTGTGATCTCTGTACAATATAGAGAATGATTCCGTTCTATAGAAAGATGAGGATAATCACTATCTCACTGTTTTGTTTAAATAGCTGTTGCAAAAAAAGCAGCCGCAAAATTTGCAATTGTTTTTTGATCAAAGCTGGAGGGAATAAGCTGTTATTGTTGACATTATGATTGATGAGCAATGAAAGAATAGTGAAATTCAGTTGTGGTTAGTGTTAATTATGTAGTTTATTTAATGTTATACTGAGATTCATTTAATGTAAATATTATCGGGATCTTTGTAACTAATTGAAGTGTAAAATATGAATGATAATGAGATATATTTATGTTCAATAAGGTAATGTTATTTTTCATTAAAATAATTACCACTAATGTAGTGGTAAATGATATTTATTTTATAATACTTATATAAGTATTAAATAAATATTAAGCATGGAAGTGGTGAAATTCAATGTCCATTAACGCATGTCCTAATGTAAAAGAATGCAAAGTAGAAACATCGTTGTCATGTTCTATGGTTAATATTCTATTTCTGGAATGAAAACAAGAGGGTATGTGATGATATTTTGTTCAAAGCAACTAAAGTATTTTATGGAGTCAGCTAAGAAAGAGTCATTCACGTTAGCCGCGGATACGCTTTGTATTACCCCCTCTCCACTTAGCAGGCTCGTATATCAACTGGAACAGCGTGTGGGGTACCAATTATTTGAGCGACTACCGGGAAAAACCAAGCTCACGGAGGAGGGCAAGGCACTATATCAAGAGTTGCTGCCGTGTTATGAAAGGATCCAGAAAGTTGAGGATAATTGGAATTGTCGTAGAAATTATAAATTATCAAACAGAGATAAATTGGTTATTGGCACAAGTGGAGAATATGTTAATAAGATATCTACGGTCGTAAAAAGAGCGGTGCAACGTTATCATTACCGCGATATTTGTATAATCAGTAATTTTCTAATTGATGATTTGATAAGACAAGATGCGGTATTTTCTTCCTTAATGAAAGGCGATATAACAGTTTATGTGACGACTGAATGTTATCCAGATAATGATGATATCATCAGGATAGATGGTGCTTATCAAATTCTGTCTCTTGCCGTATCCAATGATATTTTAGAACCGGAAAGTCATGCTGATGAAATAATATCTAGTTTTCCTTTGGTTCAGCATAATAGTGCCTTTTTAAAACAATGCGATAATTTTATGCTATTGAATTATCTGCCTGAATACCAGAATTTAGCGTTATTGTCGGTCCCTGATTTTACTAATAGGTTAGAATTGGTAAAAGCGGGTGTGGCGATAAGTTTAATGACACCCAATGAAATGCGCTATTCTGCCCATATTGATAAAGGTATAGCATTTCTGAATTTTGAATCACGTCCAGCACTATCGGTAAGGTATTGTGCTTATGCTCTCAGAAATAAATATAAAGAACCATTAAATTCATTAATTTCTGATTTGATATTTTAGAGTTGGATGTAAATGAGTGATTTATACCTAATAGATTTCGAGTTGCAGCGCGGCGGCAAGTGAACGAATCCCCAGGAGCATAGATAACTATGTGACTGGGGTGAGTGAAAGTAGCCAACAAAGCAGCAGCTTGAAAGATGAAGGGTATATATCCCATATGAATTGATGATGTTTAATTATTTGATATTTATAGTAAAATAATAATATTGTTAATTCAATGTTAAAAAAACAGCCATGAGATAAATATCTTCTCATGGCTTATTCTTGACGATGAGCCTTTAACAATACAATCATTAGATATTCTTGGTAGATGACAGTGATCTGTTTTATTATTAAATTTAGTGGCCGCATAGACGGCCACTTTTTAATATCAATAGGAAAGAATATACAATTTAAATTTTTGGAGGTCTTCCATTCTTAGAATAATTTTTCCATGTATCTAGCGCTTTATCTTTAAGTTTATTCAATGGCATTTTTCCACCAAAATAACCTTGCTTAATGCTATCTAATGTAGTGTGTTCAGATTGCGTCATAAATTCTACAAGATTGCCCCCCCAGACTTTAAAGCGCCCTCCAACATCTGTTGTGAAATATCCTGTTTTATAGGGCCTATTGGGATACATTTTTTTATAAACTTGAGCAGCAAAGTAGTCGGTGACATATTCGTCATAATTTGTATTTTGAACGCTGGTGTCTGTCTCTGCTTGAAAACCTACGTGTTTATGTGATGAAAAATGTAAGCTCTCATGGATAATCGTTGATCTGATTTTATCAATATCCAATTCTCCATTCTGAGAGTAATCGGGTGAATCTGTCGCCATGTATATTATTCCTTCCGGGGATGTCCATGCAGCAGGATTTGCTGTTAATATTTCACTGTTAAAAGGGATTCCCGTCTTATTACTGACCTCTTCCAGAGTGCTGTCAACTAAATTAATCGGCCTTTCTTTTTCTCCAGATATTTCACTAATCGTACTAGCAAGTTGATTTAAATCGACATGTTCAGCAGATTTCCAGCGCTTAGTCCGCATTTCACTTGGAATATACTCTGGTACCGGTAGAACTATCGGAGAAAACGTTTTGCTGACTGTCAGGGAACTTAAATTTGGCATCCCTCCTATTGCCCCAACGCTTGGTGGTGGGGGAGCTATACCTGGTAAAGGCGGTGGAGGAGCTACACCCGGTGGGGGTGGTGGGGGTAGCGGTAATGCGTTACTGGTTCCTGGAGGCGGTGGGGGCGGTAAATTATCCCTTGGTATTCTTCCATCAGTATCTTTCCATCTGACTGGATTATTCCTCACCATCCGATATAAATTCAGCCCATCGATTGTTCCCGCCGGATCAGCACTTAACCACCGTCCTACCCACGGTTGGTAATACCGATAGCCGTAGTAATATAGCCCGGTGGCATCCCGTTCTTTGCCTGAATAACGGAGGGTTTTATAGCTGGCTTCTGTCTGATTCCTTGCTGCCCATAATGCGGTTCCGCCATAAGGATAGTACTCTTCCTCACTGATAATCTCTCCTTTGCTGTCTAATTCGAGTTGACTGGAACCGATAAGATTATCGTAGCTGTAACGTAGCTGATTATTGCTGATATCCGCTGGCTTGCCATTCTCCCAATGTAATACTCGTACCTGTGCCCGGCCCGCTTCTCCTACGGTGATAACTTGCAAATCTTCGGTTGTGGTCGTGCTGTTTTGTGTTAGACGGAGTTCTAAGCTCGGCAAATAAGTTATGCGCAGTATTTGAGTGTTGTTGCTGGCCCGTTGTTCATTGACTTTTAATATCCTTCTCCCGTCACCACTATAACGATACCATTCCCGATCATCATTGGCGCCCTTGTCCCGTTTCACCAGTGTTACGTGTTGCAGCTCACCGCGAGTATTCCAGTTCAGGTTTTGGCCTGGCATCAAGGTGTTCTGATGTCCTCCTGCATCAAACGAAGCATCTACTTGCGCCGGATCTTCGGTCAGTGTGCTGAGTACTGCGCGATTGCTCCGGTTAGAAACCGTGATATCCGTGGTGTAGTTGTTTTGCGTAGCCGGTGAACTGTGCTGGATTTTAGTCAGGTTACCGCCACGGTCATAAGTATAAGTGCGGGTATAGTTGGTGTAGGTGTTGTTATCGGAAGGTAGAGCCGGGGAGGGAAAGTGGTTACTTTGTTGACCGATATTCGCCATTTCCCGCCCGGTGGCACTGATAAGCTGATACAGGGAGTCGTAGGTATAAGTGTTTTCCGGCACCACTTTCTGATTGTGCCAAAAGCGGGTGGCTTCTGCATCGTTACGGATACTGATGACATTGCCTACCGGGTCATACTCATAGCGTAGGTCTTGCAACACTTTGGCATCTGACGGACGGCGGGTTTTGATACCGATAAGCCGTTGGGTTTCCGGTTCATAACTGTATTCGGTGATAACACCATTGCCGTGTTCCTCGCGTAATTTTTGTCCGGCGGCGGAATAGGTCAGGGATTTGATAATCACTTGTTCCGTCTGGCCTTTTAAGGTTAACCAGCTCCCGCTTAGCTGCCCGGCCACATCATAGGCTAGCCTCTGAATGTTCCCTTTCGCGTCGGTCTGAGTGAGTAAAGCGCCGGTGGCATCAAAGGTGCTCAGGGTTGTGTAGATGTCACCAGCCAGCCTGTTTTGCCAGACGGTTTCGTTATCACCTGTCCAGTTTGCCTTTTGAGTGTCGATCAATAGTTGGCTGGATTGAGATAAAACAGTACCGGTCAGTGACAAACTTTCTAACCGGGTAACTCCCGCCGTGTCATAGTGGCGTACGCACTGGCCGGCAAGGTTATGGTCTTTTTCTGCTTCGGTATTGCCAGCCCAAATCAGGCGTTCGGTGATACGGGATGTTTTTTCCTCCGGTGCTTGTTCGGTAACAGATAACAGACGCCCGGGCAGGGAAGAAATTTCATATTGTCGGGTTTGTATGACGCCGGTTGCAGTTACCGTCAGTAACGGACGGTCTTCAATATCATTCAGGGTGACAGTGCGGCCTGCATCAATGCTTTCTGTACGTAGGGTATTACCGGTCAAATCATACTGCCAAAGAAAATTGGGTTTGATCGCACGGTTGGTTTTCTTGGCCTCATATAGGCGCGGATCGATGCTTTGATTTAGGTGTCCGTGAGCATTGTATTGATGGCGGGTAATACGTATATCGGTATCACCGTTTGCGGTGGTACGGTGAAAATCGATGTTACGGATCGTCAGGCCACGGTTATCGTGGACGTTGACAACCGGGGTTTTTTGATAAAGTTTGAGATCAATGTTTTTCATGAGTTACCTCGTTGTTGTGGGGTTGTGTGTCATCTTTTCTGCAATTGCAGTTTTTGTCTGTATGTTAGTTTTTCTACATATCAGTTTTCCTACGATAGTGTAGTAGATAATTTTCCCGGTTTAACTGGAGACAAATGGTTTGTTGTGGCAGCAGGAATGCTTTATTGCTTTCCGCCATGATCATGATGATGCATAACGAGGCGGCGCCAGAGCCAGTTCAATCCGGTACTTCCTGTTGTGCCGAATAAACCTGCAATCGCAAAAGTCATATAGATGCTGCCGCCACTTTCAAAACTCAGCAGTCCTCCCAGTACACCGGTAAAACAGGAGATGATGAGTTGACAGAATACGTTGATCCAACTCCATTTATATTGTTTGTTTTGCATATCAATGAGGTACCTTACTAATCCGCCCCAGGCCGCAATAAAACCAATGATCAACCAGATAATAAGTTGAGTATCTGACGGTATTATGAGCAACACCTTTCACCTCTATCTATGTTTCCCGCCTGTTAACCAGGCGGGATTGATCAAGTTACATCTTCACCTCGGCGGCTGTGTCATTTTCATCTTCATTGACAGTAAACCAGGGAGTAAACAAGGTGCGACGGAACCAACCTTTTGCGGTGATAACCTTGATTTCTCGGCCAATGGGATCATAGACATGGGTATCTGCATAAGCTCCTTTTTCCCGCCGGGCACTGTCATTGCTGACGTATCGCCAGTCATTGAGGAAATAGGGCTGATAGGTGCGTATCGGTTGTCCCTTATTGTCATATTCCGTCAGTCCAGTCACTGCCCAACGAGTCTCTGTATGTTTAGCATTTATAATCAGAGAGCCGTCTTCGTTACGTTGCCAGGCCATGCCTGCCTCATGTCGGGCGGCCGCTTGCAACAAGCGGCCAAAGCCATCACTGAATACTACCTGTTGGCGTATCTGTTGCTCAGGATCATGGTCATAACGATCCGTAGTCAATGTGAGGCTGTGAGGAGGTAAACGGGGACCGTTGTTTAACAGGCCAATGAGTTGAGGGTCTGCCTTTTGACTTGGTGCCCAGTGGCGATAAGCCAGTGTGCAGAGACGTCCGTCTTCGGTGATGATTCGGGCGTTATATAACTTTTTCCGGTCTTGCTCCGTCAGTTTATTGAGGGTTTTCTGACCTAATGCTGGCATCCAGCTTTCGGGGGAGTAGATTTGACACTGTGCTACAGGGAGCGGTTTTTTTAACTCAATGGCGGCGTCCACATCGGATGGTGGAGAAAACGATGTTTTTTCCGGTGAAGAGTAACCGGTCATCCTGCCGTTTTCAGTTCCCCAAAAGCGCAGTGTGATTGGCCGGCCCAGTGCGTCCAGCGTGATAAGGTGTTGATTGTCATTGATATCCGTGAGTTGTACCGGGGTCAGAAAACGCCAGTCATATCTGGCTGAGGTTGTCAGTCCAGCCGCATCCTGGGTTTGTGTTACAACGCAATAGTTCGCATCCCAGGTTAGTGTGATTTTGCCCGTGAGTTGGGTGTTGCTCTGTTTTTGCGGGCGCCAGAACTGTGCGGCTGTACCGTAATCGGTATAGCCATGACGGGCTACCCAGACTTTATCTTCTCCAGTGCGAGGGAATAGATAATTTGTTTGTTGGTATCCGGCTTGCTCCAGCGTCGTTGACAATTGAGCCGATGGGATACTCCCATCAAACGCTGATAGTGTGGATTGACTAAATACCGTTGTCTCGATAAAGGCAACCAGCGCTTGTCGTGTTGGCGTTTGCAATGGCGTTGCATTTTGCCCATTGGTATAAACGGTTTTTTTCTGGCCGAGGTATTCACGTGGTTTATTATTCGCAATCAGACCATTTTCACCACTCAGGATTTTCAGATCTAAACCTTTGGTAGGTACATCTTGAGTACTGTAAGTGAAGATATCACTGCGAGTACTATCTGGTAATCCCAACACCCGAACGGTATTGTCGGTCAGATGATGCCAGCTGAACTGTTGATAGGTGAGTCGTAATTGTCGTTGCTGGTCATCATAGCTGTTGGCTAACAAAGTATCAGGCAACGTGTCAGGATACGGACTGATTGCCGGTTGCTGGCGGCGTGGATACTGTACCGAAACCTGTTTTAGCGGTTGACCAAATAGATCACTGGATAGCGTAATCTCTTGGCTGCATTGCGGGTCGCTGGCGATACGTTCGTAGTGATAGTTGCGGCTTTCAACTACAGATGACCAAAGTACAGGGTATTGGCTATCTGCCTGCTGTAACTGACGTACTTGTGGACGAAATTCAGTAACCGTGTAGGGAATTTCTTCCTGTGCGCTGTCATCCTTCCCGTACAGTTCACTACGTAGCAGTTGACCTTTCAGTGCCCGGTTTAGCCAGTACTGACTGTTATCATCTTCCGGTGTTAGCAGAACATCGTGGTCATCTTTCCAAGTCGTAAAGCGTGATGAAAAACCGGCAAAAGCCTGATCATCGCCACGCCAATACTCTGTCGATAATGTGTTATCTATTACAGTCAATCCGGTGGCATACCAGTTTTTGGTCAGCGCGGGTGGGGTGCGTTCTGGCGCGTTGCCTTGGGCCAGTTGATGACTGTCTGTCTGCTCAACATAACCAAATCCGCGAAATTCCCGCTCACGTCCATCCCAGGCGCCACGAGCATAACGCAGTGTCGTGACTAATTTGTTGCCGCTAATTTCATCCGCTGTTTCCGTTTGCCGTAGGGTGTGTACCGGGAAGGGTAGATAACAAACCGGTGTTTGTCCGGCAGACTGTGCCGAGGCTTTTTCATCCAACCAGAACTGGGCGGAACTACGGTAACGCAAGGTATGATGAGCCCCCATGTTGTTGTTCATTTCGCTGAGTAGCCACGGTTTTTCGTTGGTCAGATCACAACGCCAGTGATGGGGAGCCATATGTGGCACGCTCAGTATCAGGCTGGCTACGCCTAACCCTTGTACGTCGGCCACTTGTAACTGACAGGTATGATCAAAACGCAGACCTTCCGGGAAGGGCAGTGTCACTGGTTTGGCAAAACCGTTGCCGCTTTTATTCAGGAAGATATCCAAACGGTTTGTGTGAACATAAATCAGGTCAGTTGGGCCGCTGCCATCTAGGTCGGCTAGATAAACCTGAGCAGGATTAAACGTCACTTCTGGTTGGCTGAATCCCGGAAGGGTAATAGGTTGACCAAAACGTCCGTGTCCCAGATTAGGCCAGCAGGTGATTTGAGTCGCGCTCACTTCAACCAGATGTGCCTGACCGGAACCCAGTACATCACTAAACGCCACTAACTTACGCGAATCGGCGCCCGGTACTGGCAGTGTGACATCACCGGATTGCACCACATCTTTTCCTTTGGCAAAGCCGTCGCGAGTATTGGCATATAAACGCACACTCTTAGGGCCGATCAGCACTAAATCAGAAAGCCCGGCTCCCATTAAATCCGCCAGTTGCGCACGTGGATGAGTATATTCCACTGGCAGAGCGTTGAGTGGAGTAAAACGTGTCCAACTGCCATCTGGGCGTTGACTATGATATCCCCGTAATCCCGGTCCGGTGATAACCCAGTCAAGTTGGCTGTCTCCGTTGATATCGACCAGGGAGGCGTTACTTTGTAAGGAAGGGATAACCGACAAAGGTTGCATTTTTTCCCAAGTGACGGCATCTGAGTCAATTTCACCCAGGCGCTGCGCGGAACGGTACCACCAGGCACCTTTATCTTGATATAACAGGCCGGGTAATCCTTCGCCTTTCAGATCAACTAGCTGCCAGCGCTGAATGGTATTGAAGTTTGCCAGTACATCCATCGGCTGCCAGCGAGCGTTATGTTGCGGTGAAAAATCCTGATATGCCAATTCTAATGGTGGCAAGGTAACGGCAGTACCGTCTTGCTCGTGTCCTACTCGACGAACGAATACCAGCGTACTGGCGATCGCGCTTTCGTCATAATTGAGTATCAGGCGTGAAACCAATGCTGGCTCATTGTGATCTTTTATCTGGTTAGTCAGTGCTTGCAGGCGATGGTACATCAATACCTGACGGCATAAGCGGCGGGTACGAATCTCAAAGCCATATTCATAACGGGAAAAACGATCCTGACGACAAAGCCAGCTACCTGTAGTCGAAAATGCGGGTGGCGTTTTCAGGTTGTTAATGCGTTCACCGTAATCAAATACCAGATAGAATAACCAGTCTGCTTGTGATGGGGCGCTGCCATCCAGACCGGGTAACGTTTCGCTGGCTGTCCGATTGCCGTAATACACGATGTGTAGGTAACGTTGCGCTGTGGCCTGTGGATGGAGCGTAATTTCATCAGCTTCGCAACCGGTGTCATCCTCGGCACGATATTGATAATAAATTTGTTCACCATGTGGTGATACAGAGGCTTCCAGCAGCCATTGTGCTGTTTGTGTCGTTTTGGACGGATTACTGATCCGCGCTTGAGGTGATTTACCCAGTAAATGTACCTGTCCATCTGGGCTATATATCAGCCAAAAATCTGTTTTGCCTGTTGTCTTGGGCTGCCAATATTCTAATCGGCTGAAATGACTTTCCAGACGGGAACGGTATCCGGTAACGGTAAAGGTGGCGCCCAGATTAATACCTTGTAATGTCGATTCGTCGCGGGATTGATCCGCTACCACCAATACCTCGCCTTCTGGCCCCAGAAAGGTATCGGTTTCATCATAATGGGGAACGCCAAAGTGGGTGCGGCGGCGGATGGTCATAACGTTGCAATCCCAACCCAAACCAAATGGACTGTTACCAGCGCCGCTGTTGTAGTTCAGGGCGAGTGACGGAGCATAACCACGCCCGGCAGAGATAGGTAACGGTAGAGACAGCGCGGCCATGCCATCCGGTCCGGTGGGGGTTAATGCTTCCCCCATTCCCGTGATAGCGCCTCCCCCTTTGGGCAATGATAGTTCTGTAATACTGAAATCTTGTGAATTTTGCATGTAAGACTCCTTGCAGGCCCCGCTTAGGGGCCTGTTTTAGCACTTAATTAAAATCGTTATTGGCGAATGGTGTAGCGAATATGCAGAATGATGTCGTTCAGACTCTCCAGCATGGCTTGTTGTTTGCCCGGTTTCTTGGGTTCATTGGGTTTGTGAGTCGCATTAGGGAAGCTCAGCGTCAATGTCCCCTTATTCACGTCAATCCCTTCGAACGGCAGGAACTTGCCATCGTTGAAATCCAGTTGGAATTGACCGCTGTCATTCATACCGTGGGAAACAGCCAATGTTTCACAGCCTTTGGCTAATCCTGTTTTATCGTCGTAAGACAATATCGCTTGCACATCCTGATAGGGTCCTAGTAGAGCGGGCAGGGTAACGCTGATCTGTTTAATACGACGGGTTTTACCAATAGAATCCGGATAATCGCTGCTAATGTTCAAGGCAGATAACGAAATGGACGCTTCTAGGGAGGTATTGGTATCGGTACTAAACGCCAGCTTATTACTATCCTTGCCGACACTGCCTGAGCCTTTACTCACCAACTTCTCTATTTCTTGAGTCAGGATAAATTTATCTTGCGGTAATTTAGCATAGACTTCTGCCAGCGAAACGGTGCGTTCTACCTCCAGTACGCGCTGCTCCTGTTTCAGGTGGGCATCTTCCATTTGTGCCAGATTCAGCATTAAGGTTTCACCCGCAAGCAAACCCGCATGGGTTCCCTGCCAAGCGCCGGGCTTGATAAAGCGTGCATCGGCATCTTTAGCTTCCCAACGATAGGCCATTTCGGCCATCAAACAACGGGCTACCGCTAAATCATAGAACTGGAAGTAAATGGCGGACAGTCGACCACGTAGCCAGTTGTACAGCGCTTGATTGCTGAATTTATGTTGCAGGAAGGTCAGTTGTGCATGAGTCTGCTCTTGTTGGGTTTTCAGGCTGGTTTTCTGCAATACTGCGGCTTCACGGCGTACTGCCAGTGATTGAAACTGAGCATTGATTTGTTTCAGCTCTGACTCGGCGTTATTACGTTGAATTTCCCATTCCTGACGACGCCGACGGTAGGCTTCAGACTGGCTGATTTTATCCGCTTCGGTGTTCATGACACTGGCGGAGAATTCCATGACATTACCTGTGGCTTGGGCAATTGCTCCCCAATGGCTACCACCATCAGCGAAGCCGAAGATGTTGGGGGCCAGATCAAGTGCCGCGCCCGCCAGATGTGATGCTTGAAGGGCAGTAGAGATGCCAGCGACGGAAGCACGCAACACCATTGCCTGTTTCTCGCCCGCGTTGATATCTTCATCGTAGAATTTGCTGTAGCTATCAAAACGCGACTGGGCGCCGGCGCGGGTTTTTTCCAGTACCGTTTTTTCAGCATCCAGCTCTTCAATGGTCTTGTCCTGTATGCTGAGATTGGTCAATATCAGTTCTGCCGCCTGATTCTGCAACAGCGTGTTTAATGCCTCGGCATCCTGACGTTCGATAATATTTTGTAACGTGGAGCCGAATTGGGTTAGCTGACTGACCATACTGCGGGCATTTTCCAGCATATGTGGGAAACGCCACACTGATATAAATTCTGACGGAAGATTGCTTCCTCCTTGTGAACTGGCGACAGCGGCGCTGAGCAACGCTTTTGGATCTGCCGGGGTTGCGAAAATAGGCAGATGTAAAGGTTGACCATCAATCGAGAGGTTATGGCGCAGGTTATACAACCGTTGTTCTAGTTTCTGCCAGTAGCTCAGCATCACTTCGTTGACTTGTGGCAGGAAAAGATCTGTGTTGCTTCCACTTGTAGGCTGGCCTTGTCGTAAATCTGCTATTGCTTTGGCATGCGCCTGTTGTTTTTCAAGATCTGCGGCCTTTTCTAGCGTTGGATCACTCCATGTTGAACTGAGGGGTAGATGAGGTTTATCACCCAATAGATGTAGCGCCTGCATATACCACATTTTGGCTTCGGCGAGTGTGTCCCGCTCCAATTGGCGATAGGCGTAATCTCCCTGTTCGATCAACAGATCAAGGGTGCGCATAAAGGTGGCGACTTTGTAGTGCATTGGGTCATGTTGCGCTACAGCATCAGGATCGACCGAATCCAGTGGATCATCGTTCCAACTGGTGTCTTCTTGTAATGGGTGGACATTCCAACGGTAATGCTGCATTTGACCATTGACAATATAGCCAGCCGGATTCCAGACATATTTCAGCCAACGATTAGCTTCATCGAAGTTTTGTTCGTGTAGCAAACGCTGAGCAATCAACATCGGGGTATAGTAGAACAGTTCCCAGAAATAGAGGCTGTTGGCGCCGTTGAAGTCCATTGGTTCCGTAGCATTAGGTGAATTTTCCCCTAATTTAGGTTCCTGAATATTTTGAGTTTCCATGCTCAAAATAGTGTCAATGCCAGCGTTGGCGCGGCTAATTAATTTACGGGCAAATAGCGTATTAAGGCGAATATGAGAGTCTCCCCGCTGCATATATTGCGCCCCGCTAGGATCGCTGTGAAGGGATAGGACATCATCCGTATTGACTTTCTTAGTAATAGGAATACTGAAATGTTCCTCTCCCAGCTTACGATCATTATTATCACCGTCAAATTTCTCAGCAAATGCGGTAAAGGTGATATCAACACTCGCTGAATTATTAATAAAATTCAGATTCGAAACGTCTATTTCGAGAGGACGGAACTGATAAATCATCTCTTCGAAGCTGGGTAATGGTGTATTAGAACCGTGTGTTTTAGCTGTAAAAGTGTTCTGCTGATTACTCTGACTGCCAGAATTCACTTTTACCTGAACTTTTTCCGGGAGAATGGTTGTATTGATGTTTATTGGTCCAGAAACATCGGTATCAATACCGCCGTGGTCATCCATATAGAAATATTTTGTGAATAATCCTTCGTCTGTAAGCGAATGGGTGATATAGCCATCATTACCACTGATATTATCTGTGGATATTTCTTGTGCTTGTTGTGATCCAGGAATAGGGAACCAGGCTCTTACAAAGTTAGTGGTACTATCCCGATAAAATAGTAGCTTCCCTTTTTTGGTAGTGTCCCCATATTGATAAACAGGATAGATGAATTTTTTATTTGATAAGTTATTTGGATTAATACCTAGCGTAGTATAAATAATAAATTTATCACCAAGCTTACCGTATTTCTTCATCAGGTTGCATTGATTGCGTTGCTGACCCTCATATCCATTATGAATAATTCTTAACTTTGGTGAAATTCGGATTTTTAAGTTATTTGATGTAGATTCTAGGCTGATGGCTGAAATATTTCCGCCATACACCATACTGAGGTAGTGCTCTTCCCAATCATAACCATTATTATTTATTGACGAGGGGATCTCGTATTTTTCTGCATAACGATTATTTACTCTTCTGATATTGTTTGTATCGAAGTGTTTGTAGCTGTTATTCCGATAACTATTACTCTGTTCAGAGGACATATCTTTGGAAGACATATTGGAGAAGATATATAATCCTTGCATTGAAACAGCAGTATAATCATCCAATTTATCTTTTTTGCTATAAAACATGATTAGCAAAGTGTCTTCACCCTGATAACCTGCACAATAAAATCCGGGGGCTTCATTACCCAATTTTAAAGTAGATATTTTATTATTCACATCAAAAGTGACCGGTGTATTCCAGGTACCGTCATAACGAATATGTGCTAGTTTCAATTCATAATAATAACCAGAGGTGGTTTTGTCACCTTCCTGTTTAGCCGTCTTTTTCTGTTCCAGCCAGGTAATATACAGGCGGGATTGGTAGACTACCGGGCGGATAGTATCTTTGTAGGGGTTAATTGGGCAGTCAATTTTGTGCCACTCACTCCAGGCATTAGCGGGGAATTTACCTTCGCTGAATTTATTGTGATCCACATTGCGCCAATAATATTGATTGACTTCTGTTTTACTGCGTCCGATAAAATAGGTCAATCCTTGGTCATTATTAATGTTGTCATGATAGGCGCTGAGGATTTCCAGATTAGCCACCTGTTCGAATGATGTCAGGTAAGATTTAAAGGCATCTTCTACGGTATCGGTATTTAATTGGCTTTGGCTGATGGATTGCAGTAGTGCATCCATCATTTTTGTCTGACCAATACGTAGCGTCGGATCGATGTAATTTTCTGGGTAGTAAAGGAGTTTAGCGATACCGGCCCAGGTGTTGTAGCGTTTGTTATATTTATCCCAGTTGGTGAAGAATGAGCGGCTGGTAACACTTGTGACAGTATCTCCCTCCATATTTTTCAACGCGCGGTTAATATACAGTTGGATACTGGCGATAGCTTCCGCAATCTCCGTGGTTTTGATGGAAGAGGAAACTTGGTTATCGATCAGTAAGTATTGATATAGGTCATCCCGGTTTTTAATTACCGTATGTTTTCTTTCTTCTCGATCTTTTTGGTTATGAAAATAAATAGAGTACGCGCTTAACGCGGTACTGCGAGACTCATCCAGAAACGCATGTAGAGTATTGGCTTTTTGGGTGTCCAGCCCGGCGGTTAATATCGCAGCGACGTTTTCCCATTGAGTGTAGTCATTGGAGGGCGATTCTGTGACCAGCATTTTAGCCAGCTCAGAAACGTCTTGTGGAGAGATGTTCAATTGATGCGAGATGCTAATACATTGTCGGATGATATCAATGGATGGCCAGTTGGAGAAATTAGTTAGTGCCTGAGTTTTGGCTTGCGACAGCAGATTTTCATCAAGATTCATGGCTTTAGCCAATAGTTCTGCTGTTAATGTTCCTTTTTCAAATTCGGTCAGTACAGAAGAGGCATTTTCACCTAATGAGTTAATCCAGTCAGCAAAACGCATTAGTGTCATTAGTGTTGATACATCATGTGCTGGTATTGTTCCAGTTGTCTCAGTTGCTTTGGCTTTGATAACAAAGAGTCGCGGCTTTGTCACAAACAGACGTAAGGTACTTTCGTTAAGGCCGATAGAACGGTAAATCAGTGCCAGTTGTGCTAGACACTGGCAATACTGGACCACGGGTTCAGCTTGTTTTTGGAATTCAGGTTGAGCTGTAACGGGATTTTTCCGCAACCAGTTCCATAATTTTTCCGCTGTCATTTTTCCTGTGCCGGGTTCCAGCTTATCTGCCCAGGTGAGTATGGAATATGCCGCATGTTCAGATGGTAATTGCAAAGCGGGGGCGATATAAGGAGATATGGCTTTTAACAGCTCTTCTTTGGTTTTTACCTTTTTCTTGTCAAAATCTTGCAGACCGTTATATGCAGTATCGAGTAAGTTGTGTATTTCCGGGACTAGAGTTTTGTTATAGTCAGTGGTGGTCATCGCAAATAACTGATATACGCTCCACTTCCGTGTACATAGCCAATGGGTAACGGCATAGAGTTTATCAATTAGCGTGATTAGATCAGTCTCATTGATCTTGGGTAAATCGGTTATTCTTTCTTTGCCTATGGCAACCAGCAGTAAATCTAGCTCATTAATAGTTAATTGATGGATATCTGCTAGTAATTTGGCTAGATCTGGGGGAGAAGGATGGGTAGTATTATCATCTTCTAAAGTTGATATTTTGCACAATCTCAACGTAGTCTTGGCATCAACACCGTAACGTTGCATATAGTATTTAACACGAAACGCTTTCTTTAATACCTTTGTATTAATATCTGGCTTGTCACGAAATTCATTGTATTGTGGGGGGGCAGGAGCTTCTATGATGTCATATGTTTCATCATCTTTATATTTTTCAGGTGGAGATTCATCGGTACTACTAAGAATAATGCTTTGAATAATGGTTAGGGGGAGTTTTGTTATCCTTGAAAGACTAATAAATTTATTGAGTCTCAGCAAATAGTATTTAGCTGGTTTTTCACAATCTTCACTCTCTTCATTCTCTATCAGTTCATGTACTCGTGTAATCTCTTCCTTCTTAATAAATTGGTCGGCTTCTTGATCTGTCAGATGATAATAATTTTTCAACTGTTCTGGTCTGATCATTAGAGAAGGTTTAATATCACCAAAGCTCAGCAGATAAAGGTCTTGAACGTTGTCTTCTGTAGCCATGCTTGTCAAAATATTAAATAAATCAGGGGAGACAGAAGCATTAATCTCCAACAGAGAAGCTTGATACTTTAATTCATCAATAGTCGTTTCTGGTGATGTACTAACGTGTTCAAAGATAGGTGTCTGTAATTGAATAACCTTACGCACGCTTTCATAAGCATCGTGATATGGCAGAGAGCTAGAAGTGCGGAAAGTAGATAATTTTTCCATCACCTTAGCGTGGCTGCCCAAATCAGGCTGAGTTTTAATACCCTCTAGCAACATGTTATTAGACAGAGAAAGCGTGGAAATCTCCGTATCCATATTTTTCTGGCTGAGCACTAATGATTGTAGATCCGGACGCCGTGTATCCAAATGATAAATAGAATTTTCGTCATGTAAATTCCGTGCTTGACGATAAAGTTCAGCCAAATAAGCCGCGGGAGAAAACATGGAAGAAATGGCGCCAGGGGCTGCATATTGACTAGTGCGGTTGCCAAATCGGCTATTATAACCTTGCTGGTCGGCATGAGGTGTTGTCAGGGCAAGATGGACCGCACTTTGTAAATGAGGATTGGCACGTTTCAGAATGCGGGCTTCATGCAGGCGATTATCCTTTTGTACTTGTTGTGCTTCGAAATATAAGCTCTGGGTCTGTGACCATGAGAGTTTGTCCTTCACTTTTTTGCGAAGCTCTTCAAAAGAGAGATGGCAAATATCGGTTAGATTATTAAAATCTGCACCCAATGCGCGTTGATATTCTGGCTTGAGTATGTTCATGTTTATTCCTTTTAAATGTTAGGTCAATAAAACATTTATGCTGGCTTGAGTATCATGGATATAAATAAGGTCATTGATATCCATCGAAATAAAGGCAACATAGGTAACTTCTGATAGCGGTCTGAAATTAGGTTGAAAATAACGGTCAGGTAAAAAACACCATTTAACCATCAACTATTTCGTTACGTTATTATTTATTTAAATGGTCATTGTTATGCAATAACAAAATTTATAATTGCATTGTAAGTAATGTGGTTTATTAACAATAACGAATTGAAATAGTTGCATTTGTTACATATGTATACTATGAAAAAGAAGAGGGTTGATATTTTATAGTGGGCAATCGGACTCACTAGAAAAGAAAGTATCTCTGTTATAACGAGCGTTGGGCAGGTAAGAAAGTGGACTTTGAGTGTGGTGTATATGCGTGCAAAGTTCAGGCCCCGTTTAGGAGCCTGTTTTTAGTATTTAATTGAGGTGGTTATTGGCGGATGGTGTAGCGAATATGCAGAATGATATCACTCAGTGTCTGCAACATGTTTTTTTGTTTGTCAGTCGCATTCGGAAAACTGAGTGTTAATATGCCGGTATCGTTAATCGCTATCCCTTCAAACGGCAGGAACTTGCCATTGTTAAAATCCAACTGGAATTGACCACTGTCATTTATCCCATGAGAGATCGCCAGTGATTTACAGCTTTCAGCTAACCCGGTTTCACTTCCTCCGTAGGACAGAATGGCTTGTACATCCTGATATGGTCCTAATAGGGCTGGTAAGGTGACACTGATCTGCTTGATGCGTCGGGTTTCGTTAGCAGATGCCGGGTAGTCTTCATGAATTTTCAGACTGGCAAGATTGACTGTGGCTATCAATTTATTGTCATGGAGACGGATGCCATTATTGTCATTGCCAAAGTTACCTTTACTTTTTTCGAGTAAGTCAGTGATTTTGGCTGTCAAATCAATTCTATCGTTATTAGGCTCAGTATAAACGTCTACTAATGAAACAGTACGTTCCACTTCCAGAGCGCGTTGATCCCACCTCAAATGGGCATCTTCCATTTGTGCCAAATTCAGCATCAAGGTTTCACCAGCCAGTAAACCAGCATGGGTTCCCTGCCAGGCGCCGGGTTTGATAAAGCTTGCCGCAGCATCATTAGTCTCCCAACGATAAGCCATTTCAGCCATCAGACAACGCGCTACGGCCAAATCGTAAAATTGGAAATAAATAGTAGCTAGCCGACCACGTAGCCAGTAGTACAACGCTTGATTACTGAATTTACGTTGTAGGAAGACCAATTGTGCGTGGGTTTGTTCCTGTTGGGTTTTCAGGCTGGTTTTCTGCAACACCGCAGCTTCATGGCGTATTGCCAGTGATTGAAGTTGAGCATCGATCTGTTTTATCTCTGTTTCGGCATGATTGCGCTGGATTTCCCACTCTTGACGACGACGGCGATAGGCTTCGGACTGGCTGATTTTGTCTGCTTCGGTGTTCATCACACTGGCGGAGAATTCCATGACATTACCTGTTGCTTCGGCAATCGCTCCCCAACGGCTACCGCCATCAGCGAGACCGAAAATGTTGGGTGCCAGATCCAGTGCGGCACCTGCCAGACGTGATGCTTGCAGGGCGGTGCCGAGGCCGGCAACGGAGGCATGCAATGTCATAGCCCGGTTTTCACCCGCATTGATATTTTCGTCGTATAACTTTTTGTAGCTGTCAAAGCGTGATTGTGCCCCGGCTTTGGATTTTTCTAGTACGGTTTTTTCCGCATCCAGCTCTGCGATGGTTTTGTCCTGTATGCTGAGATTAGTCAATATCAGTTCGGCTGCTTGATTCTGCAAGAGCGTGTTTAAAGCTTCCGCATCCTGACGTTCGATAATATTTTGTAGCGTAGAGCCGAATTGAGTGAGCTGGCTTACCATACTACGCGCGTTTTCCAGCATGTGTGGGAAACGCCACAGTGACATAAATGGCTGAGATAGAGCCGCTCCACCCTGGGAGCTAGCGACAGCGGCGCTAAGTAATGCTTTTGGATCCGTTGGTGTAGCGTAAATAGGCAGATGTAGCGGTTGGCCGTCGATAGAGAGGTTATGGCGTAGGTTGTACAGCCGTTGTTCCAGTTTCTGCCAGTAGTTTTGCATCACTTCATTGACCTGTGGCAAGAAAAGATCTGTCGGATTGTTGTGCCGACTAACATCACCTTGTCGCAGGGCGGACATTGCTTGGGCGTGTTGCTCTTGTTTTTCCGTTTTGGCCGCATCACCTAAACTCAGCTTACCCCACTCTGAACTGAACGATAAATCAGGTTTATCGCCTAACAGATGCAGTGCCTGCATATACCACATCTTAGCTTCGTTAAGCGTGTCTCGTTCTAACTGACGATAGGCGTAATCGCCACGGTCCAGCAACAGATCAAGAGTACGCATAAAGGTAGCGACTTTGTAATGCATTGGATCATATTGTGCTACAGCATCAGGATCGACTGAATTTAGTGGATCATCGTTCCAACGGGTATCTTCCAATAATGGGCGAACATTCCAGTGGTAGTGCTGAATCTGACCATGTTTAATATAACCGGATGGGTTCCATACATATTTCAGCCAACGGTTAGCTTCATCGAAGTTTTGTTCATGTAGCAAACGTTGAGTAATCAACATTGGGACATAGTAGAACAGTTCCCAGAAATAGAGACTGTTGGCACCGCTGAAATCCATGGGTTCGGTTCCCAATTTATTTTCTGTAAAAATAGGATCAATATTTTCCCTATAGCCTTTTGGATAATAACCTTGAAAATTAGTTTTATTAATAAACCAAAACTCTCCAATGTATCTTGGTTCTTCAGAGTATTTTACAAATAAATAAATCCAACAGTCGCCACTCTCCTGCTCATTTCCTGGCTTAGTACTATTACTACCATTTATGACGGATATATAAGTTTTGGAAAGATCAATTAATTGAATTTCATCCTTTAATTCACCCTGATAAATGATATTTTCTTCGTCAGGTTTTTCTATATCATTGCCTAACATTATTGTGATATTTTTGCTATTACCGTGAAAACTTGGGCTATATATTGGTAATGTTGCAATAAAATTATCATTCCATAAAATAGGCTCCTGAATATTCTGGGTCTCTATATTCAGAATAGTATCAATTCCAGTGGTGGCGCGACTGACTAATTGACGGGCGAACAGCGTATTAAGGCGGATACGATAACCTCCCCACTGCATATATTGCGCCCCGTTTATATCATTGTGAACAGTCAGGATATTATCGTTATCCGTTTCTGCTAATGAAGAGATTTCATACCGGTTATTAACCTTTATGATGCAATTGGCCTCAGTATTGGTATCAAATTGTTTACGAATGTGAGTTATATAATCTCCAAGATTTGTATCTTCAGATAGCATATTTGAAGAGATATGTAGCCCTTTTATTGGTGCTTCTGTTGTGTATTTATTCCAAACATCCTGTTTTTGATAAAACATTACCAGCAATTTATTGTCTTGATGATTTGCACAATAGAATCCTAGTTGTTGTTCCAGAAAATTTTGTTGCTTCTGTATCTCCTGTTGATTCAGTTCTTTCAGGTGATTATATATATCTATCTGAGTTGGCGGTTGTTCCAGTTTCTGCTCCCATCGTTCCAGTTTCTGCTGCCATTGTATTTGTAATTCCCTCAAGTCCGATTTTTTTAGTGGTTCCTGTGGCTCCGGTGGAATCAGTAGTGGTTTCAGTGGCATTATCCCCTGTGATCTCAGCCATTCCTGATTTTTCTGCTCTTTTTCCAGTTTTTCTTCTAATTGTTCTTGGTATTTTTTCAATTGTTCTAATAGCTTCGATATCTCTAATAACTTCGACTTAGACATTTTCAAAACATCGGGGATTCTGTCATTCATATCAAAGCTGATTGGTGTGCTCCAGGTACCGTCATAACGGATATGTGCTAGTTTTAGTTCATAATAATAATCTTCGACGGTTTGATTATTATCTGCCTGTTTAGTAATTTTCTTCTGTTCCAGCCAGATCAGATACAGGCGGGATTGGAAAATTACCGGACGGATAGTGCTCTTATAGGGATTTATTGGACAATCAATTTTGTTCCACTCACTCCAGGCGTTAGCAGGGAACTTACCGTCGCTGAATTTATTGTGATCCACGCTACGCCAATAATATTGATTCACTTCCGTTTTACTGTGCCCGATAAAATAGGTTAATCCTTGATCACTGTTGGCGTTGTTATGATAGGCGCTGACGATTTCCAGATTAGCCACCTGTTCGAACGACGTCAGATAAGACATAAAGGCGTCTTCTACCGTGTCGGTATTTAATTGACTCTGGCTGATGGATTGCAGCAACGTATCCATCATTTTTGTTCGCCCAATTCGTATCGTCGGATCGATGTAATTTTCAGGGTAGTAGACAAGCTTAGCAATGCCGGCCCAGGTGCTGTAGCGTTTGTTGTATTGATCCCAATCAGTAAAAAATGGCCGGGTGACAACCTGCGAAACCGCGTTTCCCTCCATGTTTTTCAATGCCCGGTTAATATATAACTGGATACTGGAGATTGCCTCAGCAATCTGAGTCGTTTTTATCGCGGTGGAAACCTGATTATCAATCAATAAATACTGGTACAGATCATCACGGTTTTTAATTTTTACATCTGTGTTAGCAACCTTATGAATATAGTAATTGCTTAATGCAGTACTGCGAGACTCATCCAGAAAGGTGTGCAGAGCATTGGCCTTTTGGGTGTCCAACCCGGTGGTTAATATCGCAGCGACGTTTTCCCACTTGTTATAGGCCAGGGGGAGGGTTGAGGTTAATAATTCCACCAGATCTGAAACGCTCTGCGGAGACATGTTCAATTGACGCGCGATATTAACCCATTGCCGGATAGTATCGATAGATGACCAGTTGGAGAAATTAACTTTGGCTTGAGTCTTGGCTTGCTCCAGTAGATTTTTATCAAGATTCATGGCATCAGCCAACTGTTTTACCTCTAATGTTCCCTTTTCAAATTCGGTCAATACAGAAGAGGCGTTTTCACCCAGAGAGTTAACCCAGTCAGTAAACCGGGTTAGCATGATCAGTGATAATGCATTGTGTGTTGACGCTGTTCCTGCGGTAAGACCAAAAAGTTGCGGTTGTGTGACAAACAGACGTAAAGTGTTTTCGCTAAGGCCGATGGAACGATAAATCAGCGCTAGTTGTGCCAGACATTGGCAATATTGGGCTGCTTGTTCTGGTGTGACAGCAGTTGATTGTTTTGGATTGTGTTGAGCTTGTAACCATTCCCAGAATTTTGTTGCTGTCATTGCACCAGCGCCCGGTTTTAGTTGATCTGCCCAAATGAGTACATAGTGAGCGGCATTTTCAGATGGCAATTGTAGAACGGCGGCGATATAAGGAGAGATCTTCAACAGGAGATTTGCCTCGTTCTCACTGTTAAAGCCTTGCAAACCATTGTAGACAGTATCTAGCAGATTCTGGATTTCTGGCGTCAGGTTTTTGTTATAGTTGGAGGTGGTCATCATAAACAACAGGTACGTATTCCATTTCTGTGTACGCGCCCACTGGGTAATGCTATAAAGTTTGTCGATCAGAACAGCCAGATTGTCATCATTGATCCCAGATAAACTGGTTGATCCTTCACCTATGGCAACTAGCAGTAAATTCAGCTCATTAACAGTTAACTGATGGACATCTGCTAGTAATTTGGTCAAATAGAGATAAGAAATATTAGTTAAGTTATTGGTTATTTTTCCATTGTCATTGTCACGATGAGTCATCTTTAATAATTGATAAAGCGGGATATCATCGACATTAAATGCCCGTTTAAGCACTTCTTTTTGTTGGTTATCAGTATTGTTTTGGCTTAAATCAATCTCTTCATCCCAAACGTGAAAATCCTGACCATTCAATGGTGGGGTATTAAATAAACGACTAAATTGATCGGGGCTACGGCTATAGTAATTTTGTGAAATTGGTGTATTGCACAGAATCAATGCAGTCTCAGCATCAATACCGTAACGTTGCATATAGTATTTAACGCGAAAGATTTTCTTTAATATCTCTATATTGATGTCTGGTATATCGTTCAGGTCATCGTATATAGTAGGGCTATATTCCAGGGTGATTTCTATAGGTTGGGATATTTCCTGATAAGTTCTACTAAAGGCAATGTTTTTAAGGAGTTCCGGTGCCATTTCTGTGGCTCGTGACAGAAGAATAATCTTATTAAGCCTGAGTAGATAATATTGAGCCGGTTGTTGGCTACCATATTCGGAATTCATTTCCTCATGTATTAGCCTAATATTTCGTTGATCAATAAACTGGTTAACTTCTTCATCAGTCAAATTATAATAGATTTTTAGGTATTCTAGCGTTGCCATTAAAGAGGGCTGAATATCGTCAAAGTTTTTTTTATAGAACTTTTTAATCTCTTCTTCGTCATCTGTAATCTGCTCTGTTAGGATATTAAATAGTTCTGGAGAGATGGAGATATTAATCCCCAACAGGGAAGTTTGATATTTCAGTTTAGCGATATCTGTTTCTGGGGATGGGCTAAACTGGTCGAATACTGGATTTTGTAACTGAATAACTTTGCATATATTTTCATAAGCATCGTGATATGGCATCGAACCAGCAGGGCGAAAGGTTGATAGCGCTTTCATCACATCAGTATGGTTTTTTTGTCCGGTCAGCGTCTTAATCCCTTCCAGCAGCACTTTATTGGACAGAGAGAGTGTAGAAACTTCATCATCCATATTTTGCTGACTGAGTGGCAGTAATTTTAGATCCGGGCGGCGTTTATCCAGATGATAAAGGGAACTTTCTGCATGTAAATCCCGCGCCTGGCGATAAAGTTCGGTCAGATAAGCGGCGGGAGAGAACATGGAAGCAACTGCGCCGGGGGGGACATACTGGCTGGCGCGGCCACCAAATTTACTGTTATAACCTTGCTGATCAGCATGAGGCTCTGTAATAGCAAGATGTATCGCATTTTGTAATTGGGGATTAGCACGTTTGAGGATACTTGCCTCATGCAGTCGGTTAGCTTTTTGTGCCTGTTGTGTTAGTTCGGGAGTGATTGTGCTCATGTTTATTCCTTTTAAATATTAAATAAATAAAATACTTATGCTGCCCTGAGTCCCATGAATACAGTAAATTCATTAAAATAGGGCAGCAAATATGACGATTGATAACAAAATGAAATAGGTTGAAAGTGACTGGAAAATAAAAAGATATTATTCAATAATTAACTATTTCATAACGTTATTATCTATAATTTCTTTAAATAGCCGTTGTGATGCAATAACAAAAAATATAATTGCGTACATGATAGTTGAAATTATATATAGTAAATAATTGTAATAATTACATTTATTATAAATGGTATTTTATGAAAAATAAGGTGTTTAATATTTTGTGATGAGGGAAGGAAACTTTTGGAAAATGCATTATTTTGGCTGTTTACAGGCCCCGTTTTGGGGCCTGTTTTGGTGTTATGTTGAATGATTATTCAATAATCGTGTAACGAATATGCAGAATGATATCGTTTAACGTTTGCAACATAGCTTTCTGCTTGCTGGTGGCATTTGGGAAGCTCAACGCTAGTGTACCCTTATCATCAACGGCAATTCCTTCAAACGGCAAGAATTTGCCGTCATTGAAATCGAGCTGGAATTGACCGCTGTCATTCATCCCGTGAGAAACTGCCAGTGCCTTACAGCCTTTAGCTAACCCGGTGGCATCTCCACCGTAAGACAGAATTGCCTGTACATCCTGATATGGTCCTAATAGTGCTGGCAAGGAGACACTGATCTGTTTGATACGACGGATCTTACCAATGGATACCGGGTAATCGCTGCGAATGTTCAGATCTAATAATGAAATTGACGCTTGTAGTGAGGTTTTGGTATCGGTACCGGTACCAAACGCCAGCTTATTACCGCCGTTGCCAGTACTGCCTGAACCTTTAGTCACTAATTCTGCGATTTTCTCCGCAAGATTGAATTTATCGTTGGATAGTCCAGCATAAACTTCGGCCAGTGAAATAGTTCGCTCCACTTCAAGCGCCCGTTGATCGCGCTTCAGATGAGCATCTTCCATTTGCGCCAGACTCAGCATCAAGGTTTCACCAGCGAGCAGACCGGCATAGGTTCCTTGCCAGGCTCCGGGCTTAATGAAGCGAGCAGCGGTATCATTAGTTTCCCAACGATAAGCCAATTCAGCCATTAAACAGCGGGCTACCGCCAGATCGTAGAACTGGAAGTAAATAGCCGCCAGTCGACCGCGCAGCCAGTTATACAGCGCCTGATTGCTAAATTTGCGTTGTAGGAAGGCCAGTTGAGCTTGAGTCTGTTCTTGTTGGGTTTTCAGACTGGTTTTCTGCAATACTGCGGCTTCACGGCGCACTGTCAATGAGTTAAGTTGAGCGTCAATTTGTTTCAATTCCGTTTCGGCATTATTACGCTGGATTTCCCACTCCTGACGACGACGGCGATAAGTTTCAGACTGACTAATCTTATCTGCTTCGGTGTTCATGACATTAGCGGAGAATTCCATCACATAGCCTGTTGCTTCGGCAATGGCGCCCCAACGGCTGCCGCCGCCAGCGAGGCCGAAAATGTTAGGTATCAGATCAGCCGCCGCACCTGCCAGACGTGATGCTTGAACCGCTGTGGTGAGACTGGCGGCGTTGGCACGTAGCGATATCGCGCGATCTTCACCCGCATTGATATTTTCATCGTACAACTTACTGTAGCTGTCAAAACGCGATTGTGCTCCGGCGCGGGTTTTCTCCAGCACAACTTTTTCGGCATCCAATTCTTCAATGGTTTTGTCCTGAATGCTGAGGTTGGTCAATATCAATTCTGCCGCCTGATTTTGCAGTAAGGCATTTAGCGCTTCTGCGTCTTGGCGTTCGATAATATTTTGTAATATGGAGCCAAACTGAGTGAGCTGACTGACCATATTGCGTGCGTTTTCCAACATGTGAGGGAAACGCCATAGCGATATGGATACTTGCGGAAGAGGGTTTCCACCTTGAGAAGTCGCAACGGCTGCACTGAGCAATGCTTTAGGATCTGCCGGTGTGGCATACATTGGCAGATACAGCGGTTGACCGTCGATAGCGAGATTATGACGCAGGTTATACAGCCGTTGCTCCAACGTCTGCCAGTAGCTCATCATCACTTCATTGATTTGTGGCAGGAAAAGATCGGTCAGGCTGTTTGCGGTGCGTAATAATGATGGTGTTGGTGCACCTTGTCGCAGGGCAACCATTGAGCGGGAGTAGGCTTTTTGCGTGGTAGCGTCAGCCGCCTTATCCAGACGTGGATCGTCCCAGGTTGGACTGAGTGGCAGATAGGGTTTATCACCTAGCAGGTTCAGCGCCTGCATATACCACATTTTGGCCTCGTTGAGCGTATCCCGTTCCAGTTGACGATAGGCGTAATCCCCACGAGCCATTAGCAGATCAAGAGTGCGCATAAAGGTCGAAACTTTGTAGTGCATGGGATCATGCTGTGCTACTGCGTCAGGATCGACGGAATCCAGGGGATCACTGTTCCAGCTAGTATTTTCTAACAGTGGACGCACATTCCACCGATAGTTCTGAATTTGACCATGCACAATATAACCTGATGGACTCCAGACATATTTCAGCCAGCGGTTAGCTTCATCGAAGTTTTGTTCATGTAGTAAACGCTGAGCAACCAGCATCGGGGTGTAGTAGAACAGCTCCCAGAAGTAGAGGCTGTTAGCACCGCTGAAATTCATCGGTTCTGTGAAAGAAGGTACGACGGTGGCTGATGCGAGCCCTGGGAAAGTGCCTTTGTTATGAGTTGTATCGAGTATAGCGGGTTCATTATTATCCTTTTTAACAAAGCGGATATCATTTGTTTTTCCCTTTTGATAAACCGCATAGACATAGAGGTTGTCTTTATTTCCAAAAGCATCATCAAGACGAGGTAAGAATAACCTTACTGTTGTTTGTGTTATATCACTTAATGTTCCCTGATAAATGGGAAAATAATCACCTGATTTAAAAATACCAGAATACATAATCGTAAAGGACTTATTAGTACCGTGGATATCAGGGTTATATTTATCCATAAACAATTCTATATAAGCGCCTATTCCCATCATCGGTTCCTGAATATTCTGAGTTTCCATACTCAGAATCGTATCAATTCCGGTAGTAGCACGTTCAACTAATTGGCGGGCAAATAGAGTATTAAGGCGAATGCGATAAGCTCCCCATTGCATATATTGCGCACCATTTTCATTATGGTGGAGGGTCATAGCATTAGCGGTATCAACCTTACGAGTGACAGGTATACTGAAAATTTCCGAACCTAGCTTACGACCATCCTCGGCAAATGCCGTGAAGGTGACATCAATACTGGCTGAATTATTAACAAAATTTAGACCTGAGCCATCTATTTCGAGAGTATTGAACTGATAATACATTTCTTCCAGGCTAGGTGATGGTTGAGTGGAAACGTGTTTATCTGCTGTAAAAGGTTGCTCATTACTGCCCGCTTTTACTGTTACCTGAACTTTTGCCGGGGAAATTTCAGTATTGATATCTATTGGTCCCCGGACATTAGTGATTATTTCTTGCCAGTCATACATTATAAAATTTTTTTTAAAATCAGGTGATTCGTTTGGTATGTATTTAATATAATCATAACTGTTTTTACTTTCTTTATATGAGAGGTGATTTTCAGTTTCATCCGCTAAAATTACAACTCCGGAATTGCTATTCCGATAGAACAACAGTTGCCCTTCATTTAGATTATTGGTGTTTCCACTATATTGATAAACAGGATAAAAAATCTGTTTACTTGACGCCTCTGGATGGATACCCAAATTTGTATAGATAATAAACTTATCACCGAGCTTACCGTATTTTTTCATCAGGTTACACTGATAATGTTGTTGCTCTTCACGGCCATTATGAATTATTTTTAATCTTGGTGAGATATTGATTTTTAAATCACCTGATGTGGCTTGATAGCTGATAACTGGGATATTTCCGCCATATACTTGGCTAATGTAGTAATCTCCCCAACTATAATCTTTGCGGTTATTTACTGATGAAGGGACTTCATAATTTTCTGTATATCTATTATTTACCCTTCTAATGTTATTGGTATCAAACTGTTTATAGACATTACTTAGGTAAATTTTGCTTTGTTGACTGGACTTATCCAGGTCTTTTGACACCATATCAGAGAAAATATGCATTCCCTCTACCAAGGCAGTTTTGTAATCATCTAGTTTTTGTTTCTTGCAATAAAATAATACCAGCAAAGTATCTTCTTTTTGGCTACTGGCACAATAGAGACCGAGTGCTTTATTTTCTATTTCTAAAGCAGATATCTTGCTATTGACATCAAAAGTGATTGGCGTGTTCCAAGTGCCATCATAACGGATATGTGCCAGTTTCAGTTCATAACGGTAATCTGTCTCAGTTTGATTACTATTTTCCTTTTGTTTAACAATCTCTTTTCGTTCCAGCCAGATCAGGTACAGACGGGATTTATAAATAACCGGGCGAATAATGCTCTGATAGGGATTAATCGGGCAATCAATTTTACTCCATTCACTCCAGGCATTAGCAGCAAACTTGCCGCCACTGTATTTACTGTGATCAACACTACGCCAATAATATTCACCAGCGTCAGTTTCACTGCGCCCGATAAAATAGGTCAGCCCTTGGTCATTATTGATATTATCGTGATAAGCGCTAATCACTTGCAAATTGGCTATCTGTTCAAATGATGTCAGATAGGACATAAAGGCGTCTTCGACGGTATCGGCATTCAATTGGCTCTGGCTGACGGATTGCAACAGCGTATCCATCATCTTCGTTTGCCCGATGCGCATCGTTGGGTCAATGTAATTTTCCGGGTAGTAAGCTAATTGGGATACGCCGGACCAAGTGCTATAACGCTTATTATATTTATCCCAATCGATAAAGAATTGGCGACTGATAACGCCTGAATTAGCATTTTTTTCTACATTTTCCAGTACTCGGTTGACATACAGTTGAATGCTGGCAATGGCTTCGGCGATCCGAGTGGTTTTAATGGCGGCGGAAACCTGATTATCAATCAGCAAATATTGGTATAGGTCATCGCGACTTTTAATCGCAGCCGCTGCCTTGGCGACTTGACGAATATAATAGGTGCTTAATGCAGCGCTGCGGGATTCATCCAGAAAAGCGTGCAAAGTATCGGCCTGTTGTGAGTTCAATCCGGCGGTTAATACCCCTGCTGCGTTTTCCCACTGGGCATAGGTCGGAGTTTTCTGTACTGGTCGAATATAATCTAGCGCAACCAACGCCGAAACGCCTTGTGGGGAGGTATTTAATTGACCTGCGACATTAACCCATTGCAGGATGATGTCGATAGATTTCCAGTTGGAGAAAGCATTTTCTTTAGTAATCTGTTTATGATCTTGTGCCTGAATAGAGGCTTGCGACACTAAATTAGCATCAAGATTCATGGCATTAGCTAGTTGCTCTGCCGTCAATGTCTTATTTTCAAAAGCAGTCAGCACAGTGGAGGCTTTTGTACTCAGCGTATTAACCCAGTCAGCAAAACGTGTCAACATTACCAACGATAGTGCATCGTGATTAGGTGCGGTTCCGGTCGGAAAACCAAATATCTCTGGTTTTGTTACAAATAAGCGAAAAGCGTTTTCGCTGAGGCTGGAAGAATGGTAAATCATGCCCAATTGTGCTAATGCCTGACAATATTGAACAATATGTTCCTGCATTTCTAATGTTTTTGATGAACCCGGAATGTATTTATCCCGTAACCAGAGCCAGAATTTTTCTGCTGTTATTGAACCATTGCCAGGTTTTAGTTTATCTGCCCAAATGAGCATGGAATGGGCGACATGCTCGGAGGGTAATTGCAGAGTAGCGGCGATATAAGGAGACATGGCATCCAGCAGATTTGCCTGTTGCTTATCAAATTTTTGCAAACCATGATAAACGGTATCTAGCAGGTTTTGGATTTCTGGTGTAAGTGTGGTGTCATAGCTGGTGGTAGCCATAACAAACAGTTGATACACATTCCATTTTTGTGCGCGTAGCCGGTTGGTAATAGCGTAGAGTTTGTTAAGCAGGGCGGCCAGTTCATTATCTTTGATTTCGGATAAATTATTTTTCTCTTCACCTGTGGCAACCAGTAATAAATCTAGCTCATCAATGGTTAATTGGTGAATTTCAGCCAGTAGTTGGATTCGATAGAGAGCAGAAAGATTTTTTGTGTTATTAGCAATTTTTCCACTGGAATTGCCATGATTAGCTATTTTTAACAAGCGATAGAGTGAGATATCGTCAACATTAAACGCACGTTTAAGTACCGTTTTGCGCCAATCATCAGCGCTACCTGGATTTAAATCAAGTTCTTCATTCTCAGCGGAAAAATATTGTCCATTCAGTGGTGGGGTATTAAATAGACGATCAAACTGACTAGGCTGATTATCATAGGCACGTTGTGAAATGGCGGCATTGCATAATATCAAAGCAGTTTCTGCGTTAATACCGTAACGCTGCATATAGTGTTTAACCAGAAAGACTTTTCCTAATGCTTCCGCGTTAATATCCAGTTCTTGATTGACACTAAGGATAATTCTCTCTAGTACCATTGGTGATAATTCTGTTGCGCGGGACAGACGAATAGCTTTATTCAGTTTTAGTAGGAAAGAGTATTGGTTATACCTTTCAACGGTAAATTTCGCGGTAGCATAATAATACCCTCCTCCCTTAACTACTCGTTGTAGACCGATTGCAAATGGCTGGCTAATATCAGTTGTAGTTAATGTAATACCAACTGTGTATTTGGTATTTATCTGAGGAGTTATATTTATTCGTGCAAGTTCTTTACCACCGTTTAATTCAATTTTCAGGTAAACGGTGTCATTTTTTGGCATTTTAAAATTATAGTTTAATTGATAACTCTCACCTCCAAGAGGAAATAGACTAACTTCATTTATTTGATTAGCATTTCCGGTATATTCCCGGGTAATTCGATAAATATAGACTGAACCATCTTTGTTGATTATCTTTGTGATTAGCTGATTGTCACTATATTCCTGTTTATTGGCATCGAAATAGTATTTTTTGCCAATAAACTGACTAAGTTCTTCATCGCTTAAATTATAATAACTTTTAAGATATACGGGTATTGCCAGTGAAGCGGGTTCGATATTGCCAAAATTTTTCTTATAGAGATCCTTGGCATTTTTTTCGGTAATTTCTTCCGTCAGAATATTAAACAATTCTGGAGAAATAGAGGCATTAATTCCCAGCAGAGAAGCTTGATTCATCAGCCCGGCAACGGCTGGTGATGCATTGAGTTGTTCAAGACCGGGATCTTGTAATTGAATAACCTTACGCACGTTTTCGTAAGCATCGTGATAGGGCGTCGCACCAGAAGGGCGGAAAGTGGACAGCATTTCCATCACCTTCGCATGACTGTCTAATTTAGACTGATTTTTAATCCCTTCCAGCAACAGCTCATTAGACAGAGAAAGTGTAGAAAGTTCTGTCTCCATATTTTGCTGGCTAAGGGCGAGAGATTTCAGATCTGGGCGACGATTATCCAGATGATAAACGGAGTCGATGGCGTGTAAATTACGTGCTTCACGATAGAGTTCAGTCAGATAGGCGGCAGGAGAAAACATAGAAGAGGCTGCACCCGGAGTGGCGTACTGATTGGCACGGCCACCAAATTCATTATTGTAACTTTGCAGTTCAGCATGAGGGAGAGTAATGCCAAGGTGCACTGCATTTTGTAACTGAGGATTAGCACGTTTGAGAATGCGTGCTTCATGCAGTCGATTATCCTTTTGTGCCTGTTGTGCATCACGATATAGGTTGTGAGTCTCTGACCAAGAGAGATGATCACAGACTTCCTGACGGAATTCGTTAAAAGAGTAGTGGCAAATATCTGTCAGGCAGTTAAAACCACACTGGCTTCTCAACACTTCAGGGAGTTCGGATATTGGTGAGTTCATGCGGGTTCCTTTTATAAGCATATGAAGTAAATAAAACATCTGTGTTGCCAGGCATCGTGGGTATCATAAAACCCATTAAAAAAAGGCAACAAATGTAATTTCTGATAATTGGATGGAATTTGATCGCAAATGGCTGAAAAATAGCAGGATCTCACTCAATTCTTTCAGAAAGTCACAGTGCTATTATTTTTTTTAAATAGCATGTAAACGCAATAATAAAATTTATAACTGTGCTTCTAATAATAAAAATTGTAATAATAATTAAATAAAATAGTGAGCATCCGTGTTTAATCGGAGGTTCTTAGCAAAAATCACAATATTGGAAGTTATGTCGTAAGTAGCGGGAAAATTTGAAAAAGGTACTACCCGCTCGAATAAAAATGCTTAAACGAGCGGTATTTCCTCCTTTGGCGAGGTTTTTTTATTTTAGATCAAATCATATTTTTTGTTTTTCACTCATCATACGGTTCAGCCACGGCACGGTGACCGCCATGATGATAGCGACGATAAAAGTAGCAATACCAATTTTGCCGAATACGCTGGTATAGATTGGTAATGTTTGCAATGGGTCCGTAATACCTTTCGGTGCGGCCGTAAGGGCTGCGACATAGCCGCCGAGTAAAGAGGAAGTTGCTTGCGTTAAATACCACATACCGAGAATAAAACCCATCAGGTACTGAGGAACGAAAGCCGCAATCATTGCCAGGCCCAACGCACTGATCATCAATTCACCGACGCCTTGGAAGAGATAAACCAGAACGATAAACCAAGGGGAGGTCAAACCTTGTTCATCTGCAAACCACAAACCGGCAGCGGCGGCGGTCAGGAAACCTAAAGAGCACAAGAACATACCCACCGTAAACTTAGCTGGCATTGTGAGGTCTTTACCTTTAGCACCCAAGTGAGTGTATAAGGCGGCGAGTATCGGGCTGGCAACAACGATCCAGAACGGGTTAAGCGCCTGGAAACTGACCGGGTTAATGTCAAAACCAAGCAACTGATGGTGAACGTTATGGATGGCGAAGAAGTTTAGAGAAGTTGGCATCTGAGCATACAGGATGAAGAATACAATCGCTTGCAGCATCAAAATGAAAGCAACAAACATTTTGTTGCGGCCAGCTTTATCCTGTTTTAATGCTTCACGGAAGAAGATAAACACCACGATAACAGATAGGGTAATCAGCACAATATTCGCTATTTTCACGTTGTGCATCAGCCATGCACAGACGTAAACCATCGCAACACTGCCTGCTAATACCAAGAATAGGTTTTTATAGTTGATTCGTTGATGGTCGGGTTCAGAACCAATATTACGTACCGTATTGCGACAGAAAATATAGACCAGCAGGGCAATAATCATGCCAATACCACAAATATTGTAGGTAACGGCATAACTAAATTTTTCCGCAACAACGGGAGCGAGAGCGAGTGAGAACAGCGAGCCGAGGTTGATTGACATATAAAATAGGGTAAAAGCACCGTCCAGACGAGGATCTTTGGGTGGATAGCATTTAGACAGCAGGCTGGCCGGGTTGGCTTTGAACAGGCCGTTACCAACGGCGATGGTTCCCAAGGCGTAGAAAATTAAATCAGGGTGTAGGATGGAAAGGCCAGTCATAAAATAGCCGATTGCCAGGACAATGGCACCCAACACAATGGTTCGTTTAGTTCCCAGTAAGTGGTCACCTACATAACCGCCAATCGAGATCAAACCATAAACCAACGCGGCGAATGCACCGAAGGTAATAAACGCTTGTTCCTGGGAAAATCCCAATTTTTGTACAAAATAGACAGCAAGAACGCCTTGTACGCCGTAGTAGCCGAATCGTTCCCAAAGCTCGACGAAGAAAATCATAAAGAACGGCTTGGGTTGTTGTAATAAACCGATGGATGCGGGTTTATTCATAGTTGATTGCCTCTGATTAGCATTATTGGTTGAAATACACTCGGAAATGTACAGTGACGTTCAGTGACATGATCTGTCGCTAAAGTGGTTTTTTTATGTACTTTATCCAAGTGATCGGAGGACGGTAGATTATTATATGGTTAAAATATGTTCCTGGTTGGCGATCACACTAATATAAAGATATTAATATTGAATTTAATAGTATATTCATCAGGTGAATATCAAAAATAATCAGAAGTTTAATGGAAGTGTTGATAAAAAACGCTATTCAGGCCGTTTAAGGCCTGAATAGTGGAAGAACAATCACTGCTCGATGGAGAAGCAGTTAAACTGTGGCGGCTTCAATTTCCAACATAACTGGACGGAAATTACGCTTGAAATAGATGAGACCGTGGCCTTGTTCACTTACCGTGATATGTTTAATGTGAACCAGATACACGTTATGTGTTCCCACTTCTTGAACCTGCTCAATTTCACCTTCAAGGCTGGCGAGGGTGCCGGTTAACACCGGTTGACCTAATATTCCTTTCTGCCAGATATTCCAGCGAAAGCGCTCTTCCATGCTGACTCCAGTCATACCGGCAAAGTGGCGTGCCATCAATTCTTGTTCGTGGTTTAAAATATTTACACACAGGCGGCCATTTTCCTGAAAAACGGTATTCATAGCACTGCTGCGGTTAATGCATACCATCAGCGTGGGTGGCGTATCGGTGATTGAGCATACCGCTGTGGCAGTGATGCCACAGCATCCGGCATGGCCATCGGTGGTGACGATATTCACCGCTGCTGACAGACTCGCCATCGCATCTCTGAAACGCAGGCGATGTTCATTTTCTAAGGACATGTTGGCCTCCTGCTACCGATTATTTCAGCAGCTTATCTAACTGGTTAATATCGCTATTATTGTATAAATGTGGCCTACGCCAGCCATGCTGATCATAATCAGCAAGGCAGCGATCAACCATATCCATCATTTTTTTCATATTGCCAGAGCCATGAGCATGGCGCAGACATTGCATACGAATTTCATCCTGACTTCCGGCATAGTTGATTTCGTACAACTCATGACGGCCACCAAATTCACTACCAATGGCATCCCACATCAGTTTTAAAATCTTAATGCGCTCAACGTGATCGATACCATTGGAACCCCGAACATACCGAGCCAGATATTTATCAATTTCTGGGTTATTCATATCACGGACACTGGATGGTAGATAAATTAGGCCGCTGGTGACGTTACTTTCAATAATATTCTTAATTTTCGTGTAGGCCGTTGGTGCCATAACGCGATAAGTTTGTATTGCCTGAGTATCTGGCAGATAAGCGCCACCTTTCCACGGTTTGGCTTCCGCCCACATTGCATCACTCAGTGACCAAAACAGGTTACGCCAGGCAACCACTTCACCCAAGTTAGCCTGGACACCACGGAATTCTATCACGCCGGTACATTCCAAACTCCTTTGTAGCAGGGCAGTGATGAAATCCAGCTTCACCGCTAGCCGTACACAAGCCTGTAATGGGAACAGACTGGTGAAACCCGCTTGAATTGCCCAGTTACGTGCACGGTCAAAATCACGGTAAATCAGGACATTTTCCCAAGGGATAAGTACCTTATCCATCACCAGAATCGCGTCGTTTTCATCGAAACGGCTGGATAAGGGATAATCGAATGGGGAACCTGTTGCGCCTGCCACCAATTCATAGGAGCCGCGGGAGATCAGTTTCACGCCTTCCGCATCCATTGGCGCGACAAACATCAGGGCGAAATCAGGGTTATCCCCCATTACTTGTGCGGAGCCAAAACCGATAAAGTTATAGTGAGTCAGGGCTGAGTTAGTTGCTACCACTTTTGCGCCGCTGACGATGATACCGGCATCAGTTTCTTTTTCTAGCTGAATATAGACATCACGCGTTTGATCGGCGGGTTTATGGCGATCGATGGGTGGATTGACAATGGCGTGGTTAAAGTAAACACCTGTTTCCTGAATACGTTTGTACCAGGTACGGGCGTTATCAGCGAACTGACCATAATATTCAGGAAATGCGCCAAGTACATTGCCGAAGGCCGCTTTATAGTCAGGTGAACGGCCCATCCAGCCATAAGTTTGACGTGACCATTCAGCGATAGCATCACGTTGTTGGCGTAGATCATCCACACTGGTAGCAAAGCGGAAGAATTTGTGAGTGTACCCGCCATTGCCGGTATCGGTATTCCAGCACAGGGTATCATGGGTTTCCGGGGCATGCAGGGCATCGTACAACTGACCGATTGAAGCAGCAGAATTGCGGAATGCGGGATGTGTAGTGACATCTTTTACGCGTTCGCCATAAATGTAAATTTCGCGGCCATCCTGAAGGCTTTTCAGGTACTCTTCACCGGTGAAAGGACGTTTTTTGTCGGCGCGAAAATCTTCTGGTTTCATGTCTACCTCACAGTCGTCATAAAAAGCGCCTGTCTTGATATAATATAATCAATATTGGCACGTAAATGTTAATTTAATGTTTGTTTTGTGTTTCTTAATTGAAGCTTTAGAACGGCTTTTCTTGAAGAGATTTTCGGAAGGTTAGCGGGTACTTTTCGTTGGGAAGGATGCTTTGTTATTTAAAGTGTGATCCAGGCGATATTTTTGTAGCGATTATTTAATCTGTTTTTCGCTGGTTGAGTAGATAAGATTTCTTACGAGATTGACTACTGCACGATGGACAGCGAATTCGGGATTACCACCGAATACGTATGGCGCTCCAGGCAATATTTGTGATACTCAATTTTGTATTGAACGACTTGGTCGCCAGATGGTTTGCTTCACGTTTTCAATGGTCACGGTAGGTCTGGATGCCAGCTATTTTACGGTTACTTCCTGTCATCTCGTTGAAACTCGCCATATCATATCGGTTCTGAGGGGAGCGCCGCCCAAATAAAAGGAATAGGATTAACTAAACAACCTCAATACCGCATTATATATTTCCAACTATCGCACCTCGTATCATTTTATGTAAAGATTTTTTGATAAATTTTTTATTAAAATCCAATCTACCTCACGTAATTGTTGCGGCTTTATTATCTATTTTGTTGTATTTTTTAAATTTTAATTTAATTTGATATAAAATTTTATTTTTTGTTTTTTTTATGGTTTTTATGGTCTTATCTTCCATTTTTTTACCATTGTTAATACATATAATGATTTGTTAATGTTTTATTTTTTTGTATTTGATTGATTTAAAAGGACTATGTTGTCTTTTTCTTTTAATATAAGCCAATTTTTACTGAGGTTTGAAAGTTAAGCTAAACCGATGTATACCAGTTATCTATAAAAATTAAAATCAGTTTTATTGCCTTGAAAAATACGAAATAAACCAATATAACTTACACACGCTATTACGAATGGTGGGGTATATCTATTAGTAAGTTAAGAGAATGTCATGACCGTAATTTTTAGGGGATCTGGATTGGTTTTCTTTAATATTGTGATTCGTAGCGTTATTGACACTGTACCTATTGGTGGTGTTTTTTTTCTCAGCACATGGCAGGAGGACCACTTTCCATTGGCATTTTTCTGGCATTCTATTTACTGGTGGTGATTGTTTCTGTTTCAGCAGAAGTTATTTTTGACGGTGTGTTGCAGACTGTCAGAAAATATGAACGCGAGGATAAGAATAATCTTGGTAATAATATCCGTATAAAAAAATCAAGGTTATCAGGCATAGGGAAAATTCAACTGTGATTGCAGAAAATATAACAATATTGCAGTAAATAATTTTTGATGAGTCATTAAACGATCATGGAAAGATCATTTTGGTGTAAACAACAGCGGTGAATTCACTATGCATAGCACAATTTATTGGTGTGTGTTGCGTATGGGATTATTTCACCTAAAGCGTGAGGAGTATATGTCTGAGACATATTTAGTGCACGATAAAAAAGGCCAGGGCGATATTGCTATTATCGGCATGGCCAGCCATTTCCCTGATGCCTCAAATCTGCATGAGTTCTGGGAAAACATAATGGCTAAAAGAGATTCTTTGACTGATATTACCACTGTGTCAGAGATAGAATATTGGAGCAAAGAGGATTTTTATGATCCAGATGCGTCGGCTGCGGATAAAACGTATGGTCATAAAGCCGGTTTTGTTCCTGCTATTGATTTTGATCCGGTGGAATTTAAAATTCCACCGGCCATTGTTGATTCAATTAGTACCGTACAATTATTTTCATTGTATGTGGCTAAACAGGCAATGCAGGATGCGGGATTAATTGGTCAAGAAAACAAGCGAGTGAACCGCGATCGCATCGGCGTTATTTTGGGCGGCGGCGGTAACGGCAATACCTTATTCTCGTTGGCGGGCCGTCAGCAAACCCCGTACCTGCGTAAAATCATGATCAAGTCCGGTTTGCCGGAGGCGGTTGTGGACGAAGTGATCGACCGGGTGCATGATTCATGCCTTGAATGGAATGAGGACTGTTTACCCGGTTTCCTCGGTAATGTGGCTTGTGGTCGCATCGCCAGCTATTTTGACCTTGGTGGGACGTCCTACATGGTGGATGCCGCCTGTGCGAGCAGCCTGGCGGCGATCAAAGCTGCTATCGGTGAACTCAATTCAGGCAGCTGTGATGCTGTGCTGACGGGAGGCGTTAACCTGGAGAATTCAGCGTTCTCTTTCGTATGTTTCAGCAAAACCCCGGCACTGTCGAAAAGCAACTTGTCGCGCCCTTTCGATCGTGACTCCGATGGCATCATGCTCGGTGATGGTGTTGGCATGCTGGTGCTGAAACGTCTGGAAGACGCCGAGTTGGATGGTGATAATATCTATGCGGTGATCAAATCGCTCGAGGCATCCAGTGATGGTAAAGCGAAAAGCATTTTTGCCCCCCGTTATGAAGGCCAGGTAAAAGCACTCAAGCGTGCTTATGCCCGTGCCGGCCTCACTCCAGCGGACATTCAACTGGTCGAGGCGCATGGCACCGGGACGGCCACCGGTGACAATACAGAGCTGAAAAGTCTGCGTATGGTTTTCGATGAGCACAAGGTGGCGGCGAAATCGGTGGCCATAGGCAGTATTAAGTCACAGATTGGTCATACCCGCAGTGCGGCGGGGGCAGCATCAATGATCAAAGCGACGCTTGCCCTGCATCACAAAGTGTTACCTCCCACGATCAATGTCACTCAGCCTGACGAAATGCTGTCCGGGGATAACGGGCCATTCTATGTCAATAATGAGCCTCGTCCCTGGTTACGATCTCTTAACGGCGCGCCACGCCGCGCTGCCCTCAGTGCTTTTGGTTTTGGGGGAACAAATTTCCATGCGATCTTGGAAGAGTATGAGCGAGAGCCGCGTGGCGCCTATCGTTTGAATGGACAGGTAGTCACGTTGCTGTTCAGCGGCGAGAACCCTGAACAACTGCTAACTAAGTGTGAGGGGGCGCTGGCGCGTTTTGGCCGCGCGTCGTCTGCCGGGCAGGCGTTACGTGAGCATCTTGCACATCAGGATCTTAACGGGTTGCAACCTCATCAAGCACGTCTGTTGTTTGTTGCCACATCTGGCACACAGGCGGCGGAGATAATGGTGGAGGCAGTAAAACAGTTGAAGCAAAGGCGTGAAAGTGGCTGGGAACACCCTCTGGGAATTTACTACCAGCCCTCGGCCAAAGACTTGGATGGAAAAGTGGTGGCGCTGTTTCCTGGACAGGGATCGCAGTATGTCAATATGGGCCGTGACATTGCCAATGACTACCCTGAAATGCGCCAGGCGCTGGAGGCTTTGGATGTGCTGGCGGCCAACGAGCGTGGTCAGGGGCTGTCGCACGTGATTTATCCCACTCCGGTATTTTCCGATGCTGAACGGCAACAACAAAACGAGCTCCTGACTGATACGGCCAATGCCCAACCGGCATTGGGGGCTATCAGCGCCGGCTATTTTACGATTTTGAAAGAGAATGGTTTTAACCCAGATTTTGTTGCTGGTCACAGCTATGGTGAAGTTACCGCTTTATGGGCGGCTGGCGTGCTGTCTGATGCTGATTTTTACCGTGTGTCACTGGCGCGGGGAACGGCTGCGGCGTTTGCCGCCGCTGACCAGGGAGCAGACTCAGATGCAGGGGCAATGCTGGCGGTGTCTCTAACATCAGAGCAACGTGAAGATGTGCTCAAACTCTATCCGGGGATTACCGTCGCCAACGATAACTCTGCTTCGCAGGTGGTGCTGGCCGGAGCCACAAGATTGATCCATCAGCTGCATGATGAACTGAAGGCCAGCCAGATTCACTGCCGCATTTTACCCGTGTCGGCCGCGTTCCATACCGAATTTATCCAGTCAGCTTATGCGCCATTTCGCGAACATTTGGCACAAATCAACTTCCAGCCACCTCAGTGCTCACTGTTCTCAAGCGCGACGGCGGCACCTTACGGCAAGTCGCCTGCGGACATTGCCAACCTGCTGGCGGAACAGTTGGTCATGCCAGTGCGTTTCCGTGAAACGATCGAAACCATCTATCAGCATGGTGGCCGCCTGTTTGTCGAGATTGGGCCAAAAGGGGTGTTGAGTAAGCTGGTTGCGGACATCCTCAATGGCAGAGAGCACAGCATCATCTCGGTCAGTACCAGTCATAAAGGCGAGGAGAGATTACAACTGGCGCGAGCCCAGGCCAGGTTACTGGCAGAGGGAGTCAGGTTAAATGCCCTGGACCGGCATGCCCGTGTACAACCGCCATCGGAGGAAAAAAACAATCGTCTGACTTTCAAGCTCAGTGGCGGTTTTTTCATGTCAGATAAGAATCAGGAACGGCGTGAACGTGCGATGCGTGACGGCGACACCGCTGTGGTGGAACGGTTCATCACCAACCGTGCACCTGAGGCAGCATCAGTGATCTCCAGGCCAGCTCCGGCGTCGGTGGTAAAGACGGGATCGCTAAAGGGTCCTGCTCCATTTATTCAACAAAGCACGCCGGTTGCAATTCAGAAGCGAGGCAACACTATGGGACAGAATAATCAATTGAATGAGAACGTGGGTAAGAGCAATTTGGATGAGCTGCTGCATGCGCAACGGGTCATGAGCCAGCTGCATGAACAGTTCCAAACCAATCAGAAAGAGTATATCCAACTGCTGGGGCTGTTGTTGAACAAGCAATACACCCTGTTGGAGAAGTTCCAGGATCACCAGAACCTGCCGGCCATGTTGTCTAGCCTGGGACAAAGTGTGCAGTTGTTGGATAAAAACCTGGAGCTGTATCACGCCAACCATGAGCAATATTTTGCCACCCAGCAGAGCTTATTCCAGTCGGGGCAGGCTATGCAGCCGGCAGTTGCCGTCGTAGCGCCTAAGGCTGCTCCTGTCACCGCGCAGGTCCCAACTATGGGAGAAATTGCCGCGCCGCGCCTGACCATGCCAGCCACCACTTCTGAGCCGATAGTGAGTCAGCCGGTTGCGCCGACTAAATCCAGCGTGAGCGACCCGGAACTGGAAAAACAAATCAAACATTTTGAGCAAATTACCGAGGCGAAAATCATTGGCAAATTGGTTGCCATCGTCAGCGACAGAACCGGTTACCCGCAGGATATGATTGATGAGGAAATGGATCTTGAGGCCGATCTCGGCATTGATTCTATCAAACGTCTGGAAATTTTCGGCGTGATGTTTGATGCCTTTTCCGCAGACACCGGCATTTATCACGATGCGTTGAAGAACAAGTATCTGGAAACTTTCGATATCGAAGTACTGAGCAATATCAGTAAGATCTCCGTGTTTTTTAAACAAATGAACGATGAGATTATCGCCGATATCCGTCGTAAAAATTCGGGCTATGCGCCAAAGGATTCCTTTATTGAAGACAATCCCAGTGAACAGGATAGAGGCCAAGTTCTGCACAACCTAAGAGAGTCAGAAGATGTGAGGGCAGAAACACCGCTGCGCACGCTGGGCTTTGTTACCTCAACCGCCTCTGTGTCAAAGGCCGCCAGCGCAAAAAAGTCTTTGGCTGAACCGCAACTGAATGTTACACCTGCGGTTCAGCCTATTCCTGCCGAAGAGGTTGCGCCAGTTGAACCTCGGGTTGCTCGTTATACGGTAATGTTACGATCGTTACCAGCTCCAGACTGTTACCCGCTGACGTTTGCGTTGTCGCGCCTCTGGCTGGTGGTGGACGAGGGTAAAACAGTTGTCGATGAAGTGGTTAAGCAGCTGAAACAGCGGGGCCAGCGGGTGGCGGTACTGGCTCTGAATGCGGGAATGGCAAAAAATGAAAAGTATGTCAAAACCGCCGGTCACTACGTACTGAACTGCGCTGATGAAGCCACATTGGATGCGGCAATCAGTGAAATTGAACAGGAGCAGGGGCCGATTGATGGCGTGATCTACCTTCAGACGCCACGGCAGAGTGTGAAAACGCTGGCTAAGGTGTTCAGTGCACAGGGTTATCTCTCGATTGAAACCACGTTCCTGCTGGCCAAGCGTTTACAGGGCAGTCTGAACCGAGATGAAAACCATGCGGGCTACTTCTTTATCGTAGGTCGTGGGGACGGCGCGCTGTCCACATTGAACGACAACGGGCTGGCAGAAGTGGTCGCAAGTGGGGTCAGCGGGTTGACCAAATCATTGAATATTGAGTGGAAAAACGTATTCTGCCGTACTCTCGACATCGACGCCCAAGTGAAACCGCGTGATGTTGCCCTGATCCTGATCGAAGAGTTGCAGGATAGCTGTACCGATCTGACCGAAGTTGGCCGTGGTGTGAATGGTGAGCGCATGACACTGGTGCTTGCAGCGAAGGAACCTGTTGATACACCGCTCCAGGTCAGCCGTGAGGACGTTTTTGTGGTGACCGGCGGGGGACGTGGCATCACGGCCCAATGTATCATCGAGATGGCGAAACTCAGCCAGGCACGCTTTGTCCTGTTGGGAAGAACCGATTTGGACGCGCCTTTGCCGACATGGGCACAGGGTACCACCACGCTCAATGAGCGCCAGGCTGCGGCGATCGCCTATCTGCAATCCCAACAGGTTCAGCCAACGCCGGTGAAAATTGATGCCATGTTGAGCGGGATGCTATATGCCGATGAGATTAACCAAACCTTGCAAGAGCTCAGGCAGGCTGGGGGAGATGCTTGTTACCTGAACTGTGATATTACCGATGTACAGCAGGTTGCGGCGGCGGTTGCCGCAGCACAGCAGGCATTTGGACCAGTGACGGGTATCATTCACGGTGCCGGCAACCTGGCGGACAAGCGTATTGAGAAGAAAATGCTGGATGATTTACGCTCGGTGTTTGACGTTAAGGTCAAAGGGTTGGAAAACCTGTGCCAGGTCGTGGATATTGCTAGTTTGCGCCATGTAATGCTGTTCTCATCCGTTGTCGGTTATTTCGGCAATGCCGGGCAAGCCGATTATGCGATGGCCAATGAAACCCTGAGTAAATTTGCTTACCTACCACTGAAAGGTGACAGTCGTCTGGTCGTCCGTGCCATCAACTGGGGGCCGTGGGACGGAGGCATGGTCAACGACACATTAAAACGTACCTATAGTGCCCGCAACATGGTGATCATTCCTGGCAATGTGGGAACACGCTATTTCGTACAGGAATTTACTGATACTGAATCTAAGCAGGTAATTGTTGGTGGTGAAAACTACAAGGCCACGCGTCAGGTGAAATCGCTGCCGGATGAGGAGCAAGTTAAGCGTTTGTTGACGCTGGAAGCCAATCCGTTCCTGCGCCACTATGTCATCTGCGACAACCCGGTATTGCCGGCCACTGCCGCTATTGGCTGGATGACGCGCATTTGTGAAGAGCGTTTTCCGGGCTACCAGCTTCAGGACGTGGTGGATTTCAGCGTATTGCAGGGGATTGTGTTTGATGGTACCCAGCCTAGCGACTACACTGCGGTGTTGACGCCCAACTGCGGCTATGTGCGAGGGGATGAGCGGCTGGCGGTAGATATTTCTATCACCAGTCAGCAGGGAAAAAGCACGGTTGAACACTATCAGTCCACGCTATTCCTCACCACTCAACGCCGGGCAGCGGCCTGCGAAGAACTGCATACCGATTTGCACACTCAGATTGCTCTGGCTCATCCTTTGTATGGCGATATGCGTCAAGGCAGAATGTTGTTCCACGGCAACCTATTTCAGGGAATACGCAAGGTTATCCATATTGATGATCAATACCTGATATTGAAATGCCGACTGGATGACGTAGCGCCTGAATTACAGGGACAGTTCCCGGTCAATTCTTTCAACCTGTTTATCTATGATGTCGCTTTGCAACTGCCCTTATTCTGGCTGATGCAGCGCTTGGATAAAGCAGGCCTGCCATGCGCAATTGGGAAAATTGAACAATATGCTACCTTGGCATTTGGTGAAGAATTCTATGCTGCTATGCGAATTAATACCAAAACCGCCTTGGCGCTGGTTGTTGATATTACCTTGCATGACTTAATGGGGAATATTTACGGTCGTTTGCATAATGTCAAATTTACCGTCTCGGCTGCGTTGAGGGAATTATTCACCCAAGCCGACTCGAAACAGGTGGAAAAAAACACAAGGTAATCTTTCCGGATAAAACAAAATCAGTTTGATATGTACCTGGGGGCAGTCGTAGCGCTCAGGAGAATCTTGTCATGCTTAGGAGTTACTCTGTCATGGAAAATATTGCGATTGTGGGGCTGGGCTGTCTGTTTCCTGAGGCAGATACCATTGAAAAGTACTGGGCAAACCTTTGCCTGAAAAATGATAGTACAACCCCGTTATCTGCTAAGGAAGTCGGTGTTGATCCTGCATTTTATTATCATCCGGTTTCAGGCACCGTTGATAAAATAAGCTATAACCGAAATGGACACGTTCGCGATTTTCACTTTGACGCGAAAGGTTATGCACTGCCTGAGAATGAAATACTGACTTTGGATAATTTGTTTAAATGGACGATTTATACGGCGGCAGAGGCGCTGAATGATAGTGGATACCGTGATAAACAGGCCGTGTTAAAAAAGACGGGGTTGTTAATTGGTAATATAGGTATGCCGACGCATAGTGGCAAGCGTTTGATGAGCCCGTTTTACCATCGTTTATTAACGCCATATATCCAGCAATTAATTGGACGACCAGATTTCAGCTTCGATCAATTCTGGCCGGAAGAGGTGCATTCAGATCTTAACCTGATAACGGGTGGGCATAATGCCACCATCGCCGCCCAGGCATTGGGCTTGCAGGGGCCGAGTTATGCCCTGGATGCCGCTTGTTCATCGGCACTTTACGCAATAAAAATGGCCGCAGATTACCTTGCTTGCGGCAAGGCAGAGATGATGCTGGTCGGCGCTGTTTGCCATGCCGATCATATCTACGTTAACCAAGGGTTTAATATCCTGCGGGCCTTCCCGGATGGTGGTGCCTCGGTGCCCTTTGAACGCACCTCCGAAGGGTTGAAAGCGGGTGAGGGAGTTGGCATTGTGGCGATCAAACGTTATGCCGATGCCATTCGTGATAATGACAAAATTTATGGCGTAATTGAATCGATCGGTTTATCCAACGACGCTGGGGTTAAGCACATTCTGGTGCCAGACGTCAACGGACAGCGCTTGGCGCTGGAGCGCGCCTACCGCAACAGCAGCCCCGATATAGACTATCTCGAATGCCATGCCACCGGTACCCCGGTGGGTGATCAAATCGAATTGGCGACGGTTGAAGCTTTCTTTGATTGTGCGAAAAAGAGGCCACTACTGGGAGCTAACAAGGCCAACAATGGTCACATGCTGACGGCGTCTGGTATGGGCAGCTTGTTGAAGGTGATCCTGTCCATGCAGCACGATCTGATTCCTGCGACCCTTGGTGTGCAGCAACTGGTGACCACGCCGGCTGGTCAGCTTGGTCTGGAACACGTGGTTCGTAGTACCCAGCCGTGGCCGGCCAATGGCCGGCCAAAGCGTGCCGGAATTAATGCGTTCGGTTTCGGCGGTGTCAATGCCCATATGGTCATCAGTGAGGATCATCCACGGTTGCGTGCCACGCAAAGCGAATCCTGGAGCCCGCTGGTGATCGCGCCTCTGGCGCTGGTGGGTATTGGCGTACACTTGGCGCAGACGGAGGATACCGATACCCTGGACCAGGTGGTGCAACAAGGGATACAGCATTTATATACGCTGCCGCCAACGCGCTGGATGGGCATTGAACAACGTGCTGATGTGTTGGCGATGCGAGGGGTAGAGCAACCGCCGCTAGGTTCCTACATTGAGAAATTTGAGTTCGACTGCAAACGCTTCAAACTGCCACCGAACGTAGTCGGCCCGTATCTGCTTTCCCATCTATTTTTATTGCCGGTGGCCGAGCGTGCCTTCATCGACGCGGGTTATGCGTTGGACGGCAGTAAACGCAACATTGCCGTGATTGTAGCCGGAGGGGTGGACTATGGCTGTTTACGTAACCAGGCACGCAATGAAATCAGCTGGCAATTGGCGCAGAGTCTGTGCAGTCACGGCATCGAACTGCCTGACACCGATGTGCAGGCGTTACAAACCATCCTGAAGGATAGCTTGTGCCCAACCCCGTACCCGGAGGGCATTACCGGTGGGATTGGTAACGTGGTGGCGAGTCGGCTTGCCGCTCACTTGCACCTGAATGGCCCGGTATTCTCGTTGTACAGTGAAGAGAGTGCACCGTTCAAAGCCTTTGAACTGGCACAGTTCATGCTCGCCCGCCAACAGGTTGATGCCGTGATTGTTGCCAGTTGTAGTTTTGCCGGCGGGGTAGAAAACGTCTTGTGGGACCATCAGTCGTGTCAGGCGAATCAGGCGGTGGGTGATGGTGGTGGTGTCGTGGTGCTGCGGCGCGAACAGGATGCTCTGCGCGAGACCATTCCCATTTATGCGGTGGTTGAAGGCTTGGCGATCGGCCATGCGGCGGATCGCCAACTGGCGTTCAGCGCCGATGAAGAGGAGATGGTTACGGCGATGACGCAGGGGCTGGCGGCAGCGGGTTGCACCGAGGGACAGATAGACTACCTTGAAATTTACGCTGGTGGGCGGCCTGATGAGATTGCCACCGAGCTGGCCGCATTGGGCCGGGTGTATGCTTCGCCACAGCGCCAGGCGCCGCTGACCCTCGGTACACTGAAGGCGCACTATGGTCATCTGTCGGCAGCCAATGGCTTGCTGGGAATTATCAAAGCGGCGTTGCAACTTACCCAGCGCTATCTGCCGGCGTTGCCCGATTATGCACAATCCACTCAGTTGACCTACAGCGCCGGAGATCATTTTTCCCTGCCGAGACAAACGCAGTTCTGGCCGCAACCGGCACAGGGGCTGCGGCGTGCGGCAATCAACCATATCGGTATCGACCGCGCCTACAGTCATATGATCCTGCGCGAATCGCAGGATGGGCCGCGTGCCCGGCCTGCAAAAGCCACGGTACCGGCTGCGGGGGAGTTTAAGGTCACGGTCTATACCGCTAGGGAGAAAATGCTGGCCGATTTCATCATCAACGAGGCCAATCTGGCATATTTCTCGGGGGCGGTGAACATCGCGACGAACCCTGATACCCAGGTGACTCCTGCGGCTACCGCGCTCAAGTACTTGGTGCGCAATGCACAAACCCAACTACAGTATCTGCGCCTTGAGCAGTCCTATTATCAGTTGCTCAATCACATCCTCAGTGAGCATTCCTCAGCAGCTGCGAGTGCGCCGCTGTTCGATGAGAGCCAGATTATTGAGCTGACTGACGGTTTGGTTGCGAATGTGCTGGGGGCAGAGTATGCCAAGGTGGACTGTTATCCGGTACGCACTCGTATGCCGTCCCCGCCGTACCTGTTTGTCTCGCGTATTACCGCGCTGTCAGCGGTTAAGGATCGGCTTGAGCCTTGCTACATTGAGTGGGAGTACGACATTCCTGTTGATGCCTGGTATGTGGTGGATGGCAAGGCTCCGATTTTTATCGTCCTGGAATCCTCCCATGCGCTGATAGTGGCCTTCACTGTCATCGGCTGCGACCACCTGTTCAAAGGGCTATTGGGCTACCGCGCGGTAGACAGTCAGACCACGGTGTACAGCGAGATGCCAAAGGCGGGTGAGGTGCTGCGTGGCCGGGTCGATATCAACTCCTGCGTGCGCGCTGGAGGGATGGTCTTGATTGCCTATGAATATTACTGCTACGTCGGTGAGCGACTGGTGTTAAAACAGACAGGTAATTCCGGCTTCTTCACCATGCGCGAGATCGCCAAAGTCAGGCAGATAGATACCGCGCCGTATTTTGCCGCCGCAAAACTGGCCCAACCCTTCACTCCGCCACTGCGTTGCTTGCGTCAACGCTTTGACGAACAGCATATCAGTGCCCTGATGCAAGGGGACATCGCCGCCTGTTTTGGTCCGCAGTATGCCCATGAAGGTGCCGTCAAATTTTCTGCTCCACATTCACGCATGCTTAGTCGGGTGCTGAATGTTGATTTGTCCGGCGGTGCTTTTGGCTTGGGGGAGGTGATCGGTGAGGTGGATATTGATCCCGAACACTGGGTATTCAAAGTGCATTTCAAAAACGATCCGGTCATGCCGGGAACGTTATTGGTTGAAGGCTGCGAACAGTTGGTAAAGTTCTACCTGTATTATCTTGGGCTGAACTCGCAGAGCGATTTGGTCTCCCACACGCTGTACAACCTTCAGTGCAGCGCCAAATTCCGCAGTGAAGTGAAGTGCGAACGTGACGTGTTGCGTTATCGCCTGACCTGTAAATCGATCGATGCTCAGTACCAGGATGATAGCACTACTTTGACGGCTATCTCGCTGATCTTCATTGCTGAAATCATCTATCGCGGCAACGTCATTGGTCTGTGTGATAACCTGGGTACAGGCTTTACCCGGCGCCTGCCTCTACCTTCCACTGCCTCTGCGGCGCTGTTGACACAGGGAGCATGAAAATGAGTCATCGTTTATCTGTTAACCAACACCCAGCATCTGCGCTGCCGCTGACGGCGGGTTCTGCTAGTTTGTATGATCTTGATCACGCTCTGCAAGTGGTGCAATTGGGTGACAGGGTGGCGCTGTTACCGGCCAATGAACCACTTCCTTCCGGGCAGGCGGTCGTGCTCGGCATGTTACCGGCGGTGACGGCAGCCGATCTGGGGGATAATAGTTTCCGCCGGGATTATGGTGTACGTCTGGCCTATTACGCTGGGGCAATGGCAAATGGTATTCATTCAGAAGAGATGGTGATCGCCCTGGGTCAGCACGGTATCCTCGGTATTTTAGGTGCTGGCGGGTTGAGCATTCCGCGTATTGCCAAGGCGATTACCACGCTGCGTCAGCACCTGCCCAACGGGCCATTTGGTGTCAACCTACTGCACAACCCCGGCAACCCGGAGTGGGAAATGGCCTGTGTACGGTTGTGCATGGAGCACCAAGTCAGGGTGGTTGAGGCTTCGGCCTACATCAAACTGAGCATGGCATTAGTGTACTACCGCACTTGTGGGCTGAAGCAGCAACAAGATGGCGGCATTCTGCGCCAAAACCGCATTATTGCTAAGGTATCACGCCGTGAGGTTGCTGAGTGTTTTTTGCGTCCGGCACCGGAAAATATCCTGGAAAAATTGCTGACTGAGGGGATGATTACCACAGAACAGGCAGCGTTGGCGCGTCAGGTGCCGATGGCGGATGACATTACCGTGGAAGGAGACTCAGGCGGCCATACTGATCAAGGGGTGCTATCCTGCATCTTCCGTTCCGTAGTGCAGCTACGCGACGACATTGAGCACGAGTCCGGCCACCGTTTCCGGGTGCGGATTGGCGCAGCAGGCGGCTTGGGAACCCCTCACGCCATTCTGTCTGCCTTTGCCCTCGGCGCGGCGTATGTGGTGACTGGCTCAATAAACCAGGCTTGCGTGGAGGCCGACACTTCTAAGGCGGTAAAACAGATGTTGGGCAAGGCGCAGATAGGTGACGTGGCGATGGCCCCATCGGCAGATATGTTTGAGTTGGGCGCTAAAGTACAGGTGCTGAAACTGGGCAGTATGTATGCGGTACGCGCCCAGAAACTCTATGCGCTGTATAAGCAGTACGACAGCCTGGACGTGCTCCCCGCTCAGGACGTGTCCCAGTTGGAAAAGCAGATCTTCCATAAGCCGCTGGCTGAAATCTGGCAGGAGACGGTGGCTTATTTCCAGCGTTGCAACCTGTCTGCGGTGATTGAAAAGGCGGAGCAGCAGCCAAAGAAAAAAATGGCGCTGCTGTTTCAGTGGTATCTCGGCCAGTCATCTCGTTGGGCGATAAGCGGTGAAGCGACGCGCCATATGGATTATCAAATCTGGTGCGGTTCGGCGATGGGGGCGATGAACGAGTGGCTACAGGGTACGCCACTGGAGGATGTGGCGCAGCGCAAGGTGGCGGAACTTGCCCACCTGCTGATGAGTGGCGCCGCCTACCTGACTCGCATTGCACTGCTTGAGCTTATGCATGTCACGCTTCCGGAACCGGTTAAGCGGTATGCGCCGTTTAACTTATCCAAAGGTGTGGATTATGCTAATGGCAATTCGACACCACAAACACAGGCGGAAAGTAAGCAATCTATAGACGCAGTAACAAAACTGTCATTGAAAAGTTCAACGGAGTTTTATAAAAAGTGCTGGGATCTGCTGCCTGGTGGCACTCATTACAACTTCGGCGATCCTGAACGGTCACTGGTGATCCCGTTCAACCGTGGGCGCAACTCGCGCGTTTGGGACCTGGATGGTAATGAACACCTCGATCTATTCTGTAAGTTCGGCGCTCTGTTTGTTGGTCATCACAATGAAGCCTACAACGAGTCGTTAATTCAGTACATGGGCAAGGTCACGTCGGTGGATACCTGCGATCTGGAAGTGGAAGTGTGTGAAACCATGGTGAAGTACATCCCCTGTGCCGAGATGGTCCGATTCTGCCTGAGTGGTACCGAGGCAGTACAGAATGCGTTACGTTTGGCACGCGGCTTTACCGGCAAAAATTGCTTTATCCGTTTCCACGGCCATTACCATGGCAATGCCGATAACATGATGGGATGGTGTAATAAGCAGGATCTTCGCTATCCGGCACCGGAGCAGTTCCAGGGCGATTTGCCCGATACCTGGGGGCAAGAGAGCGGTTCGAGTACTGGTCAGTCTTTTATGCTGCCGTGGAATGACATTGACGTGCTCGCGACGACTATTGAGCGCTATCACGACGAAATCGCTGCTGTGCTGATGGAGCCTATCTGTATCAACGGTGGCGGCATTTTCCCGCGTGAAGGCTATCTGGAGAAGGCCAAGGCGCTGTGTGAAAAATACAATATTGTGCTGATTTTCGATGAAGTTATCACTGGTGTGCGCCTGGGCCTCGGCGGTGCGCAGCAACTGCTGGGTGTCACCCCGCATTTGGCGACCTTCGGCAAGGCGTTGGGCGGTGGTGCAATGCCGATTTCCGCCATTGCTGGCCGCCGCGACATTATGAACCTGTATACCCGTGGCAAAGTAATTCATACCGGTACTTTCAACGGTTATCCGCTGGGGCTGGCGGCTATCAAGGCAACCTTTTCACTGATTGAGCGTGATCTGGGCTGCTACGACCGCATGGCCGGCATTACTCGTCAACTCGCTAATGTCTTCGTCAAGGCGGCTGAAGCGGTTGATCTACCTCTGGTGATTCAGGGCATGCCAACCGCGCTGGTGTACCACTCCCAGCAGGAGCCGGTAGAGCAATCCCTGGGTTACAGAGAGAAAGTAAAGTTCTGCGGCGGCATTATCCGCGAGACGGCTAAACACTACGGCATCCAGTTCTCACCGTTGTCGCGTATCTATTCCAACTTGCTGATGTCACAGGATGATGTGCGCTTCTTCGAAGAACGTATCTTCGATGCCATGGCTAACGCCCGCAAGATTATCGACACTACTTTCAAAGAAGGGATTGATACATGAGTCGGCAAATTGCCGTCATCACTGGTGAGGCAGGCGGTTTTGGTTCGGCAGTTGTCGAGGTGCTGCTGGATATCGGCTATCTGGTGACCGCGAAGGATATGCACTAAGCTGGATGAGCGTTCTGGCATATTATTTATCCAGGCAGCAGCAATTTGCCTTGCTATACCCGTTATCTTTCAAGTTGCCTCTTTGTTGGCTGCACTTGTTCACCCCGGTCACATAGTTAGCTATGCTCCCGGGGATTCGCTCCCTTGCCGTCGCGATGCATCTTGAAATCCATAGGGTATATATTTAACCTGTTTTTTTATTGCTACATTAAAAATCACTAAGGGGAGTCATCTTTATCCAAATATTCTTGTGCTAATTTTGATACATGATTTAGAAAATCTAACGCAGTGGTGTTCCATAATTCAGAAACAAATTCATCGTCATTCTAATTATAAAAATCTTTTTCTATATTACGCTGCTCAGGAATCAATCAAATTGACTACTGTATCGGTATTACGAAATGCTATTTAGTTGGAAAACAGTTTACTCAGTGTATAGAGTTAGCTAACTTTAATTCCAGAACTTGAAGCAAGCGATTGAATTGAAAAACCATTCTTTTAAATAAGAAGAAATGCACGATAAAGTCATAGGGACTTTCATCGAGCGTGAAAACTACATTTGACATATGCATCTAATTTTTTAATGTATAAGATTGATTATTAAGGTTAAATATATTGTCTGGTGTGTAACTCTAATTGGTAATATTATATTTTAATTTATGGTGTTTACGTGTGATGAATTAATTATGATGTGAATCACGATATTGAAAATTAGATTGTTAATTTATTGATTTTTTTTATGTGGTTTGTATTTTTATACAGAGTTTAAAATAAATCACGGATTGAGAAATTAAAAAATCTAACCAGGTAATACATCTTCTAGTAAGAAACAGGATGCCCAATGTTAATGTTTTTCAAATCTTGTAATTTTATTTAAATTAAACTTAAAAATAGTGTAACACCTTGCATTAAAGTGAAAGCCTATAGCTATAACTGAGTTTAAGGACTGAGTGTAGCGGTGCTATTGGTTATTTAACTTAGTAAACCGGTGGTAATTTACATAGGATATTCTATGTAAATGAAAGGGAGACATATCCCCTATAACTTAACGATACCTATGGATTTTTCGCTGGATTAATATCACTTCTTATTTGAAAAGGAGATTACTCATCGTGTCTAAACTGGCAATACATGGTGGCCCTTCCATTCGAACAATGTCTTGGCCTGGGTGGCCTACAAGTTCTTCCGAAACTGTAGATAATCTACTTTCTGTTTTAAATAGTCAGCGTTGGTCAATAAGTGGACCATACCGAGGGGTACCTTCTTTTGAACAGCGTTTTGCCGAAGCTTATGCACGTTACACGAATGCTAATTATTGTGTTCCTGCCTCCAGCGGTACTGCCAGCTTGACTATGGCTTTAGAGGCAGTAGGGGTCGGAGCTGGTGATGAAGTCATTGTACCTGGTTTATCTTGGGTCGCTTCAGCATCAGCTGTTCTTAATATTAATGCTATTCCAATGCTAACCGACGTGAATCCTCAGACAGGATGCTTAGATCCAAATGCGGTTGAAAAAGCAATGACTTCTCGCTGTCGTGCGATTACAGTTGTACACCTCGGTTCTGCGGTTGCAGATCTGAATGCCTTAATGCATATCGCAGAAAAAAATAATCTGCCACTCATTGAAGATTGCTCCCAAGCTCACGGTGCTCGTTTTGCCGGTCAACATGTGGGGACATTTGGTATTGCTGGAACGTTCAGCATGCAACACAGTAAGCTGTTGACCAGTGGAGAAGGTGGAGCGGTACTCACTCAAGATGAGCAAATTGCCAGACGATTAGCCCATCTACGCGCCGATGGACGCACATTAAGCAGTGTACCACCACCGTTGGATCATATGGAGTTATTAGAAACCGCTGAGCTAATGGGCTCGAACTATTGCTTGTCTGAATTTCATGCCGCAATTTTGTTAGCTCAATTAGAAAAACTTGATACCGAGAATGCTATCCGGCGCTGTAATGCTGAATATTTGGATGAACTGATGCTGCAAATTGACTGTTTTCCTCAGCAAACCACTCTAGGTACTACTGAGCGAGTCTATTATAGCTATGTCATTGGATTACCTGAATCTGTCTTAGAGAAGGCTTCAGTGGAAAAACTGGCGGAAGCCCTGTCAGCAGAGTTGAATTTACCTTGTAAGCCTATGTATGCCGCATTAAATCAATGTACGTTATACCAACCCGCGAGTCGGCGGCGTTTTGCATTAAGCAAAGACTTTCAGTCATCCGTTCAGCCGCAGCGTTTTAGTCTGCCAATAGCGGAGGCATTCTCCCATAGCCACATTGCCTTGCCGCATCATTTTTTACTTGCAGAAGAAATAGACATGCTTGATGTCCAGCGTGCTCTGGAGAAAGTAATGAGCCATGCCGAGCATCTGTGAATCACCAAAAGGCCAAAACTATTATGACGTCAACACATTGCCATCGTTTTGTGTTCATCCGACATGCAGAAGCAACATGCAATCTACAGGATGACCATGTGTTAATCAGTTCAGTTTTGCCTGATTCGCCACTGACGGAAATGGGCCAGCAACAAGCACAATTATTGGCGGATAATTTTCCCAAGGAGTTAATCGGAGACAAGATATTTAGCAGCCCAATGGTTCGGACAATGCAAACGGCCAAATTTCTCACTGCACGGTACAATTTACCGTTGATACCTGATGAGCGTTTGGAAGAAGTGCGTATAGCGCCTTCATTGATACCGCCATTGAGTTTGTCGGAATGGGATGCAATGTTGGAAGAACGTTTGAATAGTCCCACAATTAAAGTAAGACCTGAAGTAGAAACTGTTATTGAACAACGCGCACGAGTGACCGATTTTTTGCGTCAACGACACCAACAGCGTGGCCGGGAAAAGGTCACGGTGATCGTTTCCCATGCATTCACTATAGAGCTAGCAATGTTTGTGTTGTTAGGGCTGGAAATCTCCCTATTACAACGCTGGCATATGCGTATCAGTAATACGGCATTGCACGTTATAGAGAATGAAGAGATAGGTGGAAAATCGAGGCTTGTCCTTGTTAACGCGAAAAATCATTTGAGATTATGGCTTTAAAGGTAAGAAGATAAAACGTATGGCTGCAAAATTTGAACGATTACAACAACTTTCCCGGCACACTGATTTTTCAGCATTGGTTCCACCTTTAGTGGGATTTGCGGCTGATAAAGCGCTTGCCATTGTAAAGTATTATCCGCAAGCAGATACCGCGCTGCTACGCACCCTCTACAGTCAGTACATTACTGAGCACCCCGACTGGATAAAACAGGTTGAGAAAGTTTGTGGCCCAGCCCCCTGGATTATTCGCAGTGCGGGCTTAGAGGATGGTGATACTTTCGTGAATGCTGGAGGCTATGCCAGTATCATCTGTCATTGTCCGGCAGATTTTAGTGATACGCTTTCCATGGTGGCTTTCAGCGGATTTGAACCTCAATCCATTGAACAGCAACGGTTAAGTGATCCGGGTTATCAACCGAGGCCAATCACTTGTTTTGTTCAAAAATTGATTGAGGGTACGCCATCTACAGTGGACGCCTTACAGGCTCCGTATCTGACAGCCGATGCATGCCATGATTTAAATAAAATCATCAATCAATTACATCAATATCTCTCTGAAATTGCATTAGACACTGAGTGGGTTTTGGAAACGGATCATGGCCTGGTTTCCGTGACCGGATTGACTTTACATGCCTCTGAAGGTATTCGGGGAGAACTGGCGTTCGGTTTTGGTTTTGCGTCTGCACAATCTCCCGGCTCAAGGGCGAACTCTGTGGCCTATCATTGGCCAACGTTAGCTGCACCTTTGTGGTATGGCGCTCAATTATGTCAGGTTCGCGTGGATAAGATTTGGTTAGTACAGGCACGCCCCGCTCCGGGTTATGTACTTGAACGTCAGGTTGAACAGTTAACCGCTGAAGTGAAAGAAGAGCTGACACGCAGTATGCGGGCGGTTCCCGTAACAACATTGCTGCATCCGGCAAAGCCCAATTTAGGCGTTTTCCTCTCGGCATCCACATTAGACGATGCTTGGTCTCGTTACCTGCGTCTTCCTTTGCCAGTGCGATCCACTCTTGTGGCTGTCTTCGTTGAATCAGGAGTTGCCAGTGAACATGCTGGCATCATGTTCCGTCAACAAAAATTGCCCGTTTTTCTTACCCAGTTAACTAATATCCCCGCAGTTCCCTTGGTCATTATTAATAGTGTGGGAGAGCAAGTCTACTTTAGTACACAAAAACCACTTATCGAATTGGAAACGGAAACCATTGAATCGGTTAATTTGCCTGCGGCTGTACAGCATATTTTTGACGATGGAGAATCTTTGCCCACTACGGCGCTGTCTTCTCAAGATCTTTCGGATGTTTTGCAACGTGCGCTGGCTGGCTTACCGGTATTAGAGGAAAAAATCGGTGCCTCACTCAGGCAACGTACACTTTTCCCAACGGGCACGTGGTTACAGCATGGTGATATTGTCCGAAGCCCAAGTTTAACAGGTTGGCTCCTTGCACAAGTAGGTGAGAAAGCGATGACACTCTATCCTGCTCATTGGTCGGCAACCGATGCAACAACAGATTATCTCTGTGCTTTCAGAACCAAAACCGATCCGCAATTGACATTACCGCACTTATGTAAGGCCATCCCAACATTGGCAGACAAGGTCAGGCAACTCAATGACCTGCGCCTGCTGATGTTATTTATCAAAGCCGAATCATGGATTGAGAAAATTCCCGCGATACCATTGGCGCAATGGGTTGATGTTGCGATAACGTCCCCAAGTGGAGATGGGCGTCTGCTACTAGAATGTCTACTTCATGTGCTTGCGGATACAGATATTATTCCCATTTATGAAGATGCAGACCGGATCAACATTTTACATGCGTTAACCCAGTCAGCAGGTTCTACACTTTCTGTTCACGAACTGTTTGAAGTTATCCATCATCGCCAATTGTCACCGACTGCACTGGCGAATCTGGTTTGTGCGCCCAAAGCGTTTGCTGACTATGTGGCTTTCCTGTCTCCACTTAAGCGCTTTAAAGCAGCCGCGGCACTGGCAGGAGCGAGTGAAGCCGCTGATTTGCTACAAGCTACGGATAGCCTGATGAAAGAGTTACATCATGCGAAATTACCCACTTTGAGGGCACTTTGTCGCATAGATTTAGTGGATACTTACGATCAGGTACTCAAGGCGGTATTAGCCGATGTTGTTGATAGACATGAGCTGATCACGTATCAAAATTATCTAGATCTGCTCCGCGATTGGATGGAATTTGCTCAGCTATCAACGCTTTCCGCCACAGAAAAATCGGCATTATGCGCTTTCCAGGGATGGGTAGAACATGTTCGTCATAACCCCATGCCGGACACTTTTTTTCTTGAATTAAAAGAAGATGTTGTAGAAATCTTGGGGGATGATTTCTTACGTTGGCAGGCTTTAATGCCTGTCGCCGGTAATATGACACCGGAACAGCTACCGATAGAAAATGCCCACCAGTTACACAATCTATTGCATCAATGGATGCTGGTTCGTTTCCGGGCTGAATCAGGGCCTGATCTGCCCGCGCCTTTACGCAAATTGATCGATATCGCTGATGGTTTTGGTGATGCCCGCTCTTGCCTTTTAAGGTTAACTAATAACCTCTTTGAGATTTCTCTGCCCTTTGTCGTACACAAGGCCAGTTTCCTCTTTAATGAGAAGGAATTGGTTGTTGAATTCTGCGAGCTTCCGAATGCCCCGGAAGAGGAGATTGGTCGCTTATATGTCTTTGATGCATTGGCATCACGTATTTCAGAATGGAAACCACAGTGGCAGATATCATCAAATCGGGTCTGCCAATTAGGCACTTGGACACTTTTCTTACGCTTAAAACGTGCTGATGGCTTACATTGGCAGAGACAGGATCTTGAGCAACTAGTGCTTTGGTTGCGAGTGCTATTCGATACTGCTTACGATTTTTCCTATGTACCTAATGATGAAGTTTCCCATGTATATGACATGCTGGGGCATTCTCCTTGGTGTGAGCTATTCCACGCTTATGTCAATTACCGGGCTGTGATTGATTTTTCTGTTCAGCGTATCACGGTTTATTCGTTGCCCTTTGCCTCAACGCTCGCCGCACTCTGCCTGAATCAATCTATACGTGATGAGGTCACCAGCGCTTGCCTTGCTGGTTTTGACCATGCTTGGGATACTTTTCACCGAATTATTGAGAAGCTGGAAAAAACAGAGGATGACCAAGAACAGTGGGAATGCCTTCACACCACCGCAGGGCAGATGGGATTACTCCTTTCAGCAATATGGCCAGAGCAGACGCTGATGCGGATGGTACAAAAACCCCTCTCCCCGGTTGGGGCCGAACGGATCGCTGTCAGCTTGTTACATCGTCGTGATTTGTCGGCCACATTGCAGCAGTTGGTTACTGCTCCAGAAAATGCCGGATTGCGTCATTTAGTTTTGCACCACGTTCCTGAAATCGCGGTAAATGCAGGTTCTGCTGCCTCAATCGCGGATGAAATCGCGATTTGGCAAAGTCAGTTTAAACGCTGCAAAGAGTACTTGCTTGCCTATCATGCAAATGGACTCTCTGAGGGCCAATGTCAACAATTTGTCAAACAACTTAGTCTTATCCCTTATGGCATCACAGAGGAAATTGAAACGTATATTCAACGTGCTCTGGCCCCTATAGCCACAGAGGAGAAAGGCCGTTTTAAATTGTCTGAAGTTGATCCGATTGCGATTATTAGCACTATGCGGACAAAATGAGGGCAGAATGACCAAATACCGTGGCAAGGTCGCCAGAATGCAGATTACACCCTCAGAGTTGGTGGCGAAGTTATTCGCCACCGAATATGCTCAAAACGGTGATGGTTATGTATCAGCTTGCGCTCTGGGGCAAATATGGAGCGACTTGAGTCTTCTTACTGAAGCCAGCCAGCAGCCGTTATCAGTCCGCCGTCAGGCCAAATGTTCTGCTACACATGCGCAGCAGGTCGCTTTGTCTATCGCTTGTGGCCACAAAATCACGGCTGAAACGGAGTGTTCCCAACAAATATGCCTTGTATTGCAAGGTCAATTTTCTCCCTGGATGGATCTACTGACCCGTATTTTGGCCCTCCCCTTGCCAGAGTGTTATGGCTATGATTTAGGGGATACCGAAGTTTGTGTGGATGATGCAATCCGTTTCGCCAGCCAGTTTGCCTCCGGGCGTTCCATCGTAGTTGTCGGTCTTCGCAGTGGTGGGAGTTTTCTTACTCCACGTTGGGTTGCAGGATTAACTCAGATTAATGGTGTGCCCCCTGCATGGCTAACACTGCGCCCTTTAAGGCATATTAACGCCTATTGTCAGTACCATCCTTCAGAGTTGGATACTCTATTTCGTCTTCTTGACGCACAATCTGAACGTCCAGACGTCGTGATTGTTGATGATCAACCCGATACTGGCAATACCGTTGAAAAACTTGCGGAATGGTTAGCTGTCAAAGCAGAAAACATCTGGTTTGCTAGCATTGGGCATGTGAGAAAAATCACAACATCAGCTTCATGGTCAACCGTATTTGTGCGATCACCACTGATGACACGTGAACGGCGTCCACTCTGGCAACTGTTGTTAAAAAATGATCACCGCCATTTTCTTTCTACATTGACTTCCGCGATATCAGCGTCTGATTTACTAAATTCGACAATAATAAATAACGCTGATACACAGATCTTTATCCATTGCCCAACAATGGAAAAAAGATATGGCTTGGGTGAGGCTTGGTTGCCCTGGAACTCGCCAGCAATGGAAAAATATGCCAGAAGGTTGATTAACCCCAAAAAAACCCCCTTGTTGGTCACGGATAAACATGAAACGCCATTGTTGCACCTGAGATTTATCGGGGAAAGCACCTATGGACTCACGGAATTCAATCGGGTGAAGCAAGCCAATACTGCCCATCCTAAGGCGTGGTTTCTTGATGGTTATCATATTGCTCAACATCTTCCGGGATTGCGGCCATTACGGGATCTTATGGCTGAAACACCTCATGAAAATCATCAGATTTGGCTTACACAGTGCAACGCTATTATTCAGTCTGTCAGCCAATCGCCATTAATAGATATTGCCGGCCAGCTACCTCAGATTCCAATAGGCGCAGCCATTCGTAATGCATGGGAACGCCTGCAACACAAAATGGGTAAAAGTAAATTGAGTGAACACAAATTACCTGACTTACCCATTTGGCTCGATTCGCTCAATATTCCTCCTTTTGCAGGAAGTACCCGACCAATACGCTCTTCCCTTAGCTATGCTTTTGGTGATTGGCACTGGCAAGTTGGCAATGACGGGCATCTCTACCGTTTTCATCAGGAGGCTAACTGGGGAGGGGTAAGTTGGCCAGAATTGGAGATAGCTGTTTTTCTGTTGGTATATCAACTGCCGCCCGCCACATTACAGCTGATGTACAACAGTAACCAGACAGAGAATGATAATTCACCAGTGATATTCACTTCCTTACCTGTTGCGCTGCTTTTACTACTTGACGGTTTCCGCCGGGAAGTACGTCAATTTAGCCCTATAGGTAAGATGCGCGTATGTGAAGATCTCACCTTGTTATTCCAAACTTTTATCCAGTACCACAACTTGATTATTGAAAGCATCGCGAATATGCAACCGACTGAAATATCGAGGAGTGTCTATGAGTAAACCTGAAAAAATCGCCTCTGCTGTCGGCGTACCGGCACCAAACTTACGTGCTCTATCCGCAAGTGGCGCTATCGTCAGACTGAGTGATGGAAAAGACTATATTGACCTGATGAATGGCAAAGGTAGCATCACGTTGGGGCACCATCATCCGGCAGTCACAGAAGCAATAATCGCCAGTTTAAATAATAAACAGGGGTCTTCCACCTGTTGGTCAGAACCTTTTGAGGCTCTTGCAGAAATCATTGTTGCTGATAGTGGTATCCCGAATGGGCAAGTTGCTTTTTTCAGCTCAGGAACGGAAGCCTGCCGTGCTGTTGTCCAGTGTGCCCGGAAGATAACAGGCAAAAAAATCATCGCCAGCGCAGGTTACCACGGCTGGGGGGATTTATGGGCTTCGCCTTCCCATTTTTTGCAGCCAAATGAAAGCGGCATTATCGATTTCTACTTCATCCCTGAATTACTGGCTGATGTGTTAGAAAACTATCATGGCGAAGTCGCAATGGTGATGATTTCTCCCGACTATGTACATCTCAAACCAGAAACATTAAAAAAAATAGCCCATCTTGCCCGTGAATATGGCGTTCTATTTTGCAGTGATGAAGTCAAAAATGGCTATCGTTCAGTGACTGGTTCTGCGTTACCACAGGTTATTGGCGAACAGGCTGATTTTTATACTTTTGCCAAAGGACTATGCAATGGGCAACGCTTATCCTGCCTTGTCGGGCCAACTGAAATGATGCAAAAAACTAAACATATGACCTATACCGCCTACTTTGACACAGTGCCTATTGTTGCTGCTTTAGCCACATTGAAATATATGCATGACGAACAAGGCTACAAACGTCTGGTCACGTGTGGGTCAATGCTGGTAAACACATTACGCACACTGATTGCGCAGGCAGAGTTGCCAATAAAAGTTATGGGAGATGGACCATTACTGCAATTTATCTGTGCAACGCCAGAATTGGATGAGGCTTTCTATACTGCTTGCGGTAAACACGGCCTGTTACTGTATAAGTTTGATAATCAGGCTATCTCGCTGGCAACGGAAGCCGTTTTAACGAAATTAGAGATCCACTTCAAACAGGTATTTTCAGAACTTGCTCTACACTTTTCTACGCAGCACCAAATCCATGTCTCTATCGAGCGACAAATGGAAGCCGCATTCAATATGATCGACGGCGCCAGTGATGTTATGCCTGCTGCCGATGCTATCCATTGGTTACAAAGGTATGCATTATGAGCAGAATAAAAGACTGGTATGGCAAACGTTTGACCTTAATTGCTCCACATCCCGATGATATTGCTTATTCGATAGGTGGTTTCGTCTCACAATTGGCGGCTGTATCTACATTAGAGGTTGTGACCGTATTTACCCAAAGTCGATGGGCGCTCCCTAAATCCCTGCGTGATGTGGGTTCCGCCGTTATCAGTAAAGTACGGGTAAAAGAAGAGCAGACTTTTTGTCAAAATTTTAAGATGAAGTTATACCCTCTTGGGCTCTCAGATTCCAGCCTGTCCGGCTATGACGATGGGAGTGAGCGCCAATTGCAATTTACTCAGGGACAACTTACTAATGACATACGAACTTCAATCGTATTGGAGAAGCTACAGCAGGTCTTGGCAGAGTCCAGCCCTGATGTTGTGATTGCGCCAGCCGCCATTGGTCATCATATCGACCATCAGATTGTCCATCACGCCATTTGTTCACTACATAATCATCAATGGCAACTTGCTTTTTACGAAGACCTGCCCTATGCAGCTGAATTTACACTGGATATTTTAGAAAAACAGTTGACAGAGCGAAAATTCAGCATACTAGAAGCCATCAGTATCGATCAAACATTAGCAGATAAATACGCAGCACTATCTAATTATGCCAGCCAAACCGATCAGGAAACGATTGATGCAATTATTGTCCATGCACAACGTCTGGCACAAACATGTTTCCATACCGGGCAAGCAGTTTACCATGCAGAAAGATTTTGGGAGAAATCATGTCAATATCAGTAAGTTATATTCGTCAATTAATTATCAAAATCGCCTGTGAGACAACGGGAGATGACGCAGAAGAATTAATCAAGCGAGGGCGGTTAGAGATCCCTGCACGGGATGCCATTGAATTTATGGTACGTCTGGAAGCACTCCTTGATTGCACGCTGGGTTGGTCGAAATACGAACATCTATCAATGGAAATTAATAACCTCGCGGAAATAATAAACGAGAAGCTTAATGCACAATCATCTGATGAACCAATGCCATTATCACCTTAATTACAGGTAAAAAAATGATAAATACCGAAAAAAATGGTATTGATATACCTTTTAATAACAATAAGTTACCTGAAAAAAGCAATGTGTCATCCTGTTTACTTCAAGATAATGCGTATTCTATGCATAAAATTGAATTGCGTTTTGAAGATGTTGCTTATCCTTTCTGGATAGGGAGCCACTGCACAGAGGAAATTTCGGCGCATTTAGCTGAGATGTCGGCGTCTTCTCTGCATATCATTACTGACGATACCGTAAACCAGCTTCATGCTGCTCCTTTCGTACAACGGCTAACTCTAAAAACAGAGGTGCCGGTTTGGGTCTGGTCAATTCCGGAAGGAGAAGCTAACAAATCACTCAATACATTGGATTATTTGGCAAATCAATTGCTTAATGCGGATGTTGATCGCAAAAGTGTTATTGTCGCGATGGGAGGGGGGGTTATCGGCAATATAGCAGGGCTACTGGCTGCGCTACTATTTCGTGGTATTCGTTTCGTGCATATCCCCACCAGCCTGATTGCAATGAGCGATTCTGTTATTTCTCTTAAACAAGCGGTGAACATGCCACAAGGCAAAAATCTGATGGGCTGTTTTCATACGCCAGAAGCGGTTTTTGCTGATACTGCTTTCCTGCTGACGTTGCCGCCCCAACACTTGCGATCTGGATTATGCGAAATCATTAAAAATGTGCTGATATTAGAAACCGAAAATATCCCATTTTTAACCAGGACACTGAATGCAGAAGCGCATTACGACGAGCAAACACTTGCATGCATCGTTCAGGCGGGGGCTCTCACCAAACAAAAAGTCATGGTTAACGATAAGCGGGAGAGACATCATGCCCTTGTATTCGAATATGGTCACACTGTAGGGCACGCTATCGAATTAAGCTGTAATGGAAGACTGACTCATGGCGAATCCGTGGCGCTTGGCATGATAGTCGCAGCTGAAGTTTCTCACACCCTTGGTTTATTGACATCACAAGCACGTGATATGCACTACCGCCTGATTCACCTTAACGGCGTCGATATTAAGGCGCCTGTAGGAACAACCCCGGAAGCCATTATGCAGATACTGCAATCTGATAATAAACGCGGTTATCTGCGCGCTAAGCCCAATGAAATTCCGATGATTCTGTTAAATGAATTGGGAGCCCCCCTTTGGAGTGGTGAAAGGCATCCCTTAACGCTTGTGCCTGTTGATTTAGTCGAATCAATGTTGCGCCAGCATATTTTTCAAACAACCTGAAATTTAATTAGAGTCTGATTACAGCCTGTCATGACAATTGTTCAACGGAGCGCAGCAAAGAAACTAAAACCTACTGGTACTAATATGAGAGTTCTCAGTTTCTAGAGGCGCTTATAAATGTCGAACTATACGCAGTAATCAGGTTCTTAGGGGGTATTATGTCAGACTTAATCAATATTATTCATACTATTCAACTACCTTCATCTTGGCCTCCCGTGACTCGCCGGGTGCGTCGTTATCGTAATATCGGGATAAAAACATCCTGTAATCTACGTTGCAGCTATTGTGAGATAAAGCGGGCGAGAGTGAACACTGAAGCTGTTATTAGTTCATTAACACGCATTTTGGAGCGCTTTAATCCGCATGATGTTTTCCTTCGGGTTGAAGCCGATGGGGAAATTACACTTTACCCAAAAATACTCGATTTTTTGGCTGAATGTGTTCAGAAAAAAGATTATTCCATCGAAGTACTCACCAATGGCACACGTCTTCCCGCCTGTCTTCGTCCTGGTTTGCTTTGGGTCATTTCTATTGATGGGCATACTGAGCAAATGAATAAGGCACGGGGTTTAAGACAAAAGCAGATAGATATCATTTTAGACCATGCCGTGAGCCTTTCTGCCGACTTGCAATGTGTCTACCACGGCCAATCCGTCGAAGAAATTAATGATTTTATCGATACCTTGCAGGCTCGTGGTTTCACTGGTCGCCTGCACTTTTTACCCCTGCTAGCAACTAAAGGGCGACCACTGACAGTGCATTTGAATTATGAACAGCTTCATAAAGCCCCTTTTTTGGAATGTAAGGCTTTCTTCGACCGTTGGGATTATATCTACCAACATGGGCGACGCGGTGATTTCGTCTGTGACCAGATTAAGAATGGTTTCAACTATTACATTGATGGCGAAAATATCTCAATGGTGAAGTGTGATTCTTACTCTCCTGTTCCCAAGTATTTGGAAATTGAAGGATTGCAAGAAGAGCAGGAATATGACCACTTTCCTTGTGGTACTTGTCTTTCTAACCAAGAGTTCAACAACCAGCGTGATCGTATGACACTTAATAAATAGGAAAAGAGGACAAGATATGCGTGTATTGCGATTAACGCCTTTTTTTCATCACCCTGATGTAAAGAGTTGGCCTGCTGAATATGACTCTGTCGGTGGAATGCAGATCCAGATTTGGCGGCAGGCTATGTGGCTGGCGGAGCGAGGAGTACAACAGCATGTGATGACTATCGGTTTTCCTGGTCTGCCACACCAACGTAATTTACACACCAATCTCTGTGTAGAAAGAACGTATCTCCAGTTACCTGAATTACGTTCGGAGTTGACTGGATTAAAAGGATTAACCCAATCCTGGGCACTGGCAACGTTGTTAGCTATCCGCCCAAAAATGCGACAGGAACCTTTTGATCTTATTCATCTCCATCTTGATGGGCAAATCCCTGCGCTGTTAGTCGCTTATCTGGTTCCTAAGTTGCTATCTTGTCCATTGATACTCACCATCCACTGTTCACGACTGTCAGTTTATCAGCCGATGTCAATTTGGGATCGTATGACACATAAACTGGCTCGCTATCTGGAACGTAAGGCGATAAACATTGCCGCAACGACCATCGCACTGACTGAACGTACCGCCTCTGTTATTCGTCCATATGCCCGTCGTGTGGAAATCGTTCCTGATGTTGTCGATCCCAAACAATTCCGGCATCCCGATGAATCAGCAATTCAGGCTTTTCGGCAGAAATATGGATTAAAAACAAAAAACATTGGCTTTATTGGGCGTATAGCAAAAGAAAAAGGTTGGACACATTTTGTTGCTGTGGCTGATCGTCTGCGTCATCTTGACCTGCATTTTTTAGTCGTGGGAGATGGCCCGCAACGGCATAGACTCGAAGAGACTATTGCTCAATATCAGTTAGAGTCCCAATTTACTATCACGGGATTTATCCCCAATGATCAGGTGGCAACCGCGATTGCGGCCTGTCATGTCATTGTCATGCCGTCGGAACACGAAGAGTTTGGTGGTGTTTCCATTGAAGCTACTGCGGTAGGAGTGCCGGTGGCTGCCTATGCCGTTGGCGGTATTAACGAAATACTGGGAAAAATTTCGCCTGAGCTGCTCGCTCCCGCTGGAGACATGAACCAATTGGTTAACTGCATTAACCGTGCTCTGGCCCAGCCTCAACAGTCTCCCATCGTAGAAGAGAGTGATAACAACAAAAATCCGATAGAAATCTTTGCACCAGACGTTGTATTGCCTCGATTAAAGAGTATCTATCACGAGCTAGTCGAGCAATCTGTTACCAAATAACAGTATCCAACCAAATAACACTATAAGGATAACGTATATGTTTTCTATGGTAGAGATTGAAATCAATTCACGATGCAATCGACGTTGTGTGTATTGCCCTAATGTAATAGCGCCACGCGATGCCCCTAATAGAATGAAACCTGAGCAATTTGAGCGTATTATCGACAGATTGGAAGAAGCAAATTTTACTGGGAGACTTTCTTATCATTTTTATAATGAACCGCTGCTGCATCCTAAGTTACCGCAATTTGTCGCCCGGATAACTGAACGGCTGCCGGAAGTCAGACAAATACTGTATAGCAATGGCGATTATCTGACGGATGAAAAATATCAACTGTTACATAAAAATGGCATTAAACAGTTTATTATCACTCAGCACGACAGCAAACCTGGAGCGCCCAAACCTGATCTTATCTGGCTTATTCCTGATCAGTTACAGTTGACCAATCGTGCGGGCAATGTGATCGCCGGGCCAGAAATCGTCTCGAATCTTCCCTGTTTTGCGCCATCAGACATGTTGATTATCACGATCACAGGGAATGTAGTGCTTTGCTATGAGGATAACAAAGAGGAAGTGGTTCTCGGCAACGTCTTTGATACCCCTATCATGGGAATCTGGAATTCACCTCAGTTTCGTCGGGCCCGTGAAGCACTCTCATGTGGAAATCGAAATGCAATGGACATTTGCCGTCGTTGCAATAATCGTTCACATCAAAAAAGTGAGGCGTTCGATTATGTCCTTTAAAAAAACGTCACAATATGTGGTATTGATAGAGCGGTATCCAGACAATTTTGATCGTCGGGGGTGGGGGGGAATAGAAACGGCCTATTGGAATCTTGCGCATATTCTGCCCCGCTGCGACGTTGAGGTCATCTGGTATTCTGCGCAAGAATACCCAACCTTTGATAACTTAGCAGAGCGAGTCTCATCCCAAAATATCACGGCTATCATTCCTTTAATGGAAAGCGAGTTATTTCGCGCTGGTCAACAAGCGCCAGAATCGCTGAGACAGCGTACTATCCGGGTCTGGCATGATGTCTCGTTGCTCACCGACTCCCATGCGAATTTGTCTGCCTGCCATGCCCATCAGCCCGGAGCAAATGCCGCTGATTGCGTCGCCATTGCCGCTGCGCCAGACGCCTATGCCGCCGATGTCTTTTTTTATGAGGCGCCATGGACATATTGCTTTCCCAAACGACATTACATTCCTTGGGCGGCGGATCATATCCCCGCCCGTGATTACCATTCTCCCAACGGTCCGGTGGTCTTATTAGCGGGTAAAGTAACGCTTGAGAAGCTTGCTCCGGTTGTCGAGGCTTGTCTGGAAAAGGGATTGCATCTGCATATCCTCTTTAACAACTGGTCGAAACGGGGCAAAGAAGCCAGGCACTATTTTAATGGTTTAAATTTGGGTGAACGACATAAGGTTTTCGATTATTACGATCTGGAACACGATCACGAGCTGATTTTTGGCGGAGCCAGTGCTGCACTAGTATTAAGTGATTATCACGAGACATTTAACTTTCTGTCCGCCGAAGCCGTACAACTGGGTATACCGGTTGTGGCTTATGCCCATTCGGGTGCTACGCGCCGTTTTGCCGCTCATCTTGTTGAAGATAACAACGCCTTACTTGATTGGTTGAAAGAAGAGGGTATTACGGGGCTGACCCCAGTTCCCCGATCTCATTGGTCATGGAATGACGTGGGAGCCGCTTATAGCCAATTGTTACACCACATGGCAGCGCGCCACCGATGAAAACAACCTCCTTAGACCTTTTTAGTGATGAAAAGAAGTGGTGATAATGGACCCTGGAGAAAATCATAAGATGTCAATTCAAGAAAAATTACAGTTAGGTGCACGCCATTTTCATGGATTAAAACAGGCACCTGCTGAGCTAGTTGCCGACGCTTGTGTGATAGGTAGTGGTGCTAGTGGTGCGGTAGTTGCGAATGCACTGCAAGCATGTGGTTGGTCGGTCATTATGGTTGAAGAAGGAAACCTACTTGCGCCTAAAGTAACACAAGAAGAGGTGGATAATTCTTCTCCCATGGCAGAGATTAAAGGGGAAAATGGCTGGGAAGAGCGGGGATGGTCTTGGAGTACGCGAAATGTAGGCGGGGGGACGCTCTTTTATGGCGGTGCATCTTTCCGTTATCAGGATTGTGATTTTGATGCTCGCTCTTGGTTATCAGGTATTGGGCTTGATATTGCCTGGCCAATTCATCTGACTGATTTAGAAAAATACTATGCTATTGTTGAGAAACAATTGCGTGTCAGTGGTGGGCCACACACAGCACTTGCAAAAGAGGGAGGCAATGCCCTCCCAAGGTCACTGCCTGCGGATATCATGTCAGCGGCGGCAAAACAGCTCGGTTATCATCCGTTCACAACGCCGATGGCGATTGATCCTAAACTCTGCACACAGGAAAAACGTTGTATTGATTTCCAATGCCCCAGCGGTGCTAAAAGTGATGTCCTGAATATCTATATCAAGCATTTGGTCAACCACTGCAATTTTACCCTCCTTTCAGGTATCCGGGGCGTGGCGCTGGAACAAGAGCGCTCAGGGCAAATCAGTACGCTGCGCTGTCTGGATCTGGAAGATGGCAGTATTCGTCATGTGAAAGCACGGTATTTCTTCGTTGCCTGTAACGCAATACAGAGTGCGGCACTTTTGTTGCGATCAGTCACCCCTTTTGCGCCCAATGGTATTGGTAATCGGCATGATCTCGTTGGTCGTGGGCTATGTATGAAACTCAGCCAGCGTATACGTGGTGTAGTGCCAGTAACTGATGCCATGCGTAATCATGCTGTTGGGCTTCGTGGCCCTTTCTCTACGTTGGCGATTTTGGACCACTATCTTGATGCTCGTTGCCCTGGAGGAATGGGAGGATTAATTTATGAAGCTCGTACCATCCCTGTCCCCGATGAGTTCCCTGAACGACTACCCTTAGAATTAGAAACCATCATTGCAGATACCCCTGCCTATGAAAACCGGGTGACACTCTCTTCCCGCCGTGATATCTGGGGGATACCTAAAATCATGATCCACTATCAGACAGCCCCCCATGATTTGGCACGCCTGTCCTATATGGCTGAACGCGCTGTCGATATTCTTCACGCCGCAGGTGCCACACAAATTCATTCTAAGCGTACACGTTCTGAAGAAGGGAGTACTCACCTGCATGGCACATGCCGCAGTGGTACAGATCCGGCACGTTCTGTTTTAGATCCTAACTGCCGGGTTCACGAACTCGAAAACCTTTATATTGTAGATGGCAGCTTTATGCCTTTCCCCGGTGGGCTCAATCCCACACTCACCATTCAGGCAAATGCATTACGTGTAGCGCAACATGTTGTTGGAGTTGACTGAGCATGATCCGAGCAGAAGAAGTTTCCAGAATTTATCAGGTACATCAACGTAACGAAAGTTTCCGTTCCGCGTTCAATTCACTCTGGAAAAGGAAATATGAAACCGTCGTTGCACTAAAAAATGTCAGCTTTCAGATAGAAAATGGTGAAAGGGTAGGGATACTCGGCCCCAATGGCGCTGGCAAAACCACATTGGTCAAGTTACTCAGTGGGTTATTACATCCCAGTAGCGGCCGAATCACCGTCGAAGAACATACGCCCTATCTGCGCGAAAAAACTTTTTTACACAGTGTTGGTCTTGTAATGGGTAATAAGGGGCAATTGATCTGGGATTTGCCCCCTATTGATACGTTTGAAATGATCCGGGTCCTGTTTGAGATTCCCTTGGCTGTACATAAACAGATGCTGAAGGAGTTGGGCGACTTACTGCAACTGAACACCATCATGACCAAACCCACCCGCCAGCTCTCATTAGGGGAACGTATGCGGTGTGAAGTGGCTGCCTCGCTGATCCATCAACCCAAGGTTCTCTTTCTTGATGAGCCGACGATTGGGCTTGATGTTGCCATGCAAGCTGCTCTGCGTGATTTTGTTGCTGAATATAATCGCCGCCACAATGCTACTATTCTGCTGACATCGCACTATATGGAAGATGTACGGGTATTGTGTCAACGCATTATCATTGTTGACCGTGGCACGATTTTCTATGACGGCGATCTGCGAACCTTCACGGCGAAACAAAACCCTGAAAAAATCGTCTCGTTCTCGATGAATCGCCAGATCAATATTCCCGATTTTTCACGCTTTGGCACGCTCATTTCACAAACCGAAGAACGTTCCCAAATTCGAGTTCACCGCGATCATGTCCCTAGACTCGTACATTTCCTGGTTGAACAACAATTGGCAGTTGACCTCACCATAGAAGATCTTCCATTGGAGGAAATACTGCGCCAGATTTTTGGTCATCCCAACCAGAATAAAACTGAACAAAAACAAATTTCTGAATAGAGGCGAACCGACATGCTTTTCGCTCTTATAAAAGTCCGATTATTTGAAACATTCTCATTCCGAGCCGAATTTCTGCTCTGGCTCGTTACACTCAGTATGCCATTAATCATGCTGGTTTTTTGGCGTTCGGTAACTCAAGATGGCTCTTTTCAAGGTTATACCGCAGAGGATTTTAATCTTTACTATGTTGCTGTTCTCGTGACCACCATATTAACCAGTTGTAACAACGTCTGGGACATTAACGAAAATATCCGCCTTGGTGAACTTTCTGTTTGGTTGATGCGCCCCATTCATCCTTTTATTAACTATTTGGCAATTACTATTGCCGAACTGGGGTTAAGCCTAATTGTTGCCTTACCTATTTTTATATTGGCACTGATCATGAGCTTACAGAGCCAACCGCTAAATTTACCGCAACTAGGTTTGCTGGCACTGGCGTTATCAGGCGCCTTCCTTATTAATCAAAGCATCCACTTGCTGATCGGGAGTTTGACCTTCTGGATCGAGCGCTCATTAGTTGTACATAAAATATATGTTGCTGCCAGTAGTGTACTATCAGGATATATGTTTCCGTTGGCCTTATTACCTGAATGGGCAGGTCAGATAGCAAATTGGCTGCCATTCCGGTTTGTGATTTCACTGCCAGTAGAAATATTAATCGGGAAACATTCCCTGCTTGTCGCTGCTCAATGGGTAGCCTGTCAATTCGCACTGGTGGCTTTGCTGTTTGCTGCCGCATTTTTTGTCTGGCGGCGAGGTGTCCGCCGTTACTTGGCGTTTGGATAATGATGCACTCTCTTGTAGTCATTCGTATGGCGTTTATCTTGAGTATAAAACGCTCGATACAATACCGTTGGGACTTCATGATAGATGGTTTGCTTTCACTCATCATGGCGATACTACAATTGTTACCGCTTTTCATTTTGTTTAGCGAACGCGGTGCCGTCGCAGGCTGGTCATTCGAGCAAATGCTAGTATTGATGGGCTGGTATATGATGTTATATGCCATTGTTGAAGGTCTGATTGCTCCCAGTCTTGCCGCCGCTGTTTCAGGTATTCGAACAGGTTTATTTGATTATATTTTAATGCGACCCGTCGATTCACTTTTTCTCTGTTCACTCGTCGATATCAGGCTATGGAAAAGTATTGATTTTTTCTTCGGACTTGGCTTGGCTATTTACGCTTTTATACAGCTTGATATTCAACCTTCGTTCATGGATATCATGATGACAGTCATCTTATCGCTTGGTGGGCTTGCCACGGCTTACGCGTTGTTTGTTCTCGCTATTGCGGCCTCGTTTGCATTAGTTAGGGTACAAAATTTGACCAATGTTCTCTCTTCGTTATTGGGTTTTGCTCGCTGGCCTATTCATCTATTTGGTATGCCCTGGCGGTTAATCTTTAGCTTTCTGATCCCCATTGGTGTCATGACCAGTTCCCCGGTTATGGCGTTGTTAGGGATGCTGACCTTGCCTTTGGCAATGGGATCGCTAGGAATAGCCATCTTTTTCTTTATCGTGGCACGATTAGTTTGGAAGCGTGCATTGCGTGGATATCGTTCGGCTTCTAGCTGAATAAATAAGATCACTCGCGCAACATTATGCTGTGCGAGTTTGATCATATAACAGGCTGTTCCATCTATATTATTTCAAACCCATCGCATCCCGTATGGTAAAAAATAGATCCGTCTGGTCGGTTAATCCAACAATATTTGCAGCGTGTGGGCCATAAGCTGCTACACGTAATTGTGTACCAGTATGTTTCTGAGAAGTTGTTTCTGAATTACCATAACTGACTGTGATAACGGCCCCGTCTTTGGTAATCAGTGAGCGGGTTAAACCGGGGGCTTTAACATCAGGTTCAATAATCTGGCTGGAATGTCCATGATCCGCAGTAACAATGACTAGTGTATCCCCATGTTGTTTAGCGAATCTCAAACCGGCTTGTACTGCTTCATCCAGAGCAACCACTTCCCCGATTTGTGCGCAAGGATTGGCGGAGTGTTCATAATCATCAGTCAACGCACTTTCCACTTGCAAGAAGAAGCCATTTTTATTGACTTTCAGTAGATCAATGGCTTTTTCGGTCATCTGTACCAATGTCGGCTGCTGCGAACTCCGTTTGGTGTTCAGATTGCATTTCACCGGGGCTTCGTTAAGATTTCCATGATAAATCGCTTTCGGCCCCTCCCACATTCCGTGTAAAACTTCTTCATTGAATAATCCCAATAGCGGTTTTTTTTGATTCGCTTCTTTCACCGCGTTCAATGATGTTATATCTGTGATCCATTGATACCCTTGCTCCAGTGCCTGCTGCTTCAGCGTTTTTCCTGTATTGACACCTGCCACTGATTGCTGGGAAAAGATATCGATTCCTCCCCCTAACGTGACATCTGCACGTGCCGCCAGAAGTTGTTCCGTGATAGAACCTTTTCCCCCCTTTTCGAGGGCATCAGTGGGACACATTTCCGACGTTTCTGTTGGGCCATAGCATTCACGTTGCGTGACATGCGCATACAGTGCTGCCGATGTTGCATCCTGAACTTCAGCCGTAGTGACATTACCGGTTGCTTTTCTGTTCTTTTTTGCAAGCTCCAATAAGGTTTGATGGGGTTTGTTAAAAACATCAATGGATAATGCCCCGTTGTAAGTTTTTACTCCAGTAGCCCAAGCCGTGGCTGAAGATGCTGAATCCGAAACATAATTGGGTTTCTTGGTGTCTTTATTTAATGAGTAATGTGTATATTGTCCAACTAATGGCATTGCATCAATTCCCTTGAAAAATCCTCCTGCACCTTCTGCGTAGTTACGAGCTAGTGTAATTGCAGAATCTCCCATTCCATCACCAATAAACAAGATGACGTTCTTGACTTTATTATTATCTAATGAGTCTCTAAGCGCTGTAGTTTGTTCTTGTGTAAATCTGCGGGCCCCACCAAATTTTGTTATGTCACCTCTTGATATACGATATTCAGACGGGAGTTGTTCTTTACTATTGATAGCCAATGTAGGTAAGCATGTTCCTATTGTTAATAATGTCACAAGAAACATAATGAATTTCTTAAATCTTTTATTCGTCATCTTGTTTTTCCTATGAAAATTTAATTTTATTTGAGGGTTTGATAGTGAAGAATTTATCACACTTTCCTTAGATAAATGAAAATAAAGCTGAAAAAGCTAAATAGCTGCTTTTAATTTTACTATATCATGACCTTGGTTTGTAGATATTCCGTATCATCGAGAACTACAGCTATATGGCTTAGAATTTGCGAGTCATTGAATTATCGGGAAAAAATTAGAAACAAATATCCGCTTTGCGGCTCCTTATGCTATCAGGGAAAGAGAGGTAAATGAGAATATCAATGGACTAATCAGACAATACTTTCCAAAGGAACAGGCTTCAATAAAGTTTCTAATCGAGAGATAAATTTTGTCGTAAACCGATTAAATAATTTCCTACTGAAAGATTCGGAATGGAAAAGCTCCCAATGAATTATTTAAAGGAATACGAATTTGTTTGCTCGCAGCATAATTATGTTGTGCTTGCTATGCGAAACAGTCTAACTTGTTTATATACCCTTCATCTTTCAAGCTACTGCTTTGTTGGCTGCTTTCACTCACCCCAGTCACATCGTTATCTATGCTCCTGGGGATTCGTTCACTTGCCGCCTCGCTGCAACTCGAAATCTATTAGGTATATGTAATTAATGTTTTTGAAGTTTGGCTAATAAATGGCGTGGGTTATTATTGAATGGCGCTTTTGAAATGTAATATATAATTAATTACCTTAAAAAGCGTTTTTTACTTGAAAGTTTCATGGGTGAAAAGTTGATTTATTTGTCCTTTTCAAGGTGTTTTTTTATATAACTTTGCATTATTTTTGATGACTGATTCAGATGTTATAATACGGCGGAAATAGTTTCCCATAATTTTGGATCAGCTGCACCATAATGATGGTGGCTAAAAAATCTTTTTATATTTTTAGCGTCACGGATAAAATGATTAATATTGTCTAATAATATTATCGGTGCAACATTAAGATAATTTCCTTGCAACTCATTGAACATTTTGTGAAATGATTCAAAACCATTCTTATCAATAGCATTTGTAAGCTTATCTATGTGCTGCAATTTTTCTCTCATTTCCATGATATTTAATCTCTTTATTTACTGTCATATTAAAAATGACTATGATTAGTCATCTTGTTCAGAATATTCGTTTAAATAATCCTGAGATTTTTTTGATACGTGCTCTAAAAATTCAAGTGCTGTGAGTCCCCACCATTCTAGGAGAACGTCAGCATCATGGTAATGATAATCAAATGTGCTCTCTGCATCTTCGGAAATGTCAATAAGACCATTGATTTCTTCTATTAACCCTTTTATCATTCCCAAAGTTGCGTCATTAAGAAAATCATTGATAACATCATCAAGCTCGGGACCTGATATTATATCGAAGTCCTGATTAAAGTAGGTATGCATTAAGATATCTAGAAATGGATATTGTCCGGTCATAAGCTAAACTTCCTTTTTTAGATAATCTCGTGCTCTTTTGGATACATAGTTTAAAAAACCAAGTGCTGTAGCAGTATCCCAAAAATCTGGGTCAAAATCACTATAATAGAGAGTGTTAAAATCTTTTTCTATATCTTCTGAAGTGTTAATAAAAGAGTCAATCTCTTCTATTAATTTTTTTATCATTTTCTGAGTTGCAACATTAAGAAAGCAATCTAAGACTTCATCCATAGTTTCTCCATACAATAAGTCGTAATCTTGACAAAAATAAGCACCTACTAAGATGTCTAAAAATGGGTATTGTCCGTTCATTTTAATTAAACCTTTTTATATGTTAGAGTGTATAGTCTTAGTCTTTTAAATTTTGTCTCTGTAAATCCTAATATCCGACAAGATCGCTGCAAGTTGCACAGGTGATAAAACAATTCGTAACCCATTCTCAGATTTTGAATCAACAGGGGTATCAGTTAAATAAGTGACATTATTCATCGTCAATAAATCCTGTCATCCCAGAAGCTATAAGAACTGGTTGAGCAGGCCAGATTGTTCCTCGTGATATTTTTATAAGTGAAACAGATAATTTCTTGTGGTACGCCGGCATTATTATCTCTGGAATGCGGAAGGTTGCATTTTATGCTGGAGATAAAGGCGTGGCCTAGCCTGATGGAATAATTTTTTTCTAATCCGCCGGTTAGTGATGTTCGATAATTTTCAAACAGGCATTCCAGTTCTTCATTTTCATCGAAGCTTCGCGCTAGTAAAGGCGAAGATTTATCGATGGGTTTTATTACCATAACCGGATGATGGGATACGTGTTGTTCCCTCGTCATTAAATGTTGAAGAGAGTAAATGAAAACCTCATTCTCATGGCCGTGTTGGTAATTATTTCCTATGGAGTTTAAGGAGCCGCAGCCAGCGGAGATCAGCCCCTGTTTTTTGCCTTTCAATGTTAGATAAATGATATTTGCCATACTGGTTGCTCCTTTAATGCGCTTTTTTATCCTGTTGTAGGGTGTGTGCAAAAAGCAATCAAAAATTTATAAATTTAATATAATTTACATTTGTAAGAGGGATAAAATATTATAAAAACAGAATACTTAAAAATATGGCATCAAAGTATTAAGAGGAACTGAAAAATCTGAACTATTCAGGTGTCGTATTTGTGACAATCGCATAGCGTGAGTTGATATTCAGGTAACACCCGGAGGTTGTTACCTGAATGTTTGAAATTATTCTAAACGCATACTATTAATCTGAGGAAAAAACGCCATATCCAGTATCCCAGTAAAGCGAATGTAATGGCATTAAGAGAAAAGGATTTGAATTTTTTCTTCACGGTTGCATAAAGTAAGGGAGACATAATCAGTAAACATGTTGGAGCAAATACATCACGATTATCATCTATCAGCTCTCTGTAAACAGTACAGAGATTATCTATATCCTGACCACCGATATAATGCTCTTCTTCTAAGTATGACATCATATATATAAATAACGCACAAAAGATAGCATAAGTGATATTTAAAACTATGGCTGATTTGCTCATTCTGAAATTCTCGTGATTATATGAAGTCTATGACATCAAAAAGTGGGAATCCGAATTCACCTGCCATATAGTAAGGATTTTGCATATGTTGTGTTTCCTTTTCTTAAATTTATTTATATCGGCACTCCGGTTGCCATCATTTATCCTTCAAAAAGCTCCAGTGAGTTACAGAGTCTCAGTATATTCAGAATTTTAATTCTTGGAAGAGATTTTGTAATAAAAACGAGTAAGTTTAGCACGAATTAATAGCACGAGGTTTGCTGAATAAGCAGAATAAAATGCCGGGTTTGGTATAATTAGCATGGATATTTATTTTTCGTGAATATTTTTTTCTCGCCAATGACTAGGCGAGTAGCCAACTAATCGATTAAAGAAACGGGCAAAATAGGCTGGATCTTTAAATCCGAGCTGATAAGCAACCTCGAATACTGGGCAATCACTGAATAATAATAGCCGTTTGGCTTCACGCAGTTGACGGTCGAAGATGAGTCGTTTCGGGGGACGATTGGTAAACCGACGGCACATATCTTTTAACCGCGATTCTGTAATATCTAACTTATGAGCATATTCCGGTACGGAAAGATGATGATGATAATGATTGTCTATTAATTGGTTAAAGCGCTGAAACAATTTAATTTCTCCTCGCACGCCATTAATCGGGTGATCATCAAGAGGAATATTGCGCAATAACAGGGTAAATATGGCTTGTGCCAGGAATGTCAGCGATTGCTCTCGACCAATAAAGTTATTAGATGATTCGCGGGCGATTAACGCCCAATAGTGATTAAAAGCGGCAAGTTCTTCCGGTTTATCGGCGACGGATAAGCAAATAGCCGGAATATTAAGAATATCTTTATTAGCTGGATAGAGTGATTCTAATAACGGTAATATCAGATCTTGCCGTACGGTAAGGACATATCCGTCACTATCATCTTGAGTGAAAAAAGCGTGAGGAACGGAGGGCGGAGTCAGGATAAACAGCGGTGCCTGTACAGAATAGTGTTGAGCATCCAATTGTAATTCAATATGGCCGGTGATCAAAAAATGGAGTTGGAAGAAACCATCGTGACGATGAGCTTGCATATTACGACCGAAAAATGCCGCCATCCGACCAAAGGTCTGATAATGCACATCATCGGTGCCTTGGGTTTCATCATAATCCTTGCTGATATCAATATTGGCAATGATAGACTCAGCCATGATGGTTTTTCCTTTTTATTGAAAATTACGGCGCTGTTCTCTGTCTGGCGTGTGTCATTGGGATCAGCCAGATAATGGCTGCGCCAATGACCAGCAATCCGGCAACGAAATAGAGACCCGTATTAAAGCTCCCTGTCTGATCTTTCAGCCAACCGATTAATAACGGGCTAAGTGCTGAACCTATGTTACCTGTCGCGCTAATAACTGCAATGCCGATTGCTCTCGCGCGTAAGCTGATAGCTTGATCCGGCGTTGTCCAGAAGACCGCCATTGCGGTAAATGAACCGGTTGAAGCCATAATAATCCCAATAAGCTGAATGACACTGTGGTTGGTTAATGAGGTCAATACCCAGCCCACGGCGGCGAACAGATAGGGTAGGGCCGTATGCATTTTACGTTCTTGTAACCGGTCTGAACGGCGACTCCAGTAAACCATCCCGATGATGGTACAAAACTGAGGAATCGCGGTCAGAATGCCGATCATGATGTTACTGCTGCCCTGATTGAAGCTTTGCACAATCTGTGGCGTCCAGATATTAATCGCACTCAGGGTATTGGTTAGACAGAAGTAGGCCAGGGTATACATCAGCATGATCGGTGCGAAAATCTCATGCCATATACTGCGTTTTTGCATTGCCTGATAAGTTGGTGAGCTGGCTGGTTGAACCAGAGCAGGCTGGTCGTTATCGATCATCTCTTGTAAGCATTTTTTGTCTTCGTCTGTCAGCCAGTTAGCGCGTTTGGGTGAATCATCAAGGTAGAACCAAACGACAATTCCCAATAATACCGAAGGAAAACCTTCCAGCAGGAATAACCACTGCCAGCCGTGAAGGTTTAGGAGGCCATCCATTTCCAGAATATAACCGGAAGCCAGAGAACCAAACGCCATCGTCACCGGCATTGCCACCATAAACAGCGCATTGGCGCGGGCGCGATAGTAAGCTGGAAACCAGTAAGTCAGATACAACAGGATACCCGGCACGAAACCTGCTTCGGCGATACCGACCAGCATACGCAAGATATACAGACTGGTTGGTCCGGTGGCGAACATGGTGGCCGTGGAGGCGATCCCCCAGAGCACCATAATCGCGGCTATCCAGCGTCGCGCGCCGACAATGCTAAGCATGATATTGCTAGGAATACCGAAGATGACATAAGTGGCATAGAACAGCGTTGCCGCCAGACCGAACATGGTTGCGTTCAGTCCAAGATCTTTACCCATTGTCAGGCCGGCAAACCCGATATTAATTCGATCCAGAAACGAAAATACAAATAAGACGAACAGGAAAATAATCAGGCGACGGAATAACTTGTTAATGACGGATTGCTGTCGTGCCGTTAGCGGTTTATGTTGACCAGCCGGAAGATCCGGCTGTTGCACGGCAGTTGATGAATCGCTCATTATCATTTTCCTTAATTACTGTTTTATGTGTATTACGTTGTTTAGGAAATTAAAAGCTGGTTGAGTAAATCGGTTGTTAATACTGTGATTGCTGAGATTAATAAACACCGGATGAAGGTGCTGCCGGCGGCTCTTTATCCGAGATAAATCGTGCCGCCAGCGCTTCCGCTGTCCGAGCCAATAAAGTTGTATCAATACCAACCGCCACGAATAGGGCGCCGAGTTTCAGGTAATGCTCGGCAACATTGGGTGCGGACATCAGAATGCCCGGCGCTTTACCCGCCGCTTTGATTTGGGCGATGGCTTGCTCAATTGCGGCTTTCACTTCAGGATGTTGCGGATTATTGGTAAAGCCCATATCGGAACTCAGATCCGCCGGACCGATAAAGACACCATCTACACCGTCTACTTTGAGGATCTCCGGCAGGTTACGGAGTGCTTCACGGGTTTCTACCTGAACCAGAACGCAGATTTCATCGTTGGCGCGGTGCGGATAATCAGGAATTCTGTTCCAGTGGGAAGCTCTTGCCAGAGCGCTACCTACGCCACGGATACCCGCCGGTGGATAACGGGTTGCGCGAACCGCTTCGTAAGCCTGCTCGGCGTTTTGTATCATGGGGATTAATAACGTTTGGGCGCCGATATCCAGTAGTTGTTTAATGATGACCAGATCATTCCAGGGCGGACGCACAATGGGATGGCTTGGATAAGGGGCAATGGCTTGCAACTGGCTTAGAATCGTCTGAACATCGTTCGGTGCATGTTCGCCATCAATAAGTAGCCAGTCGAACCCGGCTCCGGCCACTAATTCAGCACTGTAGGGGCTACAAAGCCCCAACCATAGGCCGATTTGTGGCTGACCTGCTTTTAATGCCTGTTTAAATTTATTGGTTAACCGATCCATATTTTTCCTCTTTAAACAAAACGGCAACTGATAGCGCCGATGGGGCCGTAATCCACATGGAAGGTATCCCCTTTATTTGCTGGAACCGGGCGGGTAAACGATCCACTGAGAATGATTTGTCCCGCTTCAAGCTGAACACCATGTGGAGCCAGTTTGTTTGCCAACCATGCGACACCGTTAGCCGGATGATTAAGTACCGCAGCCGCGACACCAGATTCTTCAATCACGCCATTGCGATAGAGCAGGGCGCTGATCCAGCGCAGATCAAACTCGTCGGGTTTAATTGGCCGGCCGCCCATGATGACGCCACCGTTGGCGGCATTGTCAGAAATCGTATCGAACACTTTGCGTGGACGTTTGGTTTCCGGATCGATGTTATGGCAACGGGCGTCGATCAATTCCAATGCTGGAATGACATAATCGGTTGCATTGTAAACATCAAACAGTGTGCAGTTCGGGCCCCGCAAAGGTTTTGCCAGAATGAATGCCAGTTCGACCTCAATACGAGGCACAATAAAGCGATCGCATGGAATATCACTGCCATCAGGGAAAAACATATCGTCCAGCAGAGCGCCATAGTCCGGCTCACTGATTTGTGAACTGGCTTGCATGGCCTTTGAGGTCAAACCAATTTTATGGCCTTTGAGTACGCGACCTTCGGCAATTTTCAACTCCACCCAGTGACGCTGAATGGCATAAGCATCATCAATGGTGATTTCAGGGTAATCCAATGAGATTTGGCGTATTTGTTCGCGGCTTTTTTCTGCCTGATGCAGACGATGTGCAACCTGTGATACGACTTCTTTCTGTAACATGCGGTTAAACTCCTGTGTCTTCTATGCCACCAAAGCAGAGGTATTTCACTTCCAGATAATCTTCGATGCCGTAACGTGAACCCTCACGTCCCAGTCCCGACTGTTTAATGCCGCCGAATGGCGCTGCTTCATTAGAAATCAAACCTTCATTGATCCCGACCATGCCGCTTTCCAGCGCTTCCGCCACACGGTAGATCCGGCCGATATCGCGGGAATAAAAATAAGCCGCCAGACCAAATTCAGTATTATTTGCCAGATGAATGGCTTCTGCTTCATCACGGAATTTGAAGAGTGGTGCAATAGGCCCGAATGTTTCTTCTTGGGAGATAAGCATGGATTCATTGACATCAGCCAATACGGTAGGTTCGAAGAACAAACCGCCCAGAGCGTGTGGTTTACCCCCTGCCAAGATGCGTGCGCCACGGGAAGTGGCATCACTGATATGTTCCTGCACTTTATCAACGGCGGCTTGATTAATCAGTGGGCCTTGTTGTGATTTGGTATCGCAGGCCGGGCCAACCTGCAACCGATTAACGGCTTGCTCCAGACGTTCGGCAAAGGTGTCATAAATGGATTCCTGCACCAAAATTCGGTTAGCGCAAACACAGGTTTGACCGCTGTTGCGGAATTTAGCTATCAACGCCCCCTGTACAGCGGCATCGATATCAGCATCATCAAAAACGATAAATGGCGCATTGCCGCCTAATTCCAGCGATAGCTTTTTCACGGTGTCGGCACTTTGTGCCATCAATAGCTTGCCGACACGGGTTGAACCGGTAAAAGAGAGTTTGCGAACAATCGGGCTTTGGGTCATAACCCCGCCGATGGCTTTCGCATCAACTCCGGTCACCACATTGAATACGCCAGCAGGAATGCCGGCTTGTTCCGCTAGTGCCGCCAGAGCCAGAGCGGAAAGCGGGGTTTCTGAGGCGGGTTTTAGGATCACCGTGCAGCCCGCGGCCAGAGCAGGGCCAACCTTGCGGGTGATCATGGCGTTGGGGAAGTTCCACGGTGTGATGGCCGCCACAACGCCAATAGGTTGTTTGATCGTGACGATCCGTCGGCCTGGCATCGGGCTTGGGATAGTTTCACCGTAGGTGCGTTTACCCTCTTCCGCAAACCATTCGATGAAGCTGGCGCCATAAGCGATCTCGCCCATGGCTTCGGCTTGCGATTTCCCTTGCTCCCGGCTTAGCAATTCAGCCAGTGCTTGTTGATTTGCCATCATTAACTGAAACCAACGTTGCAGGATCTGGCTGCGTTGCTTGGCTGTCATTGCTCTCCAGGCAGGCAGGGCTTGTTGAGCGGCTGCAATTGCGCATTCTGTTTCAGCCGCACCCATATTACTGACGTGTGCAATAACTTCACCATTTGCCGGGTTAGTCACCTTAAAAGTGGCTTGGTTGTCGGCATCAACCCACTGTCCGTTGATATAAGCTTGTTGGCGCAGTAATTCTCTATTTACATTAAGTTCTCTATTGACATTATTTGTCATGATTTTTTTCTCCTGAAGACACTTGTGTGGGAGGTTTTCGCTGGTAGAACGTTGCTAGCTGCTGGCATAACCAACTCAATCCAGCGCAAACTGCCATCACAAGGGCCATGGCAAAAGGGGTTTCATCTTGTAGTAAAGAGACGGCGACACTGGCGAATGCTGCCATGGCGAATTGTGCGGAAATAGCGAGTGCGCTGGCGCTGCCGGCAAGTTGACCGCGATGTTGAAGTAATAAAGAGAGGCTGTTAGTACCAATGGCATTAACCAGCGAGATAAACAGTACGACCAAAATGACGATCACCGTCAGACTTTGCTGATAAAAGATAACCAGTAAGATGCCAAACAGTAATTGAGCACTGGTTTGGATAAATAACAGACGAGAAAGATCGTAGATTTTTAGTAAACGGACATTGAGCAGCACGATTGCCATCATGCCTAGCGCATTACAGGCGAACAGTAAGCCGTAGTAATTCGCCGGAACCTGAAAATAGTTGATATAGACGAAAGGGGAACCACTGATAAATGCGAACATGGCGGCACAAGTGAATGCCAATGTACCGATAGTTGCCATAGCTTCGCCGTCAGTCAGTAACTTGCCGTAATTTTTAAAAGCGGTAATAAGTTTTCCATTGTTACTCTGAGCGGGCAGCGTTTCTGGTAATAAAAATAGTAATAATATCCCACTGATACAACCGAACAGACCCAATAGCGTAAATATGGCCTGCCAATTGAAATAGGTTAACAGTAAGCCACCAAGTAATGGGGCGATAAGTGGCGCTATCATGGTCACTAAAGTCATGAGTGATAGCACGCGTGGTAATTCCTGTGGGCGATAGATATCACGGGCGATAGCTCTGCCCATGACCACCGCGGCGCCACTGCCAAATGCTTGTAATGCGCGGAGTAAAATCAGGTGTTCAACTTGTGTCACCAAGGTACACAACGCACTGGCAACGACGAATAAGGCGATACCGCTGAGCAGCAGTTTTCTGCGCCCTAAATGGTCGCTCAGTGGGCCGTATAACAGCATGCCAATACAGAAACCGGCGAAAAATGCGCCCAAGGTATGTTGCATCTGCCCTTGTGTTGCCTGTAATTGCCTTGCCATTTCCGGCAAGGCTGGCAGGTACATATCAATCGACAGAGGCCCGAAGGCCACTAGCGCACCTAATAAAGGGATCAACCAACGAGGAGGATGCTGATGAAAGGATTTCGGCATCACTACTCCTTACGAAACAAAGCGTGGACGTTGTTTTGTTTGTAGTTCAATACCGGGTCTAATTCTTCCATCGTAAAAGAGAGGGCAAGGTAACGCTGTGCCATCAGCGAGGCAAAATGTTGTTTGATCAGGGGAAACAGTATCTCACCAACCTGTTGACGGCTTTCAAGGCTGCGTCCCGTGCCGATTTTTAGTGTCATATGGACGAATGCATAATCTTGTTTACCGTCGGCCATTTGCCAGGTATCCAGCCAGATGGCACGGCTGCGTATGCCGCCTAATGGGAAAATGCCGGTATCTGCCAGCGCCTGATTCACTTTGGCAAACAACTCAGGCAAATTGGCTTGTTCGCGAATGTTTTCCGTACATTCAGCATAAAAATGTGGCATAGGTTGCTCCTAATCAGGGGATCGCGGGTTTATCGGTGATGTAATCAGGTAGTGGAAATACGGCGTTGACTTGCCCGGTACCAGAGCTGGCAAACAGTTCAGTCAGAAATTCCACTTTACCGTCATATTTATCCCAACCGAGTAGACCTAATAGCATCACCGTGTCGTGCATATTGCCTTCGCCATAACAATAATCCGCATATTCCGGCAGCATCTTGCAGAACTCTTTGAATTTGCCCTCTTTCCAGAGCTGAACCACCCGATGATCCATCTGTTCATCAAATTCTCGGGTGTAGCTGTTCATGCCCTCTTCGGCGCGTTGATCATCGATAAAGCGGTGAGACAGGGAACCGCTGGCGAGTACAGCAACGGTACCATCATATTTCTCAATCGCTGTCAGAATTGCCTCTCCAAGACGACGGCTGTCTTCAAAAGCATGGACAGTACAGAATGCGGAGACCGAGATAACTTTAAAATGTCGGTCACTGTTCATGTAACGCATGGGTACCAGCGTGCCGTACTCCAGTTTCAGGCTTGGGATTTCATGCGCTTGGGCGCGCACGCCGACATTGCGCGCCTCTTCTGCGATCATTTGTCCCAATTCAGGATTGCCATCATATTCATAACTCATATCCCGGATGAAGTGAGGTAACTCATTACTGGTATAAATGCCGGAGAAATGGTCGGCACAATTGATGTGATAGGCACTATTCACCAGCCAGTGTGTATCAAACACAATAATGGTATCGACACCCATTTCACGGCAACGGCGACTGATCTCTTTGTGACCATCAATAGCTGCCTGACGGCAACCGTGATGCTTCCCCGGTAGTTCAGACAGATACATGGATGGCACATGTGTAATTTTGGCTGCTAACGCTAACTTACCCATAAAATCCTCATTTGATATCAGGACGGCGAACCGGAATTCGCCGTGGTTAACGCTGATGGAACGGTTATATCCCCCAACGTGGGATTGGATGATCCCCCATGGAGATACAGACGTTTTTCATCTCGGCAAATACTTCAAAACTGTATTCACCGCCTTCACGGCCGGTGCCGGAGGCTTTCACGCCGCCGAAGGGTTGACGCAGGTCACGGACGTTCTGGGTGTTGACGAATACCATGCCGGCTTCAATATTACGGGCCAGACGCAATACCTTGCTGACATCCTGGGTCCAGATGTAAGAAGCCAGACCGTACTCCACGTCATTTGCCAGGCGCAGACCTTCTGCTTCATCTTTGAATGGCAGCAGGCAGGCGACAGGGCCGAAGATCTCCTCCTGAGCAACCCGCATCCGGTTATCAACATCCGCCAGCACCGTTGGGCGTAGGAAATTGCCGTCTTTCAGGTGCGTCGGCAAATCAATCGGTTTATCTGGTCCACCGGCCAGCAGCGTTGCACCTTCCTCTATTCCCAGACGGATGTAACCGGAGACTTTCTCCCAATGCGATTTGCTGATAAGTGCACCGATCTGGGTGCTTGAATCTTGAGGATCACCTACCCGTAAACGATTAGCGCGTTCAGCAAAACGTTTAATAAATTCAGGGTAGATACTTTCCTGAATGAAAATGCGTGAACCGGCGGTACAACGTTCACCGTTGATAGAGAAAATAGTGAACAAGGCGGCATCCAATGCCCGTTCAATATCAGCATCTTCAAAGATCAGAACCGGAGATTTTCCCCCTAGCTCCATTGAATATTTTTTCAGGCCGGCATTTTTCATAATCTGACGACCGGTTGCTGTGCCGCCGGTAAACGAAACCGCGCGTACATCGTGATGTTTCACCAGCGTGTCACCGGCAGTGGCGCCATATCCCTGAACCACATTCAGCACACCGGCAGGGATACCGGCTTCTAGTGCCAATTCTCCTAAACGGTTTGCGGTTAATGGGGAGAGCTCTGACATTTTCAGCACTGCGGTGTTACCTAGCGCCAGGCAGGGTGCAACTTTCCAGGTTGCAGTCATAAATGGCACGTTCCACGGAGAAATCAGCGCACAAACGCCAACGGGTTGCACCAGCGTATAGTTGAGCATCTTGTCATCAACAGGATAGGTACGGCCGTTCATTTGCTGACAAATTTCAGCAAAGAAATTGAAGTTGTGAGAAGCGCGTGGGATCAGGACATTTTGTGTCTGATGAATGGGCAGACCGGTATCTTTGGTTTCCATTGCAGCGATTTCAGGCACATTCTCATCAATCAACTCACCTAAACGGCACATCAGGCGTGCACGTTCTTTCATCGGCAAATCTGCCCATTTTGGGAATGCTTCCTTTGCGGCGGCAACGGCTTGATCAATCTCTTCCTGACCACCGGAAGCGACTTCAGCCAGCCCTTCGCCGGTAGCAGGATTTGTGGTTTCAAAATAGGTTTTACTGCTGACGTTTTTGCCGTTGATCCAATGGTTAATCATGGTCATTACAGGCTCTCCTCATACTCTTGCTGGCTGACAATACGGTTGATCAGACGTCCAACACCTTCAACTTCAACAATAACTTCATCTCCCGGCACCACATCGGATAATCCTTTTGGCGTGCCGGTGGCGATCATGTCTCCCGGTTGCAGCGTCATAAAGTCGCTTAGATAAGCGATTAAGAATGGAATATTGAAGATCAGATCAGCAGTTGTACCGCGTTGACGCAATTCACCATTAACCCAGGTGCTTAATGTCAGATTATGCGGATCGGACACATCTTCTTTATCAACGAACCACGGGCCGATGGGGGTCATCGTATCGCGGCTTTTTACCCTGAGATTAGGGCGATAGTAATTTTCCAGATAGTCACGGATTGCGTAATCGTTACAGACGGTGTACCCGGCAACGTAATCCATAGCGTGTTCTTTAGTGACTTTGTGGGCGGTTTTGCCGATGACAACCACCAGCTCAGCCTCATAATGCATATATTCCACATTATCAGGGCGAACGGAAACCTGACGATGACCGGTTAGCGTATTAGCGGCTTTGATAAAAACTAAAGGTTCTTCGGGGGGCTTAAATTCCAGCTCGGTGGCGTGATCAGCGTAATTCAAACCGAGGGCGAACAGGGTACCGTTTGCGGGTGGCAGCCATTGAACGGATTCGCCGCTGATTTTACTGCCATCTGGCAGACAGACATTTTCCTGTTCATCGACGGTAACAAGCAAATCGCGACCTTGATAGTGAACTCTTGCGTGTTTCATGCTTTTTCTCCCGCTTGCACAACCTGATTTTCCAGTGATGGGAAACCTGCGGCCCGAATGACAACTTTGTCGCCCGGTTTGATAGCAACACGTTGGTGTGGCGTCCCAAGCAGGATCACATCCCCCTCTTTGAGGGTGGCGAAATCACTCAATGCTGCAACTAATTCCGTGGCTGAACGCACCAGATCGGCTGTTGACCAGCGCTCGACTTCCTGACCATTGATTTCGGTAATGATATCTAACGCATCAATGGATTCAGGATTGGCCATTTGGCCTATAGGGCAAAAACCATCACGACACTTAGCTTTTATTGCCGGACGATAGAAAGCGGTTTCAGGCAGGCTGACTTCATTAGCTAATGCATAACCTGCGATATATTCGGCTGCATTTTCAATGGCAACTTTGCGAGCAGTTTTACCTATCACTAATGCCAATGTCGCGCCGCTTTGGACCTCTTCATTCGCAGGATGGGGAATTGTCTCACCGGAAGTGATAACGGTATTGCGTGGTTTAATGAACCACACCGGTGTTTTAGGTAAGGTGTTATAAGGTGCTTGCTGAAATGAATCATGCCAGAAATCTACTTGGCTCTGATGGTTGAGGGCGACGGCGAAGACAGTGCCTTTCATTAACGATTCCTCATGAACTTAAACGGGCGGTTTTAAGATGCGTTTATTAATATATTAATAAACCAAGGATCGCGTTGTTGCAACATGTTAATGTGTTTGTTAATTTTAATTGTGATCTCAGTAACAATATCTCCACTAAATTTGTTTTTTATCATTATTAATCAATGTATTAATCTTTTTTTGGATAAAAGCATTACTCTAACATTAACTTTTTATTAACTTTATTTTTGCGGTTTATTTTTGTTTACTTATTAATATTTTTATGATTTTTTCTTTGTGGTTGACTGAGGGACGTGCTAGTCTTTTTTATTGTGATTATAGGGTGAGGTATATCCTATGGATTTCAAGATGCATCGCGACGGCAAGGGAGCGAATCCCCGGGAGCATAGCAAACTATGTGACCGGGGTGAGTGAGTGCAGCCAACAAAGAGGCAACTTGAAAGATAACGGGTATAGTACTTTCAACAGAGAGTAAATCAGTGATTAACTAAGATAAGAGCCTTCATTACCCATGCATGAATCTCTGACAATTGCATTACTTCAGGCGCGAGAAACCGCAATGGGTTTTTTTCGTCCAATCCTTAAGAGTCATAATCTGACTGAACAGCAGTGGCGTATTATTCGTGTACTGTCTGGTAATCGGTCAATTGATTTTTATGATTTGTCTTGCCAGACCTGTATTCTTCGTCCAAGTCTGACTGGGATATTGACTCGCATGGAGCGTGACGGATTGATCTTTCGTCTTAAACCGATGAATGACCAACGCAAACTTTATGTTTCTTTAACGCCGGATGGCCAGAAACTTTATGAAAAGGCGAAAGAGCAGGTAGAACAGGGATATCAGGCGATTGAAAAAGCCTTCTCACCGGAAAAATTGGTTCAGCTTTCCGCTTTGTTGGAAGAATTAATTGCTGTGGGTAATAACTTACCTGCAAATATAAATACAGAAAAGGAAGTTAAGTAAATAAAATCTCCATTGGAAATGATGGTAATGAAGAATAATGAAATTGCTGAGTAGCATCAGCAATTATTATTTTTAGCTATTGAATAATTAGCGTTAATATTTCCTGTGGGTAAATAATAAATTGCCCACGAAATATTGTACCTGTTGGGTAATTAGGGGTGAGAGTTTCCCGCAACGTTAATGTTATTTCATTATTTTCGAGGGATAGGGCAGTAATTTCAGCCGCTTCAAAACCAAAGAATCGTTTTACTTGCGGATAAAGCGCTTTATACAAGCTCTCTTTTACCGAAAACGCAAGGGTAAACGCTTGTTCAAGTGGTAAATGACAATGCTTTAGCAGTTGAATTTCCTTATCATTCACGATCATTTTTGTGATTTCATCTATATTTTGACGATCAACGATAGCTTCTACATCGACACCAATTAATCTATTATTAATTTGCGGTGCAGCCAGCACAATTGCACAATAAGTTGAATGAGAAACAGAACCGCAAATACCTTCCGGCCAGATTGGAGCGCGATCATTACCAGAGATCAAATTAAATTCAGGTTGCCCTAATTGTGCTAAAAGTTGTCTGGCACAATAACGTGCTGCCAGATATTCAGCTCGTCGTTTCTTGACGGCTTTAGCTAATGTGTCAGGGAAGGGGAGATTTAATTGATTGAACAATTCATCGTGATAATGTGAAAGTTCAAAGCGAGCTTGCCAGAAATGTACTTGGGGGTGTTTAACAACCGTTCCATACTCGATTTGAGTGATAAACTCACTGCCATGTTCTGGCAGTGATGCTTGATTGGTGTGTATAACTGTTTGTTCCATGTTTATTGTCCAGATGAGGAAATGCTATACAGTTTATACTGAATATCACTCATATTGAACGGTAAAATGTGCTGTGGCGTTAGCTTTTCCGCCTGTTATTCTATCACCGGTTTGGTAATAGTGAGCGGTAAAAGGGAATGTATGGTCATTATTTGCTATTACATTTCCTAAGAAAAGTGATTCTCCAATAATAACAGGCGTATTGTTGTATAGAATTTGAACTCCTACGCCTTTGGCTGTATTAGTATCACTGCTATCATCTAATCGAATAACACTCTTTGACGTATCTGAGGGATTTTCTTGTCCTGAAAAAATAATTGTTGGTTTAAGTCCTTCTGTGCATTTTATTGCGATATTAAAATCAGCATTGCCAGCGGTAGAGCCTTTTCCTTTAAATAAGGAACTGTGCACACTACCAAAATTTACTGTCGGTGTTGAGGTCATTGTCATACAGCCAGTGGCCTTAAAGTCATATGGGTGTGGATTCCTTATTTGTATTAAGTCTATTCTTCTTTTAGAGTATATTGATAATATAAACATTACTCCCCCAGTAAGTCTGCCCGGTGTATCAATTGCTCCTGTTTTGTAAAGATAGAGATTAATATTTCCTATATCTTTCCAAGTGAGTTCTTTTCTTGTTCCCAGATTATATAAGTAATCAGAGCCACCTGCTTGAGGATATCCTTTTTCACCGATTATTCCATCTGAGATAGTAAAATAAAAGTATAACTTATTTGGGATTATTTCTAATCCTCCTGTTCCATGTGGAGTTCTAATTGAGCTTACGCGATTCCAGGCACTTTGACCAAACGTTAAGGATTCATTATCTTGCTCACATGAAAAGATTGGGTCTTCTATACTAATACCCATCGCATTAGCCATCTGTGCAGCGCTGAAAGTTGTTACATAAATACTTTTCGTATTATCTGTGTTAAGACTCAGTTTAAAATTATTGAGATCAAGGTATAAATTGGCAACTTTTGCTTTTGAGGTTAGTTCACAGTCAGCATATGACTTATAGCTACTTAGTAAAAGTAGAGGATAAATTAATAACCATAAATACCGTTTCATATTATATTCCCGTTGAGATCTGTTCTTAATTATTGACAACGTAATGAAGTCAGAATAATACCATTAATTTTCTGATATAATTTACTATCGAATTGAATATGACAGTTTTGTTTATTGCCTAAATCGGCGGTTAATTTTGCTGTGTCACTCACACCATTGAGGAAAACTTCTCCCTTTTCATTCACCATGCCATTGACACCATTTGGGCCCGTGATTATCGTGCCGAATGGGAGTTTCTTACCGTTATGTTGTAAAGTTAAAAATACTCGATGACCAACGTGAATAGAATAATCCGCCAATACCAAAGCTCCTTTGGTTGGAATGACCTTAGTGGTTGGATTATCAGTATCTACATCATCACCAAATGTATTGGTATCAAGGGATAACATATTTTCCCGATATTGCGATATATAAGGCACAACGGTATATCCCCGCCAGTCTGTACTGATAGACGTATTATTCAGTACCTTAGCATTAATTGCTCCAGGGGCACGAATTAAAGCACTGGAGCCGCTTTCGCTAATATTTTGCGCCAGGGTAACGCCATAAGGATGGGCAATAATTGCTCCCTCTAACCCATAATTAATCCGCTGATTTTTTCTATGATCAGTGTTGTAACCTGCATTAATTGAACCATATGAGCCTCTGTAATATAAGCTGGCGGCGTTGCCTGATTGTTTTTCTTTCTCTGACTTTTCGTAGCTATAATTCTGAGAAATCATATAGTTCAGATTTTGTTGTTCCAGTAAAGAACCAGATAATGTCATTGAATGCTGGCTGCTGCCGTTGGTGTGATAAGAGGTATCATAATCTACCGATGCATTGTGATTATCTGATGGCAGCCATTTATCCAGAGGAACACTGATATTGAATGAAAAAAGCTGGTCGTTGTTGATTCCTGAACGATTCCGGTGGTAATTGTAGCCCAATGACAAAGAGATATCATGAATATTGGTATTATAGGACATGGAATATGACTGATTCTTACTGATTTTATCTTGCCAATAATCTTGCTGCCAGGCTGATAATGAAAGACTGCCATATTTACCTAGACTCTGGCTCATTGTTATTTGCATCCGGTCTTTGGGGGTGCTACTTCTGTTATTATCAGTAAGTTGGTAATTATCATTGGCATCGCTAAAGTTGTAATAACCATTGGTGGTGTAGCGATAACCTGCCAATGTCACCGTTGTATTGGTTTCAGTAAAACCTTTACTGTAGCGTATCTGATAAGATTGTCCGGTTTTCTTTTCTCCGTTTGGGAAATGGGTTGCTGCATCGGTGACATCGATTGACACTGCGCCAAATTTCCCCAGATTATGCCCCAGACCTAATGCATGACTTTGATAGTCAGAAGAAACAATGACTCCACCATAAATGGTGGTGCTGTCCCATAATCCGTAAATAGCTTCTGTCTGGATAAATCTTTTTTTGCTGGCTTGTTTACCACCGCTGAATTTACCGATATTAGCAAAATACTTTATTTGGCCGCTACGGATCATCAATGGCGAAGCAGAAAAGGGCTGAGTAAATTTCCTGACATGGCCATTTTCTTCATAAATAGATACTTCCAGATCACCATTCAGGTTACTGGGGTAAATATCGGTAATTTCAAAGGCGCCTGGTGGAATAAAAGTTTGATAAATAAGATTATCTTTCTGGTGCACTTCTACTCTTGCGTGAGTCATAGCAATACCGCGAACGATAGGCGAAAATCCTTGCTGACTATCTGGCAACATTTGGCTATCAGACATCAATTTAACGCCATTAAAAGTGAAACTATCGAATACCATGCTATCGGTGGATGTTTCACCCAATACCAGTCGAGATTTTAATGGACGAATATCCCGTTCAGCATAGGTCTTAAGCGATTTCCATTCAGATGTCGTACCAGTACGGTTATAGTAACTATTATGGCGAATTCGCCACGGACCTAAATTAAAGCCACTACGTAAATTCAAATATTGATTCTGTTCACTTTGATTTTTATTCCAGGATTGCATTCCTGTTAGATGGTAATTGGTGAAAAACATAGGCATACCGTCATCCCACAGATCAGAGGAGATATCTCCCTTGATCTGTGATCGCATGGCAGCTTGCGGAAAACTCAACATCAGTGTAAGAGTACTTAAATCCAGTTCTGCTGATGCCTGCTTAATATATTTATCGGGTTGAGAAATGATTTCTTGCTCACCAAGGGAGGCTAATCCTGGGAAGCTCTCTGTTTTTACCCCGATTTCTTTCAGTAAACCGATAGATAACTCAGGGCAAAGTTTTTTACCACAGTCAATAAAAGATAAACTTTTCATGCCAATATCCTTTCCATTGACGATAACGTTAACTTTATAGACACCAGGAATGTGATAATCTGTTTTTTCCAGACTCTCCAGATTAATATTTTTTCTGTCTTCATCTGATAATTGTAATGCGTTGATATCGAAATACAGCTCTGCATATGCTGGTAACGATAAACAACAAATCATTAAACCAAAGCTAATTATTTTTTTCACAATACACCCATTAGATAATATTATTAAAAATTAAACTGGTGCTCCTCTGTTGTACCACCATAATCATTGATAGCGGTCAGAGTCACGCTTTTTATACCATTTTTGGCTGGAAATACTTTGTTACTAAAAGGGGGAATAAATCCGGGTTTAGGTATTAATTTTCCGTCAATTTTCATCTCATTAAGATTAATGTAATAAGCCGTGGGGTTAGTTAATTGAACGTCATTGACATTACGTGATGTTTCCAAACGATTAATGGCATTATTCGCATCATTATCAGATAGCCCTGCCGGGCGATAAATCAGTTTGATAATGTTTTTTATCGTTATGATCATCTTGTTATTGTCATTTTTTTCAACTGCCGGAATTGCATTGACATTAAGTAAAAATATCGATTCCCGATCCGCTGGCAAATGATTGCCGATGTATGAAACACGGATCTGATGCTCGCTCTCTTTCGATATATTAAACAATGGTGGTGTAATAACGAACGGTACCTTATTTTGACTATTATCGATATTATCTACCCACGACTGTACAAGATAGGGTCTTTCTGTATCCGAGTTGGTGATAGAAATCGAGGCTTCTTTTTTTGAGCCATTATAGATAAGGCGAGTTGCGTCTAAAGTAATTCCCGCTTGTACTTGTCCCATAAAAGAGACAAGTAAAAAGGGAGTAATAAAGCGAAGCATTCTTACTCCTTTAGTATAAATGATACTTTGTTAAGTTAGCTTTAATAAAGTACTTAGCTGGTTTTATTGGTATATAAGTGTGAAGTTTACTTCTGAATTAATATCACCAGCACCTACTTTAGCCTTGGTTGATTGTAATTTTGCTATAAGAGGGATATTGAGATCCTTATTGTTATTAGTTTTGTACCCATTGACTGATGTATTAGCATTTATTTTGGTTCCATCATCTTTAGCCAGTAGAATACCAACGCCAGAAACTGGTGACTTGTACAAAGTAGAATCATCGGGGTCTTGGGTGCCAGAAAATTGGATAGCTACACTTGATTCTGGACAATTCTTTAAAGCAATAGAAAATGGTTTTACAGCAGCTATGCTTCCTTTTTCATTCTTAAATTTTTGTTTTAGTATTTTACCAAAATTAATTTCTTGAATTCCTTTAGCATCAGTACTGGCAACGGTGCAGCCGTTCTCAAGAATAGTACCTTTGAATTTAATTGTCCCATCATAAGATAATGCACTGAAACTACTAGCAATCCCTAATACCGTCACTAAAGAAGCTAAAATAAGATTCTTTTTCATTTTAAAATACCTCATATTAATAAATATGTGTTTTGGTCCTGTGTGTACAATGAAGACATATATCTAACCATCATTCTAATTTAATGGTTGATAATATCATTGAAGTCATTTTTACCGATGGTATATAATGCAATAGCATTTTTTACCAATATCTTTATTTTACCCTGATTTAGTCATTATTCCTCACCATGTTATAGTTTTCCCATTAATATTATTATCAATAATAATTTTTAATGTTAATTTCTTTACAGAAAAACAGAAAAACAGAAAAACAGAAAAACAGAAAAACAGAAAAACAGAAAAACAGAAAAACAGAAAAGAACTGTTTTTTATTCTCTAAAACACCATCTATTGTTATAAATAGATTCGTGTTGTTAATGATCAAATAACACTGAGCACAGCCCCCTTACTTCAGGTAGGGGATAAGCGGTTATCGGAGTGTGCAAACTCGACGCTAAACACTCCTAGTTTTTTGACGTTAAGTGGATGCCCGCCGTTACCGCATAGCAGTTGGCGTAGCCATAAGGCGGGGAGGATGTCCACTCTTGTATTATAAATTTATCTTCACTATTTATGTTTGTTGAATAAGGAACCGCCAATAGATTAGCTATGTTGATGAAAATCAATCACCATAACCAAGCATGGCACACTAGTGCCTTGCAGTAAAGAAAACCAATATTCTGATTGAACAAACCTAATGTTATCATCTAATGCTACTTATCTAACACTATGTTTCAATACAGGTAAAACGCTATCATTGTTTGCAATTTGATAGCAACGATTTCTTCTTGAGAGCTTAAAATTGGTTCTGCTTTAGGACTCCATTTTTCTTTCTTGCTGTAGGGGAATTCCACTCGATAGAAAATAGTATTAACCAAAAAATGATCTTTTTCAATAAGTTAGGTGAAAAAAAGATGGTGTTTTTTTGCGATCAACTGAAATTTCTTTTTATTTCATTGGGTTATAATATCAAATGAATTAATTAATTTGGTTGATTAAGTGAAGAAATTATTGGCGTAATTTCGTGCCAATTTATCGTATCTTGGTGCTATAGCACGAAAATGTTTAATCCTGGCAACGAGATAAATAGTTATCAATCTTTGGCTATTTTTTCGTCAAGAAATGACGGCTGTCGAGCCTTGTTTTTCAACGCAATTTCTGAAAGTATTGCTATTGTAACCTTTGTCAGTGATACAAAATCCGATGAAGGTGATTGCTTCTACCAAACTTTCCGCATGAACAATGTCATGAGCTTGACGACCGGATAGCTCAACATGCACAGACAAACCGTAACTGTTTACAGTTAAATGAATTTTAGTGGAACGTCCTCCCCGACTCTTACCTATAGGTATCTACGCAATTTTCGTCAAAAATGGTATTGATATTCAGTATGCATTCAATTTTTCCATCGCCGAGTTCGATGCCTGACTCAATCGTCGATATCAATCTTTGGTTAAACAACCTATGACTCCTGCGGCTTCCCTGGCGCCGGCGATTAAAGATATTGCTAGTGCCTAGAAGACCACCTTTGCCACCGCTCAGGCCATCTGGCGTTTTCTTAACAATGAACGTGTTTCATTTAGCCAGCTTAATCAGCCGATGATTGAACTGGTCCGACAGGGCATCACTCAAAAAAATTAGAAACATAAATTGGCTTTTCCTCCTTTACTCGCCTTGGTAAAGAGGGAGCAATGAGAATATCAATGGGTTAACTAGACAATACTTTCCGAAGGGAACCGATTTTAATGAAATCTTTGATCAGAAAATAAAATCTGTGGTAAACCGATTAAATAATTGCCCCCGAAAAACACGGGGTGGGAAAACATCGAATGAATTATTTAAGGGAATACGAACATGTTTACTTCCGGGTTAACGATATGCATTTGTATCATAGTGGTTATGGTGGTTAGCTTATTATGTGCATCTACTAAATACTGTCCAGTTTATACTTAATATTACTCATATTGAACGGTAAAATGTGCTATTGCATTAGCTTTTCCACCTGTTATTCGATCATCGGTTTGGTAATAGCGGGCAGTGAAAGGTAAATTATAACGAGAATTTCTGTCAGAATAACCTACAACAAATGGTTTTCCAATAGGAATGGGAGTTCCCATATATAAGATTTGTACACCAACCCCTTTTGCTGTATTTGGTGCATTAGCTCTGTCTAATTGAATAATACTCTCCGGCGTGCCATTGATTGTTCTTGCTGAAAATGTAATTGTAGGTTTGATTTTTTCTGTACATTCAATGCCGATATTAAAATCAGCATGACCAGCAGTTGTGCCTTTTCCTTTAAACGAAGAACTATAAACATCATGAAATTTAACGGTTTGATCGCCAGATAGAGCCATGCAACCTTGAGCAGTAACATGATATCTTGTTTTGTTTCTTATTGTTAATAGGCGGATGCCGTTCGATGTTTGTAATATGGAAATTATTCCAGCATGCAATGATTTACCCGATTTAATTTCACCTTCTTTATAGAGATAAACATCAATATCACCGATATCTTTCCAGGTGATTTTTTTCTTCTCTGGAGGATAATATATATAACTTCTGCCATCCGCTGTGGGATATTTAATATTATTTAGATTCCCAGTATGAGCAACGAAATATAAATAGAGATTCTCTATGCCTGTTGTTAATTTTCCTGTCCCATGCTCTGTATTACCTGACATGCCAAGATAAACACTTTCACCAAAAACAAAATATCCGTTGTCATCACATGAAAAAATAGGGTCATTTATATTGAGCCCCATACTGCTAGCTAATTGTTCAGCACTGAATCTGGCGACATGAATACTTTTAGTGTCTGATGTATTTAAGTTTAATTTAAGTGAATTTAAATCAAAATAGACAGTGCCGTTACTCGTTGTGGATTCTGAGATACAAGTAGCATGTATTTTGTTGATATTAAACAGTAAAACAGCAGAAATTAATAACCGTGAATAAGATTTCATATCTATACCTGTTGAGATTTATTCTTAATTACTGACAATGCAATTTACTAATAACACCATTTATTAATAACATAATGAAGCGAGAATAGTGCCATTATTTTTTGGGTATAATTTATTAGTGAGATTAATATGGCAGATTTATTTATCGTCTAAATCAGGTTTTAATTCTGCTGTATTATTAACATCACGGAGGAAAATTTCTCTTCTTTCTCATGTTAATGTGATGTTAATACTTTAAGTTAAATTAGATGACTTGTAAAGCTATTTGTATTCAATTGTAAATTGTACTGATGCATTAGCTTTTCCACCGGTTACTTTATCATCTATTTGGTAATAGTGGGCAGTAAGCGGTAAATAGTAAAGATCTTTTTCACCTCTCCATTCAGTTATAGTAAGAGATGTACCCATATAAACAGGATTATTGTTATGTAACAATTGAACACCAATACCTCTGGCTGTTTTTCCCTCGCTGTATTGATGTAGTTTAACAATGCTATTTAGACTTGGGCTCACTGTTTCTCCTGTGAACTTTATAGTGGGAATATTTTTATCTTTACATTGAATGAGAATATCAAAGTTATTACGACCAGCAGTAGAGCCTCTTCCTTTAAATGAAGAAGTATTGATTCTTCCAAATTTTATTTCTTGATAGGGTGTGGATGTCATACAGCTTTGACTGCCAATTATATTGTCCTTATTATATTTGATATTTATTAATTTTTTACCATCACTTGTTGATAAAGATAATATCAAACCTTTTTTTAGTGTGGAGCCTGATTTGATATCATTTGTCTGAATAAGATTAATTGTTATTTTACCGATATCTCTTAAAGTTATTTTTCTATTGATGCCATCATGAGAGCTACCCTTCCCATTTCCATCATAAGATACGGAAAAATATAAATTATCTACACTTGTTTTTATCCAATCACTCTCTTTGGATAATCCTATTATACCTAATGTTGTTTCAAAAGAGATATTTTCATTATTATCACAGATAGCAATGGTTGAATCGGCTTTAATATTTATTTTATTAGCCAGCTCCATAGGACCGTATTCAGCTATGGTAATATGTCTTCGAATGTTATAGTTTGCATTGATAATTTCATTTATCTCAACATTTAAATCAATTGCTTTAAATTTATTGCTTAATTTACATGAGGCAATTGATTTTGTAATATTGAGTAGTGTTAGTAATAATGTTGCTAATATAATTAATTTATTTTTCATACTTTCCCTAGATATACCTAATAGATTTCGAGTTGCAGCGAAGCGGCAAGTGAACGAATCCCCAGGAGCATAGATAACGATGTGACTGGGGTGAGTGAAAGCAGCCAACAAAGCAGCAGCTTGAAAGATGAAGGGTATAAATACTATTTTAATCACTGACAACGTAATGAAGTCAAAATAATACCATTAATTTTTTGATATAATTTACTATCGAATTGAATATGACAGCTTTGTTTATCGCCTAAATCAGCCATTAATTTTGCTGTGTCACTCACACCACTCAGGAAAACTTCTCCCCTTTCATTCACCATACCATTAACACCATTTGGGCCCGTGATTATTGTACCGAATGGGAGCTTCTTACCGTGATGTTGTAAAGTTAAAAATACTCGATGACCAACACGAATAGAATAATCCGCCAATACCAATGCGCCTTTGGTTGGAATGACCTTAGTGGTTGGATTATCAATATCTACGTCATCACTGAATGTATTGGTGTCAAGAGATAACATATTTTCTCGATATTGCGATATATAAGGCACAACGGTATATCCCCGCCAATCTGTACTTATGGACGTATTATTCAGTACCTTGGCATGGGTTGCCCCAGGGGCTCGAATTAAGGCACTAGCGCCGCTTTCGCTAATATTCTGCGCTAGGGTAACGCCATAGGGATGGGCAATAATCGCTCCCTCTAATCCATAATTAACCCGCTGATTTTTTCTATGATCAGTGGTGTAACCTATATTCATTGAACCGTATGAGCCTCTGTAATATAGGCTGGCGGCATTACCTGATTCTTTTTCTTTCTCTGATTTTTCGTAGCTGTAATCTTGAGAAATCATATAGTTCAGATTTTGTTGTTCCAGTAAAGAGCCGGATAATGTCATTGAATGCTGGCTGTTACCGTTGGTGTGATAAGAGGTATCATAATCTACCGATGCACTGTGATTATCTGATGGCAGCCATTTATCTAGAGGAACACTGATATTGAATGAAAAAACTTGATCGTTGTTGATTCCTGAACGATTACGATGGTAATTGTAGCTCAATGACAAAGAGATATCATGAATATTGGTGTTATAGGACATGGAATATGACTGATTCTTACTGGCTTTATCTTGCCAGTAATCTTGTTGCCAGGCAGATAATGAAAGACTACCATATTGTCCTAAGCTTTGGCCCATCGTTATTTGCATCCGGTTTTTAGGTGCGCTATTTCTGTTATTATCAGTAAATTGGTCGTTATTATTGGCATCGCTAAAGCTGTAATAACCATTGGTATTGTAGCGATAACCCGCTAATGTCACCGTTGTATTGGTTTCAGTAAAACCTTTACTGTAGCGTATCTGATAAGATTGCCCGGTTTTCTTTTCTCTGTTTGGGAAATGGGTTGCTGCATTGGTAACATCAATTGATACCGCGCCAAATTTTCCCAGATTATGGCCCAGACCTAATGCATGACTTTGATAGTCAGAAGAGACAATGATTCCACCATAAATGGTGGTGCTATCCCATAACCCGTAAATAGCTTCTGTCTGGATAAATCTTTTTTTACTGGCTTGTTTGCCACCATTGAATTTACCGATATTGGCAAAATATTTCATTTGGCCGGTACGGATCATTAATGGCGAAGCGGCAAAGGGTTGAGTAAATTTTCTGACTTTACCATTTTCTTCATAAATGGATATTTCCAGATCACCGTTCAGGTTACTGGGATAAATATCGGTAATTTCAAAGGCGCCCGGTGGAACAAAAGTTTGATAAATAAGATTATCTTTCTGATGGACTTCTATCCTTGCGTGCGTCATGGCGATACCGTGGACAACAGGTGCAAACCCTTGCTGGCTATCTGGCAACATTTGGCTATCAGACATCAATTTAACGCCATTAAAAGTGAAACTATCGAATACCATACTGTCGGTTGATGTTTCACCTAATACCAGACGGGATTTTAATGGACGAATATCCCGTTCAGCATAGGCTTTAAGCGATTTCCATTCAGATGTTGTACCCGTATGGTTGTAGTAACTATTATGGCGAATTCGCCACGGACCTAAATTAAAGCCACTACGTAAGTTCAGATATTGATTCTGTTCACGTTGATTTTTATTCCAGGATTGCATTCCTGTCAGATGATAGTTGGTGAAAAACATCGGCAAACCATCATCCCATTGATCAGGAGAGATATCTCCCCTGATTTGTGATTGCATGGCAGCCTGAGGAAAATTCAGGGTCAAAGTAAGCTGGCTTAAATCCAGTTCTGCTGATGCATGTTGGATATATTTTTCTGGTTGAGAAATGATTTCTTGTTCAGCAAGTGAGGCTAATTCAGGGAAGCTTGCTGTTTTTACCCCGATTTCTTTCAGTAAACTGATAGATAACTCAGGGCAAAGTTTCTCACCACAGTCAATAAAGGATAAGCTTTTAATGCCAATATCCTTTTTATTGACGATAACATTGACTTTATAGACCCCAGGAATATGAGAATCTGTTTTTGCCAGACTCTCCAGATTAATATTTTCTCTGTCTTCGTCTGATAATTGTAATGCATTGATATCGAAATACAGATCTGCATATGCTGGCAACGATAAACAACAAATCATTAAAGCAAAGCTAATTGTTCTTTTCACAATACACTCATCAGATAATATTATCAGAAATTAAACCGGCGCTCTTCTGTTGTGCCACCGTAATCATTGATAGCGGTCAGAATCACGCTTTTTATGCCATTTGGGGCTGTAAATACCTTATGACTAAAAGGGGGAATAAATCCGGGTCTAGGTATTAATGTTCCGTCAATTTTCATCTCATTAAGATTAATGTAATAAGCCGTAGGGTTAGTTAATTGAACGCCATTGGCATTACTTGATGCTTCCAAACGATTAATAGCATTATTCGCATCATTATCAGATAACCCTGCCGGGCGATAAATCAGTTTGATAATGTTTTTTATCGTTATGATCATCTTGCTATTGTCATTTTTTTCAACAGCCGGAATCGCATTGACATTGAGTAAAAATATTGATTCCTGATCTGTTGGCAGGTGATTGCCGATATATGAAACACGGATCTGGTGCTCGCTCTCTTTCGATACCTTAAACAATGGCGGTGTAATAACGAACGGTACTTTGTTTTGACTGTTATCGATATTATCTACCCACGACTGTACAAGATAAGGTCTTTCTGTATCCGAGTTAGTGATAGAAATCGTGGCTTCTTTTTGTGAGCCATTATAGATTAGGCGAGTGCCGCCTAAAGTAATCCCTGCTTGTACTTGTCCTATAAAAAAGACAAGCAAAAAGGGAGTAATAAAGCGAAGCATTTTTACTCCTTTAGTTATAAATGATATTTTGTTATAAGTTAGCTTTAATAAAGTATTTATTTGGTTTTAGGGGTATATAAGTGTGAAGTTTACGTCTGAATTAATAGCACCATCACCTACTGTAGCATTGGTTGATTTTAAATTTGCTATAAGAGGGATACGGGCATTTCTTGTTGTAATTGGATAACCAGATACTTCTGCGTTGGAGTTTATTTTTTCTCCTCCATTTTTAGTCAGTTCAATACCAATCCCAGAAATTTTGCTAGAATATAAAGTATTATCATTAGAATCTACATTTCCCAAAAACCTGATACCTATAGTTGAACCGGGGCAATTAGTTAAATCAATTGTAAATGGTTGAGAGGAAACTATTGTTCCTGCTGTGCCCTTAAATCTTTCTTTTGGTATTTTACCAAAATTAACTTCTTGAATTCCGCTACTACCACTACTAATGGTGCAGCCATTAGCAAGAATTGTGCCTCTAAATTGAATTTTTCCATCATAAGATAACGCACTGAAACTGCTAAAAATCCCTAATATTGTCACTAAAGAAGCCAAAATAAAATTCTTTTTCATTTAAAAATACCTTTACCTTAATAAATATGTGTTTTAGTTCTGTCTATACAATAAAAATATATATCTAACCATCATGATAGTTTAATGGCTGATGATATCATTAAAATCATTTTTATCGTGGTATATAATGCAATCGCATTTTTAACCATTTTTTACCTATATCTTTAGTTTATCCTAATTTAGTCATCATTTTTCACCATGTTATAGTCTGTGTATTCATATTGTTGATAATAAATTTCTGATATTAATTCTTTATAGAAAAGAATGGTTTTCTCTCTGAGATATCATCTATTATTGTAAGCTTACTCGTGTTGTTAATAATGATTCTTATTTTTATTTAAATGCCCGGAATCCTGTAGCATGATAAGCACCATATTGATAGCAAAATTCTTGTAAGGTATTGCTAATAACAGTGAAAAGCTCTTATAGGCAAGGTGCATAGTACATATGGATAAACTTATTTTCACTATTTTTATTGAAATGGAGATTCCATAGCGATATTAACAAAAGTAATCTATAGCTACTCAACGCACTAGTATCTTACTCAAAGAAAGTGAATATTCTGATTGGGCAAACCGTAATATGTAATACCATCGTATTAACGATGTTAATACGATCGGATAAATTGTCATCTTAACTGTGATTAAGATAACGAAAATTTCTTCTTATTTTTCTTAGGATCTAAGTTGATTTCCAATTCAGAGTTTCATTTTTGCTTTAGGGTTATTCTCACTCGACGGAAAATAGTATTAACTAAAATATGATCTTTTTCAACAACTTAAACAAAAAAATAGTATTTTTTTTGCAATTAATTAAAATTTCTTTCTATTTCATTGTGTTATAAGATTAAATTAATCGATTGATTGAGTTAATTCAATCAAGAAATAATAATGATGTTTATTTAATGTCTTATTTTTCATCATGATATAAATTAGACAAATTGATTCATTTTTGTCTTATTATTAATTCGGATATTCTGTTGCTATTGATGTGGCTGTATATTTCATCATCAAAATTATTAATCACAGTTTTAGTCATAGAAGAAATTAATCGGGCTGGAACAACTGTGTTAACAGACGTCAACTCCTGTTATCTGGTGTGTACATTTAGCGTTTCTGTCTGGCGGGGGTGATATTGAAACTGTCAGCAAGTCACATAATGAAGAATTAGGTCATGGACAGTATTGAGGTTAATGGGGCTGATTTTCCAGAGACTTTAGTTGTAGTAATGAGGCATAAAGGCGTTCCATCTGGTATAGGTAACACAATGAGAGAGTTAAAAGATTGGCACAATAATATGAATATTATTCATGTCACCTTGCTAATGTTTAATTTTGAACCAATAGTTTTCCTATGTGAGACAATGATTATTTTGTACCTTTATCAATGCTGGATTCGACTAATAAGTGCATTTTTTTCTGGAGAGAGTAATTTAAAAACGGCCTGATAGATATCTTCCAGAGGAATATTGTTTACATTCTGGGGATCATAAAGTGTTACACATTGATTTTCAGAAACAAGGGGAGCCCAATTTTCCGGTTTAGTGACACCATGGAGGGCAACTAATTTTTTGTTTAACGCGGCGGCTAAATGGCATATTCCACCATCACCGACAATGATCAGATCGGCACTGTTGAGAAGTGACAAAAAAGATTGTAATGATTGACATTCTACTATTTGAGTTTGCTTTCCTATCATTGCCAACAACTTTCCAGCATTTGATCTGTCCTGCCGAAGAGTGGAGATAATAAAGCTGGCATCTGGAAAATATTCTTTAATTTTCTGGGAAATTAATGCCATTCGTTCATGAGTAATACTGCTCCTTTCCCGATTATTTGAAACAGAAAACAGGATAGTAGGAGAATCCTGTTTTTTGACAGGCGGAAAATATTGATATGGAATTTTAGGGAATAAATCAGAGGATAATTTGTTTATTTCAGGATTAAATACTCTTAATACTTTGAGTGCTTGATGATATCCTTTGATATATTGTGGATAGACTGGAATAATTAATTAGTTTTTCATGCCATTGATGTGATTGTGTTACAGCATAACGTTTTTTAGCCCCCAAAAGCCATAAAAATAAGTTATTCAACTTCATGGGCGTGGGTTTTGCTGAAATGGCGATATCAAAATGTAACTTGCGCCATTTCAATGCAGTTCCTAAAGTAGTCGTATATTTATTCCCTTTGGGAATGATATGCGTTATTATTTCTGGGGAAAGATAACCAGCCAATTCTTTATTATTAGATTCGATGAATAGATGGATCTTTGCTGCCGGGAATCTGTATTGTAAATATTTGATTAATGGCTGGGTACAAATCAAATCACCAAGACCATTACGACGTAAAATTGCAATTTTCATTTGTTGTTAACTGACATGTAGATGAATAGTACTAATAGTATCGTAAATAAGAAAAAAGTAATACATAAACAACATTCTGTCTTGGATAACGCTTAGCTTTTACCTTTAACTGTTTTCTTAAATAACCCGAATTCTGGATAAGAAATTGACGAGAAGCCTGTTCCAGGAGCAAAGTTTTGGTGCAGACTCAAAAACAGCTCCGAGGTGGAACAGGCTATGGACAACTTAGTTGAAATTTTCTGTGATGTCGATGATTTTTGCCGTTTTTTCATCCCTCAATGGGAACAATTTTGTCTCGATAACCAGCATCGTTTACGCCGCCGACAAGGTCACATGTCTCCCAGTGAAATCATGACCATTTTGATCCTTTTTCATCGGTCGCATTACCGGGATTTTAAACATTTTTATTGAGAACATATTTGGAAATATCACCACAACGATTTTCCCACCTTACTCAGCTATCCCCGTTTTGTCAGTGTGGCCCCTTCCGTTTTGGTGCCACTATGCAGCTATCTGATGCAATTAAAAGGAAAACCCACAGGCATTGCTTTTATTGATTCCACCCGTTTGAGTGTCTGCCATAACATTCGCATTCCTCGACATAAGGTCTTTGCGGGGATAGCCAAGCGCGGAAAAAATTCAATGGGAGGGTTTTACGGTTTCAAATTACACTTGGTTGTCAATCATCAGGGGGAAATTTTGGCGCTTAAAGTCACTGCCGGTAATGTAGATGATCGTGAACCTGTTCGCGAGTTAACAACAGAATTAACGGGTTCTCTGTACGGCGATAAAGGTTATCTCAGTCAGGAATTGGCTGACGACTTAGCTAAAGCGGGACTCACTTTCATCACCCAAAAGCGCCGAAATATGAAAGCTCACCTGCAAGCTGAGTGGGATAAGATAATGTTATCAAAGCGTTTTATCATTGAAACGATTAATGGGCAATTAAAAACTATTTCTCAAATAGAGCATTCCCGCCACCGAAGTATAAAAGGTTTTCTGTTGTGCGTTTTAGGTGGATTGATTGCTTACTGCCTTAAATTGAAGAAGCCATCACTGAAAGTTTTCTACTTAGAAGAAGATTTTTTAATGATGGCTTAAGCAGAATTCGGGTTAAATAATTATTTGTTACCTTGTTCTTGGTGTGTGAAATCTCCGATACAGTGACGTGATTATGGTAACTTTTGTATCCATAAATTGCATACCGTAGTTAATACGGTAATGCTTGAGATCACATATATTGAATGCGTCAATTATCCTCCGATCCGTGAGAGTTTTAAGGTCAGTTTGCCGCAGAGGTATTTCAGCATCGTTGGTTGGAGAAGAATAGCGTTTGACCCACTTTGATCGGGGATTGATCCGCGAAGCGATTATCCTGGCTGCACAGATTAGCTTTGAGGAAGGACACTAGATGATCGCTTCGGACTTACAGAATGCGCTCTATGTTATTGCCCGTAATTACCAAAAAGATGAGAGCGGTTAACTTTGGATTACGGCATATCGGCGGGCACGTACCGATAAAATAGGCCAGAGCTATATCAATGTTTACCTAAGGTTTTGAAGGGGAACTGTCTAACCGCACTGGTACTCCGCAGTTAGAGGTGGATGTCGCCTTAATAGATTTTGGTACATAAGCGGGTGACAGCGACTCGGTACAGATGGCATTGGCGATTGGTATCGCCAATTAACAAAGTCAATAATTTGGCTGAACGGGACTACCCTGATATCGTCGATAAAATGCCGAATATGACGGAGTGGTGGTTGTGCCTGACTATGTCACCGGATGAGATAGAACAAATCACCCTTTTCAAAAAACTGACTGAAAAGCAGAAAGCCGTCCTGTTATCAGCCAGTAAATTATCTCGTTGTTATACCGAAAGGAGTAATGTTGGTGAAAAAAATTGAAGTGTTGTTTCGGGTGGCTCCACCGAATTTGTATCTGGCACTGGGCATGACGGAGAAAGGAGAAAAGGCTGAATGTCGGGTGTTAATGCGGGAACATTGATGTGGTGAATTGAACACTATTATTTTGGCGGCTGGCTAGAAAGTTAGATATGGAACGAGAGCTATAATAACAATTACTGATTCCTATCTTTATATTTCATACCGTTATTATTTATTTCTGTTTAATTTTGATGTTGCTCTTTTTGTTTGTTTTTTATTCGTAACATAGGGTTCCTAATTTATAGGAAAATGTACTTTTTTATTGTTAATTAGTAATTTGTTATTATTTTTATATACCTATTATTGATTATTTTGTTTTTTATTAATTGGTTAAATTCTTTTTTAATCATAACGTTATGTATTTTTTAGAGAGGTATGAATCCTACTCTGAATAAATCGTATATCTTTTGAATAATTAGTGTTTTATTTTTAATTTTTTAAATTTAAAGATAATATTTATGATATTTTGTTTATTTTTGGATTTTTTGTTGATGTCTTATTTTAATTCTTCTCTTGTAGGGATTGTGAAATTTTATTGACGTTATTAATATGCTTGTGTATTATCAATGCATATGATTATTAGTTGATTGCTTCTTTGTTTTAGTGCTCTTAATTCTTATAATTATAGAATAAAATATGATATCTATTTATGTTGCTCTTTTTTCCATAAAAGGAGGGATAAAAGTTTATGAGCTTCATTGTAATATATATAAATTTATAAAATGAAAGTATTTTTAATGATGGAAGTTATGAGTTCCTTCATGATTTATAGTATTTTTATTTAAAAATGCCCTAAGATATCCTTTTAATATTAACTAAAAATTGGTGAATATGATGAATAAATCAGATATTTTTCTTATTATTAAAAACATTTTGACGAAAGAATTAAATGTTGTCTTTCTTAACGACATAAGTGAATCAACATCATTACGTGATGAGCTTGGGCTGGATTCTATGACTACACTGACATTTTTAATGTCACTAGAGGATAATGTTCCAAATTTTATGATTGATGCAAATACATTGGAAGCTAGTCATGTACAAAGTATTGGTTCTGTCTGTGATTATGTTTTAGAACGCTTAAACGGTGTATCATGACATGGTTTACGTAAATCAGGTTTTCTGTGAGATAATGAATAAGAGATCTCTCAGAAAAACCCCAAGAAACCGTTATTCCATATACCAGAAAGACTTACATCGTATTTCGCAAGATGAATTAACTGATTCAACTTTATTAGAAGGTGATCAATACTCTTATACTGAATTAGGAGACTTTGTTCTTAAGAAAATGGAAAATTCTATTTTTTTGAGTGATGTTGATTTATCTATATTTGCTTGTTGGGCACCTGAGTTTGATCCGGATCATTCGGCTTTTGGTCCATATTTTATGGACCATTATAACCTTAAAGGATATTCATTCGATATTTGTGATAATGGAAGTTTGGTATCAACCACAGCTTTAGGTATTGCTGGTAATTATTTATCTAGCGATAATGTGAGTAAAGTATTACTATTAGGAATGGAGCAGAATACTATTCCTCGTAATATTTCTAATGGGTTTCCAATACCAGAGCGATCTTGTGCTATTGCAGCCTTACTCACAACGGAAAAAAGCAATGAAAATAAATGGATATTATTAAAAACAGGGCAGATAAGTGAATGGGATTTGGCTGATGGTTTGGATGCCTTTGGCATGGTAAGAAATATATTGCATCAATTGCAGTTAGATGAAGAAGATACTGTATTATTAACGGAGCGTGCAGGCTATTTTTTTAAAAAAATGCGTTTTCAAATGGAAGAGAAAAATAAGAAAATCTCAATCAAGTTTGCTTTCTTGAAACCTGAAGTTACAGGAATGAATACATTGTTACTTCTAGCAGATAAGACACTAACACCATTAAGTAGAAGGAATATATTATTGGTAGAGCATGATATGGAAAGTTTAAGAATAGCGTGGTCTGTCTTACAAAAAATTTAGGAATCTAATCATGTTTAATATCAGCTATCCATTCGAATCAAAGAAGGAACAACGTTTTCACTGGTTGGTGGAACAATTAGCCCAAACAGTTTTCTCTACATCAAACCAAATTGTTGTAAGAAATAGGTTTGCTGTAGTTTCAGAAGGACAGTGGAAAAATTCAGAATTATGTTTTTTGGATGAAAAACAATACAGTTGGAGAGGAATAAATACTGTCGCTGTTCTTCCTGTCGGTAATAACATGAAGCGCCAGAGATTATTGTTATGCAAATTTAAGGAGAAAGATGGTGATATTGCTTCACAAGAGATAGCAAAAAAGTATGTTGACTATCAATGTGAAATGATACGAATGCAGCTTATTTGGATTGAACGCTGGATATCGATTTTACTTGATCATACAGCACAGCGTAAGGTTGGTAATGTTTCTTTATTATCAATTTCTTCTATTCGTCTCCGTTTAGCGCAAGTTATACAGCGTCAATTATTGTTATTTCAGTGTGTAGGAGACATAAAAGAAGAAATGCCTTCACAGTTTGCTGAACATGCGGCTGAAGAAATTGAGGGAATGGTTGATATCCTGATTAAAACAACGGGAGGGAGGGCTCTTCTGCAGCAGGGGTTGGTCGAAATGCAGAGCATTTTCTCTGTTCTGAATCAAGTTTATCTGAGGGAATTCCATGGTTAATTTTGACGGTTCTATTGCCTGTACACACTATGGAGAGAAATGGTTAGAGTTAGCTCAACTATTTCGCTCTTTGTCTTTGAAGGTGTTAGACGATCGGGATACTGTATTATCATATCTTGATACACCGCTTTTCGACCAACTTTATATGGACCACAGTAGTAGCTGTCTGGAAAGGACAAAAATGTATGAGGTGCTTGCTTACGGAGACCCAAATGTCCTGCTGTCATGTCCAGGCCCATCTCTTTCCGGTATCGTTGTACGAGAATTAGGCTCAACTGAACAACAAGACTATTTTTTTGAATATGTTGCTCAGCATAGAGCTCGTACTTGTATGGCAGTTACGGAGCCTAGCAAAGGCTCTGATGCAGGAAATCCGTCTTCATTGTTGAGTGATGATTTTGAGCTTAATGCTGAGAAATGGCTAGTAGGTAATGGACGTGATGCTACGATCGGAACAATGGTTGTCAGAACTGGAACGGGGCCATATAGTATCGGTGTAATTTTGTTGACCCCTGAAACCCTTTCTCATCCCAAAGTTTTTCGTCAGTTGCTACCTGTTGCTGGATTGCAAGGTGCTGGCTTAAGTCACCTATATTTTGACAAGATTTCTATCCCTGAAGAGCACATTTTGGGCTTACACCGCAGACCATTAGAACGTGGTATGCACGCAGTGATAAAAACTTTTTATCGTATGAGACCTTGTGTATGTGCTATGGCGTTAGGTAGTGCCCAAGCACTACTTGATTTTGCCATACTGCGTATAAGTAATGTGAGGGCTAGAGAGCTCCACTCCTCCTTGCAGATTGAAATTGAAGCTATAAGAAATCTGAATTACCGTGCCGCCTTGAGAATAGACGATGACATATTGGATGGTGCAGCTGTTTCACTGGCCAAAGCTTGTTCTACCGAGTTTGTGGAAAAAGTTATTCGTATCATGCCAAAGCTTGTGGGAACAGAGCTCTTTTTAACAGATATTTGGTTACAGAAGACAGTTACTGACATTCAGGGATATGAATGGATGGAGGGAAGTTTGGATATGCAGCGTCTAAATATTCTGGCTGGATCTATATAATTTATTGAATATAATAAATAAATTGGTAATTGATATGACGATGCAATCCATATTTCAGCGGGGACATTTTCAGCGATATCAGTGGTTGAAGTTACTCAGTGATCTTTGGAATACAGGTATTACACTTTGGAGCACCATGGTGGTTTCTGCGGTTGCTGTGTTAATCAATATTAGTATTATTAGTCATAATTCACCTAATACGTTGTATATAATTGGATTATTCTTACCGCTGAATTATATGATGATGTCTATCCATGAAGGATTGCGTGTACCTGCATTGCGATATAGTTCACACTTAGGAAGTGCTAATTTTTCTTTGCTAGGACAACGGTTGTTATTGTTGTTTTTAGCTATGTTAGCATTAATGGCGATACTCATATTTAATGTATGGTATTTTCGAAGTGGCATTTCTTATTTGTTTCATATTGGATCTTTCCAGCAGGATGAAGTAATGAACTTTATCGTTCCTATGCTTTTTATTGGGATAATGATTGGTTTTGCCACGTTAATTTTATCCACTTTATTTGGTCTTGGATTTAATCGTTGTGGAAGTTTACTGGGAATATCAGGTACAGTACTTAATATAGGTACAACTTACTTAACAGAAATATATTGGCATCAGGGATTACAAAGCCTGATTTGGGGGGCAACTTTTGGTAGTAGCTATCTTATTTTAATAGGAAGTGTTTTACTCTATCGTCAAGGTGTGGTTGTATCTTGGTTGGGAATGCGTGATCAAGTTTTTCAGGTAATAAAAGATATATTTACTATGGCCTTGCCCGTAATGGGTAGTTTCTCCCTTGTTTTTATTTTTTTATTGTCTTTTAATTATTTGGTGTCTTTTTATGATGTTCATGAAATAGCAGGGTTTAGCATAGCTTTTCGTATACAATCATTTATTATTTTGCCTGCTATTGCTTTAGGAACAGCTATGGCAATTCACTATAATAATTCTTTATCTAAACGAAATTTTGTCAGAGCTAACCAAGTATTTTTGATTGGAATTAGTCTCACTAGTGTTATATATATATTTATTAGTGTTGCTGTATTCTTTTTGAAAGTTTGGTTGGTTAAGTTTTTTACTTTAGATGAATTGATTGCTGAGGCTGCTTTACGCTATTTAAATTGTGTGTCTCCATCTTATTTTGGCTTAGGCATAGTATTGGGATTAATGACTGCTTTAGAGCAGATTGGCCAAGGATTACGTGTACTACTTATCAATATTATCTTGTATTCTCTGGAGATTGGAATAGCTGCGTTACTAGGATTAAAGCAGGAGGATGCCACACGGTTGTATCTGACTATTGCTATTTTTAATTGGATTTCTGTACTTTACACTTTTAGTATTTTTAATAAAAAAATTGATTTTAATATTAAATGCTCTTCGAGTGATATACACTCTTAATTAATTTAATTGTCAGGATGATTACATGAATTATAATTTGGTTGAGATTCTTAGAGATGCTGAAATGGCATATCCACAAAAACCAGCTTTAATTTTCAATAATCAGAATTATACTTATAAAGATATATGGAGGAAAATATGTGCTATTGCTGCCGGTATGAGGCTGAACGGACTACAGCAAGGAGACAAAGTAGTAATTTGTTTAGGGAATCATATAAACTCTATTGCTATATTTTTTGCTGCGCAAAAATTAGGTGTTTGTCCATCTATCATAGCATTTGATACACCAGAAGAAAAAATTAAATTTATTTTAAATAACAGCGGAGCTGGTTTTTTCTTCACTTCTTCAAAGATTGCATCGACATTATTAAAATATGATTTTGTTTATTTTTCAAGTATTAATTTGATTGTTGATAAAGTTGAGCATATATATGCTGGAAATAATTTAATTAATTTTGATGATTTTATTTCTGATCCGACTTCTGAAGCTAATATTCCACTTCAGGCAATTAGTGTTGATTTGGCTTCTATTATTTACACCTCAGGTTCTACTGGTGAACCGAAAGGAGTTATGTTAAATCACCAAAATATGATGGCAGCGACACGGTCTCTGGTAAATTATTTAGAATATCGACACGATGATACGGTAATGGCAGTATTGCCAATGGCCTTTGATTACGGACTATATCAGATCATTTTGACATTTTTTGTTGGCGGAACAGTGGTACTTGAGTCAGATAATACTCCTCCCCCGGTAGTATTAAGGCATATTCAACAGTACCGTTGCACAATTATGCCTGGGCTATCATCACTGTATAGTTTACTTGATATTTATGCTAGTAAAGGTTCTTTTGATTTGAGTTCTATACGTCTTGTTTCCAATACAGGTATGGCTTTGCGTAAGCAGCATGTGTCAATGATTAAAAGGTTATTCCCTACAGCCAAAATATTTTCTATGTATGGACTAACAGAATGTAAACGTTGTACATATCTTCCTCCAGATGATCTAGACCGCAAACCAGATAGTGTAGGGATTGCTATCCCAAATACTCAAATTATGGTGGTAAATGATAATAATCAATCCTGCTCAGTGGGTGAAATTGGACAGTTGTTAATTCGCGGGGAAACCGTAATGCAAGGATATTGGCGTAATTCCGAAGCAACGGAAAAAAGAATTGGCATACATCCTATTTATGGGGATCGTTGTCTATATTCTGGTGACTATGGTTGGTTGGATGAAGAGGGATATTTTTATTTCGTTGGTCGTATGGATGAAGTTGCGAAAGTCTGTGGTCGCAAGGTGATTTTTAGTGAAATTGAAAAAGTTTTGTTTGGTCATAATTCTATTATAGAAGCCGCAGTTATTGTATATTATGATGAAGAAAATTCTGAAGATAGTGTTATTGCTTTTGTGGCAACTCAGACACAAGAGAAACTATTAGAATCTGATTTGAAATATTTTTGTTCTAATTTACTAGAATCGCACCAAATACCCAATGTTTTTATACAACTGCCTGGGTTACCAAAAAATGCAAATGGAAAGTTTGATAAACATCAACTGCGTCAAAAATACCAATCTATAGTTCAGGAGCGGTTCGCATGAAACACCATCATGTGATATTGGCATCTTGTGCTATTGTGGCAGTTGTTTTTGCAGGAATTTCTATCAGTTTGGTTACTGCTCGGGGATTTAATAATACTGAGGAGAAAGATACCAAAATATCAGTTGTACAAAAAGGGCCACAGCCAGTTTTGGTTGAAACAGCTCAAGTCATTTCAATGAATTGGCAAGATAGAAAAAGCGTTATTGCTACCGTTAAGTCAATACGCTACCTCTCTGTTCGAGCTGAAATATCTGGGACTATTTTGCAAATTGCACCTGCCGGAGGGCAGGTGCCAATCAATGGGGTATTGTATCATTTTGATGACCGTGTTGAGCGTTTTCAGCTTAAGGAAAAAGAGGCTCACTTAGATATGACCCAGAAAAATACCAGGCGTGCCGATTTGCTGGTGAATAAGGCAATTTCACAGGCTGCTCAACAGGCTGAGCACGTTAACTTAGCTCATGCTGTCAGTGAAGTAGAAAAATTTAAAAATACATTGCGTAAAATGATGGTTACCGCTCCATTTGCTGGAGTTGCTAGTTTACATGATTTGACGCCAGGGCAGTTGATTCAGGAAGGCCAAACGTTATTTTCATTTTATGATCCAAATGATTTATATGTTGAATTTAGTATCCCTGAAACTGATATTGGAGCTCTTTCACCTGGTGTCCAGATTAATGTAAGTGATACGGTCGCTGGTTTTACTGGTATAGCTAACATTACGTTGGTCAATACTGAAATAAATTCAGTCAACAGAACGCTAACATTGCGAGCTAAATTGGAGAAAGGTAATTTTCGTTATGGCGCTAGCGTTCGGGTGACTTATCCTGCAAGTGCTCCTCAGATGACTCTGGTGATACCCAAAGTTGCTGTGCGTTATAGTGCCTATGGGCAGTCTGTATTTGTAGTAAAAGATAATCGAGTTCAGGTTCGCTCTATTGTTACTGGAGACGATAATGAGGGCATTGTTCAAGTAAGGAGCGGGTTGAAAAAAGATGAATTAGTGGTTACAGCCGGACAAATGCGTCTATACCCAGATGCGCTTATTCGTCAGGAAACGTACTAATGAAAATTATCGGTCTTTTTTTACGTCGTCCAATCATAGTAACAACATTTAGTGGTTTGTTGTTTATTGCTGGCTTGTTTTCTTTAGGGTATCTACCAGTAGGCCTTTATCCAAGTGTAGATGCAGATGCAATTAGTGTCAGTACTTATTATCCTGGTGCATCAGCAGATCTAATGGATGGGCGTGTTACGTCAGAAGTATTATCGGCAGTGTCTGGAATTGATGATATTAACTACGTCACTAGTACTTCAGAAACTGGGCGTAGCAAGGTGGTATTACATTTGGCAATTGGTAGTGATACTCAAAAGGTATTGACTAATATCATGGAACGAGTCAGTACCATATCTCATTTTCCCGATGATATGGATCCACCACAAATCTCCCGTCAAGAAGCGGAGCGAATTCCTGATTTCGCGTTATCATTTACTAGTGAAACAATGCAAGCTGCTCAGGTATCGGATTTTTTGCATAGAGTTGTTAAACCACGCTTAGAATCCTTAAAAGGTGTAGGGAATGTAGAAATATTGGGTAGTGAATATGCAATGAGAATTTGGTTGGATCCAGAGCGTATGGAACGTCACGGTGTAACCGCAATAGATATCAGCAGAAGTTTAAAATTGGAGAATGCTCAGGCGAATGGAGGCGCTTTACATGATAGCAAATTACGTTTTCAACTTGTGCCAGAAACAGGGCTTTCAACGATCAGTGATTTTGCTAACTTATCTATTATGACTGCAACAAATATATCTCCGATTCGTCTAAAAGATGTAGCTGACATAGAGTTGGGCGGTAGTCAGCCGGAAATTAAATCTATTTTTAACGGTAAACCTGCCACAATAGTATTGATCAACTGGCAACAAGGTAGTAATCCCTTGTTGGCTGCTGATGATATATATAGAACTATGGAGGCATTGAAATCCAGTTTTCCTTATGATTTACAGGCTAACGTGCTTATTGATGGTAGTGAATATATTGGTGGTGCGGTACATGAAGTTTTCATCACTATTTTACTTACTTGCTGCGCTGTTACCTTGGTAATATTTTTAGGAGCAGGAACATTACGAGCTGTTGTGATCCCAGTTATTGCCATTCCACTCTCTTTGGTTGGCGTGTGCTTATTGATTCATTTGTGTGGTTTTTCAATTAATACACTGACCTTGCTAGCAATGGTTCTAGCAACAGGGCTGGTAGTTGATGATGCCATAATTGTGTTAGACATTGCTCTGCATCGAATGCGAATGGGAGATACTCCTTATCAGGCCGCGTTAAAAGGAGGGAGTGAAATTGCTACATCTCTAGTAACCATGACTTTAACTCTAGCAATCGTATATTTGCCATTAGCATTTATTGGTGGAATTGTAGGAAAGCTGTTTTCTGAATTTGCAGTGACTCTTGCTGGAGCTGTAATTATCTCTGGGATATTAGCACTTAGCCTAACTCCCGTCATGTGCGCACGTATACTATCAACAAATCATCAGCATTCACTGATGGTAATACGAGTAGAAAAGATGTTTGCTCGCTTCCGTCGCAGCTATGAGCGTGTTTTAATCCGGCTGGTGAGAACTGGAAATTTCCCACTATGGTTATGGGTAACTACGTTAGCTGGTGTAATCATTTTATTCATTATATTACCTCATGCGTTGGCTCCTAAAGAAGATCAGGGAAGTCTAATGGTAATTGCAGAAGGCCCAAGTGTCATTGGAACAGACTATATTGAGCAACATACACCTATATTAGAGAATATTTATAGTACCTTGCCGGAAATAGCTAATTTTAACTATGTCATAGGTATACCAAAAGACAACCAATTGCTTTCTTTTGTTCGATTAATTAATTGGTCCGAACGTCAACGTTCAACAATGCAATTACAACCTGAATTGCAGAATATTGTAGCTAAAATCCCGGCGTTACAGTCGGTAGTGATCTTGCCTTCTTCCTTGCCGGGTGTCGGGGGATTACCTTTCCAATTTGTGCTCAAGCATGAAGATAAAGATTACGCTAATCTAGATGCGCTTAGTGATCTAATGCTACGCGAAATGCGTGCTAGTGGTATGTTTCTGTTTTTGAAAAAAGATTTGAAATATGATACTCCGCAGATTCACATAAGACTAGATCGTGAACAATTAGCGAAAGTAGGGATTTCCGCTTCAGATGTTGGTTATAGTATGAATTTGGCATATGCCAATACTAAACTACAACCTTTTATTTATGAAGGACGGACTTATAACGTCATCATGGCCTTGAAAAAAACTGAACGGGCTGCGATACAATCACTCTTAGATCTACAAGTACGAAGTATAGATGGCAATCTTATTAGATTAGGAAGTCTAGTGACTCAAAATCCTGAGGTAGGTCCTGAATCTCTAAATACGTTCCAAAAACAAGCTGCTGTAACGTTGCAAGGTGTGTTGGCTCCGGGAATAGGGCAGTCAGAAGCGACAGAGTTTGCTCTTCAGCTACTCCGTAATCTCAAGCCACAAGGAGTGTCATACGACCTATCAGGAGAAACACGACAAAGCAAAGAAGAAGGACAACGTTTACTAGTAACTTTTGCTATAGCATTAGTAGGTATTTATTGTCTATTAGCATTACAACTTACTAGTTATCTGGGGCCACTAATTGTTTTACTGGGTAGCATTCCTTTTTCGGTACTAGGTGCATTACTAGCATTATCTTGGTTTGATGTGCCGCTTGATATGTTTACACAAGTTGGCATGCTGACTTTGGTTGGGTTGATCAGTAAGCAAGGAATTTTAATGGTGCAAGCTACTGATAACTTGTGCAAGAAAGGTGGTATTAGTATTTACTATGCAACTGTGCGAGCTTCTGCATCTCGCTTGCGTGCAATTGTTCTAACCACGCTGACCATGATATTGGGAGCCTTACCTCTTTTATTCGCCAGCGGTCCAGCGGCAGAATCCCGTTTTGAACTGGGTCTGGTGATTATCATGGGAATGTTAGTAGGTTCATTCCTCACCCTTTTCCTGCTGCCTTCGCTTTATATCTTTGTACATAAAAAAACGAATGGAGCCACATCGTGAGTCTAATAATCAATGATATTGGTGTTTATCTGCCAGAACAGAAAATTGGATTGGAGCGAATTTCTATTGAGCCTCAATTATCTAAAGGTGAAATCAAGATATATCAGCGTTTTTATGGATTAAATCGCATAGCTATCAGTAAGATATCTCTGGAAGAGATGATGTATCATGCAGCTCAAGATACGTTGATACGTAATGGTATAGCAATAGAATCTATTACTTTACTTATCCATGCGCATACTGCCCCAGAAACTTGGACTTATCCAAATAATTTGTTATCGAGGTTGAACCGACGATTGGGGCTGCGTAATGCAACTTGTTTCTCCATTCATTCGAATAATTGCGCTTCTAATCTTAATGGGTTGCAGGTAATTCAAAATCATCTAATTGGAAATGGTGGTCAAGGTTATGCATTATTGCTGACAGCTGATCTAACTTTTAGCGGTATTCTGCAACAGATTCCCAATACTACGTTGTGTGGCGATGCCGCTACAGCTTGCATAATTAGTTTGGGAGGTGATGGGGCTAAAATGAAAGCCTTAGAGATTGATTACTATGGACAACACTCTAAAGGTTCTTGGCAAACCGCAGAAGAACAAGTGCGATTTGAAGCCAGTTATGCTGGACGCTTGGCTAATGTAATGGAGCGCTGTTTAAAACAATCTAATTTGTCTTGGGAACATATCCGTTGGGTTTTTCCCCACAATGTTAACTTAATTTCATGGCGTGATGTAACTCAAAAGATTGAGTTACCTCTGAGCAAAGTTTATTTGGATAAATTACCTGAATTGGGTCACTGTTTTGGGGCAGATATCTTTATCAATTGGAATTTTGCTAAAGATACACTGCGATTAGGAGATTATGTAATGGTTGCTACTGTAGGATTAGGGGCAGTATTCGGTGCTGCTATTTTTCAATTGGTTAAAGAGGATATTGAATCATGAGAGTTTTTGAACACTTAGGTGAATGGCTGCATGATAGCGCACTGAAATATGTAGATTACCAAGCGTTATCTATTGATAATGATATATATAGTTACCGTGAGTTACATGAGTTAGCATCCCTTCTGGCCCGTGGGTTCTCTCTTTCGCAGGGAAAATATTGTGCTTTGCTTGGAAGAAGAAACGTAGGAATCTTCGCAGGTATTGTTGCTTCATTGTGTTACGGTAAGACTTATTTGCCATTAAACGGAGACGAGACTCCTGAGGGGCTGAATTTATTATCTAAAATTACTGATTTTGATTTATTAGTGACTTGTGCTAAGGAGCAAAAATTATTGCACGATTTGTTGAAGCATATAGACAAACCGTTAATAATAATTTTGTCAGATAGTGAACAACGCCCCAATTGGTGTAATGATTACCCAAGACACTATTTTCTCGCACATGCTGATTTAGCTAGGATGCCTACTGCACAAATGAAAACGGATAATCCTGATGCATATTTGATGTTTACATCAGGTAGTACAGGTAATCCTAAAGGGGTTGAGGTTGCACATACTAATGTTACACGTTATGTGTCCAATACTATAGCTCTGTATCAACCAACCTGCGCTGATCGTTTTTCACAAATTTGTCCTCTAAGCTTTGATGTTTCCGTACATGATTTATTTGTTCCTTGGACTATTGGAGCATCAACTCATGTTTTTGATGCTAAAAACAGTTTAATGCTTGGAGCGTTTGTTCGAGAGAAACATCTGACATTTTGGACATCGGTGCCTTCTATTATTCTGTACTTTCAGCGTTCACGACAATTGGAACCTGGTTCTTTTCCTAATTTACGCCAATCATTGTTTTGTGGAGAACCTTTGTTACAGAGCATGGCTGAAAGTTGGCACTTGGCTGCACCTGCATCATATATCGATAATATTTATGGGCCAACGGAAGCAACAGTTGCAATTAGCGGTTATCGCTGGAGCTCTGAGCCGACAGTAACTAATGAATTGATTGTTCCAATTGGAACTCCTTATCCTGGTACAAAGTTAAAGATTGGACGCCCGCGCCAAAGCGAGGGGGATGTAGAAGAAGGTGAATTATGGATTGGTGGTGAGCAGGTGGTTAGTGGTTACTTATCAAGTAACTCTATACAGGCTGATAACTTCGAATATGATGGTAGTTGTTATTGGTATCGTACTGGAGACTGGGTTAAGCGTGACAGTGATGGAATATTTCATTTCTTAGGGCGTTGCGATGATCAACTGAAAGTCAATGGTCAACGTTTGGAACGTTTGGAAATCGAGTCAATGCTAAGTAAAGCAGTAGGGATTGACGATATTGCAGTTATCGGCTGGCCTATTATAGAAGGGAACTGTGTTGAAGGATTAGTATTTTTTATTTCTGGGCATGAAAAATCTAATCTAGAGCTGCGTAAAATATGTCAGCAGTTTATGCCCAGAGGGATGTGGCCAACAAGATTAGAGATAGGGGCTATTCCTAAAAATCGTAATGGAAAAACAGACTATAAGAAATTAAAGGCAAAGCTTGCTGAAGGTAGGGTGTCTTCTTAATGATCAGTACTCAATTTATGGAATAAAAATTTAATTTAAAAAAGTATCTATTAATTATATATTCATTCTATTTTAAAATGCAGGTTTGATATGTAAATTGTTTATTTTAAATCATATAATTATGAGATTGTAAACCTGCATCTTGACGCTTAAAATGATATAGAAAGAAAGTAAAAGTATTTCTTAATGGAATTAAATTTATACTATGGTGTAGGAAATATAAATAAAATAAAGGGTGTCTATGATTTAATAAGAAGAGTATCGTATAGAGTTGATGAAAATAATATTAGTATAACAAATTATTCGTTTTTATAGTGGAGTTTGATCATTTTACTAAGCAATGCTAATAAATTGGAGATTTATATTAAATGCTAAATGGAGTCAATGATATATTGCACATCATTGGTAGTGGAGTAATGCATTACAATTGGCCATCTTCATTAGGAACTATTTCTGCTACTCTTTGGTATCCTGCATATGCTGGGAGTGGGGCTGTAAAACGATACCGAAATATATTATATGCAAAATCAGAAGAAAATGCGATCCCTATGGGAACAAATTGGCCATTGATAATAATTTCTCATGGTTCTGGTGGTTCACGTTTTGATCAATCATACCTTGCCGAGTTGTTATCAACACAAGGTTTTGCTGTGTTAGCAGTAGATCATCAAGATATTCAGGATGCTCGGTATCGTTGGATGAATTTGATGACTAGACCTCAACATTTAGTGTATGCATATAATGAGTTACTTTTAGAGGCTCTAGGTGAGAGAATAAACTTTTCGCGTCCATTGGTGATAGGCCATTCCGCTGGAGCGTATGATGCATTAGTGATGTGTGGTTGTCAGCCTTGCTTTGAACTGGAACCAGAGTTTTCATCAGTACTAGATGAACTATCGTGTTTTGCAGTTGAACAATGTTTGGTTAAGGGTATTTGTGCTGTGATCTTACTGGCTCCAGCTTTGTCAAATTTGTTTCTTGCTAATACCCTAAATGAAATGCTTTTACCTACTTTAATTTTATCAGGTGAAAGAGATACTATGAAGTTGCTAGGATCGCCGACTGATTACGCAACGCATTTGCCTCATGTTGAGCATCATATCCTATTTGGAGCTGGTCATTACGCTTTTATTCATGAGTTTTCTCCTTTATTGAAAGCATTAAATTCGGTCGTTAGTGGTGGCGATTATGTACCAAGAAAAGAATTGCATTATAAAATAATGAACTATATTTCAGCTTTTATAACTCCATTTAACACAGGGGAAATTATTTCTTTGCCAAGGGAGCTTGTTCATGTTTGATCCTATTAATCACTACCGGCAGCATACTGAGGTGACATTAGCAGAATCATATTCATCTCAGCTTGATGATTTACCTAATGGTGTGGAAGAGTTAATTTCTATTGTTCAGAATTTATTGATTCACTATCAGACAGAAAAAGACAAGCTTAATCCAGATATCATTTCTATGCGTAATATAGAAATAGATAGCCGCTGTGTTTCACTGATGCTAAAAAAACTTTTGTTACTTGATGATTCAGGTTTTTTAAATCCTCGGCCTCCAGAAAAACGTCTATTATCTACTTGTCGGGATTTTGCAGTTTTATTATGTTCCTTTATGCGACATAAAAATATTCCGGCAAGAGTCCGTTATGGATTTGCTCATTATCAATATAATGATGAATGTCCGATGCATGATCATACTTTGGTAGAATATTGGAATGGTACTAGATGGTTATATGCCGAAAGTAGATTAAATATTTCTCCTAAGCCATTATTAGATGTTAATCCATCAGATTTTCCTAAGCATTTATTCTTTAGTGGAGCAGAAATATGGAAGCATATCCGACAGGGAACAATGAATGAGCGTATTTTCAGTGGATATCGATTTGATGATGGATATGGGCAGTGGATAGTACGTAATTTATTTTTTTTAGACTTATCTTCACTGGCTGGATATGAACCATTGATATGGGATAGCTGGGGAATATTACTGGAAGAAAAGCCTGGAGTTAGGGTGACGGATGTGCAGCAACTAAACTTTTTGGATCGTATGGCATTGTTGGATCCTTGTTTACCAGGTGAATGTAATGAACTGATTACGTCTTTTAATAATTACAGTGGGCTGAGTTATCGAGGAAAAGTTCATAGTTTTAGCCCGGTATCCGGTGCTTATTGTGTCGATTTACATGCTATATGGAGTAAATAATTCATATGATGACTTTAGAGACGCTTGCTAGCTATGTACCTAAAAAGAAGCTTGAAGTTGAAAGGGAATACCAACGCTTAGGTTTAACCCAAAATGAGGCGCGGGTGTTTAGCCGTATGTATGAATTATCTCATTGTCCGGTAGAGGAAGGCAGTGAAGAAGAAATGCTGCTCAAACCCTGCAAGGAATTGTTTCAACAAGTTCCCTACATTAAGCGAGAAGTTGTATTGCTAGTTTATGCTCATACGGGGACTATAAGTGGTATATGGGGTCAAAATATGGCTTCATTTCTTGTTCGACGCTTACAGCTACCTAATGCTGTTGCTATAGGAACCAGCAGCAACAATTGTGTATCCATATTTTCCGCACTATCTTTAGCAAAACATTATTTACAGAATGCACTTCCTAATAGTAAGGCTCTGATAGTAGTCGGGGAAATTGCTGACAGTTTTGAACTTAGAATAGTTCCTAATGTAGCGGTAATCGGTGATGCTGCTGCTGCCACTTTGCTCTCTCTGAATGGGCAAGGTCCAAGCATTCTTGCACATTCTATACATAACTATCCAGGGTATTCTCAAGGTATTTGGTTACCAACTAATTCTGATGCTTATCGAGATTTTGCAGCGAATTATCAACTCAGATTACAATCTGTGATTCAAGATGTATTACGGCAGGCGGATATTACGATGGATGAAATATCGTATATTATTCCACATAATGTGAATGTTTTGATATGGCGTCGAGCAGCAGAGTTTATGAATATTCCTATAGAGAAGATATTTCTTAAAAACATTAGTGAAACAGCACATTGTTTTGGTGCCGATATGCTTATTAATTTACATGCGTTGAAAAATAGTGGAGCATTACATTCAGGAGATAAAGTTTTGCTGATTTCTGCCGGGGTAGGTGGTCTATTTGGTGCCTCTTTATTGCTTTATTAGTGATTGAGTGGTGGATGAAAACTAGTTCTGGATGTGAAAGCTATAGGCTATAGTTAGCTATATGTGGGTATATCCTTTGTTTTTTTAATCAAATAAATGCGTTTTTATTTCTATGGAAATAGAGTGGGGTATGGTTTTTAAAATTCCAGAGATTAGATTTTTATTAGGATTTTATAATTCTGTTATTTTTAATAAAATATTTTTGTAAGGGGTGTCGAGTATAGACTGTGCTTTGATTGGTTGTGGATTCTATATATTAATGCTGTCTTTTTTTAGTGTGAGGTAAATTATGAATGTAGAAAATGGAATGACAGAGAAAAGTTTATCAATGAAAATCGCAGAAACATTTGTCATTAAAGACGATTGTTTGGAAATAGGAGGAATACCATTAACCCGGCTGGAAACTCAAATAGGACAGACTCCCTTTTTTGCCTATTCTAGAAAACATATTGACCTGCGTGTGTGTCTGTTGCGTAAATATTTACCTGAAAAAATTAGTATCCATTATGCAATTAAAGCAAATCCTTTTGTACCACTTATCCACCATTTGTCCCAAAAAATTGAAGGGTTTGATGTTGCATCTGCGAATGAGATGGCGTTGGCTCTAAATACAGGTATTTCTCCTGAAGATATTAGTTTTGCGGGGCCGGGTAAAACAGATGCAGAATTAAAAAGAGCAATTTCTGCACAGGTATTACTAAATGTTGAGTCGTTAAATGAGTTACGGCGAATTCAAATATTATCTGAAAAACTTGGTTTGTGTGCACGTGTTTCTTTACGTATAAACCCTGATTATAATCTTAACTCCTCTGGCATGAAGATGGGAGGGGGACCACGCCAATTTGGTATGGATGTAGTTTATGTGCCTGATGCACTGATGTTTATACGTGATTGTCCAGATTCCCTGGTTTTTGAAGGATTCCAGCTCTACCCTGGCTCACAAAATTTACGTGCAGAACATTTGATTGAAGCACAAAATAAGGCTCTTGATTTAGTAATTGAATTATCACGTTTTGCTCCATCTCCAGTACGTCGTTTTAATCTAGGAGGTGGTTTTGGAGTCCCTTACTTTCAGGGAGATACAGAACTGAATATTACCGAGGTAGGCAATGCAATGCACAAACTGGTAGAGCGTGCAGAGAAACTTTTACCTGAAGCGGAAATTATTTTGGAGTTAGGCCGTTATTTAGTTGCTTCATCTGGAATTTATGTTACTAAAATTGTTGAGCGTAAGACCTCCCATGGTATGGTTTTTTTAGTCACAGATGGTGGCATGAATCACCACCTATCTGCATCAGGAAATTTGGGACAACTAATAAGAAGAAACTATCCTTCAATCATTGGTAATAAAATTAAAGGAGAGAGGCGTGAAATAGTTAATATAGTTGGTCCACTCTGTACCCCACTAGATATTCTTGTTCATCAAGGAGATATGTCAGTAGCAACTCCAGGGGATTTAGTCGTCATTTTTCAATCTGGTGCTTATGGTTTAAGCGCAAGTCCAAATAATTTTCTAAGCCAAAAAAATGCAGTGGAAGTATTAGTTTAATGGTTACCAATATATTCATTGGTATAATTGTTGGTTAATTTTTAAATGTTGTTTTTAAATTTATTATATGATTTTTTGAGGGGAGGTAGACCCCCAATTTATATATTGGGGGTGTTTTATGATATTTTATATGAGAATATTTAACGAGGTAATTAAAGGCTTGGTTTTAAATTTTATTTCTAATGGTTTTTAGTACGTTATTAATTCCTAAATATAAAACAATAAGTTGTGTTTGATTGTTTTATTAGTCATGACCTCAAAGGGTTGTAATGATGTTTTTCAATATATGTACAAATGAGTATTTCATGGATTTATATTGAGCGTGAATAACAAATTGTCCTTCTTGTCAATCGTTTGATATGTGTTCGTAGATTGAAATTATTCCGCTCTATGCACTAGGTGAAAATTTTTCCCATCAAATGTGCTTTTTTCTGGATCAACTTCTCTAGCATAATTCCCCCTGCCATTCGTTATGATGAAACGTATGTGAAAAGGGGCCAAGACGCTGGAGAATTTTGTAATTAAGATACTGGGTGAGTGCTTTTCATATTTCGAATTATTTAAATTCGAGTGTGTAAAATGAAGATACTTTCCGTAATCTCTCCTAAAGGTGGTGAGGGTAAATCCACACATGCTACTAACTACGGCCATGCTTCATGCTGCTGATAGACGTTTGTGTCTGAGGAATATATTGCAGCACTCTCTGTTCAGCCAGTGAGCCATTATTATCATTGATCCTAAAGGTGTGACTGGTGTGATAGTAGAGCTGGTTGTGTTGATTGCAACTGAATTTGTATTGGGTATGATTAAGCTAATTCTGTCAGATGTACGTGAATTTCTGCGGGGATAGTTGCGTATGTTGACGTGACTGCAACCATTTGAGAATGACGGTATTAGATATCCCTGTTTGCTGCTGTTACATTAAAAGGCTATTGAGGTGTTTGGAATTACTGAACCATTACAGCCTGCTGATACAGATTTTATAAATAACAAACCGGCTGTACATGAAGTGCAGCCGGAAAATTAACTTTCATTTTAGAATGTTATTTTATTAATTTCGGGATATCACCGCTGAAATCAACCCACGGGTTGGTGCCCAGCATCTCTGCACCGTCAACACTTGGCTCGTTATCGCGCATAACGAAATGCTTCGGTCCGTGGGCAAATGCTATGATCAGTCCATCCTCAGCATCCAGGAATCCAGCATGCATTCCGAGTCCGGGATAGCTGAGGCGCCAGGCAGGATTGCCAGCTTCCACGCGTCCTAGCGACAGTTTTGCAATCACACCGTCCAGCAGCCGGAAGAACCAGGTCCACGGACCTCCAGCCACCACTGTCATGACTTCATCAATGCCCATACCGTCTTCAGCGCTGTTCACATGCAGTTTGCCGAATTTTTCGAGAATGGTTTTTCTCGCTTCAACCGAGATTGCTTTCATATCATAAACTTTAGGATAAGGTGCAACACCAACTTCCGACGTCGATAGGAAACCGCCGCGGTGAGCTTCCGGCTGGCGACCAGCCAGTCGGATTTGTTCCAGGAGTTCTCCACGGTGTAAAGAAAATAGCGAAATCAGCTTCTCGCTCTCTTCTCCAGTGAGCGCACGCGTTTTTGATACTTCAAGAATGGGTCTGGCTTTTTCAGGGATCGGCGTTGTACTGACTCGGACGCCAATGGAAAATAAAACCTTGTTTACGTTCTCAATGCCAATAGTCGGCTGGCGTCCGTCAAGATAGGACAGGGCAAGATTTTCTGATGTTGAAATAATGGAATTGTTCATACCTACACCTCCTCAATTTTGATGTAACCGGTAAGTTCATCTGCAAAACCGAGTATAGGGAGATAGATAGTTCATTAAAATGCCTATTATGTGAAAACATTGTACACTGATAGTGAACAATTTTAATAGCTTCTATTATATGACCATTACTTTCCACAACCAATTTGTCTGGCGTTTATTTCAAGCGGAAATTTGCTATTTAACGCAATTATCGGTATTCAGGGAAAGTGAATATGAAGGTAAGGCGAGTGCTGTGATTCTGTAATAGAGTGGCCGTTAAAATCACGGATCACTCTTCAAATATTCAGCAGGTTTCATCCAACGCATTTACAAGGAAATCAATAAAAGCCCTTGCCTTGTTGGAACGTTCTTTATGAAAGGGTTGTATGGCATAAAGTGCCTGCGTGTCAGCTTCCCATTCAGGAAGTAGTCTGACAAGTTCACCTGATAGTAGCTCATCAGTGACCAGTAATTCAGGTAGCAAAACCACACCATGTCCGGAAAGCGCTGCCTGTTTGAGCGCAAGTCCGTTATTCACCACATAGGTTCCGGGCTTAAGGTCAACGATTTTCACATAATTTTGATTGTGAAACACCCAGCGTCGTGGAGAAGAAGATAAACTGTAGATAAGACAGTGATGAGAAGTGAGATTTTCAGGGATGAGTATTTTTTCAGAAGCCTCAATATATGCGGGTGAGGTGCACAAGACTCGGGGCACTTTTATCAGCTTCCTGGAACGAAGGCTGGAATCGCTCAGTTCACCTCCGCCGCGTATCGCAACATCTATTCCATGCTCAATAAGATCAATATATTGATCAATCATGACAACTTCGACAGAAATACCGGGGTGAGCATGCATAAACTGGCATATCAGTGGATTTAATACTTTTAACCCTATAGACATTGGAATACTCACTTTTATCGAGCCTGTTAGAATGTGAGAAGTTTCCATAACTGATAAGTCAGCATTTTCAAGCTCGTCCAGGATGTTGCATGCCTGATGATAGTAATTCCTGCCGCTTGCAGTTATATGTATGCTTCGGGTCGTTCGGTTAATCAGGGGCTTTTAAGATGTTCTTCAAGCTCATTGATGTTCTTACTGACAGCAGCCTTGGATAAGCCTAGATCTTGGGCGGCGGCTTTGAAGCTGCCTAGTTTCACAACACGCCGGAAAACGCTGATTGCTCTTAACTTGTCCATAAGCACCACTGTTGAATGAAACCGGAAAATTTTTGGAGGGTTTTTCGCTTTAAAGGCATAAACTATCGCTGACAGGGTGTTCGATACTGTCGGTACTCAGTTTCCACATAGCTTAAGTATAATTCTCACTAACCCCGATTAATTTCTTTAAATTTCTGGATCGTGTGTTTGATGGCTTGTTCTGTTGGCAAGCGCTCCATTGAACTCGCACCATAGAACCCATGACAATTGGGACAATGAGCTAAAATATAGGCTACATCTTCCGGTTCCGAAAGTGGGCCACCGTGACACAAAGTAATAATGTCATTTCGAATAGTTTTAGCTGCCGAAGCACAAGTATTAATGATTGGTATACAAGATTTCAGATCATATGATGTATTAGCACTAATATCCCCGCCAGTGGTTAATCCCAGATGTACGACGATGATATCAGCACCTGCTTGTGCCATGGCTTCAGCCTCTTTTGCATTGAAAACATAAGGGGTGGTAATCATTCCCTTTTCATGAGCCAGGCGGATTAGCTTCACCTCCAGTGCATAGCCCATGCCTGTTTCTTCCAGGTTTTTTCTGAACTTTCCATCAATAAGCCCTACTGTTGGGAAGTTCTGAATACCAGCAAAACCTTGTGCCTTCAGTTCATCCAGGAAAAGAGATAAATTACAGAATGGATCAGTACCACAGCGTACCACAGACACCCGCCAATACAGGTGTTTCCTTAACTATCGGCAATATTTCATTACCCATTTCTCTGACAATTTCGTTTGCATTACCGTATGGCATTAATCCGGCCAATGATCCTCTGCCAGCCATTCTGAAGCGTCCAGAATTATATACGATAATGAGGTCTGCCCCTCCTGCTTCCTCGCAACGCGCCGAAAGACCCGTGCCTGCACTCGCTCCAATAATAGTTTCGTTACGTTCGACTTTTTGTTTTATAGTTTTAATAATCTGATTATATTTTTTCTTCATAAGAAATTCCCTGGTGTTCTATAATTTCCTTGAATTGTTGTATTACAAGAGTACAAAATTGTGGTGAATTTATGTGAAAAGGTGTTTTTATAACTTTTCTCAATTCTGTTTGTTTTATTGTTTTTTTTAGTCCATGACAGAAAGCCTGTGTTGATGCAGGTAAATAAAAAGGTTGTTCAGGGCAATCTAGCGCAGAGAATCCGCCTTCCGGAATAATGAATCGAATAGGTCCATTACACTTGTTAAGTTTGTTCCCTATCCAGATACCAAGCTGATAGTTTTCTTCAGGTGTGGTTCGCATCAATGTCACCTGAGAGTTATGCTTAAAAAACAGCCTGTTGCTGTAGCGTTCTGGAATCGTGTCCTTTGCGCCAAAGTTAACCATGTCCAAAGCACCAGTACTGCCGATCCACGGAGTGCTTTTTTTTGCAATGACGTCTAAACGTGTGTCAGGACAACCCAAAACCCCCCCAAATAACAGATCGGCAATTTCTGTTAATGTAATATCCAAAACACACACCAATTCGCCGTCCTTAACCAATTTCTCCATGCTTGTTCCACCATTGCCGGTAGCATGAAAAGCCAGGCAATCGTATTGAGTATTTAACTCAGCAGTGAGCTGATTAATGCACGGAGTCGTCACACCAAACATCGTTAACCCTAAAGCGGGTTTATGAATATCAGCCAATGGCGTAAAATAATTGACAGAACCCGCCATCATGTTTGCAGCATTAGACAAGACTGAACGAGAAATACGGTTTAGTCCGTTGAGATCGGTTACCGTATAAAGCATGGCAATATCGCTGGCCCTAACGTAGGCGGAGACATTCCCTGACGCCATAGTGGATACCATGATTTTAGGCAAACCGATAGGCAGGCTTTGCATAGCCGGAGTAATCAGCGCTGTTCCGCCTGAGCCGCCGATACCAATCACCCCTGCAATATCGTCGATTGAACTGTTCAGGAAATTCGTGAGGGCGACAGACATCGCGGTTATCGCTTTATTCCGCACGCCACAAAAAACGGAGTCAGCGCCAGAGGGATGATACTCAGCCACCTGAAGTGAATGAATATCTATCTTTTTATTCTGATGATTTTTCCCGGGAGTTGATGTAGACACATCAATGATGATTGAATCAACTCCGGCGAGGTGTAAACAACATTTCAGCCAGGCCAGCTCGTCCAGTTTTGTGTCTGCTGTGCCAACGACAACCACAAATCGTATCATAGTGTTCACCCCATGTGACATACCCAGTTCAAAGATGGATGTAAACCTATTGTAATATTTTACAACATGCAAGTTACTTTTTATCATTAGTGATATTTTTTATTATTAATGCTATACGGTTAAAATTTTAAGGGGTTTAAATGATTCTGTTTGATGAAGAAAAGCTGTCGCCAGTCCGGCGTCGTACCCTGGAACGTATCACTCATTCAGCGCTGAAGTTATACCGTGAAAAAAAATTTCCGTCTCCTGAAGAGATTGCCAGTGAAGCTGAATATGCGAAGGTCACGTTGCGCAGCTACTTTTCAACCCACAGTGATTTTGTAGTAGACTATGTTGTAAAACA
>NZ_NMQR01000069.1 GCF_003545805.1 Photorhabdus sp. CRCIA-P01 | reverse complement strand
CCTTTCCGACTTTGGTCAAGATATTCGCGCCACCCAGCATAACGCCCGTGGTATTGCCGTCACCTATATGCGTGAGGACGTTCGCGCCACCGCCCATTACCGCCCGCGCATGGCCTTTCCCTTTTTTGGTGAGAATATTGGCACCACCCAACGCAATGGCAGTGGTGTTGGCGGTTTCAGTCTCATCACTGAGATGAGTGATAATATTGGCGCCGCCAAACATACCGGCAACCAGATCTCCGGTGCCAAGCTTTGTTAGCACGTTAGCGCCACCGAAAAGTACTGAGAAGATATCCCCTTTGCCGGCCTGAGTGATGACGTTAAAACCGCCCGCGCCGGACCAGTTCCCATTGCCATGACCTATTTGGGTATGAGTGTTATATCCCCCCAGCATCAGCACCCGGCTGTCACCGTTGCCTTTGTGGATCGAGATATTGCCATAGGACAGAAGGTGGGCCAGATATCGTCCATCCCCGATACGCACCAGAACATTGACCGCACCGCCAGCGTAAACATCCATTTTCCCGTTCTGGCCTTGGTGAACCAGGACATTGGCTAAACCCGCGCCATGAAATGTCAAATCGCCCTTTTCGCCACTTTTTACAATGACGTTGGCTGCACCGGCACCATCAAAATTCGTATCACCGAATTTTGAGCCGTGCAAAATAACGTTCGCTGCCCCTGCGCCTTTAAAATTAACATTTCCCCGCGTGACATTAGATTTAATAACGTTTCCACCACCCGCACCGATAAAATTAACGTAACCACTGCTTATGGATGACTTTACAAGGTCTTGCTGACTATATTCTTCGCTATGTACTAATCGATGGGAAGTTCGTTGCACCGTATGAACGTCATATTGAAGCTGGCTTAACGTGTAACCGGGACCAATAGAGGTATATCCGTTAGCATAGGAAAGCGCTTCATTAGCCAAGTTACCCGTATGATCTCCAGTTTTGTACCATGCTATTGCTTTGTATTTCAGTTGCCCTGTATTGGGATCGTTTTTCAACTGAACTTCAACGATTTTGGTATATGGCCCCATTACCTTGGCATACACATAAGTATTGGGCTGCCGGTTCGATTTGACTGCGGAAACATCGACTTTTCGACCATCAGAGAAGATCGCATATCCCCCCATTTTGGCATCACCTAGCGAGATATCCTCTGCTTTAATCACCATGCCACCCGCATAGGTTACCCACCGATCTATCAATAGGTTTTCCTCGGTAGCATGAATCGCGACAGGTTGCTGATGCTCAAAAACCAAACTGGAGAGACGGTAAGCACCATCAACGTTTACAGCGATAAATCCATTGCCTGACGAAATTTCTTTCGCAGCAAGATTTCCAAGGTGATTGCCTGCTTTATACCAAGAAGTGGCATGATAACCGAGTCTACCCGTGGTGGGATTATTTTGAAGCTGGACCTTGCTGATTTTAGTGTACATTTTGTCAGCAAATGCAAAAAGATAGGTATCCGGTTCAACAGTTGATTTAATACCTGTGACTTGTTGAGACTCCTGGATCCAGCTTCCTCCCATCGTTGCCGTCGTCAATACGATCTCTTCGGCTTTAGCAAATTCCAGTGTCTCACCATGGAAATTGCTATTCATGTTTATTCTGGTGATTTCATTGTAAGCACCAGCACCGGAGAAATTTATATTGCCATGCGCGACATCAGAATAGAGTTTGTTATAACCACCCGCACCTTCAAAAGTAATATCACCACGGGTCTGTTCATACCCATCTTTATTTTGGCGTACACGCTCAATTCGATTCGATGCCCCCGCGCCACGTAAGAGAATATTACCGTCTTTACCTTTACGTACGATGTGATTATCAGCACCTGCCCCATTGAATGTAACGTTACCGCTCTCTACTCGTGAACTGATGCTATTTTCAGCGCCCGCGCCATTAAAAATCACATTTCCCTGCGAATCTTGATAACGGTTAAACCAAGTATGGTCAATGTCATTGTATGCCCCTGCGCCGGCAAAATCTAAATTTCCCCGGTTAGTTTCATGCCATAACTTATTGTATCCACCGGCTCCTTTAAAATTTGTATCACCAGACAAACCTTTACGAACCAGTTTGTTATAGCCGGCAACACCCGAATAATTTAAATTCCCCGCCTCACCCGTGTGATGAATAAAAGCCGCACCGGCTGCACCCGCAAACGACAAACCACCATTTCCCGTTTTACTAATGCCGGTATAACCTGAAGCTCCTTTTACCGAAAGGTCACCATCTGTATGGTATACATCGACTTTAAATGAACCAACAGTAACATCATCATTGCCGCCATAAGCATAAACTTCGCCACCAACACCAATAGCAGTAATACTATTACCATCATTATCGTCGTAATATTTTCCAGTAAAGAAGTACTCAGTACTTCTATTTGATGATTTCCCCATTAGAAAGCCTTTAAATAATAATATAGAAATTAAACAAAGAACCACTGCACCTGACGAATACAGCGGTTGTTTTGGACATCAAGTTTCCCGCGGACAGTGCAAGCTTTCTGGCCTTTCCACGACAAAAAGACACGGCGGCGCAAATCCCTAGCAACTTCACGCCCGTGACCAAAAGGAGCAATCATTTCGGGAAAAAAGATATGTGGACCTGAGCGCCAGTCCGTGTGGGTAAGTTCTCTTTCTCCCGAAAGAATCTCATCTCGATTCTGCTCAGATAAAAAAGCCCAATTACAAAAGGCAATTGGGCGCCCGTGTTCATCTTCGTAATAGCAAAACTGATTCAGCTCAAATGCAGGCAAGATACGCTGTTGCCACTCGGACACCAGGTATCTCCGATGCAGGGGAGAATGCTGACTCAGCAACATTACTCCTCCAATCATTGCTTGAACTTCTGCGTTATTCAGTTTCACCGGTTGATGTATAATCGCCATGCACTAATCAACCATGAGATCTTATTTTGTATTTTTAGATGGGCGTTTTTTAGCATTAGCAGATTCTTCTGCTATAAATTCTGACGCAATTTGTTCTTCGGCTACTGGTGGAGTAGGTAAAAACCCGGCTGCAACCAATTTGTCAAATTCAGCCGCCATTCGTGGATCTTCCAACATATTTTTTACCATCGAAACCATATACATAAATCCCGATGCTGGCATATGGATAACTTGTTTCAATTCAAGTTCATTATCATTTTCCGCCATTATCCCATTCGCCATACGATTGGGTTCTTGACCAACGAAATAAAGAGAGAAAACACCTTTGTTATAATTAACGCTAGAGATAGTTTGTACGAATTTTTCAGACATATTTTTATTCACCAAAAATAAACAATTTGTTAATGAGGATATACAATGTTTACAACAAAGAAAACATTCAATTCAAGGATATCCTGAATTTGTATATCTATAAATACATTGAGAGTAAACGAATCAATAAAATAATATAGAGCAAAAACTCAAAATCAATATTTATATACAAAAAGTCCTTTTACCCCCCATATATAGTCCCATTTACCCACACTGCTATTGGCAATAAATATAAGATAATAAGCAATTACTTAAATGCCACGCAAAATTAATATAACAATTTATTTTAATTAGTATTTTTTGTGAATCTTAAAGACGTTTTTCATGAATAAAATTGAGAAATTGACCATAGCATCATTAAGATTAATATTGATGATATGTAATGGAAAAGAAAATATTATTGATATTGATAACTTAAAAAAATCTGATTGTTACCATTTCTATATCAAGGATATAGAGAAAAAATTTAACTTATCTCTTTCAAATAAGAATTCCGTAAGCAAAAATCACCATAACATACCTTTACCCACAATTTTGTTTGATAATAATGGCCTGCCTTTTGTTTTAGCCAAATCGAATAAAGAGAGTTCATTAATACAGAGAGTTGATAAAGAAACTCCTGAAATATGGTCGGAAGAAAGGCTAATAAAAGAGTGGAATGGAAAATGGATTAAAATTAAACAGAAACAGGCCAAATTTAACATCAGTTGGTTTATTCCAGAATTCCTGACACAAAAGAAAAATCTGGGTGAAATATTGCTATTTTCCTTTGTGTTACAGATTCTTGCGTTAATTTCACCTTTAGTTATTCAGGTGGTTATGGATAAGGTCTTAATCCATCAAGCGTTATCGACACTCGATGTATTAGTCTTTGGCTTAATTATTGCCGGCATCATTGAGGTGATTTTACGTGGATTACGCGAATACCAATACGCTCACACCGCCAACCGCATTGATATCAAACTGGGATTAAAACTGGTCCAGCATCTGTTCGGGCTACCTTTACTCTTTTTTAAATCTCGTCAGGTAGGGGCAATTGTCACACGGGTGCGTGAACTGAATACCGTCAGAGAATTTCTGACGGGTTCAATGTTCACCTTATCTGTCGATCTGCTGTTTATGTTTATTTTCATCTATGTGATGATTCTGTTATCCAGCACCCTGACCTGGGTTTTTCTCGCTACCCTCCCTTTTTATGCCATTTTGGCATGGTGGCTAACGCCTCGCATGGAAAAAGCGGTTGAACAACAGTTCACCCATGCAGCAATAAACACCTCTTTTCTGACTGAAACGGTTTCCGGCTCTGAAACCCTAAAAAGTCTGGCGGTAGAGCCAAGATTCGTTCGCCGTTGGGATAGCCAGACTGAGAAAATGGTAAATACTAGTTATGCGGTACAGCAATTGAGTAACCGTTCAAACCATATTGTGATGCTACTGCAAAAAGTCACCAATGCGGCGATTCTCTGGTTAGGTGCGTCAGAGGTTTTATCACTACAAATGACCATTGGTCAGTTGATCGCCTTCAATATGATGGTAAATCACACTTCCCAACCATTAGCCAGACTGGTGGAACTATGGGGACAATTTATCAGAACGCGGGTAGCCGTCGATAAATTAGGAGATATGTTAAATCTGCCAACCGAACAACAATCCGGCCAACAACAAATCACGCTGCAAGGGGCGGTCTCATTTAACCATATTGTCTTTCGCTATCAACCCGATATTCCGCCGACGATTAAGGGATTGACTCTCCATATAAGAGCGGGAGAAACCATTGGTATCGTGGGTGCTTCTGGTTCCGGAAAAAGTACATTGGCCCGTTTATTACTCCGCCTTTATACCCCAGAAACAGGCGCAATTACCTTAGATGGGATTCCATTACAAAATATAAATATTGAAACGCTCAGACAGCAAGTCGGTGTGGTTCTGCAAGAAAATTTCTTATTTAACAAAACAGTATATGAAAATATTGCCCAATCAAAACCCGAAGTCAACCTAGAGGCAGTGATTAAAGCAGCCAAACTGGCGGGTGCCCATGAATTTATTCTCAAGCTGCCGATGGGATATGACACAACTATTGCAGAAGGCGGGCAATCTTTATCCGGTGGTCAACGCCAGCGGCTTGCCATTGCCCGAACAATCATGGCTAACCCCAAAATTCTCATTCTTGATGAAGCAACCAGTGCCCTTGATGATGAATCACAATCACTCATTCAATCCAATATGGCGGAAATCGCCCAAGGTAGAACGGTTATCACCATCGCACACCGCCTTTCGACTGTACGTCATTGTGATCGCATCATCGTTCTTAAGCAGGGAGAAATTATCGAACAAGGCTCTCACACTCAGTTACTTAACCACGGCAAGCAATACCGAAAGCTCTGGCAGTTACAACAGGAATTAAAACAGGAGGTACCTTGTCATGATTAAGGCTTTTAAGGATAAAATTAAAACCCGGTTGCGCCCTTGTTCACAACACTATGATTTTTTACCGACACATTTGGCGTTATCGCAGCGCCCACCTTCACCATTTGCTCGTTACACCGCAATCACGCTCAGTGTCGGCGTCATCATAGCCTTGCTCTGGGCCTATCTGGGCAAGTTGGATGTTCAGGCCACGGCTACCGGCCGTCTGATCGTCTCAGGCCGTTCTCAGATAATTCAGGCTTATGAACAGAGTCGGGTGACCGCTATCCATGTCCAGAACGGACAACAGGTAACGAAAGACGCCCCACTTCTGACATTGGACACACTCGGCGTTAATCAAGATATTGCTCGATTACTCAAGCAGATCGAATATCAAGCCCATGAAAAGATTCGTTATCAGGCTTTAACCGAGGAACAGGCGCCAGAAGAACAAGCGCTATTTCAAACGTTGCCGGTATCTCAACAAGCACAAGTTGTTGAAAACTATTCCCGTGAGAAAAGAGAGTATGAAGCGAGCGTAACAAATCTGAAAGCAGAGATGAACGTCAATCTCTCTTCTCAACAATCACGGAAAAGCGATATCAATGCGCTCTCTAAGCTCCGGCAAAATATTAGCCAGCGTTTAAAAGCGCGCCAGACTTTAAGTCAAAAACAAGTGATCAGTAAAGTTGAATATCTTGAACAGGAAAAAGAGTTTCTGGAAACAGAACGTCTGATTACTCAACAAAATGCGGAACTTAATGTGCTGCAATCGCAATATATCAGCCTTGAAGAGCGTTTAAACAGCCTGAAAACACAAAAAGAGCGCGAATGGTTTGATAAAAGAAAACAAGCCGAAGTTCAATTAGTGGTTTTAGAGCAAGAGTTGGCAAAAGCTCAAGTACGAGAACAACTTGAAATCATTCGCTCTCCCGTTACAGGAACCGTTCAACAACTCAGTGTGCATACATTAGGTGCGGTTCTGCAACCAGCACAAAATTTAATGGTGATCGTCCCTGATGACAATGTGCAACTGGCAGAAGTGCAAATTTTAAATAAAGACGCCGGATTTGTGTATCCAGGGCAACAAGTCACCGTTAAGGTAGACGCTTTCCCCTATACGCGTTATGGCACGATTGACGGCGAACTGCTGAATATATCCAGAGACTCAACCACCGATGAGCAGTTAGGATTAGTCTTCCCTGCTCAGGTAAGCCTTAAGAGTAATAATATCGTCATAGACAATACACGGGTTGACATTACTCCTGGTATGTCAATCGTCGCTGAAATCAAAACTGATCAACGCCGCGTTATCGATTATCTCCTGAGCCCTATCAGAGAGTATCAATCTGAAGCATTGAGGGAGAAATAATCGTGAACGTATTACCCTCTTCTACTACCGATGCCGGTAACAACACGCATAATCAGGCACTAGACTGTATTGTCTATGTGGGGAACAAATTTCATAAGTCAGCCACTCTCGATCAACTTCAACACAAACTGGGGTTTGATTCTTTATATCTGAATGAGTTACAACTACGCGAAGCCGCCGATGCTATTGGGCTACACAGTAAAATTGAGCAATTAACTGTCAATACAGGGCCAACGTTACCCTTACCAGCATTGATTGAACTGGAACAGCAATGGTGGGTACTGATTGAGGTCAGTAACAGCCATATTATTGTTCTCGATCCTGCTACTGAACAAACGAGGTCACTCTCTTTATTTACTAATAATAAAGAAAATGCCTATAAGATCCTGTTAATCGCCGATCAGGAATTAACTAAAAAACATGTCAAATTCAGCCTGAGCTGGTTTTATCCCTCCATTTTCCGGCAGAAAAGTCAGATAAGAGATCTATTTTTATTTGCTATTGTTCTGCAACTATTTGCGCTGGTCAGCCCGATACTGTTTGAAAACATCATCGATAAGGTATTGGTAGGACGAAGTTTATCCAGTCTGCATGTATTAGGTATGGCTATGCTCGCTATCGCCCTTGCCGAACCCTTGTATAGCTTTATGCGCAACACGGTGTTTGGACACATGGCAAGCCAGATAAACTCTGAACTTTCCGGGCGACTGTATCGTCATTTGACAAGTTTGCCACTGCAATATTTTAAGCAACGGCAAACCGGGCAGATTATTGCCAGAGTCAGAGAAATGTCTCAAATCCGCCAGTTTTTGACGGGTTCTACCCTGATGCTGCTGTTAGATCTGATTTTCGTCATCATGTTCATTGGCGTCATGTTTTACTATGCCAAGATATTGACCTGGATTGTTATTGGCTCGCTCTTTGTTTACTTCATATTCTGGATCATTGCCGGGCCAATTATTCGTCGCAAAGTAGAAGCAGAATATGAAACCGATGCGAATGCAACGAGTTTTCTGACCGAAGCCGTAACAGGCATTGAAACCATCAAAACCACCGCTACTGAAAATCGTTTTTTACATCAGTGGCAACGCATTCTCAGCCAGCAGTTGACTAAAAGCTTCGCGGCACGGAAAAACGGGTTAATTGCCGGGCAAGGCATCGATTTTGTCCAAAAATTTACTGCCGCGATCCTCTTATGGTGGGGAGTAACAGAAGTTTTACGTGGTGAACTGACTCCGGGGCAACTTATCGCTTTTAATATGCTAGCCGGACATGTCACCCAACCTATCCTCCGGCTGGCACAGGTTTGGCAGGATTTTCAGCATACGTTAATCGCTCTGAAACGTGTGGGGGATATTCTTGATGAACCAATGGAGAACAGTAAACAGGGACTGGCTTCCGTACCTGAACTGGAAGGCCAGATTGAATTCAGAAATATTCGTTTCCGCTATCATGACGACACACCAGAGGTTCTGGCAAATTTATCGTTATCAATAGAATCGGGTCAATTTATTGGTATAACCGGACCATCAGGTTCAGGTAAAAGTACTCTCACCCGTTTACTACAAAGGCTATATGTCCCTCAACATGGGCAAGTTTTAATTGATGGCATGGATTTGGCTATTGCCGATCCCGTCTCTTTACGCCGCAATATGAGTGTCGTACTCCAGGAAAGTATCCTCTTTTCCGGCAGCATCATCGATAACATCCGACTATGTAAACCCAACGCCACCGATGCAGAAGTCCATCGCGCTGCTGAGTTATCTGGCGCCATTGAATTTATCCAATCGCTTCCTCACGGTTTTGCTCATCCGGTCGGGGAGAAAGGAGCAAATCTCTCTGGTGGTCAAAGACAGCGAATCGCATTGGCAAGAGCACTCTTGGTCAACCCGACTATTCTGATCCTCGATGAAGCCACCTCAGCATTAGATTATGAATCCGAGGCCGCAATTATGGCAAATATGGATGAAATATGCCGTAACAGAACGGTTATTAGCATTGCTCACCGGCTCAACACGATTCGCCATGCCGACAAAATTTGTGTGTTAGACCAAGGGCAAATCGTCGAATTTGGCTCACATGATCAACTACTTCAACAAGGCGGACTATACGCCCATTTATGGCATCAACAAATTGGTGAAAGCTGAATTGACATTCAGCTTAATTTCTTAACAACAAGAGGAAGCATAAATTTTGATTCAAACTGTGTCTATTTTTATTTATTTGATTAATAAATTAACAAAATGTAAATAAATTATTTAAATTGTAACGTTAAGTTATTAATATGTTAGATAAATCAAACATCTTTATACATCTTAATTTTTAAGTTGGAGAACTCTTATGGATAGGAATCCAGTTTCGTTAAGCGCGTTGGCATTTTCAGGAGGATCTCTAACTTCTATTACCGGCCCGATAGAAATTTTAACCACCGCCGCTCACTTAGCCGGAGCACCGGAACCAGAAATCAATATTATTACCCAGGATAATCAAGATGTTATCGGGCTAGGCGGTGTTCGGCTAAAACCCAATAAACTCATAGGAGAAATTAAACAAACAGATATTGTCTTGGTCGGGGCAATCGGGATCCCCTACAACGACCTTGATTCTTGCACCCAAGAAACCTTAGATTGGCTTCAAATGATGGAAAAAAAAAATATCCTTATCGTCTCCATCTGCTCTGGCTCCTTTATCCTGGCTAAAGCTAACTTACTCAATAACCGTAAAGCCACCACACACTGGCTGTTTACCAACTTATTTAAGGATATGTTTCCACAAGTACAGTTACATTCGGAAATAAAAGTCACCCGCGATAACAATATTTTTTGTACTTCTGGTACCTATGAATACAACGATGTCATGATGCATATTATTGAACAGATATATGGTCAAAATACCAGGGAAACCTGTAGTCAGCTCATATTTGGTGATATGGAGGGCCTCCCTTCGCATACTCTCGCAAGTTTTGTCCCCTATCGCCAACATTCAGATACATTAATCCACAAACTACAAGACTGGATGCATTCTGCCCCATCGGACAGATTATCGGTTGGCAATTTGGCCGATAAAATTCATCTGTGTGAAAGGCAGATGAAGCGACGCTTTAAGACTGCGACGGGCCAGACACCTATTCAATATATCCAACAGATTCGATTATCTCTGGCGAAATGCCGGTTAGAAAAATCGAATAAAACCATAGAAGAAATCAGCCATGAAGTTGGCTATGAAGATACTCGCTATTTCAGAGAATTATTCAAGAAACTTAATGGGTTAACACCAATAGAGTACCGCAGAAAATACCAGCACCGCTAAAACGGAAACTCAATCACAATCCTTTACAGATAAGCAATGATGCGGCTTTTATCTTTGTCAGGCAGTAGCGATACACTAGAAGCTGGGGTATCATGGCGTGCTATATTTTATGGTATATGCCCTTTACTAATTGAATTTATGGCAAAAGAACAAATGGATCGCACCACTCTGGATTTGTTCGCAAATGAACGCAGACCGGGGCGCCCAAAAACCAACCCACTTTCCAGGGATGAACAACTCAGAATCAACAAGCGTAACCAACTTCGCCGTGATAAGGTGCGCGGTCTGCGTCGTGTGGAACTGAAAATAAATGCTGATGCAGTAGATGCACTTAACTTTCTTGCACAGCAACGCAACATCAGCCGTAGTGAACTCATCGAGCAAATTTTGCTGGCCCAGTTAGCAGAAAGTAACACCACGACTTGATAGCATTGAAGGCACGAAATCACACAAACTTGACAGAATTGTCCTGACTGTTTAGTCAAAATAGGATTTTGTTTTTTTATTAATACAATCAGAACCTTTTCTACTGATTTTTAACATTTTATACGTATATCTCATACAGAAATACACAAATAAAACAAGAGGTTATATTATCCTATGGCAATTATAGGTATATTTTTTGGCAGCGATACCGGTAACACGGAAAATATTGCCAAAAAGATCCAAAAAATTCTGGGTTCCGACATTGCGGAAGTTCATGATATTGCCAAGAGCAGCAAAGAAGATATCGAACAATTCGATATTCTGCTGCTCGGCATCCCTACTTGGTACTACGGTGAAGCACAGTGCGACTGGGATGATTTTTTCCCTACTCTGGAAGAGATCGATTTTGAAGGGAAGTTGGTCGCCCTTTTTGGTTGTGGTGATCAGGAAGATTACGCGGAATATTTCTGTGATGCCATGGGAACTATCCGTGACATTATTGAACCCCGTGGCGCCATTATTGTTGGTCATTGGCCAACCGAGGGCTATCACTTTGAAGAGTCAAAAGGTCTGGCTGATGATAGCCATTTTATCGGGCTTGCTATTGATGAAGACCGCCAACCAGAATTAACAGAAGAGCGTGTTAATGCCTGGACTAAACAGATCCACGAAGAGCTGAGTTTGTCAGAAATTCTTGCAGGATAGTGGCTTATCCCAGTAAGCGTAATGGGTGCAGGCCATTTCTTATCAATAGTGAACCCACGGTAGGTGAGAAGTGACTCGCTTCACTCGCCCTGTGGGATCGCGTTCAAAGGCTATTGCTTTTGTCAGAACACTGCTTAAATCCGCTTTTTATTACGAAGAATGGCAAAAAATAGCCTAAACATGATAAATAGTAAGGTTATTACTGCGTTTTATAAATGATTATTCTGGCAAAATGTGTAATGAAAGTTAAGGTTAACGTGGTTTTCATTTTCACTAGCCATGCCTATAATCATAATCTGATAACTAACTGGTACTTTTTGAAGTATCGCTAAGTTCACTTTACTGAGTAACAGGACTGAATCCGCATGACCGACAACAATAAAGCATTAAAAGATGCTGGACTTAAAGTGACACTTCCTCGTCTGAAAATATTGGAAGTGTTACAGGAACCTGAATATCACCATGTCAGCGCGGAAGATCTCTACAAGAAACTGATTGATAACGGTGAAGAGATTGGACTTGCTACTGTCTACCGCGTGTTGAATCAGTTTGATGATGCCGGTATTGTCACCCGTCATAACTTTGAGGGTGGTAAATCGGTTTTTGAACTCACTCAACAACACCATCACGACCATTTAATCTGCTTGGACTGCGGTAAAGTCATTGAATTCAGTGACAAACATATTGAAAAACGCCAGAAGAACATTGCTGAGCGTTATGGGATTAAACTTTCAAACCACAGTCTTTATTTATATGGTCACTGCTCCGCCGGTAATTGCCGCGAAGACAGTAGTGCACATGACGAGAAGTAATTCACGCTTGGACTACTAATTTTTTATCCACCTAGAGAGGGGAACCCATCAGGGTTCCCCAAAAAGGGGCTATATTTCAGATTGATTCAGGTCTGTCAAAAATGAGCTATAAGCCAAGCTCTGAGTGAGAGCCAAGACGGACAAGGCACAATGTGTCCACATCGGGTTTCTGATAAATCAGTATCAAATCAGGCTTGATATGACAATCTCGAAAATCCTTCCAGTCACCAGAAAGAGCATGATCGCAATATTTCGGCTCTAGCAAGCTATCAGAAGCCAATAATTCAACCACCAGCATCAGTACGTCATCAAGAACTTCACGATGCCGACCTTTCTTTTCTCTCTTGTAATCTCGCTTGAATTGGTTTGCGTAGTCAATCGTCCGCATTAAGATCAGCCATTAAATCTTTTGCAGTGGAGAATGATTTACCGCAACCTTTGCGAGCTTCTTTCATTGCAGCTATTGTTGTCTCATTTGGTATCAACGGTTCAAAAGGTAACACTTTTTCTCTTGCTACCCGCGTTAACATCATGCGAACGGCATCTGATACAGTCAGACCCATAGCAGCTAGAACGGCAGCCGCTTCTGCCTTAATCTCTCCATCAATACGGGTTTGTACTAATTGGTTTGTAGCCATATAAGAGATCTCTCGTTGAATTACATTGTAATGCAACTGTAATTCAATGAATGTCTATAATCAACTTCAATAGTGATGCCGCGTGCGATAAATTCCCCCCATTCGCTCAATAAATGAAGGGGTAATTGAGTTTTATCTATTGAAAATTTTTACATAACTAACGTCATAGATATGACTGTAGTTTATCCAATTTACCCATTTTTCCTCTGAATCTGTAGTACGAGCCTGCCGGACAACTCGATATCGAGACGCAATTGGCTATCAATCACCTCAACGTAATGTTTGAAATGGCGAATTTTTTCAGACAGTAAGGTTTATTCTTCCAAATGAAAGGTTAAAACCACCGGCTTTAGCTGCGATACTGTGTTGTACCGGAGGTGCAACATGGATTACAGATATGGCAGCCACACGGTATTTCAGATTGAATACCATTTTGTGTGGGTAACGAAATACAGATACAAAGTGCTGACAGGAGAAGTGGCAAGTCGAGTGCGAGAATTAATCCGTCAGACATGCGGCTCCTTTGAAATCAGAATATTAAAGGGAGTTGTGAGTCAAGATCACGTGCATATACTCGTCAGCAGTCCCCCAACATTAGCGCCAAGTGAAATCATGAGAAGGCTGAAGGGGAGAACGGCCAGTAAGCTGTTTGAAGAATTTTCGCATTTGAAAAAGCGGTACTGGGGCCAACATTTTTGGGGGCGAGGCTATTTTTGTGCAACGGTGGGGCAGTTAACGGAGGAAATGATCAAAAGCTATTTAGAACATCATTTTGAACCCAATCCGAATGATAATTTCAGGATGGATAATTGACGCGTCGTTTAGCCGACGCGTATCCGGACTTT
>NZ_NMQR01000068.1 GCF_003545805.1 Photorhabdus sp. CRCIA-P01 | reverse complement strand
CGTCGGCAGCGTCAGTTGTATATAAGCGACAGGTTGTAATCCCGGGTCAACACCTTCCCCTCGACTACCTGATGCGCGGTTTCCATGCCCCACACCGCGTCTTCCTCCCCGCCGTGCATGCCTGACGGCGAGCGGGCCGGCATATGGACATTAAACTGGTAGTGGCGCTGCTTGTCGTAAAATTCCACCACGTCAATGTTCAGCCGCTCGTCCGCGGTCAGTTTGTACCAGATCCCCACTTCCGCCAGCAGTCGCTGTATAAAACGCAGGTCATCCTCGTCGTATTGCATCACCTGCTCCCGCTTCGGGTAGGGGTACGCCAGGGTGAATAAGAAATCCTGCCCGCGAAAACCGTGCCGTTCACGCAGGATTTTTTCCACGATTTCCGGCACCGACATCTTCTGATAAATCGCGGACTGGCGGCTTCTCGACAACAGGGCCAGCCGAGGTTCCAGGGTGACTTCATAACGGCTTTCGTCATGCGAGGTGGACAACAGCTTAAATCCGCTAATCACCCCGTAGATCGTGCGCAACGGGGCGGGCGGTATCACCGGCATGCCCCGCATCCCCGGATTAATCGCCGGCGACGTCAAGGTAAACGCGGCGTCCCGCATGAGCATCCGCGCCGGTTCGATATCCTTCACCGGGCTGGTGAATTCAATGGCGTAACGAAAAGGCCGGCTTAAAAACTCCTGCCCGCTAAACGCCACGACATCCAGCGGCGCGGTATTCTTGCGCACGTTCAGTTTGTAGCGGCTGTGATCAAAGATGATCGCCGGTGTTGCGTTGTTCATGTTTTCTCCTGTGTGCTTCCTGATCGCTTCAGGTACGCTACCGCCCATAGCCGGATACCGAGGCCCATAAGGTCATGATCTGTTCTGTTTCTGCGGGTTTTCATTGCGGGCCTATGACACCCGCTATCATGTAAAAAAGAAAAAACGGCAGACGGGTTAACCCCGTCCGCCCTTCACGTTACGCGGTCGAACGTTCACTCCAGGCATCGGAGTGAATGATGTTGCCGTCTTTGTACGTCCAGGTGATTTTCTCGTAGCGGAACTCCACACGTTCCAGATGGTTGTGCTTCTCTTTGGCCGGATCTTTGATGTCGGCACCGCCGTCATCTTTCAACCATAAATAAGCGGGGATCGCCATAATATTACTTCTGTTGTTGTTGATGTAATGTCGCCTGTATCGGCGACGTTGGTGAAAAAACGGACACATGTTGCGGTCGCTGACAGGCGACTGCATGGGGTATCAGATGGATTTCAACCCTGCGGTTGGCCGCTCGCCCCGCCGCGGTGGTGTTGGAAGCGATCGGCTGCGTTGCGCCCTCGCCTTGTACGACGACACACGCGGGTGGTATATCACTGGTATGTAAGATCCAGTCGCGTACCGCGTCTGCCCGCGCCAGTGACAGCGCCTGGTTTTTCACGGCATCGCCGGTAGAGTCGGTATGGCCGGTGATCATAATCAGCCAGCCCGGTTTAGCGCGGATGTCGATCAGCGCGTTGATTAACACTTTGGTCGAACCGGCTTTCAGTTTCGCCTGCCCCACATCAAACAGGGCCAGGCTATTCAGGCGGATTGTCTGTGGTACCGAAGGCGTCACCGGTTTTTTCACCGGAGGGGCAACGGGGTAACCCGCCAGAATAGCCTGCAACGGTAAACGTAACCGTTCGCCCTGATACAGCCCTAATCCCAGACGCCACGGCACACCGTCACGGTAATACCCTTCAAGCTGTCTGGCATCGGCCCGCAGGACTGCCACTGACTGGGGTTGGTCCCCCTCGGTCATGGCAACAGCAGAGTCGGGCCGCAAGTCATGCTCCACCCGACGCAATAACTGTCGGTTATGCCAGGCTGAACACCCCAACGCCGTCACCCCGGCCAACAAAAATAGCCCCAATGCCCAGCTTTGTGCCCGCTGGACGGGCGTCAGTACCGTGCCCACCGGCAACAGGCGTAATACCCGGTCGGGGAAAGGCAGTGCTGGAACAGGCGCTTCCGTCTCCGGCAAGGTAAGCGGGTCGCCCGCCCCCTTTAGCGCAGTTCGGATTTGCCACCATTGTTGCCATACGTGGCCGGTTAACCGATGAGGTAACGTCGGCACAAACGTCAGCACCATGGCCAGTGGCGAACAAGGTGGCAGCCCCACCTCCGGCGTCAGACAAGCCGGGAGGACGTATTCCTTCATCCAGTCCGCCCAGCCGGTCAGTTCAACCCCGCGCTGAAAACGTGCCATCTGTTCTGCCACCGTGCCGTGCCTCAGCCAGTCCGCTAACGGCTGAAAAGCGGCTTTCTCACGCCAGACCGTCACGGTGGGGTGTCCCGCCAGCCACTCAAACCACGGCGGATCGGGTTGTTGCGCCGCCCCGGCTAAGTAACCCGCCAGCAGTAACGGCAGAGGGATACGCTGGCGCACTTGGGCCAACTGCCAACGTAGCTCTCGCACCCGGCCGGCCAGGACTGCCGCATCGCAGTATTGCTGCGGGTTTATTATCGCCATAACGCTCAACTGCCCACCCCAGGAGGGCCGGACAGCCAGTAGACTGTCCACCGCGTCAGACAGCGACATCCCGGACGGTAAGCTCAACCAGCAGCCCTGGGGGGTCTGACGTAGCCATTCATCACCAAACAGGCTGTCCTGAACGTCACTGTACACCAGCACCACCGGATGACGGTCGTGTTCCGGGGGCAGCAATGCCGACAGGCTGTCATCGGCTACTGTCAACCGGCGGCGTCCGGTATAAATTCCCCCTGCCAGCGTGAAGAGCACGATAATAACCCCGCCCACCCATTGGCCTGCGGACGATAAAGGCAGCCATATCAGACAGAGCAACAATGCCAGCCCGGCGCCCCATCCCCACAGCAACCGCTGCAATATGATACTCATCGTATTGGCCCCGGTAACAATGTCGCCAAATATTGACTCAATCCCCACCAAACCCCCGCCAGCAACAGCACTGTCACGACCAGCCGGCGACTCATCACACGTCGCAAGCCACCGGACCGGGGCACCGGGCCCAACAGGGGTAACGGTGCCGAGCTCAATGGTGCCACCTGCTCACTTAAGCGGGTGATCAGTTGTTCACGAACCCGGGGCGTCTCTTCCCGACCATCGCCTTCGAACCCCAGCAGCAGCACCCGATGGAAACAGGTCAGCACTGCCTTATCCGGTGCGGATTCATGCAATACCGTGCGGATCCGCGCATACAATTGGTCACCCGCCTCAGCGGTATCAAAGAAATGTAGCTGCAACGAGGTGGCACGCCAGGCGGTATACCCTTCATCCGGCTCTCGCTTTCGCTTCAATATGGTTTCATCCAGCAGAGCACACAGGGCATAACTGATGTGCGCTATCGCGGACTCACTGAGGCCGGCATCACGCAGCCCCTGCTGTACCCGTTCTATTTCGTCGATACAATGTCGCCATACCGTGTCGCCCTGCTCCACAGCCACCCCCTGGCACAATGCCGTCACTAGCAGATAACAGTTTTGCAGCAGGCTATCGATATCCGGTTGCGATTTTTGAGTGGGTAAATGTAATGTGTTCATGACCGCAGTACCGCAAACAGTTCAAGTTGAATATCGCCCAGTATGCCGGGCACGTAAAAGGCACAGGTTTCCGCGGCCAGCATAGCTTTGGCGGCCGGATGGGTCAGGTCGAGAGCAAAATATTGATTCTCCAGCCGTAACGGGACCGCTGCCGGCACATGACTGAGAGCCACTAAAGGAATCCCCGTCAGCGCTCGGTTGATCATCCGGTCAACCTCATCTGGTGCCCCAGCTTTACACAACAGCGGAAACCGGGTTTGTAACTGATGCGCCGGCATTGATGAACGAACGGAGAGATAAAAATCCGCGGCTTCACGCAGGCGGGCATCATGTAAGGTCGCCAGCCACTGCTGTTCTCCCGATTTCGTCAGTTCAATCGCGACCATCCGCGATGGCAGACTGGCTTCGAACAACTTACTCAACAAATCAAACAACGGCGGGAACACCGCAGTCAGGTTATCGTGCTGATAACGGGGGATCACCCCAGTGTCATGGTCCAGCGAGAAGGTCAGCAAACTGCCCGCCAGTTTTACTGTTTCACGGTAGAACAGTTCGGGATGCACATCTGCGTGCGCAAAAAAATCACTCAGTACCGGCTCATAACTGTTCAGCGCATTGAGCAGCCAGAATAACGAGACATCGGCTACCGCAAAATCCGCCATCCGCTCATTACTTTCACGGCGCATCCCCATCAACCGGGTCTGTTTGGCCCGCAGCTGGGTCAGCAACCGGTCAAGCCGGTTCATCAACCCAGTATGGGCACCAACACGCAGTAATGGCGGCACAAATTGCGTATCGAAGGCCCAGTTACCCTGGGCGTCACGCAATAAACGGGCGACGGGACAGGTGAGATATTGGCCGTTTTCCATCCCGTCAAAACGCAGCGACACGGCATAACGGGCCACCGCCATGGATTCACTGAGGTCACTGAATTCGTCCTGTACCGGGACCCACGCCTGCTGGTAGCGTACCGGGCGGTCAGCTTGTTCATCCGGTTTAAGACAATTCCCCCCGTTAGCATAAGTTTGTGGCAAGGCCAATAACACTGTGGCCTGTTGCGTATCGGTCGGCAGAACAGCGGTCAGTTCCAGCGCCGGCGGCAATCGATCGGCCCGATCGGTATCTACCAGCGAACCATCGGCAAAACGCACACACAAGTGATCCGCTTTTAGCTGTCCCAGAGCCAATGCCTCTTTATCAAACGCAGCGGTCAGCACGCCCCAGGGATGCACCAGCCCCAAACGGGCGATACAGTCGTTAGTATAGGCTTCCCAGCGGGCCTGCTGCTGAAACTGTTGTGGCGACAAAATGGTCCCCGTCACCCAGAGCGGGCGTGAAATTTTCATGATGTTTACCCTTTGGCTTCCTGAAAATGCGGCACTGCATACAACCTGATCCGGAAGAACCCCGGATTGTCATCAATATCTTCAATAATCCCCCGCGCTTCACGTAGCGGATGAGAAGCCTGCAATGCCCGCAGTAGGGGAATTTGGCGGGCGACGTGCTCTAATAATTTCAGTGGCAACTCGACTTTTTTCCGCTCCCCGCCAGTGTGTAAATCTAATTTGATATTAATACGTGATTTAGGGATTTCGTTTTGAAAACTCTGTGCCACAAGCGGCTCCTCAATAATAAAAAAGAACTCTATAACCTGAGTCAGGTCATAATAAATTTCAGGAAGGTAAAACCGGTTTCAGGTATTTCAGGACAGGCAGTTAACCGAGCAGAAAATAAGAGAACACCGACAAGACCACCACCATAAATAAAGATATTTACCGGGCAGGCCATTTCCTAACCAGGGTGATTTTCTAAACTGTCTTTTAAAAAAGCAAGACATTTTTTTAAAAAAAGCACTTTTTGTTTGGTGTTTATCAGAGAGAAAACTCGCCAAAGGGGATAAACAACAGACAATATATTAACAAAACCTAAACGAGATGATATTTTATGAAAAAAAGATAGTATTTATTTTCATAAAGTGATAGCGACTTATCTGTTTTATTATCATCAGGGTAATTCAGCGCGATAGAGATCGGTTATATTTTTTTAAATTTATACTATTTTTCAATTAACTAAATAATCAATAAATCATGCTTGATGGGATGGGTAAAAAAGAGAATGGTTATCAATCATATTATGCGAATGAGAATACATGTAATTAAGCAACGTCATATCGATTATATTATGGGATAACTTATTTATTAATTATAGCTTTTATAGAATAGATAAGTATGAAAATGAAAAAATCCTATCCTGTGAGATAAAACCGGGATATTTTTTTGATGATGGATACGATGATTTATTTTCGGGTATACAATCATAATAACGCTCTCTGGTTTCTCTATCCGGAAATCATTTTGCAGTATTAAGCTCAATGCTGAAGAGAAGGAATAAGCGCCCCGGAAAGATGGAGGCGGCCAGACTGTGATCGTACAGTTCACACCTGGCTCAGTGATGTCGTTACGTGCACAGTTTCAAATGCTAGGAGAAGATGCAGTAAATCAAATCTCACCCTCTTCTACCCTTATTGCGCAAACTGGGGCTGTTATGTATGAAGTCTGATGGATATTTTTTTGTGTTGTTGGCATGTGGTTTGTGTTTTAAATGCAATTTTTGAGTTCAATATTTTTGTTTTTTGTTTTATAATAAAAAGTATGTTGTAACTAAAAGTGTTATTCAAATGAGTAAATATTTATCAATCGAAGATTTGAATAGTTGTTTCCAAAAACAAGAAAGTAAGTTGAAACAACTGTATGAACAGTTTCATAGCTATTCTTTGTTGGCCGCTCATGTGTTCGTTCTGCCTGATATAGAAAAAGGCAATGAACATGATCCTTTAACAGAAATAATCGTTAATGAAATGACAAGTAATGACGCTCTAAATTTAGGTTTAAGTCATTACCAGAAGCTATTTATATATCACAATACTCAAAATATCAGCAGCAAAGCTGCCGTTCGTCTTCCTGGTGTATTATGTTTTTCTATCAATCAACAACAGTATCGTTCCGCTTTACTTTTGATTGACGAAATTAATAAGTTGAAAGCAGAACTTGAACATATCGTAACTGTGCAATCAGGGGTGGATAAAGAGCAACGGTTTGAATTTGTTCATAGTCAGTTACATGGGTTGATAACTTTAAATGCCTACAGAACCATCACTCCCCTTCTCAATCCCGATTCAGTTCGCTTTGGTTGGGCAAATAAAAACATCATCAATAAAGTAACAAAAGATCAAATTCTGCAACGTTTGGAGAAAAGTTATAACTCTGGGCGTGCGGTTTCCCCCTATTCTCGTGAACAATGGGCAGCATTAGTCGCCAAAGAAATTATCGATATAAAAAAATTACCTGATGATGTGGCCTTAAAAATCAAGCGCCCAGTAAAAGTACAGCCTATTGCACGAGTCTGGTATGCGGAACAACAAAAACAGGTGCAATATGCTTGTCCCCTGCCAATAATCGCGTTTTATGTTAACTATGGCGATAATCAACCAAAGATAGGTAGACTTGCCAACTACGATGCCAATGCCATAGTGCATCGTTATAAACCCAAAGCCAAACCACTGGAGTTGATTATCCCCAGGCTACATTTATATCGTGAGATTTAATGCATGGTTGCTTATTTGACCCAATATAGCCAATTGTCTATTATAATAATGACAAATGACCAAAGAGGTGCTTATGCGAGTTTTTACACCAAGCCACAAAGTCCAAAGTAACCCACTTTGGCGAACAATTGGTTTCCCATCAAACAGCGGGCCACATTTAAATGCAATATTAAATGAAGGGTTACCAATCACTATAGTTGATAAAATACAAAATTGGTCAACATTTGGTAAAGGGGATATTCTGCGGATCGCAGGTATCCAAATACGCAACTATTCAAGACGCTGCTCAGGTAAAGGTAAATTTACTGCTGACGAAAGTCAGCGCATTGCCCGGTTTGTACGTGTCATGGACCATGCGGTAGATTTATTTAACGGTGACAAAGATAAAGCAGCTCAATGGATGAAACGCCCTATCCGGGGTTTAGGATACGTAACGCCTGAATCGATGCTCAATACAGAAAGTGGAGCGCTAGATGTGATAAATCTCATAGGCAGAATTGAGCACGGAATTGTATCGTGATCCTATACCGGCTTACCCGCTCAAAGTATGTCGAATCAGCATGGAGCGGCACAGGAGCAAAGTTATATGGAGGCCGCTGGCACAATATAGGAAGACCGGCGGTCTATGTAGCCACTTCTGTTTCTCTTGCTGTGCTGGAAGTACTTGTTCATGTCGGAGACGATGAACTTCTCACTGATTTTGCTCTGTTAAGTATCAACATCCCAGAAAATCAAATTGATATTTTAAACATTGATACATTACCTCCTGATTGGAATGATCCCGTACCCTCTACTTGCACAATGGAAATAGGCAGTGAATGGTTCGAGGTTAGTCATTCTATTGGCCTGATGGTCCCCTCCGCCATCGTTCCCTACGAAAATAATGTCATTCTGAATCCTATGGCGAAAGATTTTCATAAGTATATAAACACGGTTAAACGCCTGGATTTTGGCATCGATTCCCGTTTAGTAAAGACAAAAAAATAATTTAAAGATCGAGAAACAAAAAACCGGAGCATTCGTCTCCGGTCAATTTTTCATGGCTAAAGAATAATTACTTCAAGCTACCAACCATATCTTCTGGACGAACCCACTCATCAAACTCTGCTTCGGTCAGATAACCCAATTTCATCGCCGATTGTTTTAATGTTAGCCCTTCTTTATGAGCTTTCTTAGCAATTTCCGCGGCTTTGTCATAACCGATATGTGTATTCAGCGCCGTTACCAGCATCAGAGATTCATTCAGCAATTGAGTAATGCGATCGCGGTTAGGTTCGATACCGACTGCACAATGTTCATTGAAGCTGCGCATACCATCAGCCAGCAAACGAATGGATTGCAGGAAGTTATCAATCACCATTGGGCGGAACACGTTTAGCTCAAAATTGCCAGATGCCCCACCAATATTAATCGCAACATCATTACCCATCACCTGAGCACAAAGCATCGTTACCGCTTCACACTGAGTTGGATTAACCTTACCTGGCATGATTGAACTGCCCGGTTCATTTTCTGGAATTGAAATTTCACCAATACCACAGCGAGGGCCGGAAGCCAACCAACGAACATCGTTTGCAATCTTCATCATGGATGCAGCCAAACCTTTTAATGCTCCATGAGAATGAACCAAAGCATCACAAGTCGCCAGGGCTTCAAATTTATTTGGTGCAGTAACAAACGGATGGCCAGTCAATTCAGCCAGTTTCTTAGCAACACGAACAGCATATTCAGGATGAGTATTTAAACCGGTGCCAACCGCGGTTCCCCCTAATGCCAGTTCACCAACATGAGGGATACTGTCTTCAATATGTTTCAGGTTATGCGTTAACATTGCTACCCAACCAGAAATTTCCTGCCCAAGGGTCAATGGTGTCGCATCTTGCAGGTGGGTACGACCAATTTTAACGATATCCTTATAAGCTTCAGCTTTATCAGCCAGTGTTTTTTGTAATATTTTCAGATCAGGAATAAGATGCTCACGCAGCGCGATAACAGCGGCAACATGCATTGCGGTTGGGAAAACGTCGTTAGAGCTTTGGCTCTTATTAACATCATCGTTAGGATGGATAAGGCGTTCGTTACCCTTCACCCCACCAAGGATCTCGCTACCACGGTTCGCCAACACTTCATTCATGTTCATGTTACTTTGTGTTCCAGAACCGGTCTGCCAGATAGCAAGAGGAAATTCTGTCGGATGTTTACCTTCCAGCACCTCTTTCGCAGCAGCAATAATTGCTTCACCACGCTCTTGCGGCAGAAGACCTAAATCCATATTGACACTGGCCGCAGCCTGTTTAGTCAATGCCAAAGCATGAATTAATGCAACCGGCATTTTCTCCTGCGAAATGCGAAAATGCTCAAGTGAACGTTGAGTTTGCGCTCCCCACAATTGGTCAGCAGGTACTTCGATAGGCCCCATTGAGTCTTTTTCAATGCGAGTGGCTGCCATTACTATCTCTCCTTAACACACAGAATAATCGAATATGCATAATCGGTCTTTGCAGATAAACTGATTAACATTCTGTTATCATGCCACATATTAGTTCCTGATTATGCCAACCAAGTCGTATTTATCGTATTGTGGTAGAAAGGAAATAGATTGATTTTTTTAAAAAGAGAGTAACGGCCATGTTGAAGTTGATAAATCAGATCCAGCACTATTCATGGGGAAGCAAAACCGCCCTGACGGATATTTATGGTGTTGAAAATCCAGATAATCTGCCAATGGCTGAATTATGGATGGGTGCCCATCCTAAAAGCAGTTCAATTGTCGCCAATCCTATAACGGGAAAACCGGTTGCCTTAAATGAATTAATAGCCAGTGATCCGGAAAAATATCTAGGGAAAGAAATTTCAGACAGATTTCACCGGTTGCCTTTCCTATTTAAGGTATTGTGCGCCGCTCAACCTCTTTCAATTCAGGTTCATCCTGATAAAAAATCCGCAGAAGAGGGTTTTGCCAAAGAGAATATCGCCGATATTCCGTTGGATTCCCCGGAAAGAAATTACAAAGATGATAACCATAAGCCCGAATTGGTTTATGCCCTTACCCCTTTCCGGGCAATGAATGGGTTCCGTCCATTAAACGAAATCGCGCAATTACTGGAATTTGTTATTGCGGCCCATCCCAAGATTCCGTTCTTTATTCAGACACCAAATGAACAGAATCTTGCCTGCTTATTTTCCCAATTACTGCATATGAGTGGTAAACAAAAGCAGTTAGCTCTTGGCGTATTGAAATCAGCATTGAATAGTCGGCTCGGAGAACCTTGGGATTCCATCAAAAAAATGACGGCGTTTTACCCTGACGACAATGGCCTATTTATTCCACTTTTACTTAATGTCATCGAACTTAAACCCGGTCAAGCCATGTTTCTATGCGCCCGCACGCCCCACGCTTATCTGGAAGGCGTTGCTCTTGAAGTGATGGCAAATTCAGATAATGTCCTACGAGCGGGCTTAACCAACAAATATATTGATATTCCTGAGCTAATGGCAAACCTAGACTTTGCTTCAAAACCAACAAACACCTTATTTACGCCACCAAAACAGGAAAAAACAGCTAAAAACTTCCCTATTCCAGTGGATGATTTTGCATTTTCTATTTATTCTCTATCAGAACAGTCAATTACGCTTGATAACAATTCAGCATCGATTGTTTTTTGTGTTGAAGGTCAAACAGTTATACAATCTGGCGAATACCAATTGAGAATTTTCCCAGGTGAGTCAGTATTCATATCTGCTGCCGAAAAGGCTGTGATAATTCACGGTGATGGTTTTACCGCCCGGGTTTTTAATTAATAATACCAATTTGGGCCTAAAACTTATTCACAGGCGCTGTTAAGCACGACTTAAACTCCAAGCTGTGTTAACGGCCATTTTTATACCAAGAGAATGCATATTACCTGCAAAATATGCATTAAAAGGATGGATTTGCATTATGAAAAAATCGTTAGTGGCAGTAGGCATTATTGTTGCCTTGGGAGCAGCCTGGACTGGAGCTTCATGGTATACAGGTAAACAGATTGAACAACGTATAGATCAATCTATTTCCCGCGCCAATGCCGAGATGAAAAAAGCCTTCCCTGAAACAGATCTGATGCTACAGAGTAAAGATTTCCACCGTGGCGTGTTCAGTTCTGATGTCCGTATTGTTCTGACAATTAAAGATGGCGTTAAAAACGCAGAAATCAAACCAGGTGAAGAGATTTCAATTAAGTCTGTGATTGATCACGGCCCTTTCCCGCTTGCACAAGTGAAAAAATTAACCTTAATTCCTAGCATAGCTTCCGTTCATTCCGAACTGGAAAATAATGGATCTTTAAAACCATTGTTTGAAATCACTAAAGGAAAATCGCTGCTCACTTCTGATTCACGTGTCAGTTATAGTGGTTCTGTTATTTCCGATGTTGATATCATTCCGGTCGATTTTGAAAAAAATGGTGCTAAGTTCAATTTTTCCGGTGCCAAACTGACTTCCGATCTCAGCCATGATCTGAAAGAGATATCACTGGCAATCAAGAGTGACCAGTTAGCCATCAATAAAAATGACGAAAATTTCCTTGTCAAAGGTATTGATTTAAACCTAGCCAATAAAAAAGGCAAATTTGATATCTATATTGGCGATCAAAGCGTCAAAATTCAAGAAATCAGCCTAAAAGGCATCGGCAATGAAGATATAATGCTTTCCGGTATTAAAATAGATTCAAATATCGGTGAAGATGAAACTAATCTGAAAGGGAAAATCACTTATAGTTTAGATGGTCTCAAACTGAAAAATATTGATTTTGGTTCTGGTAAGTTTGTAATTACCGCAGATCGTCTGGACGGTGAAGCTATGCGTAAATTTACTCAAGCTTACAATGATGCCACAGCCAAATCACTCTCTTCTAGTGATCTCTCTTCCGATGCGGCAAACACAGAGATTGTTGACGCGGTATTTTCTAACCTGCCTATTTTACTGAAAAACAATCCACAATTTGGTATTGAGCCATTAACCTGGAAGAATGCCAAAGGTGAAAGCACCATTAATTACCAAGTAGGTTTGAAAAACTTGCCGAAAGATAAAAGTAGCTTGTCTTCAATGAAAACAGAAGAAGCTATTCGCACTTTAATTCATAACATGTCTCTGAATATCACATTACCAGAACCTATGATGATTGAGCTCGCCACTCAGTCAATGATAATGAATGGTGTGGATAAAGCAAAAGCTGAACATAATGCTGAACAACAGATAAAACAGTTTGAACAATTAGGACAACTGTTTAAAATTACCACGGTTGATAAAGATGCTATCAGCATTAAATTTAACTATGCAGACGGTAATGTAGAAATAAACGGTAAAAAAATGTCCTTACATCAGTTCATGTCTGAATACGGTTTATCCGACCCTTCTGATGATGGTGAAGCGCCAGAGCAAATAGTGCCAGAAAGCGATACCCACGACAGTGGAAAGGTAAAAGCAGAAGGTACTGTGCAACCAGCGCAATAAAACGCGCCCATAAACGTTTTGTTAAATTGCCAGTCAACATATTTGACTGGCTTTTTTTATAGAAAAGGACCGGAATATGATTGATATACAGCTCCCACTGACAGATTTACACCGCCATCTCGATGGAAATATCCGGCCGGAGACTATCTTAGATCTTGCCAACCAGCATAATATTCAGCTTCCAGCAAATGATCTGGAATCACTACGCCCTCACGTACAAATTATTGAAAATGAACCGAGCTTGGTAAGCTTTTTACAAAAACTTGATTGGGGGGTGGCGGTACTCGCTGATTTGGACGCTTGTCGTCGCGTTGCTATCGAGAACGTTGAAGATGCCATCAATTCTGGGCTCGACTATGCTGAATTACGTTTTTCCCCTTATTACATGGCGATGAACCACAAATTGCCGGTTGAAGGGGTCGTCGAAGCGATTATTGATGGTATCCATTCTGCCCGTCAAAATAACGATATCGACATTCGTCTTATCGGAATTTTAAGCAGAACTTTTGGTGAACAAGCCTGTACTCAGGAATTAGCTAGTCTGCTAGCTCACCGCCAACATATTACGGCCTTGGATCTGGCAGGTGACGAGTTAGGTTTTCCCGGCCCTCTTTTTCAATCTCATTTTACCAAAGCCCGTGATGCTGGATGGCATATAACCATCCATGCCGGCGAAGCTGCTGGCGCTGAAAGTATTTGGCAAGCCATTAAGGAATTAGGCGCCACTCGTATTGGTCATGGAGTAAAAGCCATTACCGATCCCGTATTGATGAATTATTTGGTTGAAAACCGGATTGGTATTGAAGCCTGTTTAACCTCAAACCTTCAAACCAGCACCGTTAATTGTTTATTGGACCATCCACTGAAACAATTTCTGGAAAAAGGCATTCTTGCCTCTATTAATACAGATGATCCGGCAGTTGAAGGCATCGATATCCGCCATGAATATGAAGTTGCCGCCCCCGCCGCGGGTTTATCTATTGCTCAAATTCGCCAGGCTCAGATAAATGGGCTGGAAACCGCGTTTATCAGTGACGCAGAAAAACAGGCATTACGGGTGAAAGTAGCAAATCGTTAAATGTAAACAGTTCAGGAATGGGGATTCCATTCCTGAATATAGTTATTACTTGAAATATAATCGATCCAATAGAGTCTATTCTGATTTTTTGGATAATTCCTTGCATTAATTGCCATTCATTACTC
>NZ_NMQR01000067.1 GCF_003545805.1 Photorhabdus sp. CRCIA-P01 | reverse complement strand
GCAATATAGTTAGCATTCAAAATCGCCGTCTGACTTGCCTGTTTCAGTCCCTGCGAGCCCATCATACGGATATACATCCAGCTAATCGGCAGAATAGAAGCACTACCAAATGGTGCCGCTGAGACAGCTCTCTGTTCAGTAATGCCATCCATTTGAACTACCGAGTGCCCCGGCAAAAACGGCGCCAAATGGGCTTTTACGCCAATCGGCCCCATACCTGGACCGCCACCGCCATGTGGAATACAGAATGTTTTGTGAAGGTTGAGGTGCGAAACATCAGCGCCGATAAAACCTGGAGCAGTTAATAGCGACCATTATGAAGCTACTAGAATTAAAAAACTGAATTTACTGACGCAATAAAATTACGAATTATTTGCTCTATCTATCATCGTCGTTCCCCATTTCTTTTTCATTTTCAGACAGAGTAAATTAATCAGATGCAATGGTGCGATCATAGGCCGCATAAAATCAATCATCAATATAACCCGAATATCATCAGATTCATTATAAACTTCGTGTTCATAGCAATCATCCAGAACAATACTTTTACCTACTTGCCAAGTGTGATACTCATTCATCACCCGAATGTACGGCGGTTTCTTTTCCGGCACTTTGATACCGATGTGATAGCGTAATATGCCCGCATAGGGGCCTTCGTGCGCGGCCAACGTCACACATGGTTCCAGTACGGCAATGGTGGCGTTGATCACATTAGGCATCTGTCTAATCAATTGTATCAACGTCGGACAATCGATGTGGGCGCGTTCATTTTCTTCCCACATAAACCAAGCGTAATAGAGCTTCCAGTTTTCGGAAACTTCAGCCGCCCGCACCGGATCGATATCTTTATATCTAGTCAGTTCCCGCTTATTAATTAACGAGGTAATTTCCTGATGTATTACTGGAAAATTAGATTCTAATATCTGACTCTCCGGGAATACCTCATTCGCCACCAACAAAGGTGGCCGACGACCTCCCCCCACGGACAACAGAAATATTCTATTTAACAAGTTGCGTAAAAAAGCATTATTTTTACTTATTGAACCTTTCATTCCATTCCCCCTTGTTGATGGTGCTGAGCATCAATCCATTGCTCAATGATCGGTAATACAGCGCTTAGTGCCGCAGAATCTTGCTCACCAATTAAAATGAACCCCGGACGTTCGAAGGAGTTGCTGATTTTTCGCGTGGTAGGTTGATAAGGTATTGTACACTGCACTCGATCCAAACCCGTTCGGTTTGCCAATGCTAGCCTGACCGCTGATGGTAACAAGGGGTGAAAAAACGCAATATAGCTCATTGCACCATAACGCTGACGTGCTTTACGCACCTGCGGATCGGGTTGACCATCAAAGACATAACGCAATGTTTCCGCGACCAAATTCACACCAGAAACTTTATTCACCATATCCCAGATATAATCCCCTCCGGGACGGTTATTAATCTCGATGAGATGGATCTGTTCCCCATCCAGTTTTACTTCAATATGCATTGGCCCGTGCCAATGCCGAATCTGATCCAATAAGGCAACGATATAACTCTCAATGCGAGCCACATCTGCCACCGCTAATGCCGCAGGGTAAATATGGCTCTGTTCAACTAACCCTTCGGGTGACAGACACTTATCGGTCACACCAATCAACTGATGTTGACCACGGATACTCAGAGTTTCGACGCTGTATTCAATGCCTGCAACAAACTTTTCTACCAGTACACTGGCATAATTTTGCTGCGTTAATTCATCAAAGAAATCCAGCGCCCCAGCTAATGAAGTGCAAATTTTGACATTAATGCTACCAACACCGCTTGGATCTTTCAGTACCAGAGGGTAATCGTTTATAGAGGCAAACTGCGTAATAGAGTCGTGGTTGTTTACCATCACAAATGGCACATGCCAGTGCGTTGCTGCCAGCTTCTCCCGAAGCTTCCATTTATTACGGCACAGTTCGGTCACATCCACGTCAATCCCCGGCAACCCCAATGTCTTAGCCGCATTTGCTGCGGGTAACAAGCCATATTCGGTAAAACAGAACAATGCATCAATGGCGTAGTATTCAGTAAAATAACGGGCACCAGCTAATACTTGCTCATCAGTAAACGCTTCAATGGGATAAATGGCCGTTGCCGCCGTCTGTAACATAGGGCCGATCAACTCAGTCGGTTGAATGACATACAGCTCAATACCTTCTGGCGGCAATTCTTCAAAGATTTCATCTTGACTACCCACCATGATTATTTTGCGCGTTGCCATTATTTTTTCCTGATCACATAGTAGGTGAATTGACCAATCTCCTGACGTAACTGGTCGCGTTCGCTGATATAGTCCACCAGTTCACCTCGATCGCGCATCTTCTCTAGCTGTTGCAACATCGTCGACAGCTCGCCCGGCGTTAGTAACGAGAAGTGAGAATCACCATCGCGAAACGTTTTATCAAACAGCGCATTTTGATCGAAATAACCCTGTTGCTGGATAATAGTATCCAGAGCAACGACGCGGTTAGTGATGGTTAACCCAGCCTGATCCAGTAAAGCAATTAATTGTTCATCAGTAGTAAAGCGTTGTTTCATTCGCTCAACCGCTGGTTTAATCAGATCACCCCACCACACTCCATCATGTAACTGTTGGTGCGTAATGGTGTTGATCAACAGTAAGCCATCCGATTGCAAGCTACGTGCCGCCTGACGTAAAAACTCGGCCAGATTTTTGAATTGGCTGCCCGGTTCGTCTAAATGGTGCAGAGACTGGTTGCAAATAATCACGTCCAACGCACTGTCGCGAAATGGTAACTGTGTGATATCACAACGCAACAGACGCGCCTGCTGCTCGTAACGGGCAAATTTTTGCTGACACTTACTCAGCATTCCCATGCTGAAATCCGCACACCAGATATTCGGGTAGTACTTTTTTAATTCCAGTGCATAGTTGCCAGTACCACAGCCCGCATCCAAAATCTGCAACGTCTGCCAATCCTTATTCAAGGCAGCAATATACCCTAGGATAATCTCAATGCCTACAGCAGTACGGGTCTTGTCATAATTTTCACTGATCGCATCGTAATTTTCGTATTTGCTCATAGCTATTCTTCTTCCATCATGACACTAGGCATTAAAACGAGGATACCATTGACTATCGGATATTCATGTTGACCATCAGCACTGATCAGACATTGACGGTCGGCATCATAACGCAGCGCCGAGTGACTTACCGGGCACATTAACAATTCCAGCATTTCGGTATTAAACATGGGTTTCTCTTTTTTTCGTCATGGAATACAACGGCACGGCGCTAAACCCTAGCCGTTCTTTAATACGTTGAGTGGTGCGCCCCGCTTCGAGAATCTCTATCCCGTTATCTAGGGCGAAACGATACATATCGAGGTACAATAAGGTGTAAGGGCTGAAATCGGCAACCGCGTAATCCATTCCTACTGCCCAAAGGTGTAACTTATTACCATCAACGAAAACAATGCCGACTCCAGCTAGACGCCCCTGCTGGCGAACTTCAACGATGCGGGTAAACTCCTCGGTACGCTGCAACAGATGGCACACCGCCTCTGGCGGATAATAGTGCGGCGTACCGTTACGGGCGGTAGTCTGCTGACAAAGTGCCGTTACTTCATGCAAATCAGCCATACCAACCGGTAACCAGCTTATCTCACCACCAGCCTGATGAAATTTCCGGTACTGACGGTTCGCTTCACGCCGCCCCTCAGCGTTCAATCCGGAGATAATCTGCTCCACACTGTTAAACGCACGTAGATCACAGCTAAAACGGTTCCACATGAAGTTGGTTTGCCACCCAGAAGAATGCTGTTGAATATCATGGACACTATTAACGGTCAGATTCAGTAAGCCATACGATAGTACCCGTTCCTCCTGTGCCAACGCGTCCAGTGCCGTCAGCAATGCCGGGAAAACCACTTGAGGCTCGTCGCCGGTATAAAGCAAAGCACTATCACTGACGTGCATCACATGGGAAAAAAGTGCGCGCGTATCCGCATCAAACGGGTAGCCGAGTGAATCCATCAGTACACCAAACGGATCGACATCAGTTTGTAGATAGACCGGCAACCATCCCCGCAGTTCATCATCTTCCTGTGCCAACAGGTAATAAGTTTTCAGATGGGGCAATAAAGGCCGTTCCTCCAGAGCCAACAGAAAATAATAATCATAAAAGATGCTGCCATTGGCCTGCCGATGGAAACGCTGGTACGCAGTAGCATCAATTTGAGTCATGCTTTGCAGAAACTTAATCTCCATGCTCGCTCCCTTCATCCTGCACCACCTGCGCAATAGCGCTCAGCGCCTCGTCCACTTCAGCCAGAGTGAAATGTCCCATATGCCCAACGCGAATCAAGCACTCGGCAAGCGAGCCTAAACCGGTAGAAACCACGATATGGTGCTCATATTCCAAGCGGGTTTTTATCGCTGAAGCAGAAAACCGACCGGACAGATGTAATGCGGTGATGCTGTGGCTGGTATACTCTGGTGGCGCAAAACAACGCACACGATCATGGCCGGCAAAAAAGGCTCGGCAGCGGGCAGCAGCGGCTTGATGACGCTGGTAACGTGCCGTCAGCCCTTCAATAAAGATCAATCTCAGAGCGGCCTGTAACCCCTGAAATACATTAACTGCTGGGGTATAAGGTACGCTGTGCTGCTGGCCTGCATCTAACCAGGGACGCAGGTGCATATAATAGTTGTAGTTGGCTGGATGCCGTTCGATATGTCGCAGCGCCCGCTCACTGAGATATACCACCGCCATTCCTGCCGGTGCCATCAGGCTTTTTTGCGTGGCACCGATCATTACATCAGCACCCCACTGGGTCATATCGATGGGAGTTGCCCCTAGGCTACTGACCACATCCACTAGCACCAGCGCATCACTGTGAGCACGAATAGTAGCGATCACCTGCGAAACCGGATGATAAACCCCTGTCGAACTTTCCGAATGCGTCAGTAGCACCACGTCGTAGTTTGCCTGCGACAGTTGAGTTTCCAGCACAGCCACCTCAAGCACACTACCGGGCGTAAAACGTATAACCTCCAGATATGGCGTAAAATAGCCTGCAATCCGCACCAGCAAATCTCCATAGCTCCCAGCACTAAGCACCAAAACCCGGTTATTTGCGGTGACAATGCTGGCAATACTGGCTTCCAATCCCCCTGTCCCAGAGCAGGTCAACAACAGCGCTGGCGTAGGAGAGTTTACCAACGTCGCCAGTTGTGCAGTCACCTCAGAGAATGCCTCACGGAACGCTACACTGCGGTGGCTGAGAGGCTGCTGCGCCATCGCGGTTAATACCTCAGGCGGCAACGGTGTAGGACCAGTGTTACGATTATTGATCATGCCAGTTGCTCCATCTGCACCTAGATATCGCTGACAATTTCACCGATTGCGGCGATTAACCGATCTACATCATGGTCCGTCAATTCACCAATAAAACCAATACGAAAGCTATTTACTTCACTTACCTGTGAAGGGTAGATCACCAATTGATAAGAAAGTAAGCGTTCACTAAGCAAACGAGCACTTAGTACATTACTAGAAAATGGCAGTACAAAGGTTGTAATCACTGGCGCTCCATAGATTTCAGTTACCAGTGGCTGGATGCCCCACTGCGCTAACCCACCGATCACCCGACTGGCAATCTGTTGATAACGTCGCAAACGCGCAGCCTGTCCGCCCTGCTGCATGTATTCGCTGATGGCACAAGACAGCGCAGCGATCACTTGTACCGGCGGAGTAAAGCGCCACATACCGTCATGCTGAAAGCCATGATATTGCGCTTGTAAGTTCAGGCTCAGGGTTCGCCGCAGCCGCGGCTGTTCCAGCGCACTGGAACGAGCAATGACAAACCCAAGCCCCGGTGCACCATGCAGGATTTTGTTAGAGGAGGCAGCCACCGCCTGTAATGCTGGAGAAGTAAAAGAGATTGGTAGTAACCCGAAGGCACTCATGCTGTCAACAAATACGCTTTTCCCGCGCTGTTCAGCAAGCTCCAGCAGAGCCGCCAGCGGATTAAGAATACCAATGCCGGTTTCAAAATGTATCAATGCCAGCGAGGCAATATCAGGGTGACTCTCCAAATAATCGACCACATCCGTCACACTGATAGGTTTCAGCGGATCAGTATATAGTACGTGGTGCGGTAACTCGTAAATCTGGCAAATATCCACCATGCGCTCACCATAAGGTCCGTTAACCAGAATAAGACAAGACTCTCCCGTAGGCAGCAGTGACGTCAACATCGCTTCCACAGCAAAGGTACCGCTGCCTTGTAACGGCACAACACTGAAATCACCACCACAGTTAGCCACCTCAGCAATTTGTTGGCGTAAACGTTGGGTCAACGCTTTCATCTGAGGGGTACGCGTACCGATATCACACGTTAATGCGGCACGTACCCTATCCGATGTATTACTTGGACCGGGAGTAAACAGCGCTGTTTTCATAACAATCCTTAGACCAGAGCCTGCTAATGGGACAACGCAGCATGAATGGTTGGGGTAGAAATATGGAACTGCGGGTTGCTGTAGTCCTGCCACTTTTTCTGGTAATAACGTTGGTAATGAGAACCTTCACTCAACAGGTTAAAGGTCAGATATAGTACCCGCCGATACTGCGAGCTGATATTAATATGGGAAAAATGCGGGATGAACGAATTGAACACCAGCATGTCCCCGGCCCGTGCAGTGATGGTTTGCCACTGCAAAGCGGTTTGGACTTCATCAACGATATCGCCATTGCGTGCCCCACCTACGTAATATTTAAACAGCGGATAATCCCCATACGGCGTGGTGCAATACCGGGTAACGCCAACATGCAGGTGCCGATAATTGGTTGCCATGTGCAGGCAACCATTATCCACGGATAAATCATCCAACGTAATGCCAGCGGTAATAAAGATTGTTGGGCCAAAATTCAGATAGGCCGGGGCATCCTGATGGGGCGGAAAAGCGCCACCTTGCGGCGCTTTAACATTGCATTTGTCTTTGAACAACGTCAGTTCAGCCCCCACCAATTCTTCAAGCCGCTGTTGCACTGGCAGCGTTACCTGGTGATGAAACGCTTCAGAACTGCCGTTGAGGTACTCCATACGACAAATGCATTCTGGCGAATTCTTTTCTGGCACTACGAGCAGCACCGTTTGCCTGCGATAAAAATCGTCTAAGCTGCACTGTTCGGCCTGCACCTGTTGCACAATCGCACAGGCTTCAGCATTCAAATCCTGATAAACAGAGTCAAGCCGTATACGCTGTTCAGCAGTAAAGAAACCAGGTATCAACTGGAAATCAGGAAATTCGACCATCGTTGTTATCTCCCAAATTAGTGAGTCAATTGATGCAGAGCCCGATCAAACACCTCATCGGTGGTGCAAAGCACTATGCGAATATGGTTGGCCGAGTTCTCTCCATACACATATCCCGGCACCACAGCGACGCCTTTCTCATGCAACAAGTATTCCGCTACACATTCGCCGATGGTGTAGCTGCATTTTTGCCACCGTACGGGCAGGCGGGCATACAAGGCTGAAACATCTGGGAAGAGGAACATCGCGCCACGCGGTTGTCGCGTCCATTGATATCCCCGCGCGCTATTCAGCATATTGATGGCACGCTCCATGCGGGTTTTCAGTTTCACTACGACCTCATTTAACCAAACATTCATGCGCGGCTCACGTAGGATCAAAGTGGCGATCTGCTCATACTGTTTATTGACACCGAGATAGAAATAATCGTGCAGTTTCGCCGCCATGTTGATTACCTGCTCATTAGCGACCATCCAGCCGATACGTAGTCCAGGTAGGCCAAACTTCTTAGAAAAGCTGTTGATCATAATGGTATTTTCGCGCAGTTCCGGATGCCTCAGCGCCGGTTGATGGCGCTCGGCATAGGCCATAACGTCATAAACCTCATCGTGAATCAGCCAAATACCATGCTGCTGAGTGAACTCAGCGACGGCATCCCAATCCTGAGCATTGAGCATGTAGCCACTCGGGTTTTCCGGCGAATTGACGATCATCACTCCAGCCTGCTGCAAGGCAGTATTCTGCTGTACTGATTCCAGCGCCGAGTGGTACTCCGCCTCACCCAATGGGCGATTCAACGTTACTGGTTTACGATTCAGCGCCGTCACCACCCGTTCGTACAGCATGTAAGACGGATGACAGACAATTACCCCCTGATGTTCCTGCGTAGTACATTGGATCGCTAGGTTGATCGCTTCCACGCCACCGTGGGTAACCATGATTTCGCGCTCAGGATCGATCGTTAAACCATAGTGCTGCTGGTACCAATTAGCGATAGCCTGCCGCAACATTGGCGATCCCTTAGGCTGCTCATACCCCTTGACAGAGTACATAAATACTTCCCAGTTCAATCCTTGCTGTTCGATCAACGGTTGTAGAAACTCCGGAGGACCGAATTCTGGCTCACCAAAACTCAGGTTCATTACATCAGACATTTGGGCTGCTTTATTGGCAATGGCTTTTGAAGTGTAAATCTCCATAGCCTCGAGAGTTTTATTCAGCGTGAAGTTAGCAGTCATGAAGAAAAAGATTCCTTGATTTGACGTTGAAGACGACGTGCGATCTGCTCAGGTGTTACCGTAGGTCGCCCCAGATTTCCCAGCGACCTGGTAGCAATATTGATAGCTAACAGAACCGGCCCTCTAGCGTTGCGTTTTGCATCACAGTAAGCCTGCGCCAGTGCTGACAGTGATAGACAATACTGTGCATGTGCATAGCCCATGCCCTGTGCCACTCGGGAAAAATCAACCTCATCGGCCAGCGTTTTTTGCCCACCGGTAGAGTCATAGGTGCCGTTATTCAGGATCAGGTGAATCAAATTTGGGCTATGTAAATGACCTATCGTTGCCATATTACCGGGATGCATCAGCACTGCGCCGTCACCATCGATGATAGTCACGGTGCTATGTGGGGCATGTAACGCCACCCCCTGAGCGAGCGCACTGGCATAGCCCATAGAGCCCACGCAGTAGAAGTTGTTTGGCCGATCGTTCAACGTAAACAGCTCACGACTGGTTTTGCCTGTGGTGGCAATCAAAAAGTCCCGATCGCCGGCCAAAGCCAACAGCTGTTTCAGAACTGCTGAACGGCTGGGCAAATTAGATGAGACTATCGCCTCTGATGCCTTCTCTGAGAACACACCCTTTCCCACGATCAACGCCACGGTTCTTTGCTCATCGCGTACCTGACGCATGGCATAGGACACCACTTCTTCCATCGCAGCCGCTTCCGTTGGAAGGACAGTAGCCGGAATACCTAACAGCATCAACAGATCGGACGTGATTTCGCCCATTAACTGATGCTGAGGTTCATCTTTAATACCGGGTTTACCCCTGTGAGTAACGATCAGTAAAACCGGGATCGCAAACGGTGCGTTGAGCGACGTTAACGGGTTGATCATGTTGCCCAAGCCAGAGTTCTGACACATCACCACGGCCTGTTGTCCCGCTAGCCAAGCGCCGGCAGCCAAAGCCACCGCTTCCCCTTCACTAGTAGCTGGAACGTAATTAAGTTCAGGATCGGCAATGGCCTGGTTGATCACCTGGGTTAAAAACGAACAAGGCACACCACTAAAAAAATTAAAACCAGCTTGTTTCAAGAGATACGTAAAATAATGTGCAGGTTCCATCAATCACCCACGTCCCATTTTATAGCGGTTATCGGCTAGGCTCGCATTGACCTCATTGGTCAGCGCAAAGACGTCTTCCAGACTGGCAATATCAGGTTCAATGTGGCTTATCGACTGGTTTTCGAAGATGTGCCTAGTGGTTTCCCGCATCGCCACAATTGATGAACGAAGGCTATGGTTAGCCCAGATAATCGTTGAGATATTGGCCTGACGGAAAACCTCTGTTGGAGTAGAATAATACTTGGTTGGTACAATGACTAGCGGACTACGATTAGCCCATTCAGCAGCAAATTCCAGCACTTCATCGGCATCATTACATTTGGAATGGATCAGGATCGCATCAGCACCAGCCTGGTGATAACGCTCGGCGCGTTTTAGTGCCTCGGCCATACCCAACCCAGAAATCAACGCCTCGGTACGGGCCACGGTTACAAAATCATCGTCAGATTGTGTGTCTTTGGCGGCTTTGATCTTCGAGCAAAAATCGCCAATGTCGGCCAACTGCTGGCATTCACCGAGGAACGAGTTCATTTTTGGGAAAATCTTATCTTCAATACAAACGCCAGAAACGTGCTTCTGGCAAAGCTTTTTCACCAGCCTGATAACGTTGTGGTAATTACCGAATCCAGTATCACCATCAAGCAACACCGGGATATCAACGTGATCGGTAATGAACTCCACCACATCAAGAACCTGAGTCCAGGAGGCTTCATTGCGATCGGAGAGACCCAGTGCAGCCGAGATGGTCAGACCGGAAGCCCATAATCCGGAGAATCCGGCCTGCTCAGCGATTTTGGCGCTGAGAGCATTATGACTTTCCATCAAAAAATCCAGTTCGGGGCTGGCGATCATTGCTCGCAGCCGCTGGTTCTTGCTGATTGGTTTTGCAGTAAACATTGGCCTGCTCAACTCATTAAAAAGGTTGTTTATTTTTAAATTAATTGTTATTGATATATTTATTTTTTGTTTTTGTCAATAGAGAATATTGTTATCATTTTAAAGTGTACCTTCATTTGAGTGCTTTATTTAACACCATCATTTAAATAAAGTTTTTTGTTTATTCGGAATCTAGATGCATGCTCTTGAAAAACAAACAGTGATAAGGCTAAAGTGTGCCTTCTATCAAATGAACAATAGAATTTAACAACTTTTTTAAAACATTACACCGCCAATGACGGATTATCTGATGAGGTAGCCATGAAAGATCGCACTACGTTATGCAGTGATGGCCTGACAGTTCGACAAACCCTCGCCACCTTTCCCAGAAATGTATTAATCTTGCTACTTTTTACGTTACTCACCCGTATCAGTTACTTTATGGCTTGGCCATTTTTGTCCATTATCCTTACGCGCACTTATCAACTAACGCCACTGATGATCGGCAGCCTGCTGTCTACCTGTGCTCTGATTTCGGTAGTGTTGGGGATTTATGGCGGCTCTCTATCCGACCACTGGGGGAGGAAACAGCTACTAGTACTAGGCTGCCTGTTGGCTATCATCGGTTATGCTGGAATTGCCCTGGCTAATAGCGTGTTAATTTTCGCTATCGGCCTCTTGTTAACTGGCGTATCATTTTCTTGGATCGATGCCCCCAGCCGCGCCCTAATGAGCGATCTACTACAAGATCAACGTCGGCGAGAATTGGCGCTACAAATACGCTATTTTGCAGTGAATATCGCGGCGGTCAGCGGGCCACTTATCGGCATCACTTTTGGGCTAAACTCGCAAAAAAGCACGTTTTTACTCACATCCCTCTCTTATGTTCCATTTTTACTTTTTGCCTTCTTCAACATTCCGGCAGGAAAGCTGCTGTTTAGTGATAATGCGGCAAACAAACATACAGAGGAAACAAACATTTGGCAGGTCACAGCTATTATCGTACGGGACAATATCTATCTTGTAGCACTGATTAGTAGCATTCTCTGTTATCTCGTTTATGCTCAAATTGAATCCATCGTGCCGCAATATTTATTGATGCTGGACGCTACACGCGCAGTCGATTTGGTGACAGTGATCCTCGTCACCAATGCAATAACTGTGTTAGTCGCTCAGGTTTATCTGGTGCCTTTGTTAACCAATACGCCACTCGGGCAACGCATCACAATTGGCGCGCTGATCTTTGCAGTTTCCCAGCTGTTGTTCTGGGTTAACGATACCGCCAGCACATTCTGGTGGAGCTTGGTTGCAGTAGTTTTCAGTATTGCAGAAGCCATCTTGTTACCTAATCTGAGCATCTTGCTCGACCGCCTGGCTCCAGAACGTTATCGTGGAGCCTATTTAGGTGCATCAACACTTGTGGTTCTGGGATTATCTTTGGGACCTTTTATCGGTGGCGCGTTGCTAGAATGGTGGGGTAAAGGGGTATTTACCATAATGGCGTTGCTTTGCCTTAGTATTGCTATTTTGATGTTGATAAATAAATCAAAAATGAATTTGCGACTGGATAAATAAAACATGAAAAATAAAATCACCCTGATCACCGGTGGCGATCGCGGCATTGGTCGGGCTACCGCGTTATGTCTGGCAAGCAAAGGACATAAGGTTTGTATTGGCTATCATACGCGTAAAGCCTGTGCGCAAGAAGTTGTCGATATGATTCTTCATGCTGGCGGAGAAGCCATTGCAGTACAGGCAGATATTGCCCAAGAAGGGCAGGTGATGGAATTGTTCCAGCAAATAGATAAAGAACTCGGTCCAATTTCCGGATTAGTGAACAACGCCGGAATACTTATGCCCCAGGCATCCATTGAACAGTTAGATGCACAGCGGTTAGCCACTATATTTGCCACTAATGTCAGCGGCAGTTTTATCTGCGCACGTGAAGCAGTTAAACGTATGTCACTTCGCCATGGTGGTCAGGGAGGAGCCATTGTTAACGTATCCTCAGCAGCTTCTCGACTAGGCTCACCACATGAATATGTGGATTATGCCGCCTCAAAAGGTGCTATTGACACCTTAACCATTGGTCTATCTTTAGAGGTGGCCGCCCAAGGAATTCGCGTTAACGCTGTTCGTCCTGGATTCATTTATACCGAGATGCATGCTGATGGTGGTGAAGCAACACGGATCGATCGAGTAAAAGATAATTTACCTATGAAACGTGGCGGTCAACCTGAGGAGGTAGCCCAAGCGATAGTGTGGTTATTGTCTGACGAGGCTTCATATGTCACTGGTAGTTTCATCGATCTAGCAGGAGGAAAATAGACATAAAAGATAGTGGTCACTTTAAATAGCCAACATAATTAAATTAATTGTGACTTTTAGACCTCGACTGACAATTTCATGTATATTTAACATGTGTTAGTTGAGGTTAATATAAACAAGAAAGAAGAACAGAAGGTCAGAAAAAAGCTTAAAATATTAGCTTATGTTCAAGGGGACAATAAGGTCAGTAAGACTTGCCGTTATTGGGGAATCTCTCAAATACTTTTTACCGCTGGAAAAGAGATTATGTTGCTAAGGGAAAAAAGCTAATTAATCCTCGAAAACCCAACTGTGCGTGTTGCTCCCATCATTGAAGAAAAAATTTCATACCTTCGTAATAGTTGAACGCTCTCACCTCATAGATAAGCAAGAGTTTTACCCATTACCAGACTATAAAGCAGACGTAAATTTAGAAGCCAAATTGTAGGAAAGTTTAATTCATGCGGATTCTGATTCTAAAAGTTCGTGAATATCAGGAAAAATACAATTTTCTGGTTTCTATGGCGGTAGTACCGAGATAGTCGTACCGGGAGGTGGTTTAAGGCTGACAAAAAATAGCAACACCAGTAATTATACTGGTGTTGCCACATTATTTAGTAATTATTGATAATCACTGACAGGTGCACAGGAACAATGCAGATGACGATCACCGTAAACATCATCGAGGCGTTTAACCGCGGGCCAATATTTATTGGCTTTGGTTTCTAAGGTTGGAAAAACTGCGGTTTCACGGCTGTAACTATGGCTCCAGTCAGAAGCCAGTTCAGCTTGTACGTGAGGCGCATTGACCAATGGATTATCTTCCAATGACCATTCACCTTGCGCCACTTTGCCAATTTCAGCACGGATTGCCAACATAGCGTCCACAAAGCGGTCAATTTCTACTTTGCTTTCTGATTCTGTAGGTTCCACCATTAGCGTGCCAGCAACCGGGAACGACATGGTTGGCGCATGGAAGCCATAGTCAATCAAGCGCTTGGCAATATCCATCTCGCTGATACCAAACGCTTCTTTCAACGGTCGAATATCCAAAATACACTCATGCGCCACATAACCGTTATGGCCCGTATACAACACGTCATAATCATTCTTTAGGCGGGCAGCAATATAGTTAGCATTCAAAATCGCCGTCTGACTTGCCTGTTTCAGTCCCTGCGAGCCCATCATACGGATATACATCCAGCTAATCGGCAGAATAGAAGCACTACCAAATGGTGCCGCTGAGACAGCTCTCTGTTCAGTAATGCCATCCATTTGAACTACCGAGTGCCCCGGCAAAAACGGCGCCAAATGGGCTTTTACGCCAATCGGCCCCATACCTGGACCGCCACCGCCATGTGGAATACAGAATGTTTTGTGAAGGTTGAGGTGCGAAACATCAGCGCCGATAAAACCTGGAGCAGTTAATAGCGACCATTATGAAGCTACTAGAATTAAAAAACTGAATTTACTGACGCAATAAAATTACGAATTATTTGCTCTATCTATCATCGTCGTTCCCCATTTCTTTTTCATTTTCAGACAGAGTAAATTAATCAGATGCAATGGTGCGATCATAGGCATAGGCCGCATAAAATCAATCATCAATATAACCCGAATATCATCAGAGTCATTATAAACTTCGAGGTCATAGAAAGCAACCAGAACATTACTTTTACCTACTTGCCAAGTTTGATACTCATTCATCACCCTAATGTACGTCGTTTTCTTTTCCGGCACTTTTATACCGATGTCACAGCGTAATATGCCC
>NZ_NMQR01000066.1 GCF_003545805.1 Photorhabdus sp. CRCIA-P01 | reverse complement strand
TGGCTATTATCCGGCGTGATGCCGGCGGCGATAGCCGGATGAAGGGGATAAACGGCGGTAAGGTAAATTAAAAGATAACTCGTGGCCCTGACCAACGGGGTGCTGCGCTTATCCATCGTACTCTCTCTTTTCTTAAGTTAATCGGGCTTCGGTGATGAAACGGTAATCTTTCCATAGAAAATATTGATAATTTGATAGTGATATAAGCAAACTATTCTAATGTGTGATTAATTTATTGTCTGAATGGATAGTGCGAAATGTGATCAAGAACGAGTTATTTAATCCTGATAATGGGGAATCGGTTATATTAAATGTTGGGAAATCGCGGTAAGGCTGGAGATATTGTTTCCTTATGCCCGCCCGGACGCTTTCAGTTTTCGGGTGAGGTTTTACGCCTCGGGCCTGACCATTGGGGCAGGGCGAGCCCACGATGGAAAAATCGGTAAAAAACGTCATCATTAAAGGTAGGAGACCGTGATTAAAGGTTTTTCAACGCGAGTAAAAAACTTGATGCTATACCGACATTAAAAGAGAAAACGTCAGGGAAAACGGGGATTAAGTTGATTAATGTGGTAACTAAAATGGCAGAGTTAACTTAATAACAAGAATATGTGATGAGATTAAAACCTTTAACCTCATTAAGCATATTAGCCGCGAAAAAATCACCAAAAAACGGAAAAACCATTCGGTTTAAACAAACCGCTCAATGAAAAGTCATGCACTCAATAAATCTTCAATTAAAAAATAATAAACCACCGGGATAATAATCGTTTTACAGGTTTATACCTTTAACCTTTTTAACATTATTCACTTTCTCTTTTTACTTTTCTCTTTTTAATAATTGCAAACTCCTTTTTATCGATAATATGTCAGCTAAGGGTTAAAAAAATCAGCTTTCCATTAATACCCTATTTGAAAAAATACCGAGTCATTAAAAACGGCTTGTTTCTTATCAGATTTAATGCATTTGATCTTCCTCTTATTTTACATTTATTTAACCTATCATGACCATTTGAAAGTGATAATACAGAGAGATTAAAAACTTCATATAATCATATAAAATCCTGATTTAACCCAATAAGTAAAGGTTATTAGCAGGACAGTTAATTGCATTTAATCTAAATCCATTAATTATTAACCGAAAATTGAAAAGAAATCAGCAAGAAAAAAATGGGTTAATTAGGCAGGATTTAAATCCTGAAAAAAGAGTTGATTATCTTAAAAAACATAAAAGGGTGTCTTTACATCGTCAGGTTATTTTAAGTTTTCTCCCTTATGCGGCCTAGGTTTTAAATAGCGTCCTGAAAGGCAGTTAAAGCAGGTTAATGAGGAAAAATAGGAAATATTATTATTCATGATAAAAGCAAAAACCTCGTTATTTTAAACGAGGTTTGTCAGCGATCTAGACAAAAGGGGCATTGCGCCCCTTTTGTTGTTTCTGGTGCCACCTTAGAGTAGCGATGGCACCAGCATCGCCTGCGTGGCCTGACGGTTTTGCGGCAGGGGCTCGCGGGCACCGCCAATATCAGGGAACGAGGCCATTGCCCCGCTCAGCTTCGCCAGACTCGGCCCCCCTGCGTCCGGGACAGCAGCAACTGTATTGGGCGTGATGACGGGTTGTTTGCTGGCCCAAGACAGTTCTACCAGTCCACTTTTGGTGTAACCCCGCTGGGTAAAGTTCTCGACCAGGTGGTCCACGCTGATCACCGACGAGGTGCCCGCTAGCTCGATCTCCAGATGCCGATGGGCCGTGGCTTGGCTGCCAAATACCTGACGCACCACCAAGGCCGTTCCGTTGCTGGAATCGGTCAACATCAAATCGTCATCACGGCGGCTTACCAGAATGTTCTCTGGATCAGCCAACGGCAGAATCAGGCGGTCTGGGGCTTGGCCCGAATCGTTGTTGTCGATGACTACCGTACGGTAATGGGACCATATCGCCTGACTGAGGCGATAGGTATCGCTATCGGCTCCGCCATGCAGTACCACGCTGTCGACACCGGCAATGAGCGGTGGCGTCAGTTCGTCTTTGCTGCCGCCTACACCCCCACCTTGAAGCAGAAGGGAAGAACCGACGCGCTCCACTCCCGTGAACCTGTTGAGGATTTGCGCGTTGCCATCCTTGACCTGATACAGTGCTTGGGTTGTTGGGCTATACACATACGCTGCCTTTTCGCTTGCGACGATCCCCACGAAGCGCGGATTGTTCGAGACAGGGATGCCATTACCCGAAAATACCTGACCGCTGTCGACATCGAACCAGCCTAGTGCATGATTGTCCTGCAAAGTCAGAACTCCTTTGGCTTGCCATTGGTCGGCGAGTTTGGTAAGTGCCTGTGGCAGGTGGGCCAAGTTGTTTTGCTGCCAGCCTTTGTCAACGCCAACTAGCTGCAACTTGCCGTTGTCAGCTCGTAGCAAGATCTCGCCCTTGGTCGTGATCAGGCGCATGCCAGCATCGACCTGTTGCGCCGATTTGAGATGCAATTCGGGTGTCAACTCACTGGCAGTGGGAAGTTGTGCCGAAACTTCAAGCACCTCGTCGGTACCGAACGCGGCAGCCAGCGTGTCGGCAGTCATAGGTGGCTGACGATACAATTTACCGCTGGTAGGTTCGAACAGCCGTGCGCTGGAGCCGTCCTCTTCGAATCCCAGGAACTGTAGATGCTTGTCTTGCAAGGGAGCGGAAACCACCACCACCTGACCATTGTGATACCACACCGGCAGCAGGCTCTTACCGTCGGTGGCCTTGACCCCGAACACCGCCAGAGTGGCTTTGCCGTCGGTGACGCTGGCGAGATCCTGCCACCAGTGGGTACGTTCCTTGAGCCAATGCTCGTTGACCGCTTCGTAGTTAAGCTGCCCCAGTGCATCAAGCCGGGCCACACGCCCATCCTCGGTGATGGCGAGCAGGTTACCGTTCAGGTTGATCAGGTTGGCTAACGCTGGAGTGCTGATGCGCAATGCACTAGGATGTCTGGCGTCGAGAATAGCCTGGCCGGGACCTTCCTGGCGGAACAGGGTTTTCTGTTTCTTGCTGTAGAAGAAGAACACTTCCGTGTTAGCGGGGCGGGGAAGACTGCCCGCCAACACCAAGTCAGCCGGTATCGGCCAGGCACTGCGGGTCTGTTCGTGCCCTTCGAACTGTAAAGTCTGATCCGCCGGTGGCGCCAGATTCGGCTTGATCAACGTCCCATCGCTGGTGAGTATCCAGTAGCGGTGCGGTATGCCAGCCGCATCCACGCCGAACACCGTGACTAGCGCCGCATTGGTCGGCTGGATCAGCCGTGCGCCCAGCGTATACATCGGAGTTTCAGGTTGTGTGCTATTGCTCTCGTAGTCCTGAAGTATGACCTTGAGTTCATCACTATGCCGGTCGGTGCGTGCCAACAGCTGGAGCAGTGCATCATCACCTACCACACTAACCAACTCCATTCGATCACCGAGGATTCGATAGCTCAGCTCAGCCTCTCTCTTCTTTAGCTGATAACTTCGTGCCAGGTAGACCGCATCTCCTTCCTGCCATAGTCGACTGATCTTACCCGCATTCTGGCTGAACCACGGCTCAAACTGCGCGTCGATCTGTCCGGTGGCGACATTTACCCGCCATGCTGCCGCGTTGTCGGCATCAAAGAAATAGGCATGGTCGCCCATCACTGCGCCTAGTTGGGCATGTCCGGCCTGTTTGTGGGTGGTGTTGGTGAACAGCATCCGCTCATTGGCTACGTCGTAGAAAGCTCGACCAACATCACGTCCGTTGTGGCGGTAATTCTCCACCACCACGTACTGCCTGTGCAATTGATGCGCCTTGGCTAAATCACTCAGGTGCTGCTCGATTTGTTGGCCGGGCACTTGCCATTTGCTTGCATCTTCGCTGACTACCTGAGTTGTCAGGCCGGCAAAGTCGACTTCGCGCACTTCACCCTTGCCATTGACCACCAATACTTGCCCGTTCTGGGCCGGGTCGAGCTCTACCACAACCCCACCGACCACCAGTCGGTTCTTCGACACGCTGATACTGCCACTGGCGAGTTGGCTGCTGTCGATAATCCAGCGCGATAACGTACTGGTGCCATCGCTCGTGAGCTTAACTTGGGTGCCTTCGTTGAGGCCGATCAGGTACTCGCCGCCCGCTCCCTTGATCTCGTAGCGCAAAAAGCCGTGTAGCTCTTTGGGTAGCTTGGGCACCACCAGTTGCCGGTTGCGCTGATCGAGCACCACCTCGATCGGGGTGTCGACGTACTCATGATGAATCCTGCGGATTGTCTCCTCACCCGGGAAGATGTAGAAGTCGTAGTCGAACGGCTTGTCTTCCTCGAGTTTGCGGATTACGTCAAAGCCGGCGTCGTGGCGTGTGGTAGCGCCGGGAAGTAGCATGTATTCGTAGCTGATGTAGGACTTGGGCGTACCCGGCAGGATCACAACATTGCTGTCACCGTGCCCGAGGGGCCGGGAGACCTCCTTGTAACCAATGCCACTGCGCACCTCGATCGCCTGACCACGGTCATGGACCATTCGTGGAAAGTCACCAACCCAGAAGAAGTAATTGATTTCTCCTGAACCGGTAGAGCCGGAATGGGTGCGGTAAATATACTGGCTGTCGAAGCTGATCTGGTTCTGGCGCAAGTCGAGGCGCTTGACCACCGCCCCGGGCAGGGGCACCAATACCTCTTTTTCGTTGTCATATCGATAGCCATTGCCCTTGTAGGCTTTGTCAACCGTATCGAAGTAATGACCCACCGCCTTAGCATCCTTGGCGACCGCACCAAAGGCTTGCGCCAGTGCCGTAAAGCCCACCGCGAGCCCGCCAAGGATCACCCCGGCCCCACCAAGTACTGCTCCGGCCGTCGAGGCGCCGACCAATCCGGCTCCCACCCCGGCTGCGCCAGTGACGAAGCTAGCCGAATCGAACGCTAACTGGGTTCCGAACACCGCCTTCTGCACATCGTTCTCGGCGTGGGCCAGCTCATAGGCATCCAGCCCGACCATAGCTCCGCCAAATAACACCCCGGCGCCTTCGTTAACAGTACGCCCCAGGGTGGAGGCAAAGTCCTTGAATGAGGTTTCGGCGGCCACCACTTCGCCGCGCAGCGCCGTGCGCACCAGTTCAGTGACCTTGGTCACGTCTTGCACGCCACCGTGAGCCATCTGGACAAAGTTGAGGTAGCTATGGACTTTGAGGGCGGTGGCTAGATCAGGCGAAGCGATCCCACGTGCCGCATCGTGGCGGTTCTTGTCGGCAAACCACTGGATCAATGTCTGCACCGCAAATCCGGCGTTCAGTCCATCAACTGGCGCTGCCTCGCTGACACCGGCCTTGGGCCGTATCTGGCCGCGTTCGAGGGTGAAATGCTGGCTCAGGGTAAGCATATGTTCATCGACGAAGCGGCGGAATTCGGTAAAAGTGGCATCATCGCTGCTCACCCAACGGGTCTCCTTGGGGTGGTCGCGATTAATAAACTGAACCCGGTAGCGGCCTTCGCCTTGGTCTTCGGTATTGCCAATCACCGGCATCCAGCGCTGGTCAAGATGGTTTTCCTGAGCGAGCCGTGTACTGGCCTCGTCGAACCTTGCTCCCCACTGCTCGGCATCGAGGGTCATCAACGCGGTGTGCAGTCGAGTATCCTTGGCAATCCGTACCTGAGCGTTGACTGTCTGCTCAACTTGCCGCCGTTGCTCCATGACCGTAGCCAGTTCACCGGGGCGGGTCAGGTCGGCTACGTTCAGGCCGTTACCCACCGACACCTCGGCCATCTTGTCGGCATCGATCGCCACCAGATTGAAGACAGGGACCGATTCGCTGCCAAGCGAACCGTAGTGAACGGCCAGTTTGTGCTTTACCAAATGTTGCTTCATGGCTTGGGAGAAGTGGGCTGCGTTGTTGAAGGCAAAAATCCCGACATTCGGGTCATAGAAATAGTAACGACGCCCTTCGGCTACGATTGTACTCCCCACCATCATCGAGTGATCCGGGGTATTAAGTGCGAATGTCGAGGTTCCGGTCGCCTTTTTCAGCAGAGAAACCACCTCGGACAATGTGACCCGCCCCCGCGTCGTTGATGCCTGTACGGCCTCAATATTGGAGTGCAGCTTGAGCAGGCTGTTTTTCAATAGCGTGGAACTGCCTGCTTGGGGATCGGCGGCGGCCAGAAAGAGTTTTTCCACCAGACTATTGATACCCGCTTCGCCACTACTGGCCAGTGCTACCGTCATGGCCCTGACCAAGGGATAGCAACGGCCGCCGGACTTATCGCCAGTCAGAGACAGATAAAAGTCTTGCGGCATCAGACGGTCGAAACTGCTACCGGCGCGATGAAAATTCTCGCTGTACACTGCTGTCCACTTCAATACCTTGTCGATGTACTCAGCTTGACTGGTTTCGGTAATGCGAGCGCTCAAGGCACCCTGTTGCTTGGGGGTAAGCAGACCTTTGAGAAACAGGCGCTTCATCTCTAGGACTGACATCCTGTCGTACACCCCCGGGATGCTGATATCGCGGAAGTTGCGCAGTCCATCGGCAAATGCGGTGCCTTGCACACTATGCTGGTAAGCTTCGGCGATCGCATAACGCTCGCCCACGTTGTTGATGTTTTCCTGCCCACCGTTCTGGATGGACATATCGTCAATCCGCACCCCGGCAGCCACGCCGTGGTAGGTGGCGAATTGAGCCTGGTTGCGTTCAACCAATGGGCTGCCCGACCTGATTAATGTCTCGGCACTGATGGTGTTGGATCTGGCGAACAACACTGGATCGTGAGTGAACTGCTGGATGTCGGTGCTACCCTGACGGGGTTCGTATTCACCACTCATGGACACCAGCTCTCCCTTGAGCTCGCGATCCCGTAGCGTTTGTGCGAGCAACGCCGGGTTGTGTACATCGTACCCGCGTATTTGCAAGGTACGCGTTAAGCTCTTCTCGATCGGAGTATCGGTAAGCAAGGACTGGGTACCCGCTGCCGCGATTAGTTGTGCTCGGGACTGACCGTGACTGCTCGATCCACCCTCGGCCGTTTCAGAGTAGGAAATGCCTTTGCTCACGCGGTACATACCCGTTGGGGTGTGCTCGACAAAGGCCGTTGCTGGTAGCAACTCGCCGAGTTTTCCGCTGATGGTCTGGGCATGCTCGACCCCGGCTCTGGAAAGGTAGATCACGGCCTGATCGGTACGACTGCCTAGATTTTTCGGCCCCATGATTTTGGCCTGCTCTAGCCAGCCGCGATTGTCATCATTGAACAATTGGGTCAATGTCCGGGCAAGCGCGTTGAAATGCGCCTTGTCAACGTTGATGGTTAGCCGCGCACCAAGCTTGCCGCGAGCACCATGACGTTGTGCGAAATCCTTGGGCAGCACCCGGAAAGCTTCGGCGTTGCCTATAACGGCATCAGTTTGCAAAGACAGAGCCATTTTCTCACTGCCTTGCACCAAGATGTCGGCCGTCGTGGTGCGTGCCGCCAGTGCCTTGATATAACCGACAAATTCCTGTTGCTCATTCTTGTCGAGGCTGCTGACACCGACCGGCTTGTCATTGCTGTAGTGCCAATAAGCGTTTTTCTCCAGCGTCTGTTCCAGCATTCTCTGCTGCTGGATTAGCTTAGGGGTCCATTTGCGACCGTTTTCACGGAACCCCTGCTTGATCTCTTGGGTCAGCGTTTGGATCTTCGGTTTGCTCCTCATCTCTTTAAAGGTCGTCTGCGCAGACGCGAGCAGCGATTGGTAGCTGTTATTGGGCACGATGGTTCTCCTTAGGAAAATCCTACTTTGGTATTTATGCGTTACAACACTTTAAGAATAGTTATGGCGGACACGGCTGGTCGCTTGCGATCTGGGACTCAATCCTTCATCTGCAAGGTCCACAGCCGGGCATAGAGCCCGTTCAAGGCGAGCAGTTGATCGTGGCTGCCCTGTTCGACCACCTGACCCTGGTCGATCACCAGAATTCGATGGGCATGGCGCAGGGTATTCAGGCGATGGGCGACGCTGATCACCGTGCGGTCTTGAGCAATGCGCTGTAGGTTGGTCATCACCGCCGCTTCTGATTCGTAGTCCAGGGCACTAGTGGCTTCATCCAGCAGCAGTATCCCCGGGTTGGTCAGCAACGCTCGGGCCAGGGCGATACGTTGGCGTTGCCCGCCGGAGAGCTGGCCGCCACGTTCGCCGACTTGGGTCTCATAGCCTTGGTCCAGCGCTTTGATAAAACCATCGGCACCAGCCAGAGTCGCGGCTTCATGCACCTCCGTATCGCTGGCTTGGGGTCGGCACAACCGGATGTTCTCGGCGATGCTGCCAGTAAACAGTACGCTTTCCTGCAACACTACGCTCATGTTGCGGCGCAGTGCCACCGGGTCCGCGATCGCCAAATCGATCCCATCCACCAATACCTGTCCATGCTGGGGCACATAGAGGCGCTGTAGCAGCCGGGCTAGGGTGGATTTGCCCGAGCCGGACGGCCCGGTGATGCCGACGAATTCGCCGGGATGAATCTCGACGTTGAGGTTGCGTAGTACCTCTTGACCCTCCTCGCCGTAGCGAAAGCGCACGCCCCTGAAGCTCACGCCTCCGCGCAATTTGGGTACGGAGGCCAGGCCGCCACTGCCACTTTCCCCCTCCTCATCGAGAATGTCGCCAATCCTGCGCAGTGAGATCAGGGTGTGCTGGAAGTCCTGACAGATCTGAGCCAGACGCAGAATCGGCTGGGTCACGTGTTCCGAGAGCATGTTGAAGGCCACTAGCTCCCCTGGGCTGAGCTTGCCCTCCATCACCAGGGTAACGCCCCACCACAGCAGCAGGGCGGAGGTCAGCTTTTGGATCAGGTCGATTCCCTGACCAGCCAAGATCCCTACCACCTTGGCGCGGAATGAAGCGCGGACGAAAGCGGATAGCTGCCGTTCCCAGCGGTGTAGGAAACCGGCTTCGGTGGCGCTGGTTTTGATGGTTTCGATGCCGGTGACTGATTCGGTCAGGAAGGCGGTGTTGTCGGCCCCTAGTTCGTACTCCCGCAACACCCGGGCACGCAGCATGGGTCCGACCCCCAACCAGAACAGGAAGTAGAGCATCAGGGAACCGAGCACCAGCCAGGTTAGCTTGGTGGAGTAGGAGAACATCACGGCTACAAACAGGCCGACGAAGGCTAAATCCAGCACCATAGTCAGCGCTGAACCGGTGAGGAACTGGCGGATCTGGTTCATCTCGCGCACTCGGGCGATGATCTCACCGGTCTGACGCTGCTGGAAATAGCCTATGGGCAGGGTCACTAGATGTTGATAGAGGCGGCTGGAGAGCTCGGAGTTGACCTTGCTGGCGAGGTTGGCGAACAGCCAGGAGCGAAGAAAGCCATGGACGGGCTCGAACAAAGCCAGGGACAACATGGCGATCCCTAGCACCTGTAGGCTCGATAGGCTGCGGCTGACCAGCACCCGATCGATCACGTTCTCGAACAGTATGGGGGTCACCAGGGCGATCACCTGTAGCATCAGAGACACCAGGAGTATGTTCCTGAACTGGGTGACATGCTTGCGGATGGAAGGCACGAACCAGCCGAAGCCAAACCGCTGCCGTTTCGGCTGTTCGGTCGCCTCCGCCAGCAGCACGGCGCCGCCTTGCCAATGGCTAGCGAAGACGGTTCGGGGATAGCGACATATTTTACCCGTGCTTGGCTGATACAAGCTAATGAACTCGCCTTCGACTCTCTCTAGCACCAGCCAGCCTTGTTCCGTGTCCAGCAGGGTGGGAAGGGGCAGGGTATCGAGCCGGCTCATATCCGTGGAGATGTGGCGTGCCCTCAGGCCGATCCACTGGGCGCAGCGGCACAGGTCTTGGCTATCCGAGACCCCTTGGGTACGTCCGAGACGGTGGATCAGTTGTTCCGGTTCCACCGACAAATTGAAATGGCGAGCCGCATGGGCCAGAGCCAGAAGGCCGCCATCCGTTATGGCCTTGGGCTCGTCGATGATGGACGGTTCCGATAGGCTAGATTCAATGGTTGACATCATCGTTCCCTCAATGCTTCGGATTGGTACTGCTGTAGTGGACTGAGTAGGTAGTCGATCACCCGGCGATCACCGGTGCGGATTTCGGCGGTGACACTCATGCCTGCCTGCAACGGTACCTCATGCTCGTCCACTGCGATAGAAGAGTGCGCCATCCGGATCTGTGCAGGGAATACCAAGCCTAGTTGCTCATCCTTAACCGCATCCTTGGAGATGTGGGCGACTTTGCCCCGTATAGTGCCGTAGCGAGTATAGGGAAAGGAGTCGACCTTAATCTCCACCGGCTGACCAGCGTGTACGAACCCCACATCCTTGTTCAATACCATCACCTCGGCTTCCAGCGGGGTATCATCGGGCACGATCACCATTAGCTGCTGGGCCGATTGCACTACGCCCCCCAGGGTGTGGATCGCGAGTTGCTGCACCACGCCGTCGACCGGTGCCCGCAGGCTTTGCAGCCGTTGCCTCTCGCCGGCCTTTATCAACTGTTGTGTCATGACCGCGATAGCGGTCTGAGTTTCGTTTAGTTGGTCGTAGTATTCCCGGCGGGTCTTGGCGAGATAGCGGTCCCGGCTCTCCTTCAGTACCTGATATTGCTCCTTGAGGACGGCCAGCTCGGCATGCTGTTGAGAAAGGGTGCGTTCGATCTCCAGCCTCTCCCTCTCTTGTTCCAGCAGCTCGACTTTGGGCAGCAGCTTGTTGGCAGCCAGGGTACGATGGGCTTCAAGGCGCACTTTGATATTGGTCATCAACTTTTCCAGCGCGGTGATATCGGCGCTGCGCATACGCTGGCTGGCTTGGTTGACGCTCATCTCGCTGTCCAGACTTGCTAGATTGGCGATTACCTCTTTCCAGATGCTGACCAGGTGCTCTCTGGCCAGCTCGACCTGTGCCTGTGGCATACCTTCCTGTACGGCGAAATGCTCAATGGGGGTGTCGGTTAGCAGAGCCTGTAGTCTCGCCTGTCCTAATCGCTTGAAGTTAAGCTGCTCCTGTAGCTCTTTCAGCTCGGCTTCGACGCCTATGGGATTGAGTTTGATCAGCACATCCCCGGTCTTCACCCTTTGTCCGTCACGCACATGGATTGCCACAATCTCGCCGACCTCGAGGGACTGGATCACCTTGGAGTGACTGGATACCAGCAGCTTGCCTGTGGCGTTGGCATGGATGTCCAGATGACCGACGATAGACCAGAGCAGAACCACCAGTAGAAACAGGGTCAGTGCTATTGCCGTGCACCTTGCCCAAGGCGCGGGAGGTCGTTCAACGATCTCCAGATAGCTGGGCTGAAACTCGTACTCGTCGCGAGTGCGTTTTGTCGCTTTGGGAGCGTTACGCTCCCGCCGCCAGGCCCGGAGGACGGTTTTTAGGTGCTTGAATGACATCACTCCGTCTCCTTGCGTAATTCCTGTTGCATCCGCCACAGCCTGGCGTAGCAGCCGCCCTTGTCCAGAAGCTGGTGATGGTTGCCTGACTCGGTGATAAGGCCCTGCTCCAAAGTAATGATGCGGTCGCAGTGACGCACCGTGGACAGGCGGTGGGCAATGGTGATGACGGTGCGTCCCAGCGCGATCTCGGCCATATTGGCCTGGATCAGCGCTTGGGATTCGTCATCAAGGGCGCTGGTCGCCTCGTCGAAGATCAAGATCCTGGGGTCGGCCATCAGCGCCCGGGCGATGGCAATGCGCTGGCGCTGTCCTCCCGATAGGGAGCTGCCAGCCTCGGCCAGTACCGTGTCATAACCCAGAGGTAGTTGCAGGATAAAGTCATGTGCGCCCGCCAGCTTAGCGACGGCTATCACTTTCTCCAGCGAGGCGGAGGGATCTTTGAGCGCGATGTTGTGGCGCACACTACGGTTGAACAGGTAGTTCTCCTGTAGTACCACCCCGATCTGGCCGCGTAAGTAGCCGGGGTCCAGCCGATGCAGGGGAATGCCGTCGATCAAGATCTCCCCCTCGTCCGGAGCATAGAGCTTTTGTAGCAAGTGGGTCAGCGTACTCTTACCCGAACCGGAGGGACCGACTATGCCTAAGTTCTCGCCGGACCTGATATGCAGGGTGACTCCCTGCAACACGGGGGCTTGATGGGGCTGGTAGCGGAACACTAGGTTGCGTATTTGCAGATCGCCGGAGAGTGGTTGCTGGGGACGAATGTTCCCTTGCTCCTGCTCGACGGGTAGGTTGAGTATGTCACCGAGTTTGTCGACGGCAACCCGGGTTTGGACAAACTGTTGCCACAGGTCGATTAGCTTGGTGATGGGTTGGTTGACGTGGGACACCATCATGTTGAAAGCGATCAATTGACCTATGGTGAGCTCCAGAGAGATCACCATATTGGCGCCTAGCCAGATGATCCCGACGCCGGTCGCCTTCTGCAACAACATAACTCCGTGGCTAATGAAGCTGTTGAGGGTCTGGGTGCGGAAACCAGCTTCGACCATGTCTGCGGTCTGAGACTCCCAGCGCCGTTGCATCCTGGGTTCCACCGCCAGGCTCTTGATGGTTTCGGCGCCGCTGACGGACTCATTCAGGAATGAGGCATTGAGGGCGGTGGTCTGGAACTGTTGTTCGATACGCTGTTGTAGCGGTTTGGAACTCAGCCAGGCCAGTAAGAAATAGAGTGGCAATACCGCCAGAACCACACAGGTTAGGGTTGGCGATAACCAGGCCATTACCCCGAAGAAAATAAAGGTGGAGGCCACATCTACGCACAGGGTTAGCATAGAGCCGGTCAGGAAATCACGAATGCTGTCGAGCTCCTGCACCCGGGTGATGATGGCGCCTACCTGACGGTGTTTGAAGTAGAGCAGGGGCAGGCCGAGTAGATGCCGGAACAGTTTGATCCCTAGGGTGATATCGATGCGGTTGGCGGTGTGGGCAAAAAGATATTCGCGCAGCCCTCGGAGCATTACCTCGAACAGCCCTACCACCACCAGTACTATCACTAGCACGTCCAGGGTGGACAATGCCTTGTGTACCAACACTTTATCCATCACCACTTGGAAAAATAGCGGGGTGACTAGGGCAAGTAGCTGAAGCATCAGGGAAAAAAGCAGCACCTCGCCGAGGAGGTGGCGATGATGAATAAACGCGGGTATAAACCAAGAGACATCGAACTTGAAGGAAGCCTCCCGTAACCGGATCACTTCCCCGCTCCATCTGGCTTCTAGCTCGTTGATGGGAAGTATTTCGGGTGAAACAGTATAAGGAGACTGGATCAGGGCCTGATCGGGGGAAAGGCGCGCCAGTACAACAAATCCCCCCTGTTTGTCGCGAAAGGCTAAGGGCAATAGCTTGGGAGTCAGTTTGGGGAATGTTAAATGGCATAATGCCAGATCGACATCATGTTCCTTGCCGTACTCTTTTATCGCGGGTTTCAGTTTGTTATGGGGGAGCAGAGGCTGTGGTTCCCGAGCTTCACCTTGAGCTAATTGTAACAATAATCGGCAACAGTTAAGAGCGGATGACAATGCATCGGCATCGGCGGATATATTTTCCCTATTCATTGTAATTCTCCCTTACGTGATTCCGTTCTCACGTTGTTAACATAGAAAAGCCTCTCCGCAAGATGACGTATTGCAGAGCCAATTAATAATAATTTGTATTAAGAGCCTAGGCTTTAATTTGAATCTATACCCTTCATCTTTCAAGCCGCTGCTTTGTTGGCTGCTTTCACGCACCCCAGTCACATCGTTATCTATGCTCCTAGGGATGCGTTCACTTGCCGCCGCGCTGCAACTCGAAATCTATTATGTATATGTCATTGCCATAGGTGGGTGCAAACTAATGAAAATTGTAGTTAATTAATCGATATTATCTTAAAAATGGGAAAAAATAAAATATCTTATTCTGGATCATAAGATGAATTATTTTATTGTTAGGAAAATTAGTGTCAAAAAATTGTTAATTGGTCGTTGCTAATTAGTCGTTATTAATCGGGAAATGGTATTCATTATCTGAATATATTGAATTGATATTAGACAGGTCCGTTTTTATTTTTATTGGAGGATAATGAGAATAAAACTGCTTTAGCTCAGTCCTTGAATAGAATGCTGGCAATCAGTTGTAAAGAGGAGGTGATAATTACTATATGAGTTATTTAATTAAGTTTTTGCTATTATTGATTGGGATTTAATTTAATCTGGCTTTCTTTTCTATATATAAAAATATGTTTCATTGTGTGGTTTTTGTTTTTATAAATTATTAAGAGTAATTAAATAAGAATTCATCATGATGCTCCACCGATTTTATTCATTCCTGGTTTTTGCTGTGCTGAAATCGACACCAAGAAAGCATCAACATAACTTAGCAATAGCCACATAGATTGGCAGTTATGGTTCCGTGTGACTGTCTCATGCAACGATTGCTAGAGTCGTTCTATTTTATTCAACCAGGGGGAATAGCTTGGTAAAAACAAAAGGGTAAATTTCGGATGCCGTGCCAACCAATCCTTGACCTTCTGACTACTATGGATGCAATAATTATCTCAGATTAATGTGAATGTTTTCGCATGGGGATATTGGGTATTCTAAATGTCGTCTATAAAGGTAAAAGTGGAGGAGATAATATGGCTGGCCGCATTTGGACTGCGGTTATATCTCTTTGGTGATCGATTGGAGATATATACCCTATGGATTTCAAGATGCATCGCGACGGCAAGGGAGTGAATCCCCGGAGCATAGCTAACTATGTGACCGGGGTGAGAGAGTGCAGCCAACAAAGAGGCAACTTGAAGGATAACGGGTATATCATTTTTGGAATCAAGAGCGACAATATATTGATAGAAAGTGGCAAAGCTGTGCCAGCCGATATATGGCTGTGTGAGTTACACAATGATGTATTTTTACCGGAGAACGTGATTGCTACGATTGTCATGCAGGATAAATCAGGGTGAGTATATTATCGATGGAGTTATGCTAAATAATGAAATCTATTCTCATTCTCATAATATAACTGAGAATCATTCTTTTTTACGCATCGGTAACGTATTGATGATAGTGAATGTTAATCGTGAGGTGGAGAGTATAATAATGCTTGAACTGTATTTTGTTCATTAATTAACATATTGAAAATAATATAAAAATAGACTTTATTTCAATGGTGTTGAAAGGGATGAATATCGGAAGGGTGAATGGGTTTCATATTATTTAAATCAATGCAATCTTTTTATATAAACAAATGACATTCTGTTTATATTTGGTTTAAATATGATGGGTTTTTGCCGTTGATATTAAGCATATTGTGCTTTTTGATAAAAAAAGACTTGATTTTAATCCGCACCCACAGGGAGGATTGAATTATTCAGTTACCCTGTAGGCAATTAATGAATCTATTAGTTTGAGGGCAGGTGATTGGCCTTCGCGATTATTTTTATTCTGGTTAACTTTCAATTAAGCAGTACCGGCATCAATTGACTGTTCCCCGTATTTATCAGGGTTAACAACCGGGGATATATTCGGCTGGATTTTCGGTAGTTGAATTGACATATACCTAATAGATTTCGAGTTGCAGCGCGGCGGCAAGTGAACGAATCCCCAGGAGCATGGATAACGATGTGACTGGGGTGAGTGAAAGCAGCCAACAAAGCAGCAGCTTGAAAGATGAAGGGTAGAGAACCAGGAGATGTTGAGATGAATCAATCATTTTGTTGGACGTGTGAGTCCACCGGGCCGGCGTTGTTGCCGGTGCGTTATACCGTGGTGCCCGATAATGTTTCGGAAATCTTGCCGGCGTGGGCGGAAACGCCAGAACCCTCGGCACCGGGCTATCATTATGCGCTGCGTGCCTTACGGCAGGGGTTTTTGTATGTCTATTATGCTAATGCCGGATTAGATGAACCGGAGAGTTGGGAGGCTTGGAGCGTCAGCGAGGATGGCGCACTGTGGCAACAGTTTAGTGCGCCTTTTGGTGTC
>NZ_NMQR01000065.1 GCF_003545805.1 Photorhabdus sp. CRCIA-P01 | reverse complement strand
GGTTTTAAGATTAAACCCTCCAAGAAATCCAAAACATCATGTCCATTAGATAGCCATCCCCAATCAAGGAAGATACGTACATTGTGGTTGGAAATGGCATCTATAAGGCTTGTTCATAATAGTTCTGAACAAGCCTTAGCTCACTGGATTAAGCATGAAACGGATATCGATGACAGTGGTTGGATTCAGGCCAAGCCAGCAGCATTATTGAAAAACTGAAGAAGTGGCGGAACCGCGTCACAAGGAAAAAGCATGAATGATGTGAATAACTTTCGTAGTAAAGGTCCTGAACTGCTGGTAGAACTGGCACAGCACACAGCCTGCACGGTCAGTGAAATAATCCATGTTGAGCCTGCGTTGGCTGAACAAATTGGTGAAGCTGTTGCGAACCATATGATGCAGGTTTGGGGCGGTCAAAATGTCTATTTTCCTATGGGCATGGTTTGGAAAGTTAGCCTCCGTGATCGTGAGATTTTCAACGAGTTTAACGGTAAAAATCATCATGATCTGGCTCGCAAGTTTGGTGTTTCTATTCAATGGATTTACAGCGTAGTGAAGCGTATTCGAAAGGAGGAACTAGATCGCCTGCAAGGTAAGTTATTCGATAACGAATCTGAATAGGCAGGTCAAACTAATTGAGCTTAGTAAAATCAGATGGCAGACTAAGCATGATTCTCGTTCGGTCTGCCTTTCAAATACTGAAAAGGATTTACAATTGAATCTTCATAACTTCCCATTTAGTCCAAGTTTTTCCCATAATTATCTTTCAGTTCCCTGTCAAATATCTTACTTATGATCACCATCATCATTACATATCGGACGTTCTGGATAACCTCTCGGCTCTACTGTCGCCATAAACTCAGCAATCATACTGCTCTGACGTTTATCAAACCTGCCAGAGTAAACCCACGCGCCAAACTTAGATAACCAATCCTGCAACCAGATTTCTTGTGATTGGCTCAACTGTAGCCCATCCGTTGGAAACATCACACCCGACATAGCCGTACCTCTTCAACTTCCTTTTTCACTTTTGGTCATTAGTCTCGCTCTGCATTAAATAAAATCGAACAGCTGAGAGGCGACATTCTCAGCAGCTTCTCTAGTCGGGAAATTGCGATACAATATAAAGTTCCAAAGCACGTTTAATGTGGCTTTATAAAGTTCCTGAAATTCTAGCTCTTCCATTTTGGCAAAGCTAATTGAACGAGGTTCACGATATAGACTTCCGTTAGGCATCTCGTAAGTGTCATAGTGCCCTGACTCCACTGTTGCCCAGCGCCGAAAGGTATCAAAGGATTTGGTGGCAGTAATGTTCTGGGCTCGGTTTTTGGATATGCCAGCAAGATATTCATCCGCAGCGGATTGTAAGACATCTTCACTGCCCGCGAAGTGTGCAAGAAATTGTACGTAGCCACGCACAAGCGCTTTCTCTTTCGGGGAAATAGTGCCTCCAGTAGGTTGCCAGTATTCATAGCCAAGATTCAGAAGGGCAAAATATTTACGATGGAAACGCGGGTTATGTGCTTTCTTAAAATCCGCATAAAGCACATCGCCACACTTCACTTTGAAGTGCAGGTATTCCCTGGCTGCGGGAGTCGCCGGTCTCAGGGTGTCATTCGAGATTTTGATAAAACTATGCTGCGTCATCACTTATCCTCAAAGTTATGACACAGCAGCTTTTGTTTAGGTTATCGGATGTTCAGGCCGATACGAATAGAATAACCGGTGTTAGTATTAATTCCCAATTTTACTTTTTATTAAATAAGTTAACAACGTTTGTATCTTGTTGTGTCGTAGATATATTAATACTATTCTTCAATTGTATTCTGGATTGAAAATCAAGTACCTGTGATTCTGAAAAAAATCCCTTAGGAACTGAACATAAATCCTCTAAATCTCCTTTTGGGAAACCAAATTCCTCAAGAAGCGTTTTTTTACTAAAAGTTCCAGAATCCAATAATAGGTTCAAGCACCTAGGTAACAAACGAACCGACTCTGGTTTTCTAAGATCATCAAGCGGCTCTCCTTTTCGCCAACCTCTAGCAGAAATATTTTTATATAACCTCTGATATTCCAGAGAAGATATTAACTCTAAATTTCTCGCTCTAAGGATCATAGATTGTGCCGACATCCCCCAGCGATTTTTTAAAGATATGAAATTCTGTAATGTAGGATATGGCGGAAGCTCTACAAAAAATGACTCTTCCGGCAACATGAAACTCGACGCAAACTTATGTGCTTGCTCTTCTATTGGATTAAAATTAATAGTATCAAATTTATTTATATATCGATGTAAGACTATATGACCTAATTCATGAGCAGCATCAAATCGACTACGATAATAGTTATCTTTGTCACTAGCTAAAACCACATACGGTCTATTATCTAAATCATTCCATTGAGAATAGCCATCCATTACAGAACTACCTTGTTCAAATCTGGAACAGACTATCCCCGCATTCTCCATTACAAGCAATAGATCATCTATCGGTGCAATACCTAATCCCCAAGCTTTCCTACACTCAAAAGCCATTCTTTCAATCAACTGATCATCTATCGCTCTGTAATCCTTTACGCTAAGATGAGGAATGTTAACTTCTGGATAATCAAGATATTCTTGCATCTTACATGATAACTCTTGAAACCATCCCATGTATCGCTCTGAGGCGATACATAAGTCTTTTGCCGTGGTTGAAAGTGTTCGGAAGAATACTGGTTTTTTTTCGTACTTAACAATAGGCTTTGTGAACCAACTTACCGGGCAATTAAGAATTTGACTTAAGCTATGCAATACTTCTGCATCGGGGGAATGATTACCGTTTTCCCATTTGGTAATAGTTGATGGCGAACGATCCACTAATCTACCAAGGTTAATTTTCGATAATCCCCTCGCTTCTCTTATCTGTGTCAACCTTTCAGATTGGAAACCAGAAATTCCCACTCTCATAATGTCTCACCTATTCTATTTTTCCTGATCCTTCAGGCGCTTCTTGAGCTTAGGTAAAACCATATCAGGAATGACTATCTTTTTCTCTCCAGTATAGAGCGCTAAAAGCTCCGTTACAGATTTATTATAGTGAAAACCTTTCATATTGGTACAAGGAACCACAATCCTTAAATCCATCATGCTGGCCTGAGATTCATGATATGGTGGATTAATATTTATTAACAACACACCTAACGTATCAATGTCATTATGATGTTTACTATCTTCTTCTCTAAAAAGATCTGGAGTATAGCCTTCAAATTTTTCATTCAATTGGGCTATCAATGAACGATGTTTCGCGCCCCTTATGTGGCGCTCATCGTGATTTAACCCAATACGGCTAATTTTAACACCTTCTGAATCAATAATAATATAATGCTCCCCTTTCGGGAATGTATCAGCATCGTAACAAAGATAACCTGAGCGACTTGCAGCTTCCCTCAAAGCTGAGTTAAGGCCATAGTGCCTAGCCTGAGGCCTAAATCTACGTTGCTCCGGTTCACCAAGTTTTAATATATCGCCTATAGTTACTTCCTGTGCTGCGGCATACTTAGCATATAATTCATCTTGTACGTTAAGCCAAAAATCACGCCTGAAAGCGTTTATTATCAAATCGGTAATATCACTTTGTGTGTCGTTAATGCTCATTTAGATACCCTGATTGCGTTAAGCAGATTTTATGGTATTTTTTTTTCGTTTTGAACGCAAGCAATATGCTTAATATGTAATTTGTACGTTAAAAATACAACTTCAACTCTTATACCATCACAGCGGATGATAAAGTCACCTCATTGCCTGCTGTCACTACCCTGAACACCAATGATGATAACTTCCAATATCGTGCCAATTTGCTGGAAGAAACTATCAAGGCACAAGGCGATGAGCAGCAAACTAATCTCCGTATCTGGAAAGCAGTCCAACGCACCGATCCCCACTTTACAAAACCATTAGAGGGAATGGGGTTCAACGGTACAAGCATAAACAGTAACTATATGTTTATGCGGGCAACAGAACTATTCGGACCATTCGGTTATGGATGGGGCTGTAATGTCACAGAAGAAAAACTAATTAATGGTGCACCTATGTCAGAACCTATCTATGACGATAAAAATAAACAAATTGGGAGCCGATTCTTACGTGATTCTGACGGCACATTAATATGTGAACAAAATCACTCTATCAAAATTCTCTTTTGGTATCTGGTCGAATGTGACATTTGTGCTGAAATTGAAAGTTATGGTGCAACACCATACATGTACAGAACCAAATATGGAATTAAAACAGATGGAGAAGCTATCAAGAAATCACTTAGCGATGCCATAAAGAAAGCGTTATCGATGCTTGGATTTTCTGCTGATGTATTTATGGGTATGCATGATAACCCTGAATATCCGGCTGACAACAATATTGAATTTGAAATCAAGGCCGCCAGTGATAAGGCCGAGGATCTAGTCAGATTACGCAAGGAACTAGACGATAAGTTCACCCGTAATACAGAAACTATGCGTACCGCTGTCAGCAAAAATGAAATTCGCGGCATAGCATCTACCCTTATCCGTGAATTAGGCATTCATTTAGGCAACGCCAAGACCAAAGGAGATAAGGATTATGAAAAGTACTTATCTGGTCGTCTGCGTCGCTTGAATGAAATAGAGAAAGAATGTTTAACTCAATTAGAAGAAGCAAACTAATGACTACAACCGCAATTGCATTAGCAGCAGATTATGAAAAATTACAACAGTTGGTAGAAACTGGCGAATTCTCGCCAGAAGATATCGCCAATACACTTGAAAGTATCGAATGTACTATCGGTGATAAACTTGACGCTATCATGATCCATGTTCGCAATATCGAAGGCCAAGCCAAGACTCTTGCTGATGAGTCTAAGCGACTTACTAACCGTAAAAAATCATTCGAAAGGCAAGTAAAAAACCTAAAAAAGTATGCCCTAGATTGTTTACTGAAAGCGGGCATGGGTTCACTACGAACTACCAAAAACACGTTCACAGCCAGAAAAGGTATTATGAATGTCATCATTGATGATGAGTCAAAATTACCTTATGAGTTAGTTGATGTGCAGACAATTACTGCCCCGGACAAAAAAACCATCAAAGAAGCTATTGAAAACGGTATCTCTCGCAGATGCACGGGGTTTACGCGCCGATTATCTTTCTTTACTAGCAAAAGGCATCGACCCACAGACCCAAGCCTAACAGGCAGCAGATCGCAATTGACAGCATCTTCTCAAACGTGGCCACAAATTGGTTTGCTATCAAATGCAGCAACGTTACACCGGATTACTCGAAAGATATCTGGAGATCTTTAGAGAAAGATATTTTCCCGGCCATTGGCGAGATTCTAGTTTAGGAAATCAGCACATACACTGGTTGAAGCGCTGGAGCCAATTAAAGCGCGTGGTGCACTCGAAACCGTTCGTCGCCTCGTACAGCGTATAAACGAAATCATGATATACGCAGTTAACACAGGGCTGATTGATACCAACCCTTCTTCGGATGTCGGTATGGCATTTGAGAAACCTAAGAAACAGAATATGCCCACGTTGCAACCAGAAGAACTACCAAAACTAATGCTCTCTCTGGTTATGTCTAACCTGTCTGTTCCAACTCGATGCTTGATTGAATGGCAACTCCCTAACCTTAGTTCGTCCATCTGAAGCTTCAGGCACCCAATGGATGAAATTAACCTCGATACAAAGTTATGGTCGATTCCAACAGAACATATGAAGGCTAAGCGCAAACATATTGTTCCTTTATCTCCTCACGCATTAACAATACTCGACGTAATGAAGCCTATTAGTGCACATCGTGAGTATGTTTTTCCGAGCAAGAATGATCCGAAGCAACCAATGGATAGTCAGACCATTAATGCTGCTCTTAAAGAAATCGGATATGGCAGTTAGTTGCTCACGGTCTTCACTTTATTGCAAGCACGGAGATGAATGAAGCGGGGCTAAATTCTAACATAATGGAATCGGCTCTTGCGCATACGGATAAAAACGAGGTGCGTAGAATTTGCGGTCATCCAAAATACATACAACAAAGAAAAGAGCTGATGATATGATAGGGAAATCTGGTTTATAAGCGTTGAGGAATTCAGATGAAGCAACCTCATCCCTTAGTGTGTGCATTTCTGCTCTCAAATCTGCCATAAACTATGAGCTCAAGTTTAGAAATTACTTACCAGAAATGAGTATATCGTTAACGTAGAGGGCATATTGGTTACTTCGTGATAAAACTACCAAGTCAGTAAGCTTTTTTCAATTGTTTTTTCTCTAAAAAACTCAACAGATCAACATTCTTCCAATCAATAAACCAAGGATTTGATAACGCATCTGTTATGTAATCGTCAATAATCACATTTTTAGGATTAGCTTCTTGTAAAGATTTAATTACATTTCTGATCCATGTTTTTTTCACTTTCTTATCAATGTAAGGACACGATATAATATCCAAATACAACATGGCCTTTTCTGATAAAATAAGGATATCATCACAAGATTCAAATCTTTTATTCAATAAAGCTATAACCTTGTTCTTAGTTGATGAGTAAACCGAATTATTCTTGATAATATACAAACAAGACACTATATGATAATAAGAACTCATATCCTTAAAAACATTCTCAACAAGTATAGGTGGCAGGTAATGAGCAATATCAAGCTCAGCTAAAGCAAAAATTATATTGTAAGCTTCAAGGTTGATAACCCCACTTATTACCTCCTGATTTGCTGATATTGTTTCGAGATATTCCACAAGCTCATTATATATAAGTTGCTCTAAAGCATCACTATAATCAGGAATGTTTTGCTTAACATATCTAATCATAACAATCAGAATAGAAGCCAACTTATATGATGCACTTACTGATGGAGATACCTTATAGAAAAACAGCGCAACTGTTATAAGAGCATAAGCAGCTGAAAACATATTCCCTTCATCAAAGCCATCTTTTTTTGAAACCAGTCTTTTAACCCTTTCAAATATTACAGCAACAATATACGACGAAACTTCATCATAACTGACATGGTTTTCAAGACAAGTCATCTTAACCTTATCTATAAAAATTCTTGTTAAATGATTTTTTCGATAAACTTCTTTAGGTATTAACATTAAAGACTCATCAACTTCAAGAAAGCTATTAATAAATACATTCATTATATCGTTAATAGCATATATTACTTTGGATTTTGAAGTCAAAAATGGCCTTTTGTTTTTTGTTACCTTACTATTATTAACATGCATGTTATATTCATTTAACTCATCGGAGAAAATCTGGCATATTCTACTTGCTTCTTTATCTGACTTAGAAAATATAAAAATATCATCTACATAACGTTTTATCTCATAATCAATATTTCTAATGGAAGGAGGTTCCATTTCGGCTAACCTTTTACAAACAATGTTATCTATCTTCTGGAAAATAATTTCAGCAAATATACGACTTATCTCAGGCCCAATTATCAACCCATGTGTTTCATTATAATTGCATCGTTGCATTAATCTATCGAATGCATCACCGAAGTTTAGTGCTCGATTACCTAGCATTCCCTTAGTAAACAGTTTATCTTTAGTTGCCCATGAGATCGAATGTGTATAAATACTATCAAAACATTTTGATACATCTAAAGTATATAAAAACTGAAATCTTTCCTCATACTTCAAAAATTCGGATGATATATAAAACTTGTACAATCGGTCATACCCTTGATAGGCAAAATATGAGGAAGAATGCTTAGAGAGCAATTCCTTGCTCTCAGTCTCAACTCCATCATTCTTATATAAGTTTCTATTTTCCAATAAATTTTTATAGTAGTAGGTATTAGCTATTTTTATTGGTGCTCTTATAGAAAACTTACTCTGTGAGCAAAAGTGTGTAATCATTCCACTATAGTGCTCATAGAAATCTCTCATCTCAACCTGCGCTATCGGATGCGGGACAGAGAGTCTACGGTATTCCGACTCATTCTTCTTGATTTTGAAAACATATGGAATGGTGTATGATACTTTCTTGCTCTCACCAATAGCAATCCTTTTACATATTAACTTGCTTAAGCCAGAGAAATTATCGCAGTTTGTTACATTTCTATAAAAACCATCATTTGAAAAAATGATAGGGGTTTCATATGGAATTGTTTCAGTAACTAAAACCCTATTAAAGTCCTTCTTGTTAATTTTAACTTTTCTCATACTAGACATATTTCCAACACTCCTGAATCTTAAACATTTTAGTTGCCGAATAATGAAAGAAATAGCACTTCTCATGTCCTCGAATAAAACTAAATTTTAAAAGCCTGCATTTTTGCTCTTGTGTTAATTTCATGAAAAATTTAGAAAAAACTTTACCATAAGAGGATAGTATAGCTTTTTTAAGAAAAGAATCTATTTCAGATAGACCTTCTGAATTTCGAGCATTAAGCAAAGGATAATTATAATGAATACCTGACAAGAATTTTAACATTCTATCAGAGTCTGGCACGCTAAAATTTCCTGATAGAAACATTAGTCGCTCACATAGCAAATCAAAATCAGAATTTTTATTGAAACTTATTATTGAGTATACTATTCTACTTTTTATTTTATTAACCTTATTTCTTGCAAGATCAATATCAACCTGACGATATAAACCTCGAATATTACATTCAATAACATTATCAGTAATAACAAATCTATATCCTAAATACTCAAAACTAAATAATATATTCACGTGTGTGTTTTGTTTTGATTTTGGCGATTTTTTAATTACATCACTAACAAAAAATTTCTTTCCGTTATTGAATTTCAATCCCTGAGGCAAGGCAGAACGCAATGATCTTAAAAAACTATGATTTTCTTCGTAACCCCCTGTAACTATGATAATATCATCTACATATCGCGCATAATAAAATACCGCTTCCTCCCCTCTCACAAACTCATCAAAACTTTGCATCAAAGACTCCGATAACACCGCGCTAACAGAAAGCCCTCGAGGAATTCCATGACCTCCATTTATATGATATGAATATAATAACTCTTTCAATAACTGCTTTGTTTTAACACTTAAATTTCTTAAGCCATCAACATGTTTATAAACAAAGTCGGCTTTAAATGATTCATAAAACGACTTTATATCCAAACGATATACTCGGTACTGAGAACATTCAGAAACTAAAGACTTTAATGAATTCACTATAACTGTTCTGGGAACAGACTTCATTCGGTTGGTTTTGACTATGTTATTTTTTACCTTTCTAAGAACCAATATATCTGACACTTCATCTAACCAGTATACATTTTTTCCCCTAATTACTGACGAACTTAAATTAACGCCTAAAAAACCCTGTTGAGCTCTAATAGATGCTAAAAGAATAGTTTTTTGACGTTCATCTGGAACTTTTAATTTTTTCCATTTTTTAAAATCCTCTGGTTGGAAGCAGCCTGAAAGTGTACGAATATTAAAAGACTGGTCATACATACAACCATCCTAATGGTGTTCTCATTGGTTTTTATAACTATGCCTTATAAACACATAGCCTTCAAGAGCCGTTACGCTCAATTCCTTCCTCTCCTTACCTGCGCGCCTCATGGAACCTATTCTGGACAAGTTTAGTTATTATCTCTGAAATCCTGAGCTATTTTTGCTAGATAACTCATTATCTTGGGATTCCTAGTTTTTCCATGAGCATCTGGATGCATTATTGCTAATAAAGAATATTTGTTTTCTTCCAAGAGACCTTGAACATATACCAGACAAGCATCATTTTCTGAGTGGTTTTATTTACATGTCCTATAATGTTGAGCCCTGTTTTTAGGAAATGAATCAGGTGGAAAACAAAGATGAATATGCATCATACATGATTTATATGCTGCTTCTGACTGAGTGTAAGCAACATCTCTACCAAAATAATCAGGGAATTCTCCAGTTTCTTAATTCCTGCTAAACAATGTCTTAATGATAGATTTATGACGTTATACCTTATCAAATAATTGGTTATAGTAAGTCACAAACAGTCATAATGCGTCACTGTGCATTATATTTAAACCCACTATTCTTAACCTTAAAACCATGTAGTAAACGATAATTATATAATCCTTAACTCCAAAAGATAGTAATATGTTAAAAGCAAGTCTCAGAAAAATGGTATCATCCCTTACGCAACAATACGTTGAAAACATTTCCAGCTGTGGAATTATCTATAATGTATTACTGAAATTCATGATATTCATCATCACTTAATAGCTCTTTACAACCCTCAGTAAAAATATCTATCTCAATGAATATTATGTTTAAGTGCCCCATTTCCAATCGTAGTCTTTTCTCCCTCATACCCAACCAGATAATAGCGGACAATGGTTAATTTACATCCCAACGAACATCCCATAAGAACTGCTCCCTATGTATATATAGATTGACATCAAATATTATGGGAGCAGTTCACTAAGTAGCTTTTAATATTATTTCTCTTCAATTCCAAAGCTAGAATATATTACCCCCTGTTAATAACATATTACTTAATACCCAATTGCGAACCAATATGAACCTAAATTGTCACGCCCAATTACAGCATTAGTAGAATTAAATTCATAAACTGTTGAGTAGTTATCCGCAGGAATCGCATTAGCATAGACACTAACTTGCATAGATAAGCATGCTGTAGGAAACGGGATTGGATAGGTTATTGTAATTTGTCCAGGGCCTCCTTTCGGATTATACCCCCATTGATAAATTATTCCGGTATCGCCACATTTCCACCAACCGTTCACAGCTTTTAGGGCAGTATTTTCAGGGATATTAATCATGAATTCTCCTTAAGGTTAATAATTAATATTTTCTTCAAAAGAGATCTACCAACTAAATCATTTAATCACATAAAGCATACATTGATAATTTACTTTAACTATAGTAGTTATTAAATGAAGTATGATGAATTATTTTTATCGCCAATAGTGATTATCCATTACTGAGTAATTAATATTAATAAATAGTTTTGGAGACTAAAAATATACAAAATTATTTATTAATAATATCGTAAATCTACTTTTCCATTTCCTATTGTTTACCTTGTTACCTTGCGTGATCTCCTGCTGCACCTGTCATATAGATATGGATACAATAGTATAAATGAAAATTTTTATTATCATTTTCACAATATTAAATCAATGTATCTCCATTCAAAAAAATAATAAAAACAATATATTGAAAGATAAAATATAAAAACAATCAACACTAAATTATTCATTATTATTAATTTATAACAATTATTTCTCTATCCTTTATCACAAATCTATCGGCGTTACTTCAACAGATTTTCAACAACTCAACAAAACCATACCAAAAAGTAAGCGCAATATTAATTATTGAACAATAATTAGTAGCTCGGATAAATTATTTTACTCCACATACCCCCCTGATGAGGTACCACCCATGAAAAAGTTATCAGCTTGTCTTTTAGTATTGAGCATCTCTGCTTTCTCGCCTAACTTCGCGTCTGCAAGTATCTGTTTTCAAAATGAGAAAGATCTGGGTAAATGCGCTAAAGAATGTGCACCAGTCATTTTCCTTAGCCCTTTCCTTGCGACAGTTTGCCTTTAAATCAATAAACAACAATATATTGAATAAACAAAGTGACCAGGACAGTTTTGTTCTTGTCACTTTACTGTCACGCGGTAAAATATATACCACACTAACCAGAAACAACAGAAAACCTTATCAAAAAAATGCAAAATAAAATGCAGGAAAGTTATAATCCGTGCAACATAGCTATTATCTCATTTTAATATTGTCGCTTTCATAACCCGAATTAATTTATTTTTTATTTTTTAACAATCGATTATTTTAAATAAATTTAATGCAGATTAAATGAATTACCCAATCACCAAAATTACAATGTTAAATTATCATTAAAAATATTCTTTCTCCAATAAATAATAATTGAAGCAACGAAAAATATTAGACAAAAAAATACCAGCCAAATAATTAATTATCTATATCATTTCAACATTATATAATTTAAGAGACACAATTTTCAAAAATCCTTATTAATGGCTTATAGTTACATTGATAAGCAGAAATATTAGCCTCAATCCACTGTCTAGTATCTATAGATTCAAAAGAGATTTTATATCCACAGTTTATAACAATATATTCAAATAACAGTCGTTGTGTTCGCCCATTTCCTTCTCTAAAAGGATGAATCACATTTAATTCTGCATAATATTCAGCAAGTTTTCTAATAAGCTCCTGATAGTTTAATCCTACAAGATAATTTTCATTCTCTAGCATATCAAATATCCTATTCCCTTCTATCTCAATACATTTAGCATGACAGAAACGGGTATCCCCTTTAGATATATCAATTATCCTTAGTTGACCAGACCAATCATATAAATCAGAAAATATCTGTTTATGGAGTTGACACCAAAAGACCAAATCGTAAGGTGGTTCATGGAATGAAATATTCAATATAGCAAGTTCAGTGAGTTCCCTTTCTGCCTGTTCAAGCACAGCCGGATTACGAATACCTAATTTATTAATCAGTGTATCTATACCCGGATATGTGTAGGGATCTTGCCCTGCCCCATATTTATCTACCATAACTACCTCATTGTAAACTATATTTTTTAATTAGTTCATCTTTAAGATTTTTTTGCTCTTTCAGTGTTTCAGGCAAACTATTCATAACAATATTCATCCCTTCAAGACGCATGCTATCTCTATAGTTTTTTAATTTTACACGGTCAAAATAATGTTTTTTTTCATTATAAGTTGTCATTATTGTTTTTCTATTCTTTTGGTTTCTAATATCTTTCTCTTGCTGACGGGAATATTTAAATTTAGCCAGATCCAAATTTCTCAATTTACCATTAATCGCCTGACCACTTTCAAATATCCCCCAAGAAATAACTTCAAAATAACTGACCTTCCCATTCCTAATACGGTTAATCTTTACCTCTAAGTCTTGTCGCAATATTTGCAAAACCTGTTGCACCTTACGTTCAGATATCCCTGTCGCTTCTACAATTGAACGGGTGTTAGGATGATCTAATTTAGTCAAGGCCGCCATAACAGCTAATTCATATTTCATTTGAATTTCCAAGATACAATCTATGCAGCAATAGTATAAAACATCAAAGTAACGAAAACCAGAAAAGGGAATAGCGCTATTATTGACGAATCCGGTAAAGCACATGTGCATGAAGCGGATGCCCATAATCCCCAACCTTCCTGCTGCTCAAATCTCTGGATAATCGTATCCACCATCGTATTACTCTGTTCCGCCGTCAAAGTAGCAGGAAAATATTCCATGACTTCCGCGTTACTATTCAAATGGCAAAATGGCAATCTGTCTTGTTCTCTCCATGCACGCATGATTAATCTGTCTGTTTCCAACACCACAATCATATTCTCCTCCCAATGTTAGTTAGCAAACAGGATACTTACCATGCGACAAACCACATACTTCAATCAGATTAATTAAAACAATTAAATAGATATACCCTTCATCTTTCAAGCTGCTGCTTTGTTGGCTGCTTTCACTCACCCCAGTCACATCGTTATCCATGCTCCTGGGGATTCGTTCACTTGCCGCCGCGCTGTGGCTCGAAATCTATTAGGTATAGATTGCTATAGTAAACAAAACTAAAGAGGAAATAGATCAACTCGTTAAAAACTAAAAGAGAAGTGGCCCGTGCTGGAAGGATCTGAATCAGATGTCACACGGGCCTGGTTTATCAGGCACTTGTTTTTACCGTGGCCTTATCTTTAGATTTATCATTATTGGTATCTTTTATTGGTACAACACGTTCGGACGCTGTTTTGTTTTCAACCTGTTCCGATTGCCCAAAAAACAAACCTCCACGCTTGATAGACATACTACCGCAACGACTGATTCCTCGCAGCTCACCATGTTCAAGAATATCCAACGTCGCTGCACAACAGGTCCCTTCAACATCGCCATCAATAATGATTTCTGGCGCACTAAGTTCACCTTCAACCCGTCCAGCATGCATAATGCGGATCGCACCCTCTTTCACCCGGATATTACCAATCACTTTGCCCCAGATTTGTATATCACCTTCGACATCAATATCGCCCTTAAATACCGAGCTTTTGGCAACAATAGTACAACGACGAGCTTCTGCACTGGCGTTCTTTTTATCATCAACAAATTGAGACACGGATTCAACAGCCGCTGCCTCTATTTTTTTTCCAAACATAGTTTTTAATCTCGACCTCATGTGAATAAAGCAAAATATTAGAGCCAAAAAAGAGAGAATCGCTGTTACTGCACAGCCAAAAAGATTACCAGCCAGATAGAATCCCAGAGCAATGCTCCACATGATCCATATACAGCTCAAAAAAATGTTGTCCGAAAAACGATGTTTTGCCATGTTTGTTCACGTTTTTGTTATTTTTCATGCTTTTTTCGTTAGAAAATACAAAACCAAAATCACTATTCTAACAGAACAGATAACAATCAATGCTAAAGGAAAGCAGGTATTTACAATGTTATTAAACGGTTAAAAGCCTATACCCGTTATCTTTCAAGTTGCCTCTTTGTTGGCTGCACTCACTCACCCCGGTCACATCGTTATCTATGCTCCCGGGGATTCGCTTCCTTGCCGTCGCGATGCATCTTGAAATCCATTGGGTACATATTCATTCTTGGATAACAATTAACAAGGAAAAATTAACATTAAAATAGAAACCTTATTTTTATAATTGTTAACATAAAGCAACAATAAAGTCACGTTATTAATGTTTAATTTTATTTACAGATGATGCGTTATAAGAATATTTCTCAATTAATATCTACTGATATTTATCTAACAAACATATTACTTATTTATACTTTATACGAATAAATGATTCTATTACAAACTTATAAGATTAATTATAGATTGGATAAATCATCATAAATTACTCATTTAAACTATATCATTATACAAAAGGATTAATATTAACAATCTTTTTTATCTATTCCTCTTATTCATTAGTTTTATACCCTTCATCTTTCAAGCTGCTGCTTTGTTGGCTACTTTCACTCACCCCAGTCACATCGTTATCTATGCCCCTGGGGATTCGTTCACTTGCCGCCGCGCTGCAACTCGAAATCTATTAGGTATATATTAATATAAAAAAGAGATAAGATTGATATGAGAATAATTCAATATGGAGATATAAAGAATGAAAGATTATATAGCAGGGATAATTTAAACGCCAAAATTTTATTGAAAATAATAGACCTCACCTGTCTCATAATCAAGAAATAGCTATTAAAAAGTAAAATTTATCATTAATCTGAATACATGAAGCTTCTTTCTCTGGCACAACTTCGAAGATTTATCAGTTTTATTAGCCACCCAAGGTAAAGCCAGCAATATTTTCAATATTGCCCGGGATAATAACTGATGAACTACTGGCTGTAATCTGCAATTTGCCAAATGGTTCTCAAGACTCTTATGGGTTGAAGCTCTCACCCTTTTCAATATTACGTTGGAAATTTCCCCAGGATTTACCGTTTTACCAAAAAGACCCTGACCGGTAGAATAAGGTATAGCAATAATAGCGCCATTAAAGGTCACTGTGATATAACTTCGATCAGATTTATTTGCAATAGATACAACACCCAATATTAACATGGCCGCTATTATAACTTTATTCAGTTTCATGTCTAATTATTACGATTATCTAATAACGATCAATACCAGCATACAATAACAATATATTTTAAATAAATCATTTCATTGTCAATCCTATTTTAATCTTATGAGGATTAGAAAAATTTGATGCAAGCAATGAATCATAAAAAATATTTATATATTAACAACAGGGCGGGATTCCACTTTGTATTTAATTTAATCAAAGAGAAGCTGGCTACGAAATTCTCCTGACCAAGTCGCTCTTCGACGTTTCGCTGCTTGACTATCTTTTATACTCGTATTTTGTTTAATCACATTTAATGCTATTCGATTAAAAAGAGCCATTTGTGCTGCACCATCAGGATCTTTAAGCGAGATAGCATCTTCCCGAAAGATGACGTCTAAAACCCAGTGTAGCTCATTTTCCACTGACCAATGCTTTCTTATTGCCGTGGCAGCCCGCTCCACATCTAAAGGCAACGAAC
>NZ_NMQR01000064.1 GCF_003545805.1 Photorhabdus sp. CRCIA-P01 | reverse complement strand
CCATTACGACACAACACACGGTATTTGTCGCCTAAAGCTGGCGTCATTGTGAACCTATTTAAATGTTACCCCACTGGTTTTGCGAAGACTGATTATTGATGACATGAACGGCCTACCGGCCTGATGAGAAACCTAACATAAAAAATGGCTCTTTCAAGCCGACAAGGTTTTAAGGTTCATCAGGCGCGGAACTCATCGAGGCGCAGGCTCCTTGCCTACAGTGACGCCGGATAGATTTAAGCAAGCCAAAAATTCATCAAAAATGAGTGTTGCAAAAACGAGGGGAACCATAGATTTTTTATGCTCTCTTTTGGCGCTTAAAGTGACGTCCGGTAATGTGGATGATCGGGAACCTGTTCGTGAGTTAGCAAAAGAGCTAATGGGTTGTCTTTACGGTGACAAAGGTTATCTCAGCAAAGAATTAGCGGAGGATTTAGCCCAAAATGGGGTGACTTTTATCACGAAAAAGCGCTGTAATATGAAAGCACAGGTGCTGGAAGAGTGGGATAGAATAATGTTATTAAAGCGTTTTATCATCAAAACCATTAATGGCCAATTGAAACACATTTCTCAAATAGAGCATTCTCGCCACCGAAGTATAAAAGGGTTTCTGTTAACCGTTTTATGTGGATTGATTGCTTACTGCGTTAAAGAAAAGAAACCGTCACTGAAAATTTTCTACTCAGAAGACGATTTCCCAGTGACGGCTTAAACGGAATTCGGGTTAATCAGGAACTTTTTTAAAACCGAAGAATCCACAAATATTTATCAAACACATTAACCAAGCATAAAATATTAACGACCACGGGTTATCGTTGCCAAAAACAAGGACCATCCCCGTTCCAATGCCGCTAACCACCAGACCTTGGACTCCGAAATACAGCGCAACCGCCGTACCTGCCATATCATCAAATTCTCTAAGGGCACCGTTGGCGGTGATTGAAACGAGCATGACGATACCTACAGCTATTACCCACATCGGCACCACGAATGTAGCAAACTGTGGTTCACCCAGTACGGAGCAGACCGCCAGAATCCCCGAGCCTAGCGCTATTAGCGTAGTACCTCGAACAAAGCATCCCTGTATTCCCCAGCGCCCTACGAACCAGCCCGAGAATCGAGCGGTAATTATCATTATCACCGCAACTGTGGAGAACGCAAAACTGAACCCTAATTGAGAAAAGCCTGCCCCCTCGATCAGCACGCGAGGAGCAATGGAAAAGAAAACAAAAAAAGACCCCATGGCCGTGCTGAAGCCAAGGGTATAAACCCAAAACGAACTACTTGCCAATATAGAAGCGAATGTAGACTCCGAGGCCTTAATGGAACACCATCGCGTCTCATGCCATTTTGGCCAAGCACGAAGGAGCGATAGCAAGCCCGCTAGACCTAGCATATAAAAAATCGAGCGCCATCCCCAATTGATTGCAAGGGCCGCGCCTATAATTGGCCCGATCGCAGGAACAAAGGCAAGAATCGAACTAAGCAACCCATAAATAGTGCTACTTTCGGGCCTATTTCCATATACATCTCGGATAGTCGAAAACACCCCAACAAGCGCAGCGGAAGCACCCAAAGCCTGGATAACCCTAAGAGCTAAAAATAAGTCACCACGATTCACCATTGCAATGCAGAACGACGTCATGGTAAACGCAGCGGCTCCGCCAAGCACCACGGGCCTCCTACCGATACGATCAGATAATGGCCCAAAGATCAATTGCCCGAGCCCGAGGATGAGAATGTATAAACTCAAGCTGAGCTGAACCACTAAGGTGGATGTATTCAGAGCCGCAGGCATATGAGGCACCACAGGCAAATATACATCCATAGCAAGCGAAGCTAACAAATCAAATGGAACCATCAGCGCAAGCGCTGCTGGCAAGGAGTATCCCCAAGGGTGAATATTTTGATTAGACATAACATCAATCCACTAGTATTAATATTAAATAGCGGTCACTGACTCATAAATAAATATTAAGAGATCGCCGCAACCGCTCCACAAGCCGTTGCGGCGTAATTTTCTGTCTGCGGACCTGATCCCATGTTAGACTTCTCGAAAGTCATATCGTGCGCAGGTTGGTAAGCGTGTGATCAAATAAAAATTGATACTACACTCTGCGAAAATGTCAAGTAAATCCCCCAGCCTCAAAAATCTTGGGCAGTAGGGCGGACAACTATTTCATTGACATCTACATCAGAAGGCTGCTCGATCGCAAAGCAAACCGCGCGCGCAACAGAGTCTGCAGAGATCGCACCCCGATAGAACTCTCTTAGAGCAGAAGCGCTAGAAGGGTGAGTCGTTCCTAGTGGCAACTCGCTCTGAATCATGCCTGGGCAGATCGTAGTTGTGCGTATCAGATTTCCGACCTCTTGGCGCAGCCCTTCTGAGATGGAACGTACTGCATACTTCGTCGCGCTATAGACTGTTCCGCCGGGGCTAAAAACTTTCATCCCCGCAACAGAACACATATTTATAAAATGCCCTTCTCCTTGATCACGGAAAATAGGCAGTGCTGCCACCACACCGTACAGCAAACCCTTAACATTAATATCTATCATACGTTCCCATTCTTCCACCCTGAGCTCTTCTAACGGCGCGACAGCCATTAGACCCGCATTGTTCACCATCACATCAACCCGTCCAAACCGCTGTTTTGCGTAAATCAGCAAGTCCTTAACCTGAGGTAACTGGGTTACGTCGGTGGATTTATATGCGACATCGCCTCCGCTGGAATCAATTTCAGCTGCGACTATTTCTAACTTATCCATTCGCCGAGCACCAAGAACGACATGAGCCCCCTTGGATGCGAGATGCCGCGCTATTTCTGCCCCCAAACCACTGGACGCACCGGTAATTACTACCACACGGCCTTGTATATCCATTTCACTCATGATCGATCCTCTAGAATATCTAGGACAAAAGGTCCCCATAGCAGGAGATTAAAATTACGACAACAGCTGTGAGTTCGCTCGCAGCATATCAGTCCATCACCCGACGTCTAAAGACGCTATTGCTTTGATCAGCCCTTTTTTTTCCGAGGACGCAGCGCCCCGAAACATTCGATATGTATAAAACAGCTCTTTAAACCCGACGGATTTTAACCATCCAATCTCGTCGAGCGAAAATTCCGGGATATCGATCGTAAACATAGTATGCCGGGGAAACTGGTCTGCGATATGGGCTAATACGAAGGAAAACGTGCTGGTATCTCTAGCATAAATAGGACCTAGCCGAACACCGTCGGTAGATAGTCTTGCGCCAAAGACCGCGGCGATCGCACCTCCGTTCTCATATATCCAGCCACTTCGACCTGGACCCACAAACCAATTCTTTAGCAGACCTTTCCGGTTATAGCCAACGCAGCCCTCATCGAATTCAACTACTTTTGAAAGATTCAGATCGGTGACTATTGAAATAGAAGCGACGTCTCTCTTTGTGACAGAACCCTCAAGCTCACCTCTCAGTCGAAATATTCTGTACGCTTCAACATAACCCCACTTTTCATACGCCGCTTTCTGCTCTACCACACTGTCTAATCCAGAACTGGCCGTCGTATCCACTCTCCGAATCACGTGCTCCCATGTTTTTAGTCCCATCCCCTTGTTACGCATCTTCTTTGCCACCAAAAAATGGCCGACGTGGGAGTATTCCTCGCCAAACTTCACGACAGACATTGCCGACACAGCTCTATCACCTTGGTACCCCATATAGAAACCCGCAGGGTCTGCGCTGAAGTAGCAAACCTCGTCGTCGATGCCTAGATCCCATTGCTCATCCCTCTGCCACTTGACGACTCGATTCCACTCCGTTAATGAGACTTTCCTAATTTTAATATCTTCAGATCCCATGAAATATGACCCTCAAAATCTGTTGCTGATTGCCTGTCACCGGTGAGCTCTCTTCGAAGGAATGACTGTAAGTGTTAGAACGGAGTGACCCTGAATGCACCATCTGCTCTCGATAACAAGCTTAGCCGGAGAGCGATACGGCCGACAAGGTGAGAACTTGATAGATATACTTCCAGCTCTACTCCAAGCTAGGACTTCGTAATTAAAAAAGTTCATGCTCATTCCATTCGGGCCGCCAATCGCCTTATACAGAGCTTCCTTTGCAGAAAAGCAGCTATAAAAAAATAACCTCGCGTCCTTCATGCTCAAGCTCCGCATGAGGTGGAGTTCATCGCCAGCAAAGACATGCGGAGCAAGGGAAAAGAAATCCTCTTCGCGAATGCTCTCTACGTCTATTCCCACAGCATCGCAATATCCGGCCTTGGCAACACAAGCCACAGATATACCTTCCGCGTGAGAGACAGAGCCAACAAAGCCGTCGGGGAATACAGGCGACTCGAACGTTCGGTGAATCGGAGGTTGGGAGATACCAAACATCTCTAGGGCAAGCCGGACGCAAGCCCGACCAGCTCTCCTACGATACAGGCCGTATAACTTGGTTGCTAAGATATCCTCGGAGTGAGCCGAGCATAGGTCGAGCGAATGAGCTGGACCATGGGCCTGCAAAACAACCCTATCGAAGATGTCGCGGAAGTAGGTTATTTCTTCGATAATGAGCAACTCTGAACCCCTCATTTCCTTCCCCGAAATGCTGTCTCAAACCTAAGCACCAAAAACGTCGCCTAAATTAAACTTTCCTTCTGAGATAAGATCATTTACGGGGCGCCGGGTCCCCGCGGAGTTTCTATAGTCCAATAGCTCAATGACACCTTGCCCACATTTCACAGTCAGGCCTAGCTCTCCAATGTGCAGAATCTGCCCGGGAGGAGCTTCTGTCGCGGCAAACTGATCCTCCTTAACTCCCGACTTACAAATCACTAACTCTTTTCCCCTATGGGTTGACCAAGCACCTGGCTTGGGGTCGCATCCACGAACGAGGTTATGAATTTGCCTTGCCGATAATTTCCAGTCTATACGAGCTAGTTGTCTTGTGCACCAGCTCTGATACGTCGCCAGGTGAGAGTCTTGGAGGCGCCCCTTCATATCCGACAAAACTACTTTCTCCATACAATCGACTAAGGCTTTTACTCCCTCGGGCATCAGAGCACGATGGTAAAGTGAACCAGCGGAATCATCTTCAAGGATGTCGAATGACATCTGGTACAAAATTTCGCCGTCGTCTAACACGTCATTCGGTGTGAAAATCGTAAAACCAGTACTGGCCTCACCGTTTATGATTGCCCAATTTATAGCGCTGGGCCCCCTATATTTAGGCAATAACGATGGGTGATACTCAATAGTTCCCTTTATTGGTAAGCTCAAAAATGTATGGTGCGCCTTTAGCGTCACGTACGCCATCACGCCGATGTCTACCCCTAAATTGCCCAAAGAGTTGACAAATGGCTCATCAAGCGACCGCGCTCTAATGAAAGGAACGCCCATTTCAGTCGCTGCCTTTTCGGCGACGTCGTGTGAACCCAAATCTCTGTTGGTGCAGATGAAGAGGACAATTTGGTGGCCTCTTCTTGCTATCAACCGGATAACCTCTGCAGCAAACTCACTTTGTCCAGACACAATAGCGCGTAGTGGACGAACCTGACCGCTTTTATGTGATTCTAAATCTTGTAGGGTCTGCACCGCCCCTAGGTCCACGTTCTGGTGAATACTAGGCATAACTAGTTCTCCGAGCGTCGAACGGGAAAATTCATCCAATTCATCATGGTCAATCGGCGCTCTGGCAGAGTTGAGCCGTACCAGCTAGGATCCCAACTAACGCTATGTAGGTGCCATGTCGGATATAGAACTAGACGGTTGAACTTAACATCGACTTGATCCGTCACCTCCCACACTTCGTTTGACTTCGTAAGGTAGCCATATGTTGGCACATTTCCATCGGTGATAAGCTGCCACACAGCGCGATAAGTTTCTTTATCGATCACCTGGCCTCTGCTCTCCGACCGCTTTGGTTTCTGCGTATCAATGCAGAACTTTGGATTGTCAAAAATTTTTTCGCATATTACGCTGTATGAATGGGTTGCCCTCAGCCTTTCGCATAACACTTCCGGCAAATCCGACACTGGCGGCGGAATCGTTTCAACGCCAGTATCTCGATGGCGAATAAAGACCGTCCCGCCTCGTGATTGATGTGGCAGAGACAAATAGATGACAGACGCAATGAATCCGAAATAATCCACGTGCGGATTTTTAGCCCATGGAGCTTCATCAAAAGGCATCGTTATGACACCAAAACGTGTCAGCAGAAACCACGAGGACCATTGATCGGCCTGTTCGCCGGGCCGTACTGGAGGGAAATCGTAGTTTCTACAATCTAATCCAAGAACCGGCTCGAGGTACTGGGACTTAATAAATTGCTCTACGTCGGTCCTATGCAACGATGCGACGGCCTGAAGCCCCGGCCAAAGGTCGCCAAGCAATGGCTTGTCGAAATGGAGTTGAAGTGCGAATTCACGCACAGCGTCCGGATACCTTAGAAAATTATCTACGACCAGGACAGGTATATTGTCGCTACCCACGACTTTGTGATGTATTTCCATGTCTTCAAGGCGATTCAGCTCGAGCAGGCTTTCTAGATCTAGATTCATGATCTTTGTTCCTCTATTTTTTAAAAATGTTAATGACGTCCGAAGGCAGTCATTTTCAGCCACGCGACGTCTGATGTATGTCTCTACCCAACGGGCTTGTCAGAGGCTAGGCAGACGTAGTTTTTTCCGCTTGGCTACCGACCAAGTCATCACTTATCCAATTTTGCTAGCCTAGCTGCTGGTTTTATCGCTGCCACGCCGAGCGCTGCTGTAGTGATTCTCATCTTCCCGTCTCCGTCTGGAAAGTGACGGACATCAGTGAACCCTAGGCGTCGGAGCAAAACGTCAACGAACGAAACCTGACTTTCGTGATGCTCAATGCCTAGAAGGCCGCCTTCAGCCAGAAACTCTCTCGCTAGTTCACAACACCTCTTAACTGCATCTGTACCGTCGATCCCTGAAAAAATTGCGTCTTTAGGGTGATGGATAGCAAACTCCGGCATGCTAGCCTGACCCAAGGGTACGAATGGGGGATTCGCTACTACGATCTGAGAGTTGGAGCAGCGTTCGTCAATAGGATCCATCGTGAAGATGTCGCAGCCAGATATGACGGCGGCGCAATGCTTCGGGACGAATGCGCGCACGTTATTGTGTAGTACAGCCCTTGCCTCTTGCCTGAACTCGACGAAGCATATTGAACTACATTTCAAGCGGCGCGAAAGACTTATTCCCAAGGGTCCGACACCAGCGCAAATATCGGTTATTCTGTGCACATCAATATGTTCCGCCCGTGAGCATATGTCCTCTATCAGAGGCAGACTTTGCTCTCTCGGGACAAAAGTATCCTTCGCGACCTGAAGCTTGGCTCCATCAAAATATGCATATTCGAGGATATAGCCGAGAGGGATGCGCTTCTCCCGGTCTGCTACTGCGTTGAGAAATCCCTCGATGTTTGGGTTCTGGCCCGTAAGGAAGTGCTGCTTGAGAAGGTCAACCTCAGCTCGCGCACTCACGATGCCGACTTCAGAAAGTCGCCATCTTGCTCGAAGACATATATCGTCCACCATTAAGTTCTCCATAGCTACTCCAACCAAAAAAGTTCCACCAGGGGCTGTTTTCTAGAAGCCTAGCGGACCGCTCAAGATAGATGCTACTAAATGGCGCGTGCGTTCCGCCCGTACGAACGAATTCCCTTCTGGAAAACAATAATTTTCCATCGAGCAAGAATATCTAATTTCGTCCCAGTTCTTTTCGAAGCCCCCCAGCACTTCCGGAAACCGTGTAATGAAGTTTGGGTCAGAAGCTTTCTCAAGCCACCTGCTGATGGGGACACGATGAACCGGATACCCGGCAGCTTCCGTTAAGTTAAATATTTCACTGAAACGATAGAATTCTGAATCTGGAATATTAATTACACGATTTTCTGAATCTGCGTGCCAACAAGCTTTCACAATATCTGCTGCCAAGAGATTCACCGGAACACCGCCAAATACTTCCAGCCCAGCAGGGTATAGCCCCAAGACCAAGCAAGCCTTGATGCATCGAATGATGAAATCGCTGTGGTTGATGTACCTGTACGTACCATGCCCTGTAATTCGACCTGGCCTCACTATAGTACCGACTAGCCCGCGGGCAAAGGCTTCCTGAGCGATGCGCTCAGCCTCCCGCTTTGTTTTCCCGTAACCACTAGCGTCGTTAGAATCCACTACGGAACGCGAGGAAACGAATAAGAATTTTTTTGGACGTCCGGTCGAGCAGTAGTCAACTAGATTCAGAGTGGCGAGGACGTTAGCCCTATAGAGTGAACCAAAATCGTAAGCTAAATTGACGTTCGCGGCGCAGTGAATTACGAGATCGACGTTGCCTATGACCGGAGTGATTTGATGGCTCTCTGTCTCTTCGAGGTCATAATATATTGAAGATACACGTTTGGCCCACTGGGAGTCCCAGTGTTCAGCCAGGCCAGGATATTCCAACAATCTGTCAACAAATTGAGACTGCGAACGATGTCGAGTTGCGCATATGATGTGCGCGCGAGTGCTAATTAGAAGCTTTTCAACCATACATTTCCCAAGGAAACCAGTACCACCCGTGATGAGGATGACTTCTGGAAAATGTACTGACGCTTCGAACGTCCGATATGAGGTTGTAGACAGTTGTATCGAGGTGAACGGCGCTTTTTTGTTATCAGGTAATGTTCCTCTGCAAACGAGATCGGCTACTTCACGTACAGTCGGATTTCCGATAAACGACTCGTAATTGATGTCAGCAGAAAAGTTTCTGTGGAGCCGATCAACTACTCGGATTGTATCTAAGGAGCTGCCACCCAAAACAAAAAAATTATCATGGCGTCCAATATTATCGACTTTAAGTATGTCTTCAAAGATGCTTGATATTATCTTCTCCAGATCACCTTCAGGAGGCACGTAGTCGCCGCGATACAGCTCGTAAGAAACACTTTCGGACAGCATTTTTCGGTTCAACTTCCCATTAACGGTCGTGGGTAGGGATTCAACCACGTACCAAGCAGATGGGAGTGCGAAGGAGGGCAATAATGTTGCTATAAATTCTCGCAATTGTTGAACGTTCGGCATTTCCTGGGATGAGTCAAACCTGATAAATACTGCTAACCTATGTCCGGAACCTTCCCTGTCAATCTTGCTCGCACACGCCTGCAGCACACTGTCATGCTTGCATAAAGCTCTCTCGATCTCACCCAGATCGATTCGGCGTCCATTAATCTTGACCTGCTGATCCTTTCTTCCATGAAGAAAAAGATTTCCTTGATTGCCGATATAGCCGATGTCCCCAGTCAGATGAAATAGCTCGCCCCCTGGGGCGAGGCGTACGAAACCCTCCGCAGTAGCTGCGGCATCATCTAGATAGCCAGCTGAGACGCCAACCCCTCCGATCGCCACTTCGCCTAGCTCACCAACAGGTAGCGTTTTTCGCCCTTTGTCAACGATCTCTATGCGAACCCCAGGCAACGGCTTGCCCACAGGAACAAGCTCGCCGGGCGCGAGCCGACCGGAAACGGTCGCGCAAATTGACGCCTCGGACGGGCCATATGCGTTATAGAGAACGCGCTTCTTTCCCCAGCGTTCGACAGTTCTTTCAGGGAGGGACTCTCCAACGAGCACAATTGATATCCCTGTCGGTACGTTGTCCGGATTCGCTGTCTCGAGAACCGATGGCGTTATAATCAAATGAGTAATGCACTCTTTCGCTATAAAGCCCTCCAGTTCCGTGCCTATCAAATGTCTACTTTGATGCGGAATGACTAGGGACGCCCCGCTCAGCAAGCTCAAAAGAGGCTCAGCTATCGCTGAGTCGAAGCTTAGCGATGCGGTCCAGTCCAGCCCAAACGGCTTTGAGTGGTTAACTTATAGTGGTCAATGAGCCCCTGAACGATTCTCAGAAGCCCCTCATGTGGCACAGCTACGCATTTAGATATCCCCGTAGTGCCGGACGTAAACAAGATCGACGCGGCACCCCGCAGTTCAACTTCTCCGGGAAATTCTTCTTCGCAGTTATTGTTTGTGTCAACGCCACCTACATCGTCGTCCAACCGACAGCTCGGAATAATATTTACGCCTGTGCACGGGATGTCACCGAGATCGTCCGACACCAGCCATGTCGCCCGGGACTTTTCCAATTTTCGAGTTAGCTCCTCTGGCGATATATCTTCTTCAATTAACAACAGGGAAGTGGCGTGCGCCCAACTGGCCAAGATATGCGCTAGCAGACGAATGCTCTTTGGAATTTTTATCGCTGCACGCGCGCCTTGATCGATTCCGGCAGTGCGCAGGTGCTGCTTTATTTTCAGCGATACCCTGTAGAGTTCTTCATAAGTTAACGAAGAATCTAGATGTCTAACCGCCTCGGCCTTTGGAAACCGGCGGACTGTATCGGCGAATACTGACCACAAGGAGTCTCTAATCTTTGTGGGCAAGGGTTCGGTAACTTCTACTGGCGACCTGGGATCATTTTTGTGCATGCTGAACCTCACAATGCGCGACTAGAATAATGGTGATATGCTGCTATCGGTTGTTTAGAAACGAAAAAATATCAGCGCATTTCTCGGCGTACTGATTGACTGTGCTCTCCAATTCATTCTTCCGTCCGAGTATCTCGGCACGGAACTCATGCTCGGCGTCATCTTGAACCCAGCGACGAAGTTCCTCGATAGATTCTTGGATGTGACTCAGCACATGCAGCGTGGCTCGATTGTTTTTTTGAATTCCCCAGTAGATAGACGGGTCATTCTTCGCAATTCTTGCTGCAAGACACATTAACGTTTGCATTGGTGGGGGCGCTACGGCAAGTAAGGAGGCTAGTTTCTCCTGGTCCGCTGGGATGTTGAAGAGGAACGCAAGTATGAGGGCATGTGGGAGTCCCTGACATAACGACATCATCTCGTCATGTTCGGTGGGTGTTAATCTGATAACGTTCATTTTTTCGCGGACAAGTATCTCTTCGATGTTCCTCCCAAGGCTTGTCGATGTATTCTCGCAAACGACCATTGGGCGACTTTCGCAATCGAGTGTTGGAGAGAACATCGGATTCACTCCAACCGATTCGCAACCAAAACACAATGAATTTGCCAGGTCATGAAATTCATGTTGAGCGGAGCATGTGTTGATAAGGCCGTGCTTGCCGGGCTTGATTCTGGGCGCGACCGCTCGCAAACAATTCGAAGCGACGTCTTCTGGCAGAGTGAATATCAAAATTGACGCCCAATCCAAGAGCTCTGGTCGCTTATCAACGATTTCAAGACAATCTTGTGTTATGTGGCCTAACTCGGTAGAACCATTCTTATCGACCGATTGAACGCTGTAGCCATTGGACTTATAAATCTTACTTATAAAAGATCCAACAACGCCCGCCCCACCAAAGATCACAACATTCCTATTCATTACGATTTCCGAACCTTCTTGGTGAACTTTAAACTTTGAAAAGGCACACTGGCCTTTACGAGGGTTTCTGTCATTTCTTTCTCTGGATTGGAATCTGCCACAATGGCTCCGCCAATCCCAAATTCCGCCATGCCGTCTCTAATTACAGCAGTACGAATCACAATGCTTAGATCAGCATAGCCATTAAGCCCCACCCATCCTATCGCTCCGGCATATATCCCGCGTGGCGATCTTTCAAGGCGGTCAATAATTTCCATCGTGCGTATTTTTGGGGCCCCCGTCATTGACCCTCCCGGAAAGCAAGCCTTTATCGCTTGGAAGGTTCCTGCGGTAGCGGGTAGCTTCCCTTCAACGGTAGACACAAGTTGATGTACAGATGAGTAGCTTTCGATATCGAAAGCCAAGGGAACTTCAACTGAGCCAGGAACACATATACTATTTAAGTCATGCCTCACAAGATCAACGATCATCAAGTTTTCTGCACGGTCCTTTCTCGATTGTGCGAGCTCTGTTTTTAAGTTGTCGTCTTCTCGTAAGTCGGCGCTTCGCGGACGGGTTCCCTTGATAGGTTTGGACCTTACTTTCCTGTCTGTTTCTATTGTCAGAAATTTCTCTGGCGAGGCGCTCAATACCGCAAAATCCCTATTCTTCAAGAATGCGCCGTACGGTACAGGGCTTATATGTCTCATTCGGCAGTACGCTTCCAATGGGTCTTGATCGAACTGCATTTTCACCCTATTCGTTAGGCAGATCTCGTAGGACTCACCGTTACGTATTTCTTCGAGGCATGTCTCAATTTTATCCATATACTCCTGCGGCGAATCCTCTAGGGTTAGCTCATCTAGTGGCGCAGGTCCTGGTTCGAAGTTCGAGACTGACTTATGATTCGATGCATTCTCATCCATAAGTTCGGCGCTCAACGATGGGCCCCAAACATTGCATAACCAGGATTTGTGTTCTTGGTGATCAAAAACGAAATAATTTTGCGGCAAATATAGTAGTGCATCCGGATAGCTAGACCTGTGTAGGTTCGCATTTTGTTTGAGTCCCTTGAGTTCATATCCAAGGTAACCTACCACCCCGGCTTGAAATGGGAATGGAATCTGACCAGAAGTCGATTGTTCAATCGTTTCGAGCAACTGGTCCATCAGCTCAAAAAAATCCCCTGAGATACTGGTGCTTCCGCTGGGTCCCTTCATAGTCAGCTTGCGCGAAGCAACTTCATAACTAAATACCAATGAAACACTGGCATTGCAGCGTCCCATAACCGAGTATCTGGATCCCGGCCTTTCGCAAAGCTCGCTGTCCAACCAGAACGTGCTTTCGAACGAACGCAATTCATTTCTGTACACATCTTCAGGTCTCGTCTTGTCCGGAAGCTTAGTCACACTCACCGAAACTTTGGCTGGACCGCCAACTTTCCGTATGGCATCGATGTGGCTGTCGCCATGTGAGGGCTTTCTCCTTATTTTTTTGCTATGCGGAGGAAGTTCGCCAAGAGTTCATGGCCATGAAATGAGTCTATCGATTCAGGATGGAACTGCACGCCGTAGATAGGACGTTCACGATGGGCTAGTCCCATGACTATTCCGTCATCAGTCCATGCTGTAACTTCAAGACACTCTGGAACTGAAGTACATATTAGCGAGTGGTATCGAACAACTTCAAACTCATCTGGCAGCCCGAGAAATATACCTTGCCCACGGTGTATTACTCTAGAGCGGTAACCATGTACTGGTCTTGGCGCATGCTGGATCTTTCCACCGAAGAAGTAGTTAATGCCTTGGTGACCGAGACACACGCCAAGTATGGGTAATGTTTGCTGCGCCAAGATCAACTTACATATGCCAAAGTCTTCTTCGTTTTCGACTGATCCGGGGCCCGGAGATAAAATTACTGCGTCATAGTGAGCGAGGTTGATTTCCTCGAAAGCTGCGTTATTCGGAATAATATCTGGATTAATTCCGCAAACCTCGTAAACGTACTGCGCTATATTGTTTGTGAACGAATCAAAGTTGTCGACGATCAATATTTTCATTATGACGACCTCTGAATTTATGCAGTCCTACTGGCGCGATCTGCGCGTCGTGGGCAAGAGTTCCATTGCAGTGATAGCGGGTGTTTCATTCTCGACCACGGGCGTTATTGGCGGCGCTCTCGTCGAGAGGGCGGCCATTCTGCGCTTGGCTGATCGCTACTTCTTCAAGACGGCATGCTTCCTTGATGACCAAATCGTACAACTCCATCACGAATTCAGGGTTCAGGCCGAGATCTCTTCCAATTTCAGAATTACGACGCTTGACCTCCAATACTCGATTGGGCTGCATCACAGGCACACTATTACCGAGCTTGTAGATTGCCACTTCTCTACAGATATCCAACCTCTTCGCAAGTATTGCCACTAATTTATGATCCAGATCGTTGATCTTTTTTCTGAATTCTGTCAAAGCATGCACGGCGCGCTCCTTAATTGTGTGTCAAGTTAAATAGATTCCCTTCTGGTGGAACTTAAGGTGGTCAGCAATGAAGGTTTGGACGAAGTGAGTGCTATGGTCATAACCAGGAAGTAATCTAAAGCTTACCGGGCGACTGTATTCAGAACATCGTTTCACGAACTGCTCCACTAGTAGCTCGCTTGATCTGTATTCGTCGAGCTCTCCAATATCTATCAGGATTTCTCGTGCAAAGTTCTTTTGCTCAATAAGTTCAGTTGGGTCGTTTTTTCTCCACACCTCGCTTGCGTTGCCCAGATATTCGGAAAATGCGTCTTTCCCCCAATCCGTCTTAGAGGGTGCACAAATAGGGGCAAACGCCGAAACAGAAACGAACTTAGAGGGTTCCTTTAGACCTGCAAGCAATGCTGCCAGCCCTCCCATGCAATGCCCCGTCACACCCATGCGCTTTGTCGGAACGGCAAAATTTTTCTCGACAATTTCTGGAAGCTCTTCCGAAATATAGGTCTCCATTTTCCAATGATGGCTCCACGGAGACTGCGTGGCGTTGAGGTAAAAGCTTGCGGACTCGCCCATGTAATATTTCCCAGTTTTTTCATACTCGCCGGTTTTTCGAGGGCTGGTGTCGGGTGATATCAGCACCATCCCTATTTCAGATGCACACTGCTGAGGAGTTCCCATTTGAAAAAATGTTTTGTAGCTTCCCGTAAACCCTGAGAGATACATAACTACTGGCATGGACTTTCTCTTCACTTCATCCGGAAGATATACCCCGAAGCGCATTTCGAGCCCAATGGAGTCAGAGTGATGCTTCACGTAGTATTGAGTTCCTGAAAAACAACGACTTTCTGAAATAATCTTGATCATCTTGATCGTTCCCTATCGGTAAGCCATAACGGAATAGCAGTTCCTGAGCTTGATGTGGTTAGTCCCGAAGATGTTTCTGTTCCCCCCTGCTTACGTCCCCTTGAAGTGATAGCGCAACCCTCTTTCAGGGAGCAATATGATTAATCGGCTTTAGAAACCCAGTACTCACGAGCTATTGCCCCGATATTTGTACTGATTTGCAAGATATCATTATTTTTATGCGAATCTGGCAGAAAATGCAAGCAGTTTTTTGCGATCTAGTTCAAAAATGTGGGATCCCCCTCGGTCAAGTGGTACCTAGGGGCAATAACGGCTCCGTTGGCTATGCGGCTTGGGGAAAGGTTATGAGTTGCTGGCTTGGCGTAGGGCCTCATGGAAACCCCGCACCAACGTGGCTTTATTAGCAGCGTTGGTCTGCTCAGGGCGATGAGCCGGAGGACCGGAACAATCGCTTCGATCTCGGCACGTTACGTGGGTGCAAGGAACTGGCGTGCCTGGGGCGGCGCGAACGAGGTCCGCGCTGGTCGGTCGCTTGGCTATCGGGCGAGGACGGGCTATTCAGGGCATGCACGTGCCGCAGATCTCTCAACTCAAGAATAGCCTACCCCCGCTATCCGTATCACTTATCAGTGATAAATCCCCGGGTTGAAGGGTACTGTGGTATCTGGTTGTTGTTCCCGGTTGTTGGCTACGTACTGGTGAACTGAGGATTGCGACCTCCGACCAGTTCGACCTAGAGCAAGGACTGTGGATCATCCCGCCGGAAAGTCGTGAAGTAGCTGCAGAACGACATGCGCAAGAAGGGCAAGCGGCCAGGGCTCAGAGAATAAGCACGCTTGCATGATCACCGTGGAGACCACTGAAGACGGTCAGTCACGGCAAGCGGTGTACGGCTCGGAGGCTTTACCAAGACGGCGCTCACCGACTGAATCGCCCGGCTGCAGCCGCCGAACGAGAGGACGTCTACGCTTGGGTACCCGGACATAACGCGACGGCTGCCTTGTCGGCTTCGAGAATGAACTCTACAATCCGATGATTGGTGAGCTGGGGCTTACGGATGCAAGCCTTGCTTTGTTTGTCCTCATCCTCTCGTGGGCGAACAATAATCTAATCTCTTTGAAGAGCCGCCTTGCGCATTTGGGTGGATGAGTTATCATGATGATCTTGCACCACTACAGTTGTATTATGTTCCAGGAGCAGTTGATTAAATGGGCAGACCCCGAGGCAGGCCTCGTTCTTACGACCCCGATCAGGTGCTAGAGGGAGCACTACAGGCATTCTGGAGGGGCGGGTTTTCCGGCACCTCGCTAGATGCCTTGGCCGCCGCTTCAGGACTAAATCGCCCGAGCCTCTATGCCGGATTTGGCGATAAACAGACAATCTATATTAAAGCAATGCGGCGTTTTCTTGCCTACGCAAGCGAGAAGTTCGGTGCCGCCCTGATGCTGCGCCCCAGCGACAAGACATTGTCAGATGTCATTAGACGCTACTTGCGAACGGCCATTGATGTGGATGGCCCGCAAGAGCGAAGTGGCCTGAGCGGCTGCGCGGTAATTTCCACTGCCATGGCAGAAGCGCTGAAAGATCCAAAGATCCGCGAGGTTCTTAGCGATGTACTTTTGGAAATGGATCGTCAGCTCTATGCATGTCTCCAGGAGCTAGTGAAAAAGGGCTTCATCTCACCGGAGGCTGATATTACTTCCCTTTGCACCCTTCTGACTTCTGTTGTTCAGAGCATCGGAATTCGTTCGCGTGCAGGTCAAACGCGTGCAGATTTAGAGCGAATGGTAGAATCAATTACTCTTACGGTAAGCCAGCTTGCGGAGGAAAGGAAGACCAAGCATACCCGTGATCTGCACTCTAGGTGAGGTCAAGCTGCAGGTGTCAATCTAAAACTGTGACCCTTTGGTGAATACGAATTTAGCTCCCTCAATCCCAGAAATCAGAGGACACCGAGTTCTTGGCTGTTGGCAATGACTGCATTAGTACTACAGCCGTAATCGCTCTGTAATGGAGAATGTAATGAACGCATCCCAATCACTTAGCTCCCGGCATTGTGATGGAATTGAGAGATGAGGCGTGGATCCTCTCAGATTTCCGGCCTTATAGTGCCTAAAAGTGGAAGCCTGTAGCTTCCCGATGACTGGAGGATCCACTCATGAAATCTGATTGGTATGGAAGCCTGTGGTGGGGCGCATTATTGGGCACGGGAACTGAGAAAACAGGGACATGAAGTCCGTTTGCTTCAGGCCCGGTTTGTCCGGGCATTCCGGATGGGTAATAAAAACGATGTTCAGGATGCACGAGCTATTTGGAGGGCGGTTCAACAACCGGGTA
>NZ_NMQR01000063.1 GCF_003545805.1 Photorhabdus sp. CRCIA-P01 | reverse complement strand
GACACCGTACATAAGGGCAGAACCTCGCTGCTTTATCCAGCGAGGTTCTGCCCTTATGTACGGTTTCACCAAATTCCAGCAGTAAACCATGTAACGAATTGATCTGCGCGGTTCTGAATTTGACGAGTTGATAGCGCATCCGGTGTAATGACAGAATGGCCTGCTGTTCTTCATTTTTGATAGCAACGGATTTACCGGGTTGCTGAACGGCCAGCCAAATCGCCCGGGCATCCTGAACATCGTTTTTATTTCCCATCCGAAATGCCCTGACAAACCGAGCCTTAAGCAAACGCACTTCATGTCCCAGCTTTCTCAGTTCCCGTGCCCAATAGTGAGCGCCACCGCACGCTTCCATACCAATCAAGCAAGGCTCACGGTTACTAAAGAAAGTTAAAAAATCATTTCGTTTTAGTTGCTTGTCAATGAGTTCACCGGTGTATTCGTCAACAAAATGAATTTGCATCAAATGTTTTGCAATATCGACGCCAACAGGAGTAAATTTCATGGGTGGATCCTCCAGTCATCAGGGAGCAACAGGCTTCCCGCTTAGGCACTATAAGGCCGGAAATCTGAGAGGATCCATGCTTCACCTCTCAATTTCAGCACGGTGCCAAGGGCTAAGTGATTGGGATGCGCTCATTACATTCTCCTTAATGCGTGCAGCTGTTTTACAGCACACCAACTTGACTGAGTTTGTGCTCCGCAATGTGATGTCAGTAGCACGGAAGATTATCGACGAGAATGAGCGACTGGCGCTGACCGAAAGAGACAGTCTGCATGTTCTGGATCTGTTAGATAATCCGCCAGCCCCCAATGATAAATTAATGGCCGCAGCATTTGCCATGCCGAAACAATCATGAAACAACCAATCTGGCACGAAGAACCCATTGGCAAACATCATGATCGCGGTGCTTTCGATTGTGGAGATGGGGCATTGAATCAATTTCTATATCGACACGCCCGGCAGAGCCATGAAAAAGGTGGGGCAAAAACCTACCTTGCTATTAGCGAGCACAATGAAAAGATATTGGGTTACTACAGCCTAAGTCCCGCCTCCATTGCCTATGAACGAGCACCGGAGGTGATTAAGCGCGGCCTGGCTCGACATGATGTGCCGGTATTTCGGCTTGGCCGTCTGGCTGTAGATCTTTCAGTACAGAGTCAAGGACTCGGTGGTCAGTTATTGCTTGCAGCTGGGCGGCGTTGCTTGTTGGTGGCTGCTCAGGCAGGCGGCGTAGCATTGTTGATTGATGCCAAGAATGAACGTGTTGCCGAATGGTATGCCAGCTATGGTGCTGTTCCGCTATTGGATGCCCGTCTATCTTTACTGTTACCATTCAAAACAATACATGCCGCGCTGACTACTGCGGGGAAACTGTAACCTATGATTGGTATCAACCACCAAATGATACCCTTAAAGTTGGCGGCTATCGCAGCTACCCGGTCACTACCCCTATTAGGACGACATGTTGCAGATGCTAAATCCCTAAATAGACGACGTTAAGCCTCAATTGCTCACTTTAAGTGACAATTTTGCTATTCTGTTTTCTTCATATAATATTCGGCTATTTCTATGACCTGTTTAGCTATGTCAGGTGGCAACCAAACGTTAACGGCTTGTAATCCCTTGATTTCTTGTTCATCAATAATTGTAGTCACTTTTTTTACAGCAGCATGAACATTCTGTCGAGTCACATTGCGTTCTTTTGACACATCAGATAGTGTCTTGCCACACACTAATATATCATGTGCTGTTTTAATGGTTTTTATAGACAAATGTTCTAATGCTGGATAAATAAGATCCCAATCTGATTGTGAAATACGTCTAATCTTCACATTTACCTCTTAAAGTACTTTACAAATTCTGAATTATATTCAAATCCATCATCATGTCAAATCATTGTCAATTATCGTTTTACTAATTATTTCATTTTGAAATAGAGAAGAAACCCGACGCGGCAACGTACGGGTTTCTAGTTAAAACTTTACGAAGGGTAAAATACTCACTCTTAGTATAAATCAAACTCACTTTATTTAACACTTCAAGCTACATCTAACGGGCGTTATGTTCAGCCATTGAGTTAATTAATAATTAAATACTTTGCAATTTACTATAATTCGCACTATAAATTACAATAGTCCTATTGTGAAATATTCAGAAATTGCGAGGTAACAACATGACTGAAACTATCGACCACGGCACCCTTTCCCATCTTGTGGAGGCCGGAGCCGTCAGAGGAGCACACATCGTAGGCCAGCCAGGTGGCTGGGCCGTGATGGTGCGCTATGGAATGCATGAGCGACAACTGGCCGCACAGCGCAGCCGTAATGTACGGCTGTTTCGCAAGTTCGAAACGCTGGTTTCCTACCTCAAAAAAATTGGCATTGCCCGCTTCGACGTAGATTCATCAAACTACTCCCCCGGCACCCCCAATACCTCAAGGCCAGATCGCGCCGAAGCGCTCAAGCGTACCCACGAGGCCGCAGCCTATGATGCGTGGTTTCGTGAACAAGTGCAGCAAGCCATAGACGAACCTGGACCTGGTATCCCTCACGCTGATGTCAAGGCCAAATTTGCCGCCAAACGTGAAGCCTTGCGTAAACGCATTGTACAGGGTCGCGCATGAAAATCATTTGGCGAAAGATCGCTGAAGCAGATCGGGAACGTATCTTTGATTACATTGCACAAAACAACCCCAACGCCGCGCTTGAGCTTGATGCAGACTTTGATACCAAAATCGAACTCACTGTGCAGCAGCCTAAACTGTACCGCCCCGGCCGCATGCGTGGCACACGTGAAATCGTCGTACGGCCTAATTATGTGATTGTCTATCGCATCAAGGACAGTGGTACGGTGGTTGTGCTGCGTGTGCTCCATGCTGCCCAGCAATGGCCCCCGGCCAAGTCCTGACGGCTTCCATACCCTACCAGAGCTACCAATTAAGGGTAGTGACCGGGTAGCTGGTCACTACCTCAATTACTAAATGCTCCTCTAGTCCAACTGTCTTAGAATCGAACCAGTTGCTGACGCAACTTATTTTACCTCCGCTCTGGTGTTTAGTTCCTAATCTACTGTGGATTTGAGTCCAAGCCCAACAATCGTCAAATTTATGTAAAATTAAGTTTTACATAAATTTGACAAATTGGTGATTTTAAATATACTTAAATCATTGGTTATCACTATTAACCAAAACAGACTCAGAAAGCGGCGGCAACCGTTCTGAGTAAATAAAAATACGAAGGAGTAAAGTAATGGCTAACAAAGTAAAAGAGTTATTTAATAATTTCTGTGAACTTGCAAAAAAAGTTAATCATGATGACAACGCAACTACTGTTGCTCTATGTAAAACAGCAGATAGTATTGAAGAATTGCAAGAACAATTCACTACATATAAATCTAAATACTATGCTGCAATTGGATCATGTGAAGCAATTGGGTATTTTTCATATAGCCCAGAGATTGGACTTAAGATATATGCATCATATGACGAAGCAATAACAGCAGCAAATAATGAAATAAATGTGTATAGACGCTGTGCAAATGATGATGGCTGGAATGAATATATTAACCATATTTTTTGTGGAGTTATTACTCAAAAAGCAACATTGAATAATCAAGATTATATTCTTCAAGGTATTAATCCGAATGCCATCATCCGAAAAATTCAGTCTGATGCAAAACACGCTTTAGTTGAAAAAATCGGTGACATGTATGATTTAGCAACAAGTATCAATGAAAAAAATACAATCGGACAAACATACTGCTTATTAAAATACGGAGTTCTGCAATCACGTGACAGTGGCAAGACGAAAGAAGATGTCATGAGTGAATATCATAAAAGTGTGGTTGCCAGATTAGCATATATTGCCGAAAAAACGAATGACAAATCAATTATTAAAGAAATATTACAAACAACAAGCATCAGTAAAAAAAGTTTGTCTGGTGCTTTAGAACATGATGTAGCCAAAATTAGAAAAAATTGTCCGTATTATTGGGATGCTCCGTTGGGTTTGGGAGCTGACTACAAGGGATTACATATTGAAAGTATTGGGGAAGATATTTGCATCAAAGACTCACAAGGACGATTTTATATAGAAGTACCATCTCATATTAATATAGCCGATGTAGAAAAGTTATTAAATCAATGGCTTTCACAAATGAATCGGAGTTAATTATGACTCAATCTGGACTCATTGCATTCAGTAAACATTTAAGAAAACGTCACGCTAAACGCCAGTCTGTACGAATCCCTGCGATGTCTGGCAATCAATTAGAGATATTCTTACGCACGTTAGAACGCGTGCGCGGCTACTCAATATAACCATTATTTTCCCCCTGCCGAAATTAAATTCGGCAGGGGTTTGGGGAACTTATATTATGGGTCAACGCAAACATTTGACGCAATTTGAAGTAGAACGAATGCTAGAAATAGCAAAAAAAGGGCCTAATCCGGAGCGAGATTATTGTTTTGTATATATGAGTTTTATACATGGTTTGCGTGTAAGCGAAGCCAGACATTTACGATTATCTGATCTGGATTTGGGAACAAAAACTCTTTACGTACAGCGCTTAAAATGTGGACTTTGTACTAATCAGCCACTTCTTGAATATGAAATCAATGCGATTCAAGCGTGGCTCAAAGTACGTAAAACATTTAGAGGGGCAGAAAGCAACTGGTTATTTCTGTCCAGGTCAGGGAATCCGTTAACACGTCAACGCATTTACCAAATTATTAGCCAATTAGGACAATTGGCTAATATTTCTGTTCATTCGCATCCGCACATGTTGCGCCATGCCTGCGGTTTTTCTCTTGCAGATCGGGGAGCGGATACTCGTCTGATACAAGATTATCTCGGACATAGCAATATCCGTCATACTGTGCGGTATACTGCAAGCAATTCAGAACGATTTCAAGGAGTTTGGGAAAGTCCAAAAAATAGGCTGCCAGTAGTACATTTCGGACAAATCCCAGTTGATGTTGATGATGGGTCTGTTTAAATAGTTTTGTAATATAGAGCCTTAACACTATTCTTTATATTGAACGGTGTTAAGGTTTAACAATTTTATACACGCAGTACCATTCTTGATTAAAATAATTTTGTCTTTCAGCTACGGGGGTTAGTTCAGCGATTTCTTCATCAGAATACCCCTGTTTTTTTAACTGAGTTCTATTGAGCAACACTTCATCCGGTGCAAGTATTGGTATGGCAAAACGTAATGGATACAGATCACGAATGCGTTCATTTTCAGAAATATTTCCATCCGCTTTTTTTGCCAATATAAGCGGCAACAGGGATTAATTCCCTTTGAAACCATTTCTCATCATTGAAAAAACTGGCTGGCTTAAAGTGATTAGGAATAGTCTTCTTATCAGTATAAATTGTGTTAAATTGTTCTTCGAGTTTTAGTATTTGAAGTGATTTACCAAAAAAAACCATCGCTAACTCATGTTCTCTGAGTTCATGTCGATAACAATAATCGTTAGCCCAATGTTCTTGTATCCCATAACGCCCTAAAAACCAGTGTTCAATAAATTTAGTTATTAATTTAGAACGTCTATCAAGAACTTGCTTTTTTTCGTATTCAATTTTTGCTAATTCAAAATTTGCTTCACGCTCAATTTCTTTTTCACGAGTAATGGCATCAACACGTTGACGTTCATGAATATCAGTTAAGTACAGCCACACCGCACGGCAAGCTAGCGCATCAGATAAAGCTCGATGAGTTTCACCCGTCAATTCAAAATGAACAGAATCAGCAGCATCAACTAATTTATGCCATAGATAATCACCGTGATATTCGGACCATTCTCCTATGTGATTAGACCAAACAAACATACAACAATGAACTGATTTTGCAGATGAAAGCAGAGAACCTAAGAAAGAGGTACCAAAATTTGCATTATAAATCACAACGTCCTGATCTTTGACAGCGGCCTCGATTTGATGAGCAACATTAGAAAGAGCAGGAGCCTCAGCCACCATTTCCGGTGTAATACCATGAATATATTAGTTTTCCGTCCATTCCGTGAGTGTTGAGGGTTTTAATAAAGTGTTCAGCAAATGAATTCCGCCATTGTCTACGATTGCTATTTCAAGCAATTCATCGCTGCCAGCATCAAAGCCGGTTGTTTCTATATCAAGATAAACCATATGTAGACCCCAAATTTTAAGTTTGACGCTCATCTTGTTTTTTCTGTACCACAGCAAGCAGAGAAACATTTTGAGCTTGTGCGGCTTCCAGTTTGCCAGCCATCTTAGCTAATGCCTCGCGGACAGATTGATGTTGTTCCGACACTGTTTTTACAGCCTGCTCCGTCGTTGCTAACTTTTGTTGCCATTGAGCAATCTCACGTGAATGCTGCTCAGATTCAGCATTAATGACTTGCTCTGTAGCTGATAACCGTTCTTTTAACTGCGCCAGTTCGATGGCCTGATGTTGCGCCAACAATTGTGATTCTACCAACTGTTGCTTAAGATCACTCACATTAGCATAGGATTCATCCAGTTTGGTTTCAAGATCATCAACGGTTTGGGCAGCATCTGCCAGTTCTCTTTCTGCTTGTGCAGTCTGTTCCCCGGCTGCACGAGTAACATCAGCAACTCTGCGTTCCGCCGCTTTAACGGCTTTATCATTCAGCTCGATAGCCAATTGGTTAATACGTTCAGTCAGTGACATCGAAACATGTTTAACTACCTCAGCAACTTCGACCGGCAATTCAGCAACAGGTTCCATAGTGATGGTGGCTTGGCTGGTAATGAACTCATCCCAGACTTGGCGCAAACGACTGGCATTACCTCCACCAATTTTGCTTCTGAGCGCAAACCCTGTGACATTCCGTCCTTCTGCTTGCAAGGCTTTACCCGCTTCAATAATGATTTCTGGCTCAAACGTGGCAGGGCGCATAGTAATCTCCTCATAATTATATGTATTGAATAAATTACATCCAAAACAAACAAACAAACAAACAAACAAACAAACAAACAAACAAACAAACAAATTATGTGATGCTGTCACTTACATTGTCAAGTCATAAATTCAACATAGGCCAAAATCATTACGCTGGATAAATGACAATAAGGTATACCCTTATGTCATAGCCTAAAGTGTTGTCATTTTCCCCTTGGATCATCACCTATCTGTCACGTATATTATGATCATCACTTAAACGTCACAAATGGGTGAAAAATGTACATCCACGGCTACCTCCGCGCATCAACAAAAGAACAGGATGCTCTCCGAGCAAAAAATAGGATGAAAGCCTTTATTGAAGAAAAAGGTTTTCGGCTGGCAAGTTGGTACATCGAAAATGTGTCCGGGGCATCACTTCAACGGCCAGAACTTTTACGACTGCTTGATGATGCCGCACCTGGTGACATTATTCTCATCGAGCAGGTTGATCGACTTTCACGCCTAGATGAAGAGGGCTGGCAAAAACTAAAGCATCTTATCCAAGAAAAACACATTGTGGTTGTCAGTCTTGACCTCCCGACGAGCCATATGGCTCTTGCAACACATGCTGACGATGAGTTTACCCTTTCAATGCTTAAGGCTATTAATGGAATGATGCTTGATATGCTGGCCGCCATTGCTCGCAAAGACTATCAGGACCGTCGCCGGCGCCAAGAGGAAGGGATAGTTAAAGCCAAGGTGGCCGGTAAATTCCGGGGACGTCAGGCAGATCATCAATTGCATGAAAAAATCATGGAGCTTCGGGTTAAAAACAGACAGAGCATCCGTGATACTGCGAGGTTATGTGATGTTTCAGAAAGAACAGTAATCAGAGTGGTTAAACAACGGTCAACTATTTGATAATTAAAACAACTTTTACTTTTTTGTCTGCCTGTGCGGCAGTCTATTCCAAGTAGTTCAAAACCAAGGTAAAGTAGTTAATTCACTCATAGCAGCCAATCAATGTAGACCCCAAAAAACGGATGATAACACCATGTTTCTTCGTCGTCTTTTTTCCTAAGAGGACCAGCGGGAGCATTTGAACAGAAACTTACGGTTTTGCCCTGTCGGTAGGCTCTGTACCGTAAGGTTCCCCATCAACAAAATAAGTGCCATGGGGTAATACGTGTTTATAGGGTAGTAAAGATATATGGGCTAACACATCATCATCTATAACTTCACCATTTTCACGTAACCCTTTAACAATGTTGCTTATTCTTGATGTGTTCCAGTACAGGATTGCATTGGATACCAGACTCAGGGCGCGGGCCTTATTCATGATCTCTTCGTAATCACCAGTCGTGAATTCGCCCTGGTTTGCAAAAAAAATCCATCGAGGCAACTTATGTCGGTATTCGCTTTTATTGAGATGGAGCGTGAGTTGCTCATCGAACGTACCCGGGCCGGACTCGATGCAGCAAAGCAGCTCGGTCGTAGAGGCGGGCGAAAACCCAAAATGACCAGCAGTAAAATTGAATCGGCTAAAAAATTATTAGCCAGCGGTATCCCTCCCAGAGACGTGGCTAAAGATCTCGGTGTTTCTGTACCAACTCTGTACCGCTGGTTGCCGGCATCCAGGCATTCTTAGATTACATGCGGGAAATAGGGCTTTGAGTGGGAGTTAGATTCAACTGTCCCTTTATGACCAGGATGGGGGATGTAATCTGGCCATTAAAGATGGCCAGAAAATGGTATTTTGCTCTCATGGTGAGCCATGAGTAGTTACAATGAAAAAAGAATAATCGCAATATAAATAATAACCATTGCTATGGTGCCTAATATTACTGTTCGACGTTCGGTTAATTTATCGTCAGCCATTTAAAATTTCTCATTTTCTTTCAGTCTCCCCGGAGAAGCGGTAATTGCGCCAGCATGTTTTTCAGATTAATGGCATCCCAGGGCAGGTGCTCGGCTATCCCCAGTCCAACAATATCCGTTGCAGACTCAGCTTCCTGAATGATGAACATAACGTCATCCATTGACAGCCTCCCTTTAGCCACACCATCCCAGGAGGGCGCATCTTTATCCGTCCGGGCAAACATCACTGCTCTGAACTGATGGTAATCCAGAACATCCAGATCAAAGTGGATGGCAAGATGCGTTATTTTTTCCTTTTTAATCCACTCCGCTATTCGTGATGTTTTCTGTTGCACTTCTTCCGGTAAACAGGTCTGGATCCGGTGTCGGGTTATGAAATTGGTTTCGTACTCGTTTTCGCCGTGGAGACCGGCGATAAAGACTCTGGATGAAGGAACCGGGCGTTTGACCCGCCGCGTCAGCGCCTCATCGCCATTGCCCATCAGCGCCCCCAGAACGTGGGCATGGGCATTTTCATACTGTGCAGGTGTCATGACATCAGGATGCGTATCTATCCACAGAATGCCAAATCCCTCTCCCCATCGTTCGCTCAGCCAGGCGAACGGTTCAAGATCCACCAAGCAGTCGCCGCCGAGTATCGTCAGACGATCGGGGGCATGCTGGTGAATGATCTCCGCCGCTTTATCAAGTTCTTTCATGATTTCACCGCGACCCCGGATCCCGTTTTCCACCGGGTACTGTGCACCGGTATCTGCGACGGGAACAATGGCAACGGGCTCATCACCTTCAGGAGCCAGCCATGCCAGCATTTCGGCTCCAAACTTATAAGCCGGGAGATGACCGCCCAGCCATAAGGGAAAAATAAGTCTCAGACCCTTTCGTTTATTCATAATATTTACGCCATAACTGAGGAACAGAATCAGCTTATTTATTGCACAGTGCAGTCAGAGCTTCCAGTGACAGGGTGGCTCCACCACAGACGATGACCAGCGGACTGGAAAAAGGCCTGATTACTGCTTTTTTTTCATACAGACAGGCAAGGCTGGCCCCGCATGCAGGTTCAGTTAACACCCGATGGTCATCAGTAAACTGCCTGCAAGCATGAACAGCCTCGTCATCTGTCACCACTTCACTGATAACAGGATGAGAGCCTGCATATTTCATTGACTGCTCGCATACTCGCTTAGCCCCGAGAGATGTGGCAACGGTTGCTATCTGAGTAATATCAACCACCTTTCCGGCGGTAACTGATGCGTGGAACGATGCCGCCCCCTCTGTTTCCATCGCAATGACGGGAATATCATGGAGGTTATTACGCCGGAGCCCTTCAATAACGCCGCACAGCAGGCCTCCGCCCCCTACTGAGACCACAACCGCATCAGGACGAACGCCTGATGAAACCACTTCATCGATCATAGTGGCATGGCCCTGCCAGAGTAACGGATCATCGAACGGGTGCAGGAACGCATCCTGCTCACCCATAAGTGAAAGCGCATGCGCATGAGCTTCCTGCCAGGAGGCTCCGTGGATGATAACCTCAGCCTTCTCAAGCAGAAGGAGTGCTTTTGCCCGGGCAGATGTTGTCTGCGGAACAACGACCGTCACCCGAACGCCCAGCATCCTGCCTGCATAGGCTACAGCCAGTCCGGCATTTCCTCCTGACGAAGAAATAAACCGTCGGGCTCCCTTTTCATAATACGTCTGACATGCAAGCCCAATCCCTCTGATTTTGAATGAGCCGGAAGGTTGCATCGCCTCCATTTTAAGCCAGACATGACTCCCCAGGATGTCACTCAGGGGGCGGGAGTTCAGCAAAGGGGTGTTAATGTGTAATTGCATAAATCACCAGCATTAATTATTCAGGGAAGTGGTAAGCGCCTGGACTTCGATTTCGACATCCAGACCAAAAGCCAGCTGAGCACCTGTCACTGTGCGGGCGGGGTAGCGATGAGAAAACCATCTGGCATACTCCTGATTAAACTCGGAAAAATGCTTCATATCTGACAGCCAGACGGTGACCCTGAAGATTCGGTCAAACCCGGAGTCCATTTCAGCCAGGGTTTTACTGATCCCCCTGAGGATATTAGCGGTCTGGGTCGTGATGCTGCCATAGACAGGTTCTGCGCTGCCGGTGATGGATACCTGTCCGGAAAGATAAAGCACGCCATTAACCTCAGTCGCAACGGAGAAAGGAAACGGCAGCTGACTTTCAAAAAACCTTACTGATTCGCTCATGAATGCGCTCCGGCGGAATATTGATTGCACGGATAAAATACAACACAATGTTTAAATGTCAACATACTGTTTATACTCGTGTCGCAGAGCTCACCACCAGATGTCCGTATATGTGTTAAATCTTATGTTTATTTTTCAACGGAATGTTTATCCTGAGAACACAGAATCTCTTATACCCCGAACACAAATGAAAGACGAAGAAGCAAAATTACATTTAATCAGTCAGTTGAGTGCAGTAATGGACGCCTTTGCTTCTGTTGCCGGGCAGAATATTGAAATCGTGTTGCACGATTTGTCCCGGCCTGAAGCTTCAGTTCTGAAAATCATCAATGGACATATTTCAGGCAGAAGTCCAGGTAGTTCATTGTTTGACGGCCCGGAAAATGACCAGGGATTTCTGGGACTACTGAAGCAGGAGGAGAGCCGTGATACCTGTCGTCCGGAGATATTTTCCGATTACCGGACGACCAGCAGACATGGAAAGTCACTCCGCAGTGCCACTGTGGTGTTCAAAAGTGAGTCTGGTACAGCACTGGCGTCACTCTGTTTCAATGCTGACAACAGCGCAATAGAAAATGCCAGGAATGCCCTGAAACTGCTGCTGCCACCTGACAATAATATTAACGAAAACAGCGATACAGGTCTTGAGGAAAAACTTAATGAAATCATTCGAACCTGCATTCCTCCCGCTGGGCACCTCAGAACCGGAGCGACCAAAAAAGAGAAGGTGGAAATCGTCCGCAGTATGCAGGAGAAAGGCATGTTTATTGTCAGGGGAGGAGTCGAGAAAGCAGCAAAGGTACTGGGCGTGACCCGGTATACCATTTACAACTATCTGGATGAAATCAGGAAAAATATGATGTGAGCTGTCATGAAATGATATTCTGATACAATCTTCGCCCTGAAAATTGCTTTAACTATTTTATCTTTAAATTAGTAATCGATTAAATTAGCCACGTAATGGCATTTCTTATTCCATTCCCCTTTTGAGCAGAAACTTACGGTTGCGAAGTCATTGAACCATAACTTCCTAGATAGGGGGCCCGTGGCGGCCCCCTGAAAATGACGAATAGTGGTAACATACCCAGAGTTTTCAAGGGGCTTTGTATCGAAGCCAAATGCCTGAAGCCCCACTAAACCACGGGTCTCACAGTTTTTATCCTTACTTACTCATCCATAACGATGTTTGATTCGCTGATCACGTTTTTCCCCTTTGACGGAAAAGCCTCCAGTACGGTATGCCGAAGCCTGTTTTGACAAAAAATCAGGGTGGCATTACCGGTTACGGAAAAAGCAATGAAATCCAGTATGCAACTATCCAGCAGCAGATTGACCAGCGCGACATCCCCCGGGGCAGACACCTCTATATGACCCGCCTGCAAACGGGAAGTCTGGAGAGACAGATGTTGCGAAGAAAAACGTGCCGGTTGCTGATTCTCCCCGCCCCAAAACTCACAACGGGTAAAGTTCAGGCGGTTTCCTTCCAAGGTATGGCCATTGATTCCCCAGAATACCGTGTCATAAAAATTGACTGGTGTGGTAACGCTGTTGTCTGTCAGCGCACTGCCATCATCCGGCAGGGTGAAACCACACCCGGTAATCAGATTCGGTCGCGCTGAACGCGATGAACTCTGTGTAATACGAAGCACGCCATTACTGGTACAACCGGACATCTGCAGGCCATCAGCATTCACCCAGAGCATGCCTGAGCCGGCGATACAGGGATTCGCCAGCACGGTCACATCCTCAAGTGTCAACTCACTGACACCAGCTCGCGCAACAAACCAGGGGCAAACATGCTTACTGACATGAATACGCCGTGCGGCATTGCCCCATGTGGCCCCGGAGTTGGCAAACGTCATCAGACCTGAGTTACAGGCATAGGTAAGGTCATGCTCATACTGTCCATGGGTAACAAAAGGGCCTTTTTCCGCACTCTGGCCATCAGCATGGCAATTTTCGACCCGACAGTAAGCCGATGCAGTAAAATCATTCAGGTGGCGGGCATTTGATACCCGGCAATCACTGACATGACCGTACAGACAGTATATTTGTTGGGTCAGATAACCTGCACCGCCCGTCGCCGTATCCGGGGGATTCACCAGCGAACACTGTTGGGTACGGTAATGTGTGTTCCAGCGCCGCATAATGGCCGGCCAGAATGAGCCGGTGGCGTGAATGCCTTCAACGTTGGCCCGTACCGCATATTCAAACGCCAGCGGATGGCTGCCGGTAACCGGATCGGCGCCTGCGCCAGTAAACCGCATGTTTTTAACCGCGATATCCTGTACCGGCACAATGTGTTGCCAGGTTATCTGCCGGCCAGGTAATAATGCCCAACCAGTGAAATAGCCGACCTGAATATGGGTGGCGTCCACAATGTTGGTAACCTGAACCAGTTTCTGCAATTCACGGGCGGCACTGCCGGCGGTCGCATCCACCTGTACGGTGTACCACTCCCCCACATGAAAACGGTGGCTGTCAGTCACCGGAAACACATCGGTTTGCTCCGGCAACAATTCAGTCAGCACCTCGTCCCAGGAATCCCCTTCCGGTGCTCCCTGAAAGAACAGCACTGCGGCAAAGGGGGCATTGCTTCCTGCCGGTTCAATATCCTGGGTGGAAAGATGAAAAGACTGAAAGTCCAGCGTAATACCGGAACGACTGAAGCGATGCCGACGCTGAAACCACAGGTTGCTGAAAGCATTAACCGTCACGATACCTGGGTCATTTACCAAGGCATCCAGAGCATCATCCGCCGGTTTGTTGTCATCCAGTATGCCGAACATCCTGAAATCACCGATGCCCCGATGCTGAAGATGCCAGCGGCCCTGAGAGGTTATCCCGGAGGCAATGACGGTACCGCTGTTGTCTTCCGCCTGGCTTTTTGCATGCCAGACATAGTGACCACCGCCGCCATCACCGCACCGGTAATAGCCGCTGACATAAACGGCGCTGTCGCCGCTAGGTGGGTAGCGTTTCAGGGTGGAAATGGCATCAATCGTGTTCATGGCTGTTCCTCATCAAATGTCATGGTGTAGCATTAACCCATGCCGTCGTAATACCTTTCCGGGATGCCGGCTGGAGCATTAGCCAGTAACGGTCTACGCTTTGATAATTAAAACATAAATCTGAGTTATTTTCTGGCCTGCCAGTACCGTCTTTCGTCCTGGCGCACGACGGGGATAACCGTCCTTCTTTCACTGGGGCTCGCGCTGGGACAATTATCCATCATGGGAATGATTAATACCGGCGTGCAACGCATTTATGGGCTGGGCACCCTCTTTGTCTGGGATATGGCCGCCATTTCCGTGGCAGAGAACCGCTATTTATTGCCCCCTTATCTGCCGAAGGTAACGACGGAGACGCCGGTTTTAGCTGACCTGAAGGAAAAATATACGCCGCGGGTGAACACCCCAGTACACGAAACAGCCGAAATAGTCCTGTACTTCAAACCGCAATCTGTTTTCCATTTTTTCTCACCTGCCTGCTGATTTTTTTTTATCGAAACCCGTTGAGAGCATAGGGAATTAAGAATAGAGTTTCAAGAATGGGTTTCGAGAATCGCTAAGCCCTGAAACTACGTCATATAAAAAACAATAGATTCGATTCTCACAAACCAGGGTTTTCTTTACTGTGTGAGTACGGCCATGTGTTCCCCACAAACATATCAACGGGACGGTAAGCTTCAGGGGGAGGTGACGGGTGTCAGCAAGCGAAAGATTCCTGACTCAGCGGCAACGTTACCAGCCGGTTACGTTGCCACAGGATTTCTCTGACGAGGAAATGGCACGGGACTGGACGTTAACCACATCTGATCAACAGAAAATTGGTCGCTACCGTGCTCGTTCCCGTCTGTTTATCGCCAATGGTTATTACGAAAAGGCGATTGGGATATATACGCACGTATCCGATCAATATTCTGTGTACAGCACTAAAGCGATTTCCTGTAATCCAAGATCGGGTTGACCGCACGGTTAATTATGGTGTTTTCACACCATTACTGAATAAAACGGCAGATTTGGACATTATTGAGGAACAATGGGATGCGATGATTCATGTATCGCAATCTCTCAAAGAACGTACAGTACCGGCCCACGTCATCGTAGAGCGGCTCACCAACAGTTTTCCATCTGATCGTCTTTCTAAGGCGTTTACCAATCTGGATCGACTGATTAAGACGGAATATATTCTGCGCTATATGACCGATCAGGATTTACGTCGTACAGTTCAGCTTCAGCTCAATAAAGGCGAATACCGGCATAAGTTACCCAGATGGATATTTTTTGCAAACCAGGGCGAATTCACGACCGGTGATTACGAAGAGATCATGAATAAGGCCAGCGCCCTGAATCTGGTATCCAATGCAATCCTGTACTGGAACACATCAAAAATAAGCAACATTGTTAATGGGTTACGTGAAAATGGTGATGTCATAGATGATAACGTATTAGCCCATATCTCTTTACTACCCTATAAACACGTATTACCCAATGGCACTTATTTTGTTGATGGAGAACCTTACGGTACTGAGCCTACCGAAAGGGCAAAACCGTAAGTTTCTGTTCAAATGCTCCCGCTGGTCCATATAGGACGACTACACACGGGCAAGGATGCGGTGATGCGCAAAACTCAACGAAAACGACGTCAAACACAACTGAAGCGAATAAAGCAGGGGCTGCGGCAACGGCTGCACAACCGCCCGGAAGAAACGGGACGGTGGCTGAAACGAGTGATAGAAGGGCACATCAATTACTATGGCGTCCCCTTCAACAGCAGAGCATTGTGTCAATTTGTGGAAGAAGTGAAGCGGATGTGGTTGAAGTCACTGAGACGGCGAAGCCAGCGGCACAAAATGACGTGGTCGCGTTACAGTCAGTTGGTGACTAAATGGATACCGTCCCCCCGAATTGTACATCCTTATCCTTTGCAGCGCTTTTACGCCAAACACCCGAGGTAGGAGCCGGATGCGTTAGTAGCGCACGTCCGGATCTGTGCGGGGGGTAGCCGGTAACGGCTATTCCTACCGCGACCAGATAACCGTTATTGGTTGTCAGTACAACACTATAACCCTCGAGCGTATCCGGATAAAACGTGAGCGTTGTTTTGTTGCCATCGTAATCAATATTCAGAAGTGCTGTCTCCGACTCATCACGCAGTCTTGACAGGTACATGACTCCGTTGAGGTTAACGGAGTCAATATGAAGCGTATATCCTTCCACACTGACCAGCTGTTTTGGCAACTTTAAATCGCCACCGTAATCAAATCCCTGCAGGAACTCAAGATCGCCCAAACAATGGATGATCTTGTAGGCCTTACCGTCCAGCTTTTCCATATGGTAACTGTCGAGCTTTTTTTGCCTGATGTTTAGTTTATTTCCCTGTCCTGACCAGTTAACCTGGTATTGCTCACCGGTGGATAGCAACAGCCGTCCTGAGCTGGCATCATATGTTGAAAATCCCAGCGAAACCCCATCACCGAACCCCATATCACTCCCCTGAGCTAGAGGAGAGTAACTCAGGGTCACAGGGAAATCAGGCCCCAGCCCTCCGTTTCCTTTAACAGTTCCCAGTGACAGATTGAGATTATAAAGTCCTGTCCGGGGATCTACCCCCCCGGAAATGGCACTGCTAAAATTTTCCGCTTGAGTGAAAAGATTATTCATACTTGTTTTAGTCTCTCATGTTAATGGCATACAAAGTAAGTATCCTCCGGCAGAGCCGGAGGCTCTAAGGTTAGTTCCTCACCATGAGCCGCCCAAGGCGATTGCTATACGTTCAGTTTCATCTGATCGTACCGTCCATCTTCTCGCTCCAGGTTGCGTATGTAAGCCTTGATCGTTGCATCATCCAGCCCTACCGTAGATACGAAGTAGCCACGTGCCCAGAAGACTTCGCCGGTGAAGTTTTTGCCCCTGCCAAAGTGCCGGGCTATTGCTATCGCGCTTTTCCCCTTCAGATAACCGACGATTGTCGATATTGGCGGAATGCTGATGCACATGTGGACATGGTCGCGCATCAGATGCCCCTCCAGAATCTGGCAGCCCTTCTGGTTCGCAAGCTCATGAAATATCTTTGTCGTAGCGCACCATATAGGGGTTCTACGCCGGACAATGGCATTCGGTTAAGATCTTGCCGGCGCATCAAAAGAGTTCCACCGTGTTCGGGGTTTCATCGATTTTCGTGGATAGTGTCGTCCTGGTCTCACCCGTTGGGTCATCTTTGTTATATACTTGTGAAGTAGGTAATAAAATGATTTAAAATGCTTTTTTAACCTACTTTGAATGATCAGAGGGAGGTGTTTGACAATAAAAAACAAACAGTTTTTAAAGTTCAGTTTCCGTTCATTATCCCTATTATCCTTGTCATTGATACCCTCATCGTCTTTGTGATAACAATCATTTCCTAATATTCTTGCCAGGTTAAGTAATAAAATATGTGCCTGAAGTTCTTGGTTGACCCCTTTTTCATTATGTGAATAGAAATCTTCAACACATAATATTGATTTGGATAATTTATATAATTCTTCTATTTCCCATCGCTGATTATATAAATCACCGAAGTCTTCGGCTTTATAATGGTCTTGATGGGTTAAAGTCGTGGCAAAGATATATTCAACATCTTCATGAAAATACTTTATTAGCCGTAACGTTATAGCAGGAAATGCTGAAAGTAGTTTTCTTTTTCTAAGGTCTGATTTTACCGCCTAAGAGGGAACATAAGTCACAATCGCATCATCGTAATGACTGTCAGAAAATTCTCTAACTACTTTATTTCTATTACCTTCCTGTATTCTGAATATGGCATTCAAGTTATTTTTTATGACTTGATGTAACATATAATAACTAAAATATCCCCTGTCGAAGATAATGACATCATGGGTATTCAGGCAATGAAAATGTTTTTCCGCACAAGCTCTTTCATTATTATGGTTAAC
>NZ_NMQR01000062.1 GCF_003545805.1 Photorhabdus sp. CRCIA-P01 | reverse complement strand
GCCTTTATCTCTTAATTTAATTAAAAGATAAAGGCAAGATTGAGATATTATCAATGAAAGTTGATTTATATAAATTTATCGTCTTTTACTACCTGACATTATTATTTTTTTAAATTAACCATTGAAATAAAAATAGTAGAAATAACTATTGAAGAAATTAATAATATTGTAAATCCAGTAATGATTTCTTCAAGGCCAACACCTAAGTAAATAGTATAAAAAAGAATAATCATAGTAATAAATACATAAATCCCTGACTGCATACCCAAAATATAAAGAGAATTTTTTGAATATAACCCTAGATAAGAGAAAAAAACAGGTTGCATAATTGTATTAGCTAAAAACACCATAATTGTGAATAGCAAATAGAGCATGCCATAATTTATAATAATTCCAAGTGAACAAAATCCGAGAGAAAATAATTGAATGATATTACCTACCATGATTCTTTTTTTAAAAAGTACGGATTTCATGACTTTCATGATACCAATTGCACAGGGGAACCATATAATCAGTAGTATAATATACATTTGAACCATATCAATATGTTCAAAATATTTTGTTCGCATTGCTGGCATAATCATTAAAGAGAGGAAAAAACAAACATTGATTATAACCAAACTTGAAAAAGAAAAGAAAACAACTAATTTATTGTCTGTTTTTACAGAATCCTTAATATCATGTTTTTGTTTTTTTGCATTATTATTTTTAGAGCCAGTAAAATAGATAATTGAAGCAATAGAATAAATAAAAGCAGAAAAAAAATCTGCTGATGTACGGGAGTTTAAACTGAAGAAAGAGAAAGTGACTGGGATTATAAATGGCAGGCTTAATAACGCCAGGCTTAAGATAGAAAAATCCTTATTCGTCCTCTTTTCATTTCCTTCGGTTATAAGAATATTTCTTCCCATTATGACAATAAATCCACTTATTACTCCCCATAATATTCTATGTAGAGCATCCAGCCAAACTGAAATAAGTGTTGTTTCTCTTGCAAAGAGAATGCAGTTTATAGTTGCTAAAAATAAGAAGAATCCAAAAATATTTTTTTCAAAAAGAGCAATATTCATTTTTCGAATGAGGCAGGATATGGTCATACACCCCAGAGATAACCCCAATAAATAGGAAAAAACAGGAACATAAGCGTATAGAATCATGCCTCCATCTTTAAGCATAGTATCTACCCAAATCATCAGACCAGACGAACCGGTGATGTTTGCAGAGATTAATAACACATTAAGCATAACAGCTCTATTATTAAACATGGTGATCGTTTTCCTTTTGTTCAGTACTTGTTTCTTTTATTTTATTATTAACTACTTAATATTATTAGATGATTCTATTTGTCATGTTGCCTTTGATAGTATTCTGAAAGACCTATAGTTGTTGAATGTATTTAGTTGACTTGGAGATATCGTCTCGTTCACCCATGGGTAAGCATTATTCCAGACTTTAAATTTCTTATACTCCCTGTGCTTGTGCGTATTCGTGTCAACGATATATTGACAAGAATACTCTGTGTTAATAATACTAATAATTAGCTATATTGATCATTGATACGATTGAAATTCAAGCTAAAGAATGAATAAAGGTAGGATATGACTAAATGGTTACCTGATTACCATCGAATTTCAGCTAGCTTGAGTAAATACCCAGGTATAGGTGCTGCCCGGATACATGAATAAATAAGCTGTTCGAATGTTCTTTTAAGGTTAAAGCGCCAATTGAACCTGAAACAGAATTCGGCAAGATAACGAGGTAAATACTTTTTGCTAATCGAATGATATGTTCCACGTATTGAATTTTTTACGTTACTTATCATTGTGTTAACCCACTGAAAGTAGGGCAGCTTAACACTCTGCGCTCCACCGCCAGTGACGAGGGGCAAATGGAAAGTCCCGGCTTGCTCAACCCCCCGAAAGCAAGCTAATCCATCTGAAATAACAAGGGATTTTGGTTTAAGGGGCGTTTTAGCCCAACGGGTAAACTCCCCGGTCTTAAACCCTTTCACAACGCTAAAACGCATGAACATAGGGGGCCATGCCGAGCCCCGCCCCAGTATGCGTCATCAAGCTGGATAAATCCGCAGAGAGGCTTTTCGTCATCCCGTTCTTTCATCGCTTTCATTAGCTTGTGTTTCATACGCCACGCGGCGTTGTAGGAAATGCCCAGTTGACGTGACAATTCAAGTGCAGAAATCCCATTTATCTCCTGAGTCATGAGATAAATCGCCAAAAACCACACGGTTAAAGGTAATTTTGACGCAGAAAACAATGTGCCGGCCGTCAAGGATGTCTGATGATGGCATTGATTGCACTGATAAAGGAGACGAGATTTTAACTGGCAATACTTATCATGCCCACAATAAGGGCAGCGATACCCCGTAGCTCAAGTAAAGCATCAATTAAATATGCCCTTGAGAAACTGGATATTAGTTATAAAGAACATGAATTAGCTCCTTTACTTGCGTTGGTACGGGAAGTAGCAATAATTAAATCTTCAGGTCTATCCTTTCAGGATGTTGCGGATCTCCATTCTATACTACGTAAAATATAAGCCATGAAAGATCATCTATTTGTTTTCAATCAAGGTACAATTTCCGCATTATTGAATAGCCACAAGAAGTCTCTGGACGATATATCATTTCTTAATCTTAAAGGAGAAGTTGGTGTTTTATGGCTGAGTGAGCAGAGAGAACGCCGTAGAGATAGCCTTAAGCAAGGGGATTCCATTTACATTGACTCTTGGGTTCCTCATGCTTTCTACTCAATAGTTAAGGATTCTCATATATTTGCCATTGATTATTTTTAATTTATCGGGCTGGTTTATCCAGCTCGTATGAATTATCTCCAGTATTATGGACATCCTTTATCGTTATAGTTAATCTCAGTTTTGTTTAAGGATAGCTATTTCAAAATTACACAAATTTAAGCTCGGCTTTTTCGGCTGAAAAGTGTAGGCCATTAATCCTGACACGACTTCCAGCAGAAAACCGAGAATACTACGATGTCTTGAGCGTTCTATCTGAGAAATATTTTTCAACTGATCCACAACGGTCTCTATCACAAAATGCTTTCTTAACATCTGATTATCCCATAGTGATAAAGCGTTGGCTTTCATATTCTTGCGTACATTCGTCACCAATGTCATTCCTTCCGCTGTCAGCTCTTCACACAGTGCTTGTGAAAGATAACCTTTCTCCATATACATACCCACTCAACCCTTTCACTAACTGTTTGACCGGTTGGCAATTATCTGTATTAACCGGGGTCAACTTGATCGCTAAAAGCTCCCCACAATCATTGATAAGCAGGTGAAGTTTAAAGCCATAAAACCAGCCTGTACTGCTTTTTCCTCGACGTGAAAAATGCACACAGGGGGATGAGTGCTCTTTTTTTCAGTGTGAACATTCGGGTATAACTGACTAATTTGGGGAATTCTTTATGGAAATAAAGTGTCACATACTCAAAATAAAAGGATTTAAAATCAAGATAATGGCTCATGTGAAATAAAATGAGGATCGTCATCACTTCACTGAGAGAAAGGGAAGCGTCGCGGCGATGTTTGAGCAAGCCATTTTCAATTAACTGTTGATGCCAGAGAGGAATAAATTTTTGGCAAACATCATCGACGCCGCAGTAAAGTTCTTCTAAATTAGACATGCTTGAGGATCTCCACGATTCTGTTTTATTTGACAAAAACTTTGATCGTGCCTCAGGCACTGAGTTCCCTTCTTAAGCAAACCTCAGGTTATAATTATAAGGCAGTAGATAATCCGTTATTCCGACATACTTGCCGCTTCCCGTATCAGATGCTAAATCATTGTGCCTGTCTCCGCACCTCGAACATCAAAAACAATAGCGCCCTGAGCAAAGAAATATTGATTCTTAGGCTGTCTGTCTGTTCGCCAGAATCCACTGACCAAAGCCGGATGGCCTCCCCTCAAGGGGATGATATGCAAAAGATACCTCTTCCAACGCTAATAACTCTTCAATCGTTTGACGACGGCGAATCAATTGAGGTTTGCCATTAATAAACAGCACTTCGGAGATAAGCGGACGGCTATTGTAATTAGAAGACATTGACGCACCATAAGCACCGGTATCATGAAAAACCAGATAATCGCCAACCTGAACAGGTGGCAGCATTCTTGGCGCAACCCCACCACCTTCAACCTGTGTAAAAACATCACCTGATTCACATAACGGACCTGCGACTAACGTTTCCTGTAATGGAAGCTGTTCAAGCTGACGTCCATCAGCAGGCAAAACCGAGATATGGTGATAACTGCCATACATTGCCGGGCGCATTAAGTCATTGAATCCTGCATCCACCAGCACATAATGACGGCTTCCCATCTGTTTAACAGCCCGAACTTCTGTCATCAGAATGCCAGATTCTGCAACCAAAAATCTCCCCGGTTCAATTTCCAGCTCAACTTTATGGCCCAAATGTTGCTCAATCCTTTTACGAGCACCATCCCACAACCCAAAATAATGAGCGATATCGATCTGTTCATCTCCCTGCCGATAAGGAGTCGATAAACCACCACCAGCTGAAATTGCCTGAATATCTTCACCGCAGAGAATAACCTGTTCAACCATTGCATCGCACACACTCGCAAGGTGTTGATAATCAACACCAGAGCCAATATGCATATGCAAACCAAGCAATTTCAATCCATAGTGCCGTATTTTCTCAATTGCCAGTGGGAGATCCTGATACCAAATACCATGTTTGCTGTTTTCACCACCAGTATTGGTTTTCTGGCTATGACCATGACCAAACCCAGGGTTAATCCGCAACCATACCGGATGCCCTTTTTGACATTGACCAATCTGCTCCAGCATATCAATAGAGCCCGCATTAACCGGAATATCCAGTTCGGTTACCTGTTTAAGCGTTGGCACATCTATCAAATCAGCAGTAAAAACGATTTCTGCCATTTCTTGGCCCGGACGAAACCCAGCCCGCAAAGCACGCTCAATTTCACCCAGTGAAACCGCATCAACTTTCACACCATACTCACGCATAAGACGCAAAATATGAGTATTAGAGCAAGCTTTCTGCGCAAATCGAACCACATCAAACTGCCGTAACATTCTGATTCGTTGAATAATCGTTTCGCTATCATAAACCCATAACGGAGCACCATACGTTTCTGGCAGACAGCTTAGATTTTCGGGGATCAGATCAGAACAACTATTGCGGATAAAGGTACTCATTAGGGTTTCTCTCACAAAATCAGCAGATAACCCATTATTGGCAGTAAAAAACAGGAATAAAAATATCTGTTTCGCTATAGTCTATTCATCTGTGATATAGAGTTATCAACTAAAGGAGTCATCTATGTCTGCTTGTTCATGGCGCCATATTGAAATATTCCATGCGGTAATGACAGCAAAAAATCTGACAGAAGCGGCGGTTTTATTACAAACTTCACAACCGACCGTTAGCCGTGAATTAGCACGATTCGAACATCTGATAAAATTCAAACTGTTTGACCGGGTAAAAGGCCGCCTGCATCCGACAGCACAAGGATTACGCCTTTTTGAAGAAGTTCAGCGCTCTTATTATGGACTTGAAAGAATCATGAATGCGGCTGACAGTATCCGTAAATTTCAACACGCTCAACTTTCTATTACCTGCCTGCCGGTATTTTCACAATCCTTATTACCTAAAGTTTGTCACAACTTCACTCGCCAATACCCTGAGGCTAATTTAACCATCATTCCACAAGAATCACCGCTATTGGAAGAGTGGCTCTCAGCTCAGCGTCATGATCTTGGCCTGACCGAACATTTGCAAACACCACCCGGTACACAAAGAGAAACACTGATCACGCTGAATGAAATTTGCGTATTGCCCGCAGTTCATCCACTTAGTCATAAATCATTACTGACGCCAGAAGATTTCAGTGGGCAAAATTTTATCAGCCTTTCGATAACAGACAGCTACCGTCAACTTATTGATGGAATCTTCGCAGAGCACCATATTCACCGCCGAATGATTATGGAAACTCACAGTGCCGCATCAGTCTGTGCCATGGTGCGGGAAGGTATCGGCGTTTCTATTGTCAACCCACTGACCGTACTCGATTATCTGGACCACCACGGCGAAGCTGAAATATGCGCCCGCCCATTTAGTATTAACATTCCTTTTACTGTCAGCCTAATCAAACCCATTCACCGCCCTTCTTCCACCCCAGTCGATGCTTTTATTGAACACCTGAAAGCACAGATTGCCCTATTTCCTCAGAAACTCAAGTCAGCTTTTCAGCATTAGTGCTTGCCAGTGCGGAGAGGAAGCAAACCATTGAACTAGAAAATCCAGTAATGCCCTCAGCGTTGCTGGCATATTTTGACGACTGGCATAAATACCATAAATTCCCATAGCCTGAGGTCGATATTCTGGCAACAACTGAATCAATTTTCCTAACGCCAAATGCGAAGCAACAGAATAATAAGGTTGCATGGCGATTCCCACACCTTGCAATGTTGCTTCCATTAACACCATCGATTCATTGGCACTCAAAGTACCGCTAACAGGAACAGAATATTTTTCCCCTCGGTGTTCAAATAACCAAAGACTTTTGCCAAAAAAGTTATAAGTCATACAGTTATGCAGGGCTAAATCAGCAGGCTTTTGAGGAAGCATTTTTCCCATCAGGTAGGAAGGGGCAGCACAAATCACAGAATGACATGTCGATAACGGTCTGGCGATCAAATTCGGTTCCAGATTATTCGTGATGCGTAACGCTAAATCTATCCGCTCCTCGACCAAATTTATTGCCTTATTGCTCATTTGCATATCAATAGCTATCTGAGGATAAATCTGCATAAACTCAGGAATCGCCACAGACAACGCGCTTACTGCCAGAGATTGAGAACTGCTTATCCGTAAAAGACCACTCAACTCCTGCGCTTCTACTGGTTGATGAACAGGCATCTCTTCCGACAATTGCAATAACTTACGGCTGCGCTGATAAGCGATCTCTCCTGCTGATGTCAGGCTGATCTTTCTCGTTGTACGATGTAACAGACGTACTCCCGCCCATTTTTCCATTTCAGCCAGATAGCGGGATACCATTGCCCGCGACATATCTAACCGTTCCGATGCAGCAATCATGCTACCTTGTTCTACAATTATAGTGAACACTTGCGCAGCAGTGATTCTATCCATCAATTAGCTCGATTTATGCAACAAATAATTGCCAATTATGCGGTTTTTTCATCGAAAAACGCAACTTATTATGAACCTTGCTACACACAACATCAGGAATTCAATCATGACTCGCAAAACAACACTAAATATTGCGCTGGCAGGTATCCTTTCCTTGGGTACTATTTCTCTGGCACAAGCCACTAACCTAAAACTGGATGTTTTCAATCCAGGTGAAAGAAGCGTATTTCCCGTCTCTTCTGAGCTCATCATCGGTGATAGAGAAGTTGTACTGATCGATGCTCAGTTCCAAAAAAATGACGCTGAAGCACTGGCCAGAAGAATTAAGTATACCGGCAGAAAACTGACAACCATCTATATCAGTCAGTCTGATCCTGATTTCTATTTTGGCCTTGATACACTGACCAAAGCGTTCCCTAACGCAAAAGTCATTGCATCACCAGAAACCATTAAAGAAATCAAAAAGACCAAAGATGGCAAACTGGCTTATTGGGGAGGTGTTCTGAAAGAACGGGCCCCCAAAAAAGTTATCGTGCCGCAACCGTTGGAAGGTAACACTTTTACAGTTGACGGTGAGAAGTTAATCGTCGAAGGTCTTGATGGCCCTGCAGCTGACCGTACTTTTGTTTGGATACCAAAATTAAAAGCGGTAGTAGGCGGTGTCACTGTTTCAAGCAACATTCATGTCTGGATGGCGGATACACAGACTAAAGAGTCTCGTAAAAACTGGATGCAGACATTAGATCGTATAAAAGAGCTAAAACCAACAATTGTGGTTCCGGGACATTTCATTGGTAACACACCAATGACGTTGGAATCCGTTCATTTCACGCAAAAGTACCTGACTATTTTTGAGAAAGAGCTGGCAAAAGCGAAAGATTCAAAAGCGCTAATAGCCGCAATGGAAAAGCACTATCCAAAACTTGGAGACAAATCCAGTCTCGAATTAAGTGCTAAGGTGCTGAAAGGCGAAATGAAGTGGCCCCAATAAGTGAATTAACTCTTTTTCAGGAATAAGTAATATGCCCGGAATGACTCTGCATTATATCTATGATCCACTATGTGGCTGGTGTTATGGCGTTTCCTCTCTGATACAAGCAGCAAAAGAGGTCGCGAATATGGAAATTGAATTGCATGGCGGCGGAATGCTGACAGGTGAGAATAGACGCCAAATAGACAGCACATGGCGTGATTATGTCCTTAGTCAGGATAAACGGATCGCAAGCCTTACCGGGCAAATTTTCAGTGAGCAATATGTCACACTGTTAAATGATAAATCACTGATTATGGATTCATTACCACCAATATCAGCCATTCTTGCAGCAGAAAAGCTGGCTGGTAAAGGTGTCGAAATGTTACTGGCAGCACAAAAAGCGCATTATGTTCGTGGATTAAAAATCAGCAAAACTGAAACATTACTGAATTTGGCAAATGAATTACAGCTTGATTCAGAGCTGTTCCAGCAAGAGCTGACACTGAATAATGAATCAGAAAGTCTCCAACATATTAGGAAAAGCCGTGAACTATTGGCAGCAGTTGGCGGCTCAGGTTTCCCTACGTTTATTTTAGAAAATAACAGAAACGAGCTATCTATTATTTCTCTTGATAAATACTTGGGACAACCCAAACGTTGGCAAGATGCGCTGATTCACGATCAGTTTTAATACCACAGTCAGTTTCAATACCACAATTTTAACTACTGGCGCCCATACATTTTCAGCTATCGGGCGCCATTCACGATACCCCATCTATTCCCAATAAGTGCATATAGATCATTATGACCGCAGAAATGGCTATATATGGACCAAAAGCAACAGACTTTCGGTAATTTTCTCGTATTCTCCACATCCAAAAGTACCCAATAAGACCAAACAATGAGGATAAAAACATTAATAAAGGAATTGCACCAATCCCCAACCAGGCACTAACCGCCGCCATTAACTTAAAATCACCATATCCTAACCCTTCTTTATGACAAATTATTCTGAATAACCAATAGAGCGACCATAAAATCAAATAACCCGCAATCGCACCTGTCACAGCTTGTTCGATAGGCACAAAAGTTTGATTCAAATTCAATAGTAACCCTAACCATAAAAGTGAATAATTTATTATGTCTGGCAATAACTTAATTTTTATATCAATAAAAGAAAGTATAATTAGCATCCAAACAAATATCAAAACAACATATAAATGAAAATTCAATGGAAAATAAATCATAAAAATAGCAGTTATAAACAGAGTCACTAATTCAACCTGAAAATAACCAAAAAATATTTTCTCATATCCATAAATAATTTTAATAAATACAAATATCACTTTATTCAAAGTTATTCCAGACACTATTCCAATAAAAATAGCTAAAACAATCACCTCAACATTAATATCCATTTAATAAAACATCTCCAAATTAATTATATAATGAATATTTCAACCAAATAACAAAAAAATATTCATTATGTCTTTGGCATAAAAAGATAATAATAAATACCTCTACTTTAAAACAACAAAATAAATATAAAACAGTCAAATTAAATATAAATATGCGAGCAGACTCGCAACATTTATTCAGAGATAACAATCTGCATCGAGATAGCTTGATAATTGGATTAAGCCTCCCTTATCATACCCTCCATTATTTATTGCTTTATGTATATACCCAATGGATTTCAAGATGCATCGCGACGGCAAGGGAGCGAATCCCCGGGAGCATAGATAACGATGTGACCGGGGTGAGTGAGTGCAGCCAACAAAGAGGCAACTTGAAAGATGACGGGTATACCCCGCAGGAAGGAAAGAAAAACATGCGTATACCCCGCATATATCACCCGGAATTACTCTCATCGAATACTGAAATTTATCTGAGTGATGAGGCGGCTAACCATGTTGGGCGGGTACTCAGAATGAGTCATGGCCAACAGTTGCAACTGTTTGATGGCAGCAATCAGATCTTCAACGCTCAGATTACCGAAGCTAGCAAAAAATCTGTCAAAGTACATATCAACAATAGCGAACTTGCCGATAATGAATCACCACTTAATCTCCATCTGGGGCAAGTCATATCCCGCAGTGAGAAAATGGAATTCACCATTCAAAAATCCGTAGAATTAGGGGTAAATATTATTACGCCTTTAATTTCTGAACGCTGTGGTGTAAAGCTGGATGGAGAACGGCTGGCTAAAAAACTTCAACAGTGGCAGAAAATTGCTATTGCTGCCTGTGAGCAATGCTATCGTAACCGTATACCTGAAATTCGCCCAGTGATGCAACTAGAGCACTGGTGTGCGGAAAATGATGTCAGTTTAAAATTAAATCTACATCCACGAGCCAGTCAAAGCATCAATACCCTGCCTTTACCTGTAGAAAAAGTGCGTTTACTGATCGGCCCGGAAGGTGGATTATCGATAGACGAAATTGCCATGACAGCTAATTACCAATTTACTGATATCCTATTAGGACCACGGGTACTGAGAACAGAAACGACAGCGCTCACCGCAATTACTGCATTACAAGTGCGTTTCGGCGATTTGGGTTAAGGAGAAAGAATGATCAAACTCGGCATAGTGATGGACCCTATTTCATCCATCAACATCAAGAAAGACACCAGTTTTGCCATGCTATTAGAAGTACAACGTCGCGGCTGGGAACTCCATTATATGGAGATGAGTGATCTCTATCTGCACCAAGGGGAAGCCCGCGCTCGTACCCGCCTATTGCAGGTAGAAAACCATCCACAGCAATGGTATCAATTCGATAGAGAACAAGATCTGGCCCTGGAAACATTGGATGTCATCCTGATGCGTAAAGATCCACCATTTGATACCGAATACATTTACGCCACTTATATTTTGGAACGCGCGGAAGAGAAAGGCACGCTCATTGTCAATAAACCACAGAGCCTACGCGATTGTAACGAAAAACTCTTCACAGCCTGGTTCCCTGATTTAACACCAGATACATTAGTGACTCGCAACGCCACCCACTTACGTGAATTCCACCAGAAACATGGTGATGTCATCTTTAAACCACTAGATGGCATGGGCGGCGCATCAATATTCCGCCTGAAAAAAGATGACCCAAACGTTGGCGTTATTATTGAAACCTTGACGGAACATGGCAATCGCTTCTGCATGGCGCAGAATTTCCTACCAGCGATAAAAGAAGGCGATAAACGGGTATTAATTGTCGATGGTGAGCCCGTTCCTTATTGCCTGGCTCGTATCCCCGCCAAAGGTGAAACCCGTGGTAACCTTGCTGCGGGTGGCCGTGGTGAAGCTCGTCCACTTTCAAAAAGTGACTGGGCTATCGCCAGAGCTGTTGCTCCAACTTTGCAAGAAAAAGGGTTAATCTTTGTTGGTCTGGACATCATTGGAGACAAACTGACTGAAATTAATGTCACCAGTCCAACCTGTGCACGCGAGATAGAAGCCGCTTTCCCTGATATTTCAATCACTGGCATGTTAATAAATGCGATTGAAGAACGATTAGAGAAATAAAAAATTCTTTTTGCGAATTTGCCTGTCAGGGTTTGTCATTTATACTTTTAGCCCACATACTGTTGGGCTAAATAATCCTTACATAGCTAGGTTAATTACTAGAAAAAAAATGAATCTACAGCACCATTTTCTTATCGCCATGCCTTCATTATCTGATCCCTATTTCAAACGTTCAGTTGTTTACATATGTGAACACAATGAAAATGGGGCTATGGGATTGGTGATAAATAAACCTATCGAGCAAATCTCCGTTCGGAAAGTTTTACAAAAGCTGAAAATATCACCAGAAGATCGGGATGAAAGTATCAATCTAAACAAGCCTGTCATGACTGGTGGCCCACTTGCTGAAGATCATGGTTTTATATTGCACACACCAAAACCAGGTTTCAGTTCAAGTATCAAAATTTCCGATGACACAATGATCACTACCTCCAAAGATGTCCTTGAAACCTTGGGTACACCACGTCAACCAAAACAGATATTGGTCACGTTGGGGTATGCCAGTTGGGAAAAGGGTCAACTTGAAAAAGAGATAATGGAGAATAGCTGGCTAACAACAAACGCTGATCCACACATTATTTTCAACTCACCCATTGCGGACCGCTGGCGTGAAGCCGCATCTTTGCTCGGAATCAATATCTATAATATTGCTCCACAGGCGGGGCATGCATAGATGAATAACCGTACAATAATGGCCTTCGATTTTGGCACCCGCAGCATCGGCGCTGCCATTGGACAAGAAATCACGGGCACCGCCAGAGCATTAACCTCGTTTAAAGCCACAGAGGGTATCCCCAATTGGGGGCAAATCGAAAAATTACTTAAAGAATGGCAGCCTGATCTGGTTATCGTTGGTCTTCCCCTCAATATGGATGGCACTGAGCAATTAGTCACAGTGCAAGCACGTAAATTTGCAAACCGGCTGCATGGCCGGTTTGGCGTACAAGTTCAACTCCAAGATGAACGCCTGACAACTGTTGAAGCCCGTGCTCATCTGTTTGACCGAGGTGGTTATAAAGCCTTAAATAAAGGAAAAGTAGATGCTACTTCCGCTGTTATTATTCTGGAAAGCTGGTTTGAACAGCGCTATTAATAGCAATCAAGTGACAGTAACAGCTATCAATTAACAGCAACCGTATAACCGCGATTCGCGATTCGCGATTAACTGATAGCATTCTTTTTGATCTTCCTCTCTGTCTGCTCTGCCAGTAATCCCTGTAATTCACGCTGCTGCCAGCCTTGCTCATAGGTTTGCATCCCACTGGCAGCGCCCGTCTGCATAAGTGTTGTTATTTGATGATTTTTTCCTTCTCGTATCAGATGACTCACTGCCTGATTAACTACCAATACTTCATATACAGCAACTCGTCCCCCTCCCTGGGCAGAGACTAATTGCTGTGCTATCACAGCTTTCAGGCTGCCTGCTAACTGGCTACGTACCCACCCTTTTTCTTCAGCGGAGAAAATATCCACCAGCCGGTCAATTGCCTGTACAGCACCTCTGGTATGCAAAGTCGACAATACCAAATGCCCAGTCTCTGCCGCGGTTAACGCCAAGCGTATTGTCTCCTTATCCCGCAACTCACCCAACAACAATACATCAGGATCTTGCCGGAGAGCCCCTTTTAACGCTTCCTGATAACTGGGCGAATCCAATCCAATTTGTCGCTGTTGTATCAGACAATCGCGGCTGTGGTGGATAAATTCGACGGGATCTTCCAACGTAATAATGTGCTGACAACTGTGGCTATTCAGCATATCCACAATGGCAGTTAACGTTGTCGACTTCCCACTGCCTGTAGCACCTGTTACCAGGATCAACCCACTCTCTTCCCGCAAAGCCATCTCACGGATAATTTCAGGTGCTTTTAGCTGTTCCAGAGTTGAACACTGAGAGTGAATTAAACGCAAAACGGCTGACAACCCGGAATGCTGACGAAAGATGTTGCCTCTCAATCGTTGGCCATTTTCTGTCTCCAACGCAAAATCCACATGTCCACTAGTTAATAGCTGTTGTCGCTGATTGTCTGATAAAAACAGCCTACTCCACTCTTCCAGCAATAGATTATTTACAGATGGCAGTTGAGTTTGCGGACAAAGCACTCCATTTATACGTAATACAGGAACTTGCCCAATACAAAGATGCAGATCTGAAGCATTATGCTTTACACTAAGGGCCACTAGCTTATCCATATTCATTTTTTAATCTCCTGAGTCACCATGAACAATATTGAACAAAATTTACAAGATGTCAGGACCCACATAGCCATTGCCACACAGAAATGCGAACGCGTTCCAGAAGAAATTACCTTGCTTGCAGTCAGTAAAACCAAACCTGTGGAAGATATCGAAAAAGCAATCGCTGCCGGGCAACGACAGTTTGGTGAAAATTATGTGCGGGAAGGTGTAGAAAAAATTGCTTATTTTGCAAATCGTAATGATTTGATATGGCACTTTATCGGTCCGTTACAGTCTAATAAAAGCCGTTTGGTGGCAGAAAATTTTAACTGGTGTCATACCATTGACCGCTTAAAAATAGCACAACGTCTGAACGAACAACGCCCGGAGGGAATGAAACCGCTGAATATTCTTATTCAAATAAATATCAGTGATGAACAGAGCAAATCAGGTATTCAACTTGATGAACTATCAACGCTGGCAGCCGAAGTGAATAAACTGCCGAATGTAAGGCTCCGTGGTTTAATGGCAATCCCGGTACCAGAACCTGACTATGAACATCAATTAGTGGTTTTCAGGAGAATGGAACAAGCCTTCCTTAACCTGAAAACGAAATATCCTCAAATAGATACTCTTTCAATGGGGATGACTGATGATATGGTTGCCGCTATTAATTGTGGTTCCACATTAGTACGAATTGGAACAGCAATTTTTGGTGCGCGTCAGTATCACAATTAACCATTTCAATGCTACGAGGTATTCAATGGAGAAACGTAAAATTACCTTTATTGGTGCAGGTAATATGGCTCACGCCATCATAGCTGGATTAGTAAAAGGAGGGTACCCTGCTGAGCTGATTAATGTCTGCGCACCAAGTACTACTCGCCGTGATGCACTAGCAAAAGAGTATGGCGTTAACAGCGGTAGTGACAATATTCGCTACGCACAGGAAGCCGACATTGTTGTTCTGGCGGTAAAACCGCAAGTGATGGCGGATATTTGTCAGCCTCTGAAAGAAAACGTAGATTTCAGTAACAAGCTAGTTCTATCTATCGCCTCAGGCATTTCCGTTGCACGTTTTGATGCTTTATTACAAGACAAACTCAATATTGTCCGTATCATGCCAAACACGCCGGCATTGGTTGGTCAGGGGTTGAGTGGATTATTCGCATCTGAACAAGTCAACCAGTCTGACCGTGACTTCACTCAAGCATTAATGAACAGTGTCGGTAAAACCTACTGGGTAAAAGATGAAAACGGCATCAATGACATCATCGCTTTAGCGGGCAGTGCGCCTGCTTATTTCTTCCTATTTATGGAATCAATGCAACAGGAAGCAGAACGTTTAGGTTTTGATAGCCAAACAGCCCGTGAAATTGTTTTGCAAACGGCAATAGGTTCTGCGGCACTGTCCGCATCAAATGTAGATCTCCCTTTTGCAACCCTGCGTGAACAGGTAACATCTAAAGGCGGTACTACTGCGGAAGCATTACGTGTTTTTTATGAAGGCAAATTGCCAGAAACCGTATCCAACGCTATGCAGGCGGCTATTCGCCGGGCACAGGAAATGGAAAAACAATTTTAATTTTATCAAGGCTGCTAAATGCAATTTTTAACCTTTATTCTGTTCACAGTTCTGGATTTATACATCGCTGTTTTATTACTTCGTGTATGGATGCAATGGGCTCGTTGTGATTTTTATAACCCATTTGCCCAATTTATTGTGAAAACAACTCAACCGATCGTTCGACCATTACGCCGAGTTATACCGGCTATTGGCTCGCTCGATACTGCCTCCATTGTTATTGCTTACATTCTGGTATTGTTTAAATTAATCACGCAACTTTGGTTCAGTACCGGTGCAGTTGCCTTCCTCACACTTTTTATCCCTATCGGGTTAATCGAATTGCTGACAGCAGCGGGTAAACTGATATTTTGGTTGGTGCTGGCACGTGCTCTACTAAGCTGGATAAGCCAGGGACGCAATCCGATTGACTATGTTCTCATGCAACTAACAGAACCATTGATGGCACCTATCCGCCGTATTATTCCAACAATGGGCGGCCTTGATTTTTCAGCAATGATCGTCATTTTGATCCTCTACGCACTGAACTATCTTCGTGCTGATGTTCTCTCATGGCTGATACAGTAAATAAGAATTAAATTGGGTTTAAAATAATGCAAAAAGTCGTTCTGGCAACCGGCAACCCCGGAAAAGTTCGTGAACTGGCACAATTACTGGCTGATTTTTGTCTGGATATTGTTGCTCAAACTGAGTTAGGCGTAGATTCAGCCGAAGAAACCGGGCTGACATTTATTGAAAATGCCATTCTTAAAGCTCGCCACGCCGCACAAGTTACCGGCCTACCGGCAATTGCAGATGACTCTGGTCTATCCGTGGACATCCTTGGCGGTGCTCCAGGTATCTATTCGGCCCGCTATGCAGGTGAAAACAGCACCGATCAGCAAAATCTAGAAAAACTGCTAGATGCGATGAAAGATGTTCCTGATGATCAACGTCAAGCTCAGTTTAACTGTGTGCTGGTTTATATGCGCCACGCGGAAGATCCAACACCGTTGGTGTTTCATGGCCGCTGGCCGGGGATTATCGCACGTAAACCTGCCGGTAACGGTGGGTTTGGTTATGATCCCATCTTCCACATACCGGAATTAGGCTGTACTGCGGCTGAATTAACTGGTGAACAGAAAAATGCCGTTTCACACCGTGGTCAGGCACTAAAGATGATGTTGGATACACTACGTAATGCTTAAGCTCCCACCACTAAGTCTTTATATCCATATTCCATGGTGTGTACAAAAGTGTCCTTACTGTGATTTCAACTCTCACGCCTTGAAAGGTGATGTTCCGCACCAGGAATATGTTGACCATTTATTGGCAGATCTGAACGCAGATCTGCCAATGGCCAATGAACGGGAAGTTACCACTATCTTTATTGGTGGTGGAACCCCTAGCCTACTTAGCTCACAGGCAATGCAACAATTACTGGATGGCGTTCGCGATCGCCTACCGGTATCACCGCAAGCTGAAATTACTATGGAAGCCAATCCGGGTACTGTGGAAGCCAACCGCTTTAGTGGTTATCAGCAAGCGGGTATTAACCGAATATCCATTGGCGTACAGAGTTTCAGCCCGGATAAACTGGTACGGCTCGGCCGTATTCACGGACCGGATGAAGCCAAACGGGCAGCACGTTTAGCCGCTAGTCTGGGGCTACGCAGTTTTAATCTGGATTTGATGCATGGTTTGCCGAACCAAAGCCTTGATGAGGCGCTGGATGATTTACGTCAGGCAATTGCGTTATCACCACCGCATCTTTCATGGTATCAGTTGACTATTGAGCCTAATACCAGCTTTGGCTCCCGCCCTCCCGTTCTGCCCGACGATGATGCTTTATGGGATATTTTTTCACAAGGCCACCAATTGCTGACAGCAGCAGGTTATCAGCAATATGAAACTTCTGCTTATGCCAAACCAGGCTATCAATGCCAGCATAATCTCAACTACTGGCGCTTTGGAGATTACCTTGGTATTGGCTGTGGCGCTCATGGAAAAATCACATTTGAAGATGGCCGCATTCTGCGTACAGTGAAAACCAAACATCCTCGTGGATATATGCAAGGACGCTATCTGGATAAACAGAATCAGGTAGAAAATGAAGATCGGCCATTTGAATTTTTTATGAACCGATTCCGTCTACTAGAAATGATGCCAAAACAAGATTTCAGTGATTTCACCGGGTTATCTGAGGTCTCAATTCACACTCAAATTGAGCAAGCCTTGGCCGCAGGTTATCTCTCTGAAACAGCAACACACTGGCAAATTACGCAGAAAGGTAAACTGTTCCTAAATTCATTATTGGAACTATTTCTCTAGCACAAAAATTGCCTTCGGAAAATTCAGCGCCACAAAGATCATCTTGTGCATAAACTCGTATACCGCTATTGGTTTCAAGTTTATTTACAATACATTGCCCCTTACTGAACTTTAGTAGGGGCTCCCCATTAGACGGTAGCGACTAATTGCCCTATGTCGGACTACTGTTCCTTTCGGAAGGTTGATTACACCCCAGAATTTAAATAATATATAAATTACAACTATTGGGATAGGCACTTAACCAAGACATTAATATTAAAATAATAATTCACAATTTAATTTTCAATAATAAAAATTCAACATGTGAAAAAATAAATCAACGAATATAACACAAAACAATAATATAAAGATTAATTA
>NZ_NMQR01000061.1 GCF_003545805.1 Photorhabdus sp. CRCIA-P01 | reverse complement strand
GGATAAATTATCACGGCATATCTGATAACCAGAGACGAGTTGGGCAGTTTATCTACCAAAGTATGCGAATAATCTATAGATGGTTCAACCGTAAAGGTGGTCGTCGCCGACTGACGTGGAAAAAGCTGAATCTGATCCTGAAAATGCTGGGTTATCCAACTAAATGGAAAACCCGATCTATACTCTGGGCTCGCTGAATATGTGTGGGGACACTGATCTGTCGGGAGCCGGATGCGGTAGTTCCGCACGTCCGGTTCTGAGGAGGGGCCCGTCTGGGTAACCGGCGGGTCTACTCAACCGCTAGTCCTATATATAATGTGATCGTGGTCTGAAGCCCAACCGTACGAAACTGTATAGAGCGTAAGCGAAGAGCAAGTAATGCGACTGAGAGCGAAATAGAGAGCCTCGGTTCCCCCTGTCCTGATAAGCTGTGAGCGAAGCGAACTAAATGGGCAGGATATAACAGCGGAGAAGGTGTTAGATGGTCGGAGACGAAAGGACGTTGAAGCGTTTAGTGGTTAGTTATTTATTGTAGGTATTTATTACGTCTCTTTTCTGAGCGACAGCAGCGAAGCTGCTTGTAAGCGAAGTCATTTTTTGTTTTTTATGAGTAGCAGGTGGGTGGTTAAACCACCTGCTAACTCCCTTTTTAAGGGTCGTTTAGTTCAGAAATAAGTTTCGAATTTAACAAATATAACTTTAATATTAACGAAGTTAATTGGTTTTATATTAAACATAACCAATGAAACTCAGATAGCATCCAATTTAGGAGTAATTTTTTTTAATAAACAGGATGAAAAATAGCTAATTATTAGCTGTAAATAACACAAAAACCGCCAATTAAGATGGCCATAACTCAAATTTAACGGATTAACTATCTGGTAAATGCTCTACATAGCAGCGTAACAACTCTTCTTTAGAAAGACCAGGGAAACAGCCTTGGATATCTTTTTCAAAGGCCATTATTTGAGCAATAGGCTGCTTTTGTTTCCAGTTTTCATATTGCTGCCAGTATACTTGATTCTGATCTGGTATCGGGCGAGTTGCATCAATAAGCTCTTGCCTATGTTTAATAGCTTTTATTGCGTGTTTTTTTTCATTCTTCATAGCCTCATCTTCACCAACAACCAAGCGTTTAATTTTCTTTAATAAATTTTTTAATGAATGGCTATTATCGATAGATGCAACATTTGACCCTTCTTTAATTAAGGTTATTTGCCCTTCTTTAATTAAAGTTATTTGGATTATACTAGATGAAATATTTATTGTCATTTACCAGATAAGACTTTACAGGGGTTTATTAGTCTGATTTCACGAGATATACTATCTATTACATAGTAAACATACACTATTTAATAAAGGAACCTTATGGCTTCTCAAAAATTTTTCTCCATTGAAGAAATTAAATTAGCTAAAGAACAATTACAAGAAATGCCAGATCTTAACAAACAAAGAATGACATTGGATCAAGCTTTGGATGATATGAAGGATGATCTTTTGGTACTATTTAATAAAAAAGGGTACAAAATTTATGAAATTAAATCCGCACTTGATAGTGTAGGAATTACCGTTAGCACTAGAAAAATTAATGAAATTATTTCCAATAATAAAAAACAAAAAATCAATAAAAAAAATAAAATTTATAATACAAAAAATACAGAATCATAAAATAGTTAACCACATTAAAAAAGCGGCAAAAAATTTCGCCGCTTAATCTTAACCACCCTATAATATCTTTCATTTTTTCCAAAAAACATCACATTGTTTAGTTTTATATCTTTTGTTATTACATTAACCACCTAGCTCTAGTTAGTTTTCACTGCACTATTTTCCCTCTAATTCCACCTTTTATAATATTTTCTTGTATACATTGATATATTGTACAAAAATCATTTTTATTATCTTCCCATCGACGATGGCTCAAGAACATTCTATGGAAATACTGAAATATGATCTTCTACTTGTACTCTAGTACGCTTTCCACAAAGGCAATTTGCGCGCTTTCACTAAGTTGAATCTCTTTCATCTCATCACGATCACGAGAATCTTTAATTTTTCCAAATATATCAAAGACTGTATAATCTCACCCATATAAACTGACTAATAACATCATCCTTAATGATTAACACAGATATCACCAAAATTTTCACTACAAACTAAACCCATTATTACAAACAAAACGAAACATGCTTGGGATCATCTAGCAACTACTACTACCATCATGGCTGTTCAATAGTCTTATCTCTTGAACATCATCTATCAAAATTTCACCTTCATGGGACAAGCACAACCATATGACGAACATGACCAATCTTTCTTGGTCACTGCGAACACATACCCGAATATAAAAATGATAAAAGGAAGGACACCAGAAAAAATATTTTTTCCTTAAATATTTCCTCAGACATGCAACAATAGTGACAGTGGCATGAACGTATGTTCACTTGAAGAGATTCGTTTTTCGAACAGTAGTGGCTCAATGCCGTTACTGTCCGACAGTGAACAAAAAATCCGCAAGCATTACGGCTTTTGAATAAGAATTCAACTAATAGTTAGTTATTTGATAAGTCATTCTCTTCTTCAAGTTATTCAATTCCATCAAATCTAACTGAACGGAAAGTAACTATAGCTGGTCGAGTAGCCCGAGGGGATCTCACCCGCAGGCCCTCACGCAACCGGACATGAAGTAGAGTAGAGCGCCAGCGAGTTACCATTTGCTATGGCACTTTTCCGAACGCCCCCTCTCCAAACCGGACATGAGACTTTCGACCTCATCCGGCTTTCCAGTGTCATTTTTCCCGATTTTTGGTTGGACGAAACTTGTGGATCTCCTTATGGCACTTAACACAGACGACTAAAGTCTTACGTCGTCGTGCGGCCATTATTTTGGCCCACAAAGGTTTCTTTCTCTGTCCCGGCTTGTTCAGATCACATAATTTGCGAACATGATGAACTTCGAAAGGCCCCTCATCTGTTCCGCAAATTTCGCATGTCTGTGCCAGTAGTCTGGATACAATTTCACTGCGTACCTGACGCATTTACCTGCACCTTTTTCCTTGACGCTCACTACAACAGCTCTTTACTGATGCAGCTCAAGGTGGTTTGGAACCTGCACCTGTACGCCGATCCCGAGGGACCTGCCCTCATCTTTGATACAGCATTGCACTCGAAGCTTACACTTTGGTGCATTCGTGACACACTAACTGCTTGCATTTAAACACCGTCATACTTGCAATCCATCTCCTTATGCTCACTTTAAGTGGCAATGAAATTATCGTCATGTATCCCTACCGTCTCATTTCAGTACCCTCTAAATTCCATCCTTGAACACCCTTAGATGTCCCATTGTAGGTTATCTTTTAATTCCTATGACCAGGCAAATTAATGATCTCAAATCGACGTTAACACGTCATGGTTATCGGTTGAAAAACATGGTCGAATAGTTTAATGCCAAATCGACTGAGACTCAGACACTGTTTAATAACCAACTAAAACCTTCCTGTGCTACATTTAATCGTGCTCTAATTTAAATAGGGTTATTGAGGTTATTTTTTATTGACAATCAGAGTTATCGGGGTTATTATAATTACCAAGTTAAACAGATAGGAGTTGATTTGAGAAGTGCAGATTTAATCAAAGAAGTTGAGAAAAAAGGGTGGGTGCTGGTAAGAATCAACGGGAGCCATCATCATTTTAAACACCCTGAACGTAATGACCTGTTAACAATTCCACATCCCAAGCAGGAAATCAAAGTGGGATTGCTCAGGAAAATACAGAAGCAAGTGGGGCTATAAGCCCCCTTATCTGCATCTGCACTAATCAAATTTTTTAAAATTATTGGAGGAGTATAACGTGTTATATCCTATTGCGATTGAAATTGGTGATGAGAACTACGCTTATGGCGTGGTTGTGCCCGATATATCAGGTTGTTTCTCGGCGGGTGATTCAATGGAGGATGCAATAAAAAACTCCAAGGAAGCTATCACTGGGCATTTAGAGTTATTGGCCGAAATGAACCAATTACCCCCTGACTCAAAGCCATTGGATTACTGGATCAAAGATGAAGAATACGCAGGGTGGGCATGGGCTGTAATTGACATTGATATTGAACCATATTTAGGTAAATCGACAAAATTCAACGTCACTCTGCCTGATTTGTTATCAAAGAAAATCGATGATCAAGTTAAAGCAAGCCCAAACTTGTACAAGAATCGAAGCCACTTTTTGCAAGTGGCTGCTCTGCATGAATTGCAAAACGGTATTCAGCAATAATAATTATGATTGATCAGCCTCATATTTTTAATGAGGTTTATCAGCGGTCTGAAAGGGGGAATCCCCCTTTATTTTTGTGAAACAAATACAAACCGATAATCTTTATCTTTGTTTTCTTCTTCCCACTGATTACGAGCGGAATCTTTATCTTTTGCCGCGACATATTAAACACATTCAACACCCTCACCATGAAGATTTTTTCCTAAAAAATAGACTTTAAAAATATTCACTTTTTACTCCATTGCCATTCATAGACATGTCAGCATAAGAAAAATTTCTCTCTGGTGTACTTCCCCTTTTGGCTTCTTACCAAGCGCGGAGAGTCTTGCTCAAGGGGAAACACCAGAATGCTGCTTTTGTCGGTAAAAAGGCCGGGGTTACCCGGTATCCTTTGAGTCCACTATGCCGGACGGTAAAGCAGCACATACACAACGTGAACGCTGCAAGCGTGCTCTTTGATTAGTAGTGTCGGCTCAATGCCGACTACCACCAACTTCGATGAAGAAAGGAAAAAACTATCGGGATAGGGGCTAATCTCATGCTTAGCCTCCTCCCACACCACCGTACATACGGAGGTTCGATTATGTTACTCGCTGACTGTCGTTTTGAATACTTAAAGAAAGCTCTTGAGCTTCTTACGCGCAACATCCAGTGCTTCTGTATCCTCATCTGGCTTTTCAGTCTCGGGAGCTGGACTAAACTGCCCTGCCCCCAACTCAGCCAGTATGGCTCGAATGTCTGCCTGTGAGGGCTTCCAGCCTGTTGTCTGGCTAACTAGACCAACCAGCTGATCGGCTGTTAGCTTGCCAGTCAGCAACGTGGCCAGCAACGCCGGCAAACGGCTGTCCAGTTGCTGTAATACCATTCCGGCTATAAATGCGTTACGGAATAACTCCCCCCGGCCAGAACGGGGTACAGACCCAATCACATTTATTGCCTGCCTGTCCGCTTCATTTTCGGGATGCAGATATAGTGTGAATTTCTTCCGTTCTTCGCTCACGACATCATTCCCCTTTGAATGCAGCGATCGCCTGCACTAATGCCGTCTGTGGTGACTCCATAATGATGATTTTCTGTCCAAGATGATGCCATGCCGCTTGTACAGCAGGAGCGATCAGAGGAGCGCCGCCACCTACAATGTAGACACGGTTGACGTGGCGGAAATCTCCCAACTCATCCACAACTCGCTCACCTAATTTAGCGATAGTGGAATCAATAATGTCCAGCACCAGTGAAACCTTGCTTTCGTCATTAATGACCTGACTGACGAACCCAGCCTCATTGCGGTGCTTAATCAGCTCATCAGCAACCATCGGGCTTGTGTCACTGGATGCCATCTTAAGAGCGCTCAGTGTTGCTTGAGTCACCATTGATACACCAATGCTGGCATTTCCATGGATAGCGCTTACATCTTCAAACTGGCCAACAACGACACCAACATCCAGTGTGGTTCCACCCAGATCGATAACTAGTGATTTCTCATATGGCCCAACTTTATCTTTTACCAACTGCGCAAAGACTGCCGGCAGCGACTCAGGCATCACTTCAACGTGCTCAATCGTGAAAGCCTCACCTTTGTTCAGTTTCACCGGCCGCAGTAAGTTATCAATCTTACGTTGGATGTTCAGTTCGTTCTTTTGACACTCAGGTGTATAGAACTCACTAATTGGAAGAGTTACCGTCAGGGAAACAGGCTGAGGTTTGATACCGCTATTTAATAACGCGTGATGTACGGCCAGTACGTTAGCATCCGTGTATTGATACTCAATATGAGTCGTACTGATAGCCTGATTACTGACTTCATCATAAGTGAACTTTTTACCATCTAGCTCATAGTTAAATGTCTGGCGGTTTCCTAACCCTTCAACTTTCCAGCCAGTTCTAAAGGAGTTTGCAGACAGTGAGGTCTGCAGCTTTTTTCCTTCATACCAAGCCAGCTTCACATTAGTAGAACCATCATCGCAAAAGATATTCATCCAGAAGCCCTTTTCAATACTCAATTTGGGAAACAACCACATTAACAAGTGCCTTAACACTCACTTTGAGTAATACATCATAAGTATGAAATGCTAAAACACAAGTAATAATTATGAAATAATATATCACAAATAATATTTCATACTTCATACCTGTAAATCATTGACACTAATCACAAGTATGAGATAACATTTCACACTTCATACATCATATTTATGAGGCTCGACAAATGATTACGGTCATTGGTGGCAATAAGGGTGGCTCAGGAAAAACAACAACTGCAGTAAATGTCGCGGTGGCACTGGCAATTAAAGGAGAAGATGTTTGCCTGTTGAATGCAGACATTCAAAGAACAGCTGCGAAATGGCACGCGGAACGCGAGGCCGCTGGCTTTCTGCCTGCACTGACACTGATAGAGAAGTTTGACAATCTAACGCAAACATTACGTGCCTTAGATGAAAAGTATGCCCATGTAATTGTTGACGTAGCAGGTCGTAACTCTCGCGAGTTCATTACGAGTGGTGTCGTAGCTCATCAGATCATAGCTCCATTACAATGCTCGCAACCTGATTTGGATACTCTCGTAGAGCTTCAACAGCAGGTAGAAGCGATGCACGATCTCAATCCCGACTTGAAAGTATTCTGCTTACAAAGTATGGCTACTACAAATCCAGTTCTAAGAGGAAACGAACGGAAAGAATTTCTGGAGTATCTGGAAGAATTCCCAACAATCAAAACTATGGAAACTGTGGTTTGTTTTCGAAAAGTCTACCGTGACAGTATGAGCAACGGAATGGGCGTTCTAGAAACTGACAACAAAGCAGCTAAAACAGAAATAGAACAGCTAATTAATGAGGTATTTTAACCATGGTGAAAAAACCAAGCCAGCAGGCCGCAAATCGCCAAGATGTCACTCCAGAGCAAGCTGAAGCCTTAGCACACCGTTTAGCAGATAAACCTTATGGCTCAGAGAAACCAGAACAGGAAAAACAGGGCAGAACGACAATATCTTTGGGTGAATCAATGCTGGTTACAATAGAGGATCTTGCACTTAGGAACAAGCGCAAAGGCAAAGACCCCAAAAATGTCAGCGCAATTGTCAGAGAGGCTCTCGTACTCTACTTGCAGACAATTCAGAATAAATAACGCATCACCCACATTAAGTATGATGTAATATTTATGATGTGTGATGAATGAAAAATCCTCTCTAGTTATCATCTCATCTCCATTATTTTCCTGTCTGTAGGCCATAGGGAGTTTCTGCTATCTCTTTAAGTTCATGGTCATACTGGCTCAGCCAATTGCCCGGCCGCTCATCAACTGAAACAACCAGCGGTTTGTGTCACGACGGCTGAAATCCCGGAAATACACCGGATGGTGATGGCTAGCTGCATCGTAAGTATTCTGTTCCGGTGTCTCTTCCCAGATATAAGAATCTAGCTGCAAGTCGGCGCATTCAGTCTTGAGAAACTGGATGAAGCGCCTGAGATTATCGCGCCCGGTCACGCCTATCCCATCACCCAGTTTGAACTGTGCAGACATACCCAAATGTCCAGCTGTTCGTGTCAAAGCTGAAACGAAGGCAAAACAGATCGCCGTCACTATGCCCGCCTTTAACCCGGATAAGCTCAAATCGGTATTTCTCCCTGCTGTCTGCCAGACAGAAAAATCCTGGTACTGACTGCCGATACGCTGCACTGGAAAGGGTGTTCTGTCTCCACTCAGCAGCCAACTTGTTCTGGCATCAAAGTGGTATGCGATGCGGTTAGCCAGATCAAAAGTCAGATCGGACCGTCCATCCATACAATCCATTAGGAAAGCCGGAGTATCCTCGCCGACAAGTCGCGCAATATGCGGCACGTCTGATGATTCACTGTAAGCAAACCAGCCATCACGGCGCAGCGTTTCAAACAATACCCCGAGCCGCTGGCTAGTTTCTCGGCGCCAAACGTCCCACTGATATTCCGGTGTCGGTGCAGTCTCCACGCCGTACATTTTGCGCAACGCATGGCGGCATTCACTTTCTACCGAACGTTCTTCTCTGGCGGCAGCCAGCTCAATGCGCTCGTAAATATCTTCAGGCAGATTACGGACCTGGATCTTCTTCATGGCGAGTCCTTTTGTCGTCATATTGAATCAATATGAAAGCAAAACGAGCTATTGTAAATCCAAACCGTAACAATAAATTTCAATAGAAATAATTTTGATTAGAAATCATAGACTGGTTCATTCTGGGGATTTCGAGTTTTTCCTTTATGGAAATTTTCGGAAGTACAGCACGATAATAATGAACAACAGCTAATTTAAATTCTAACGAATACCCTATAAAAAGCTGCACCCTTATGTATGGATTGGTGTCCAACATTTGGGGTACAGTTTATAATAGTGCATTAGTTTTACTGTTATCTATATTTTTTGAATATCAAATATAAATTTTCTATTCAAAAGTTCTTTCATTTTGTAGAAATGATAATAGCGATAAGTTTTTTTAGCCTTGCTGCGCTGCTTTGGCCTCAATCGATTATTTTTTTGTCTATCCTCTTCAATTGATGAAGTTAAACAGGCCTCATCTCCATTATAAATGACAGGGCTTGGCAGGCAGTAAATGTTAGCAACATTAAGAATCCGAAAGATTCCCCACATATCAACCTCAAATCTAATTGGTGACATGTTCTCAATCAATTTCTGAGCAGCCTGATAATTTACAACATAGCCATAAGCATAACTAGCTTCGTAAATAGAGTAGAAATTAAGATTCTTTGACACTATTTTTTTATTCTTTATATAACTTTTAGCTTTATTCAATAAATAAATGTTAGGTGAGGAGTAATCATCTAAATTTTTTATTTCATTTAAGGTGTCATTAATTTTTGGAGACAACAATGCGTCATCTTCGAGAATAAGAGCTAATGATATTTTTTCATCAACAATTTTTCGATATATTTTTAAGTGACTTAAAGCACAACCAACTTCACCTTTTGTTAATTGACATTCAGGGTAGTTAAACACGGAATTCATTAATTGATCATCAGTCATTGCATAACCATCAACAGCATTAATGAATTCAATATTACATAGCTCAAATTTCTCAATTTCTTTCTGAATGTTTTCTCGTCTGTGCGTGTCTTTTTCTAAATTTATAATAAATGCTTTCATGCGTATGTAGTTTATTGGAAATTGTGTGACGCAAGCGCAAAAGAGTTCAGGTCACTACGACAATAACAACTGACGTAAAGTGCTATATTTTCTGAATTCTAAGGCGATCCCTAAACAATCTTAATGTAGTTAGACGACATTAAACCTCCTAACTAGGTTATTTATCATTAAGCATAGTGTAGATTTACTGGCTTAAATAGAGAGGCTAATCTTGAAATATCAATCGCTTTTTCTACCTTATCAAGGCCATATACATCTTGTAATTTCAACCATAATCGAGGACTACTACCCAAAACCTTAGACAGCTTCACTACCATCTCTGGCGTGACTGTTGCTTTATACGTCACTAGACGCTGAGCTGCAGAAAGAGCAACATCACGAATACCCAAACCAAATTCTTCCAAAGAATCCACAATAATTTCACCAAGGTGAGGGGAGTTAAACATCTTCATTAATGATAATCCTCATCGTTAACCGAATAATTCTGAGCGGTTCCAAAAAGTTTGGAAAAGTCCCGAAGATCGGCCGCCAGTGGCACATTTTGGACAAAAATTCCTAGTTGACGATGCGCCTGTTTATTTAAATAGTTTTATGATATAGAACCTTAATACCATTCCCTAATATTGAACGATATTAAGCCCTCTATCTATTAGAACCTAGATTAAATAGCAATTATTTTAACCGATAATTCTGACGTCATGGATGTGACAGCAATTTCAGCCCATCTGGGCGTAATTCACCTTTCGGTGATACGTGTCGGTACAATGTTTGTCGAGTAATGTTAAGTTCCTTGCATAATTCGCTTACTTTGGTTTCCGGCTGTCCCATTGCTGCCATAGCCAGACGCAATTTGGCCGATGTCATCTTGAATGGCCTTCCCCCCTTTCTGCCTCGTGCTCTTGCTGAAACTAAACCTGCTAGAGTTCGCTCAGAAATCAGTTCACGCTCGAACTCAGCCAACGCAGCGAAAATACCAAAGACCAGTTTGCCAGCCGCGGTTGTGGTATCGATGGCAGCCCCGTGTCCTGTCAGTACTTTTAAACCCACACCCCGCCTGGTCAGGTGTCGTGTACCGTATTAATAAGGTGGCGCAGGTCGCGTCCGAGCCTATCCAGTTTCCATACAACCAGCGTATCACCGGATCGCAATGCCTTCAGACAATTAGCCAAACCCGGTCGCTCTTCACGCCTGCCGGAGGCATGGTCTTCATAAAGATATTCAGCGTCAACACCGGCAGCGGTCAGTACGTCGTGTTGTAAGTCTGTAGCCTGAGAGCCGTCTGTTTTTGATACTCGCATGTAACCAATCAGCATATTATACCTGTCACTTATACGGTCGTTTATGTGACACCCCCTCCGTGACTGGTCGCAGAAAAATCCAGGTTTCCGGCGTAGGTGTGCCACGAATGCATCCTGTGGCAAATAGAGGGTGCAATGCTGTGCGAGAGATGAGGGTCGGCCCCTCGGAGGCGGTGTCCAGACGCAGCCTTCAAACTACCCTGAGTTGCTGCCGTTAAGAGCGGTGGTGGTGAGCGTCAGGGAAAAGGCGCAAATCGCTGAACTAACCCCCGTAGCTGAAAGACAAAATTATTTTAATCAAGAATGGTACTGCGTGTATCAAATCTCTAAGGGGCCTTAACACCGTTCAATATAGAGAATGGTGTTAAGGTTTTGTCTTCAATGAACAAATCAAACAGAAGTGTCTTTTCGTCCAAAATGTGCTACCGGCCGTCGATTTTTCGGGCTTTTCCAAATCCCATCAAAACGTTTAGCATTACTGGCAGTATACCGAACTGTGTGGCGAATATTGATGTGTCCCAGATAATCTTGTATCCGTCTTGTATCCGTTCCTCGATCTGCAAGAGCAAAACCACAGGCATGGCGCAGCATATGTGGATGTGAATTGACAGAAATATTAGCTAATTCCCCAAGTTGTCGAATGATTTGATAGATACGCTGACGTGTCAGCGGTTTTCCGAAACGTGACAGAAATAACCAATTACTTTCTGCGGCTCCTGGTAAAGTTTTACGTACTTTGAGCCAGGCTTTTATCGAATGTATTTCATGGCCCAAAAGCGGTTGATTCGTACAAAATCCGCCTTTTAAGCGCTGTACGTAAAGAGTCTTTCCTCCCAAATCCAGGTCTGATAACCGTAGATGCTTGGCTTCGCTCACACGTAAGCCATGAACAAAACTCATGTATACCAAGCAATAATCACGCTCCGTATTTGAGCACTTTTTCGTCATTTCCAACATTCTCTCCACTTCGAATTGCGTCAGATGTTTACGTTGGCTCATAATATCCTCTTAAGACCCTGCAGAAATTCAATCCGGCAGGGGAAATAATTGTTATGCAGAGTAGCCACGCACGCGTTCTAATGTGCGTAAAAATATTTCTAATTGGTTGCCTGTCATAGCAGGAATTCGAACAGGCTGATGTTTAGCGTGACGTTTCCTCAGATGCTTGCTGAATGCGATAAGTGCAGATTGAGTCATGATTATTCCTTCCTATTCTGCTCAATTTGAGAAATCCACTTGTTCAGCAGCTTTTCTGCATCTGCTATATCTAAATGAGATGGTACTTCTATGTAAAATCGCTCCTGAGAATCTTTGATAAAAATTTCTTTATCAATTGTTTCAATGTGTAATCCTATGTAATCAGCTTCTAAACCCAGCGGGGCGTTCCAATATTCTTTGCAATGTTTTCTAATTTTTGCCACATCGTACTCAAGAGCGCCAGCTAGACATTTTTTACTGATGCCAATTGCTTGCAATATTTCTCTAACAATTTGCGGCCCGCGCGTTTTTTCAGCAATATATGCTAATTTGGTCACTACGTTTTTATTATGCTCACTCATGATGACATCTCGTTTCGTCACATCAATCACATCACGCAGCGATGGCAGAACACCATATTTCAGTAAGCAATAGCTTTGCCCGATTGCATTTTTTTCATTAATGTTTGTTGCTGCATCGAAAAGGCCCCCGATTTTTTCAATTAAAGCATCTTCGGCATCAGACTGAATTTTTTTCAGTAGCGTATCTGGATTAATACCTTGAAGCGTGTAATTTTGGTTTGTCATCATGGTTTTTTGAGTAATAACACCACAACAGATTTTATTAATATCTTTAAAATTATCTGCATCTGCACAGCTTTTATATATGTTTATCTCTTCATTTGCAGTTGTCATTGCTTCGATATATGACGTATATGTCTTAAATCCAATTTCTGGGCTGAATGAAAAATACTCATCTGCTTCACCTGCTTCAATCAACGCGTAATATTTAGATTTCAACGTAGTGAATTGTTCTTCTACCGTAATTGATCTTTCTTGTAATGCCTCAATGCTATCTGCTGTTTTATACAAAGCTGAGTTAATCGCACTATCATCATGATTAACTGTTTTAGCCAGTTCACAGACATTATTAAACAACTCTTTATTTTCTTTGGTCATTATTTTACTCCTTCGCATTTTGATTTACATAAAGCGGTTGCCGCCGCGATTCTGGATTGAAGTATATTAAGGCGTATTAATTTTGTCAAACGATTGTAAATATTTATTTGTATGTAAATTAATTTTTAAATGTAAACTATTGTTTGTTGGTTGTTATTTATTTTACGTGGTGGTTGTCATTATTTGCTGTAGCTGTGCAGAATGAAGCCTTGAATATGTCATTGTCGTATTCAAGAGGATGAATATGGTTTATATTAAGAATGGGTATTTTACCCTTCGCAGTTACTGAAACCCGCACGTTGCCGCGTTTGCGGGTTTTATCATTCGTATCTAAAAGCCTTTGAAGTAAATTTCAAAATGAAATCATAAGTAAAGTAATAGTTTACTGTTATTTGACAAAATTCATTCATCTACATATACTTTAGTTTGTAAATATTTGATACGTGGACTTTTTTAAGAGGTAAATGGTGACAATTAAACGGGTTTCACAAGCAGAATGGGATTCTGTTTATCAAGCATTGAAAGGTTGTACTGTAACAACACTTGAAATTGCATATGCTGTTTTAGTGGAAGGAAGGAAAGCAGTTCATGTATCAAATGAACGCAAAGTCACTCGACAAAATATTTATGCTGCTGTGAAGCGTGTGACTAATATTCTCGAAGAACAAAACGTTGATGGATTGGAAGCTGTAAATGTCTTGCTACCGCCTGATTTAGCTGAAAAAGTTCGGGAGATGGCTAAACCTTATATGAAAGAGAAAAAGGAATAATTACCTCTGTTACCAGTGTCATGAGTTTTTCAGCTAGCGGTGCGGGCACAAACTTCTCCGTAGTAAATCCTCCAATTCCGGTCGGCCAGTAAGTGGCGGCCAATTCGTAAAATTTGCCTATTAGGGGTCGTTTGGCGAAAGGGAAATTAAAGTACGCTAAGCAAAAAGTGTCAGGTTAAACTATACCCTATCCTGATGTCAGGTGCCTTATGGAAAGCGTGTCAGAATAGAATCTATTTTTGAATTTATTGACACTAATCATTAAAGGTCATAAAGTCTTTCCTGACATTACACAGGGGATTTTATGACCGGACAACGTATTGGATACATTCGCGTCAGCACTTTCGAGCAGAATCCGGAAACGCCCCCTTTTTCAGCAACAGGTGTTAGTTTGGCGATTTCAAGTAGTTCATCGTAGCCGGCGTTAAGTCCGGTGGTTTCAGTATCAAGATAACAAGATAAACGGTCATTTGGAGCGCTGAGTGTCGGGGATGAAATAAGTGGTATGTCCTTAAATTTAAGCGACAGGCACAAAAACCTCAGGATTATCAAAATGCAGCATATTTTTTGGGTTATTGAGGGATCTCATATGTCACATAAGATATGCGTATGGACTGAGTTATTAGATAATTTGAATCTCCTCGGATCTAATTCCCCGCCGCTTGCGGCGCTGTCAGAATGCTCTTCACTTTCTGTATGGTATTCACACTACGTCCGGTTTCTCGGCTGATTTCACGGATACCTTTCCCTGATTCCAACGCATTAGCAATGTCATGATACTCTGCGAGTAATTCGGCATTGCTTTTTCTTCTGCGCCCAGGTAAAGAAACATGATTGTCATCACTTCCAGTGACTGGTGGCCTGTATTCACTCACGATCAGTTTATCAAGCTGCTCAATGAGCCAATCAGCCCGTTTATCCTGGAAATATTCACGAAAACTTCCGACAGGTAAATTATCAGCGTCAAAGAAACGATGTAACAGGCGCTCAAGTCTGCCAGCATTAGGCTTAACAGCTAACGCCTCTCCCTTTATCTTAGAGCCAAACGGCTTGAGGCAAGCCAATACCTCTTTGAGCCGCATGTCTGCATCGCGTGTACTCATACCAATCTTGATGAACGAAGAGGGAAGCATGTTGAATTCGCCCGTAATGCGCATGACATAAAGACTTTGCTGATTTATCGCATGGATTTTCTGCTTAAGAAGCTCCAGATAATCAGGTGCAACAAGTGACTGACGTCGCCAAAAGGCATCTAGCCAGTAACGCTGCGCTTGTTCCAGTTCCAATAGTGTTTGGACGTTCTCAATTCGGTTTTTGTTATAGTCCCGTGCGATCTGTGTTGATTCAATTTGTACTGCGCGTTTCCAACGTTCATCTATGTCTGTCAGAGGGCGCAAGGCGTTAAAGATCTCTTGTAATGCAGCATTTGGATATCCGGCACTATCCAGCCAATTTCCCAATTTAGACAGATTTTTTCTTGCGACCTCTAAGGCGTGATCTGTTTTGCTTTCAACGGTTACTAATTGCATAACTTCAAGCCGCCGAATGGCTTCATTCATGCTTGGCCAGTGGTGAACTTTCTTGTGAGAGTGATATGTGACCCGGCGTTCTAGGTACTTCCGTTCGTCGGAGTCCAGTAATTCAAACGTATCGAATGTGGGTATCAGGGTTTGCCTTACTGCCTCATCTGAAATACGGCAGGTTTCCCCGTCATGGGCGAAATGATGAGCCTTGATGTCACCTTTACGCGCAATTAAAGGCATTTTACACCACGGACATACAAGATCTGTTCGTCCTGATTTGGCATCATCTATAGATTGCCATTGGCCTGAATGATTAATGCCAAATGTAAGGTAAGCAGTCGCCATAAAAGAGATATCTATAAAGTAAACCAGTTAGTATCATGATACACTTGATTGATTAACTGTCAATGTATCATGATACGTTTTATATGAGCGAATATATTCATAAAAGCCATAATGTAACCGTACTGCTGTACCACATTGTGCTACCCGCTAAGTAGGAGAGCTTCTTTTTGTATGCGACAAACACCGTCGGATAGTCGAATGGTACGACAAGCTGACTTCTGACGTTTTCCGTACATTTCAGATTCAGTATAACCTCGAATGTTTGGGAACGGTTGGGCTAACTTCTTGAATTTCGGCAAGCCAGCTTTTGTTACCGTGTATTGTTGCAGAAATCCCCACGGTGCCCCTATAACTTACTGAATATGGGGTTTCGGGAGCAATGGAGCAGTAAACGCCGTTAAACGGTCAATTTAAATAGCCAAAAATTGGGTAGCCAACTTACATCGTGAATTGCTATTTTTAGCCAGCCTATCTACGATAGCCAAATAACCTTTAACTCATCTTAGACGTATATTCATAATAGGTAATTGTAAGAGCTCGCAATCGAAAATGGTCGGCTCGCATTTGTCCAGTTTTTTAGCTCACATTAAGTGAAAATGAAATCGGGTTGAGGCTCACATTAACTGCAAATTTGCGACACGAAGTTGTCTGTAGAAGTTGTTCCCACGGCGAAGACGGAGGGAACCGCCCGTATCACCGGGTGAATCTAGGGGTCTGAATAAAGAGCGACCCTGACAATGAAACGAAGCGCCGTACGGCGCGGGGCATAAATCGTGAGAAGCATGCCCTTCTGGGAGCCACACACCCCGGATGAGTGCTAGATGTAGCGGCCCGCATTTAAAATATGGCGGGCTCGCATTTATCCGGTTTTTTAGCTCACAGTAACTGCAAATGAAATTTTCCGCTTAAACCAATCTATTGGATTGTCTCTGTCTCATCCACATGCTACGTTGTTTCATTCATCTAATGATCAGGATCTCGCCCTACAGTCACAAATGAGTCGATCAGTGCATCACGCTGTAAATCATTCGTCTGAGAGCCATCAGCTTTTGAAACCCGCATATACCCGATTAACATTTCACACCTGTCACATATACGTTCGTTTGATGGACAGAGCGGTCTGATGGCTTTATTTATACATATGTGCTAATGTGGGTTTGTGTATTTTAAAGGAGATGCCCTCTATGAGCCGCCTGACAATCGACATAACAGACCAGCAGCACCAAAGCCTGAAAGCGCTGGCAGCCCTACAAAGTAAGACCATCAAACAATACGCTCTCGAACGTTTGTTCCCCGGCGATGCAGATGCCGATCAGGCATGGCAGGAACTGAAAACTCTGCTGGGAAACCGCATCAATAACGGGATTGCGGGGAAGGTGTCCACCAGGAGCATCGGAGAAATTCTTGACGAAGAACTCGGCGGGGATCGCGCTTGACGACCTACATCCTCACGGCGGAGGCTGAAGCAGATCTACGCAGCATCATCCGCTACACGCGCAAACAGTGGGGCACAGCGCAAGTACGCCGCTATATCACCAGGCTGGAACATGGTATTGCCTGCCTTGCCGTAGGGCGAGGTACTTTCAAGGATATGAGCGAACTCTTTCCTGAGTTACGGATGGCACATTGTGAACATCACTATGTCTTCTGCCTGCCACGCGGGAGTGCGCCCGCACTGGTCGTGGCGATTTTTCATGAACGTATGGACCTCATGACACGACTGGCAGCAAGGATCAGCAGAGAGAGTTAACGATCACCAGCCGGAGGAAGAGATATCGTGCACAGGACTGCTGACGAAATCTGTTCAGAAGTTGGCTGCACATCGGGCTGTCAGCCCTGTGAACTGGTGCAGTCGCATTCTGAAAATGACATTGCTTGCGAACCTTTTCCTGCATTATGCTCTGGATACCTGGCTTACCCGCCATCATCCAGAAACTGTCTTTGAGCGCTATGCGGAGAGCATAAAAATCTGTGGGGTATTTCTACGCAGCCATCGCCTCACACTCAGTGTTCTTCAGTGTGGGATACCAACGATGGAATAAGCTTTCCAACTCACCATTTAATAGAGAGCATAAAAAAGTGTGGGGCACTTTATTTAGTTGGATATAAAGTCATACTTATCAGGGAATCTGAGCGAGTAGAGCTATTGGTTATCCGGTCAGCACTTCATCAGAACGTGATTTGCAAGACTACCGCTTCTTGATCTCACATAATTGCCCCACAGATTTTTATGCTCTATATGAACGCATCCCGTTTGCAAGACAAAAATTACTCTGACATCGACGGTAGGTTGCAGCTCTATATCCGTACATGAACTCCCGCTTATGTGCAAGATAAGTTCGTTGAATGACGATCATAACTGCGTTCGTACATTCGGCTTCTGTGTTTGCAGGTTATTTTCTGCTGAGCCATGATGGATATATGCACACCTGCTCCTTATCGGCCTTCAGACCTTTATTCATTCTTGGTCGTCGGATATATCAGGTTTTGCAGGTGTCGGTTTGACCGATCTCCCATCTCACTTTTCCTGCGCAATTAGCAAGATCAATACAGCTAAAATAAATTTCATTCCTCTGTGATTACGATGTCACTCTGAACTTTTCTTCACCCGTTAACATCACCCATGATATTCTGGCGATCTTATTTGCCAGCGCGATAGCCACAATATTTACCGGACGACGCTGCATCAGTTTTTTTATCCAATCGCCATAGTTATCATGCCTTCGGTTTATATGGTAAATCACGGCTCTGGCACCCTGAACCAACAACTTTCGTATATAACCATCACCCCGTTTCGTTATTCCAGCGAGTCTGGTTTTTCCACCACTGGAATATT
>NZ_NMQR01000060.1 GCF_003545805.1 Photorhabdus sp. CRCIA-P01 | reverse complement strand
AAGCCGGTTTGAAAAAATCCCTTTTCCTGAAGCCAGTTGATGCGCATATTCCCAAAGTCTTCGATATCTTCCCAACCTTCAGCGCCCGTCAAGACGGCACACATTGTCAGAAAAAGGACATCAAACAGGGGATAGCTGATTTTGGCAGACTGGCGAGGATCGTTGATTTCACCGAAATGCTGAGAAAAAGCATCGAGTTCCATTAGGGTACTCCCGAAAAAAAGGAGTATAAGATCACAACTGAATTCGTGGGTCAAATGGATTAATATTGATTAAATAACGTTCGTGATCTCACCCTGGGAGGTAAGTTAACTATTGAGGCAGCAGAGGGAATTACTGCAGATGTTAAAGTAAAAAATAAAGAAATCTTGCAAAACACTCTAGATATTATCGGTAATACTCCGGAAACAGCTTGGTTAAAAGAATTAAGTAAACGTCAAGATGTACATTGGAATGAAGTTCAAGACGCTTATAGTAGTTGGAATTATGAAAACAAAAGTTTGAATCCTGTAGTAAGTGCAGCTATAGCAATAGCGGTTGCGGCAGTTACTGCTGGAGCCGGTTTAACTCTTACAGCAGCAGGAAGTGCAGCTACTACAGCGGGAAATGTAGCTACTGCTGCAGGAGCCAGTGCAACTACTGCTGCAACAGTGAGCTCTGCTGCATACGGGGCAGTTCAAACTGGAATGGCAGCTTTAGCCTCAAAAGCAGCGGTATCTCTTATTAACAACGAGGGGGACTTATCTAAAACCCTTAAAGATATGGGTAACAGTAAAACTGTTAAATCAATTGCCACTTCAATGGTAATCGGAGGGGCATTATCTGGATTTGATCAAGCTATGGGTTGGACCCAAGCAAAAAATGGAGCAGCTGGGGCAGCTGGAACAAATGAAGCAAGATTACCTTTATTAAGTAACAAAGATTGGATTCAAACAGCTCAACGAGTGGCTGGTCAATCTATCATTAGCTCTAGTTTAAACACTGCTATCAATAGAGGTAGCTTCAAAGATAATTTCACTACAGCGCTGTTATCTACCACCGCTAATCAAATCCACGCAGAAGGCGCTCATCAAATAGGAAATTACTTCGATAGCAAACAATTAAATGCATTGGAGGAAGCTGGGAGAGCAATTAGTCACGCAGGCTTATCTGCTTTAGCGGCAGAGATCAGCGGCGGTGACGCCAAAGGGGCAGCAGCAGGTGCTTTAGCTACTTCTTTAGCATATGCAGCTCTAGAAAATACTTTTGAAGATCCTCTTGATGTTCAAGCTAGTGGTAAAATCATTGGTGGCGTTGCAGGAGCCTTTATTTCAAATAGCGCAGCAGGAGCTTACAGTGGAGCTGATGCTGGTGAAATAACCATAATTTACAATGGATTAGCTCATAGTCTAGCTGCTATGAAAGCACAAGATCCAGAAGCTATAAAAAACTGGGAAAAAGGTGTAAGCGAAACTTGTTCTCCAAACCCACAATTATGTCAAGAAGCGGCAAAGATTGTAGCTAAAGAAGCATCCGAATTCATTCCTGGATATGGAGATATTAAAGCATTTCACGATGCAGAAACTACAAATGATTATCTAGTAGCAACATTAGGAATTTTTCCTGCCGCAAAAGTTGTTAAGGTACTCAACAAATTATCAAAGGCAGTTGATGCCGGAGATGTTAAAACGGCTAAAAAAATTATAACTGAAGCTAAAACTGAAGCAGTTTCAGTAAAATATTTTGGTCAAGATAGAAAATATTGGAAAGATGAACCAATAAGTTTTGAGCATGGTAATGTTAAAAATAAAGTTTATCAACGGAATGATTTATTTGATCCTCATGCAAAAGACCCAAAAGGAAGAACCAATATTGAAAGAATGAAAACAGCGGGGTTAGCTCCTGTAGGTGCCGATGGCAAATCTATAACACTTCATCATATGACTCAAAAACACACTGGCCCTATAGCAGAAATCAATCAAGAATTTCATTCAAAAAATACTAAAGTTATACATGTAAATACCAATAAAATTCCATCGGGTATTGATCGTAATAAGTTTAATAAATGGAAACGTGAATATTGGAAAGAAAGAGCTAAAGAGTTTGAAGATAAAAAATAATCAGTTACCATATTGACTTTATAACTAATTTAGTTTAGAAAATATGGCTGTTAAAACAGCCATATTTTTAATCATATATTTATCAAAATCATTATAATTTAGAGGTAGACTATGAGTATCGAGTTTGTAAAAAAAGCAATTTCATTGATTAATGAAAATCAAGATATAGCTGATTTTGAAGGTATTGAAGATAATTCATTAATTGATCTAGCAGAAGAAACTCTCAGTTTAAAATTTCCTGATAGTTATAGATTCTTTCTTAAAAATTTAGGGTGTGGAGATATAGCAGGAGAAGAATTTTATGGTATAATTAACGGAAATTTTAATGTTTTAAGTGTTCCAAATGCTATTTGGTTAACCTTATTAGAGCGAAAAGAGTCTAATTTACCAGATAATTACGTGGTTATATATTCGACAGGAGATGGAGATTATATGGTTTTAGATTGTAATAAGAATAAAAAAGGGTTAAATGAAGTTAAATTATGGTCTCCTGGAGTTGAAGAAGAATTCACATTCATTCCTTATTTTAACGATTTTGGTGATTTTTTCTATGAAACAATTTCTAATGCATTAGATTAAATTCTACCTGATTACCATCGAACCTTAGCTAGTTTTAGTAAGCACTCAAACATTTTTTTAAGACTAAAGTGCCAATTGAATCTAAAACAGAATTCTCCAAAATAACGAGGTAAATGCTTTTTGCTGATTACATGAACCGAAGCTGGATTCAACTAAAAAGTGCAACACGTCTCCCCGTATGGACTTCCTATAGCGTTAGTCCATATTAGTACCTTTCTAGGTGTCAAATTAAGCTGAAATTCCAGATCACTGATCTCCTCATTAGTTAAGTCACCAAAGTCAATCCCTCTGGCCAACGACTACGTATTAATCCATTAGTGTTTTCGTTGGTTCCTCTCTGATAACTAAATAAGGTTTCATAATTCCGCTACACATGGTTTTATTCAACTCATTGTTATACATAGGGTTGTTGGTAGATAAGGTGTAGCACTATTTTGGAAAGTTATTTAGCATAAGGACGCGAAAAATGTATTTTCGTATCAATATGTTGACTAACTTTTTCGTGCTCAAAAAATTCGCCACCGTAATACTTTCGTAATAAAGCAATCAACAATCATTTCTATCAAACTATTAAGTGATATTACTTCACATTGAGAAAAAAATAACTGTTCAGACACAACCTGATTTAGATACCGTATTTATTACACTGGATACTGCGAAAAAATCACATGATACCTTGATACGTTTTGAGAATAGGCGAAAATTTATAGCAAGATAACAAATTACCTTAATAACTCCCCCTTATGTCAGAATAGTTATCACTACTAAAAAATTAAGAGATCTCTGACTTCGACTGACGAATCATACTTAACCTCCTTATTTTATTTAGTGACGAAGATATAGTTTTTCTTTTACAAAGCATTTTAGGGCAATAGGGAAAAGCTAATCGCAATGATTTCCACAACAATACTTCATATTTGATATTAAATAATATTGTCCAAAAACCAAAAGATTCAGATAGTTTTATATTTAAAATATAACACTGGATTGCTTGATGTTTATCACCTTGCTATCCTTGTAAGTAACGAGCTAACCTTGCTGTAGAGAAATATAACTGTAGTTTTTCCCACTCCATGATTCATCCGGCCTTTTCCTTATTGAATTCTGGTGGTGGGTAGTTATAATCAACCCGCTGCCCTGAGAAGTCCTCTCCTGGATAAAATGCCAGTGATGACCTTAGGTTTGACGATGGCCCCTCTCAATCAAGGGGCCTTCCTTTTTGATCCGAATATCAAATCAGTAACGAACCATCACGGATTTCAATTCAGTATAGTGCTCAATAAAGGCACTACCGAATTCACGACCTATACCTGAGGATTTGGTACCACCGAATGGTAATGCCGGATCGAGGAATGTATGCATATTGACCCAAACGGTCCCCGCTTCGATACGCGGGATCATGCGCATGGCTTTGCTGAGATCATTGGTCCACAAACTCGCCGCTAAACCAAATGGCGTGCTGTTCATCAATCCAATCAGCTCTTCCTCATCGTTATAGCTGAGGAAAGTCCCGATAGGACCAAATGTCTCTTCCTTCATCAATGAATTTTCAGGGCTGTTAGCACGAATCACTGTTGGCGCCACAAAGAAACCCGGTCCGGCCAGAGCATGACCACCGTAAACAATCTCACTGCCTTCTTGACGAGCTTGCTCAAACAAGGAGAGGATCTTGTTATAGTGTGCTTTGTTTGCCAGCGGCCCCATTTCTGTTGATTCATCCAAAGGCGAGCCAATTTTCATTGCCGCGAGTCTTTCAGACAACAATTTCAGTACGTCATCCATATGGATTGCAGGAATATAGAAACGTTCCGCCGCCGCACAAATCTGCCCCTGATTGAGATAACCGGCTTCCAGAACCCCATCGACAATCTTTTCAACAGGCATGTCCGCTAAAAACGCCGCGCCGTTCTTGCCACCCAATTCCAACGTGGCACGAGTCAATCCCTGTTCCATTGCTGATTTACCAACAGCAATACCCGTTGTCACCGATCCGGTGAAAGTCACCTTGGCACATAATGGATGACCTATCAGCGCAGGGCCAAGCACCGAACCTGAACCATTAATCACGTTAATGACACCATCAGGAATCCCCGCTTGTTTAGCTAATTCAGCCACCCGGAGCATGGTCAACGGGGTGTATTCACTGGGTTTCAACACAATGGTACAGCCGCAAGTCAGTGCGGCCGCCATTTTCCAAATGGCAATCATGATGGAGAAATTCCACGGAATAATCCCTACCACAACACCAATCGGCTCACGACGGGTAAACGCCGTGTATTGTTCACCTTTAAAAGAAGGCAAAGAGACATTCAGGGTTTCACCGCTGATCTTACTTGACCATCCGGCAAAATAACGCAGGAATTGCGCAGAGGAGTCAATTTCCAACATACGAGACAACTGGATGGTTTTACCGGAGCAGAGGGTTTCTAGCTGTGCCAACTCTTCCCGATGCGCCAGTAATAGATCGGCCAGACGATTCAGGCAATGGCCGCGCTCCATCGGTGAAGTTTGGGCCCATACCCCATGAAATGCCGCCTGTGCCGCTTGCATAGCAGCATTGACTTCCGCTTCACCACCTTGATTAACAGTTGCAATGATTTTATCAGTCGCAGGGTTTATGACAGAAAATGTTTCACTCCCCTGACCAATGACTGGCTGACCATTAATATAATGTCCATGATTATGCTGCAAAAAGGTCGTAACTGACTGTAATAAGTTAATATCACTCATTATTTACCTCTATCAAATAAGTGTTTTTTTAACTTTTACAAGACAGATAATGCTTCACAAAACGGTCAGCGGTAATTTCCCACAGAACTTCCGTTCCTTTCGGCGCAAACCAAGAATCCCCAGGATGATATTCAACGGTTTCACCGCTCTTCACATCGGTCAATTTTACCGAACCTTCCGTAACGGTTGCATGCTCATCAAACGGATACACCATACTGAACTTGCCACGAGTACAGGCGAAAACTCCACAAGTCAGGTTATCCGCTGGCTCACCAAATATCATTGCCATACTGGCCTGCGGATCGCCTTCCAACACAGTCGATCCCAGATTGCTTACGCTACCAATGTCCAATAATTCAGGCAGAGGTTTGTTCAGTAAAAGTGATTTAATCATGATGTTCTCGTTCCAAATAAAATAATTTATGAATTGTTCAATGAATACTATTGATATCAATAAATTAACGGCGACCTTTCCAATACCCTGACGTTTGATGCCAAATTTTGCCCGCTGATACCATCAGATGTCGCAACTTATCTTTGCCAATAATATTCGCATGAGGAATTGAACTCATCAGGTCATAACGCTCAGATCCTTCGCTCATCCCTTCGGCCAATACTTTACAAACGATATGGCTTGGCGTGACCCCAAAACCGGAATACCCCTGCACATAGAACACATTATTGTGCTGCGGCAGAGAACCAATCTGTGGGAACAAGTTTGCACTGCAACACAACGGCCCTCCCCATGCCAATTCAACCTTCACATCTTTCAGATAAGGGAAAACTTTCAGCATCAAGTGACGATTCCAGGCTTTCAAATCAGATGGGATATGTTCAATGAAGGGAGTTGCACTACCGAACAAGAGACGGTTTTCCTTCGTCACACGGAAGTAATCAATAACCGGACGAATATCACTGTATGCACCACGAATCGGGCTGATTCTCTCAATCAAATCATCTGGTAACACTTCCGTCATTAATTGGAAGGCATAAGTGTTAACCACCTTTTTATAAATATATGGCTCAAGACCACTATTAAGAAAGGCGTTACAGGCCCACAGCATTTTATTAGCGCGAACTGTTCCCATCGCGGTACGAACCGTTATTCTGGAACCATATTCAATGTTCAGTGCCTGACTGTTCTCAAAGATTTTTACGCCAAGGTCCGTCGCCGCTTTCGCCTCACCTAGCAATAGGTTCAGGGAGTGAACATGACCGCCTCCCATATGCTTCAACACGCAAGTATAAACATCAGAACCAATCACCTTTTTCACATCAGAGCCGGTGTAAAGCTCAATATCTTCATCAGGAGAAACCGCCTGAAAATCTTTCAACCAGCTACGTAACGTCTTTTCCTGCCTTTTATTCATGCCAAGATAGCCATAACCACGGCAGAGATCAGCATCAATATTATATTTAGCAATACGATCACGAATGATGCCTGCTCCCAGATTACTGATCTGGAAGATCGTTTCCAGCCCTCTCTCACCAATATGGCGTTTGATCACCTCCAAATCATGACCGATACCCGCCATAACCTGACCACCATTACGACCTGTACTGCCATAGCCAAGATAACGACTTTCCAAGATTGCAATATTGGTGATACCCTTTTCCGCCAGTTCAAGCGCAGTATTGATACCGGAAAACCCACCACCGATAATCACGACATCAACATCCAGATCTTCTTGTAATGCCGGAAAACGAAGATCATATTTCTTGGTCGCAGCGTAATAAGTTAATGAATCAAGGTGATTGTTCATGTAATAGCCCGATTAACATCCAACATAATCACCGGATTATCTGTAGCGCAGAGTCACATCACCATGTCCCTTTAGGGATATTTGCAACACAGTTTTAACATTTGTGACTCAGGCAAAATAACGGGCAGGAGGGAGAGCATACCTGATGAATTCATCGCCATTGCTGTTCCTTTTCTGTTTGTATCACCCAGTCTCTTGATTGATGCCCCTGATTGGCATGTTGGCTGACTGGCCTGAGTTCTTGCGTTTGATTGAAGTATTGGGAGAGTCTATTTTTCAGCCGGAACAAAAACTATTACAGAGTATTACAGCACCTGCGAAAGGGTTCACTGCTATAATTTGAAAGAATATGAATTCAATGGCGGATGCGATATGTCTCAAAAGAATACAAACAGAACGATGCAACTGGAAACGCGGGCCATTCATAGTGCTTCAGAACAATTTGAAGACCCATATCAGGCGATTTCCCCGCCACTGTATGTGAACGCCTCTTATACCTTTGAGACCTGTGAAGAGGCCGCCATGGTGTTTGCGGGTGAAAAACAGCGCTATGTGTATGGCCGGGTCCATAATCCGACCCAATCGTTATTAGAATCCAGACTAGCTGATCTGGAAGGCGCGGAAGCCGGAGTGACGTTCGCATCCGGGATGGCGGCGCTCAGCAGCGTTGTCTGGAGTTTACTTCAATCCGGGGATGTTGTGATTGCGCACAATAAGATGTATGGCAACAGTTATAATTTGCTGACTCAGGAATTACCGAAATTTGGTGTGCAGGTGATTCTGATTGACATGACTGATCTTCAACAGCTCAGGGCGGTGCTGTCTGACAAGACAGTGCTGGTGTTTTTTGAATTTCCCTCCAATCCTTTACTGGAACTCATTGACATTCAGGCGGTGGCATCTCTTCTCCAACCTTACCATGCGCAAATGGTGGTCGATAGTACCTTAGCCTCGCCCATGATGCTCAGACCGATTGAGCACGGCGCGGACATGGTGATTCATAGCCTGACCAAATACATCGGCGGCCATGGGGATGTCCTTGGCGGGGTGGTGCTGGGCCGTGAAGAGACGATGAAAACGGTTCGGATGCATGGCTTGCGATGTCTGACGGGTGCCACGCTGTCGCCTTTGTCGGCTTTTCTTGTGTTGCGTGGTTTGAAAACACTAGGCATTCGAATGCAACGGCATAGTCTCAATGCGCTGGCGGTCGCCCACTTTCTCGAGGATCATCCCCTGGTCAAACAGGTGTACTATCCCGGATTAGCCTCTCATCCCCAGTACGCGCTGGCGACCCGGTTGCTGGATCTCCATGGCGGGTTGATCTCGTTTGAATACCGGGGGGATCGGGCTGCAACGCAGGCGTTTCTCGATCGACTTCAGTTGGTGAAGCGGGCTGTGAGCCTTGGGGATGTTGAAACGCTGATTCAGCATCCGGCCTCGATGACGCATTCGGCTTACCCGGAAGAGACCTTGCGGGCGTATGGGATTCACCAATCTTTGGTCAGAATGTCTGTGGGGCTGGAAGATGTGCAGGATATTGTGGCGGATTTAGCGCAAGCCTTTTATGAGAATATGTGAGGATGAATCGTTCTATGTCTATTTTTGAGTCTGTATTTGGTATGTTGCGTGCTCACCTTTATCGCTTCTTTTGATTACATTGAACTCGCTACATTGACTCTTTTGGGATGTATCCATTTGAATCGGGTCAGGTATGTTACGCGCCAACCTTCACCTCTCCCTTTAACTGCATCGTGCGTGCCCCACGCCTGTTTTCGAGGGCTCAAAGACAGGCGAAAAACTCTTTTTTATGCAACATCATCATAGCAAAACGGGATCGGTTTCTAAGCTCCTCCTGAGTTGAGAAACCTAAAAATTCTTCCTTGAATTTTTTCCCTCACTCCGAGTTCAAATCATCTACCAGTCCATCTTTTGATTTCTTCAAAAAACGAGCACTCATTCAAATGAAGAAAAAGCCCGCAGGAGGCGGGATTGAGGATTTTGAGTACAGGGATGTGCTTGAAAATCCGGTTCTGGCGAGCATGTGAAAGAAGACTTTTTCCATGCTTTTGGGTCTTTCCAAAAGCATGTGGGGCGCGTTCGATAATGTCAAATTGATCGAGAAACGTCACCGCGCACCAAACCAGATCCAGCGTCTAAATTAAGCAAATCAGTGGACAGGCTTTTTACTGATGCGAAGCTGCATCGGCCATTGAATCATCCGGGATTGATGCGCATCTCCCCACAGCGGTAGCAGAGCTTGTTCAACAGCGTCAAGCGGGTTGTGATGCCGAGCCAGTTGATACCGCCGGGTGGCGGACCAACTGTATAAGTAGCCCATCAATTGCTCGAATCTCCATTCCGCCTGCATATAAAAGGTGGGGGATGGTATGGTTTCAAATCCTGAAGGCAGTGGGTAGTGGGTGACGTCCGCTTGTTTGGCTTCGGCGGGCCAATAGTCTTGCAACGTAGTCTGTCGATACGTATGAATCACAGCGTCCATGGCATCAGACACATGGCAGTGACCATAACTCCAACAGGCCAGCACCCCACCGGGTTGGAGCACCCGAGCCACTTCCACATAGAAGCGGGGCAGGTCAAACCAGTGCATGGCTTCTGCAACCGTGACCAAACCGATGGACTGATCACGAAATGGCGAGTACTCAGCCGGGCAGACCTGATAAATCACCCCTGCACAGGCTTTGGCAAGATTGATTTGTGCCGTGCTGGCATCGGTGGCGATAACCGTCGAAAAGCAGGCGGCAAGGCCTTGAGCGGCCTGTCCGTTGCCTGTCGCGCAATCCCAAACAGGGGGATCGCCTGTCACCCATGACCGTAAATGCTCGAATAGGGCAGCCGGATACTGCGGGCGAAACTGCTGATACACCGCGGCCTGCTCAGAGAAAAAATCCTTAAACGCAGCCTCGCTGGGCGATGTCGGGACCGCCTGAGTCACGGATTTGCTGACCATGGTCATCCTCCCTTATGCACTGGAAACCCGCCGACACAGGATCTGATCCACACCGCCAATCATCTGATGGAAATAGACATACATGACTTCTTCGTGGAGCTCTTCGCCTTTCCATGTCGGTAAAAGATAAGACTGGTCCTCGGATAGGATGATGAGATCTTTCTGAATCAAGGTATCAAAGACTTGCTTGTAAGGCGCTTCTTTAAGAATGTGAACCCCAAACTGAGTCTGATAATCCTGCACCCGAATCGGCTGATTGGCTTTATAGGCGAAGGCGAGCTTGGTCCCGATGGCGACATTGCCTTCAAGAACACGGCCAAATGCGAGTGGGGGCGCAGTCGGGTTGCTTTGCATGTAGGTCATATAGAGGTTGATGTTGGTCTGATTGTGCGTTTGGATGATGGTGTCATTGCCGCCGGAGAGCCAGCCATACGCGCCCGGCCCTAAAGCAATCATGGTGTTGTATTTTTCCCACTTATCTTTAGAGACGCGGGGAATATTGCCATCCTTGTAAGTGCCTTTTTTATTCCACCAGCCACACGGACTGGGGTGATAGTCATTGGCCCGAAGGATCTCGGTAATCGCATCCCGCATTTTGTAGGTGTCAATCACATCCGGCAGCAAGTGTTGTGCATCGAGCTTTTCTTTCTGCCGATCTGCATTCCATACCGACGCGTTGCCAATGCCCATACTTTCCCGATCGGAATTTCTCAGCCGATAGATGGTAATCGCCGGTACCTCAATTTCGACCAGCGTGCGGATATCTTGCGTGACCGTGTCGATGGTTTGGTGCGGCAGGCCAAACATCATATCGGTACTGAAGGGTTTCCCCGTTTGTTTTAAAACGTGAATGGCATTCAGGGCGTCTTCTTTTGTATGACGACGATTGGTGAAGTCATTCACCTCATTTTGCAGGCTTTGAATGCCGATGCTGAAGCGGTTAAATCCCAGCGACAGGGCGAGTTCGACATGCTGCGGAAGATAATTTTCCGGGTTGCCTTCAATGCTGATTTCACAGTCATCCGCCAGCTGATAATTCTCGCGAATATGGGTCATCAGTTTGGTGATCGCCACCGGATTATTGAGTAGTAATGCGCCAGTGCCGCCGCCGATGTAGAATGACTTAATCTGCGCCTGACGCACCCACGGTACCTGCGTCAGATACAAATTGGATTCCTGAATCAGCAAATCTGCCCAAATCTCCAACTCATGCATTTTGTCATTGGCTTTGATCCGTCGTTTGACGTAATTGCAGTAGTGACAGATGTAATCACACAAAGGCAAGTGCAGGTAGAGATGGGTCTCTTGACCGGCACCATCAAAGTCTTTGTAGGCCTGAAAGGTGTCTGCATCACTGAGGATATCCCCGTGATTTGAGGTCACGTTGATATTGTACTCGTGGACCGGAATATTGAGTTCTGGATTGTTGTGTAACAATGTTTCTAAAACAGTCGGATGGGCCATGCGCGTCATGATGATGATCCTCAAATGTCAGTGATGATTCAGGACATGAATCACTCGTTAGTCATAGTACTGCGCCATAATGGCCGAGATCCATGCGGGCTCATGTATTTCTGTTTGTGGCTCAAAAGCTTGCATGTAAGGTTTGATGTCGATCACCGGTGTGCCATCAATGGCATCAAGGGCTTTGACGGTTAAGGTCAGCCCATCACAGGCCAGCAGTTCACAGCAAGACACCCCCAGCCGATTGGGGCGCGCTTTGGCCCGTTGCCCGAAGATGCCGACTAGCGGCAGCTCCGTCTGACCCCGCGGGTGCCTTGCACCGGTGACGATTTTTTCAGCAGGAACTTTGTGCATCGCAAACACAATTACCAAGTGAGAAAACTCACTCAAACCTTGCGTCGCTGCCGGGGTAAACTGGTTGCTATCGAGCGTGATGGTTGAGATCACGCTGCCCCAGAAATCGTCTTGAGTGGTCGTTCTCTCGTTTCTCACCCAGCCAATCGGGTGTAGGGTGAATACAGTTGTATCTACTGGTTCCATAGCTGTCCTCTTACGAATAAATGGTCAGGATGCACCCGATCGACAACGATATAGATCTCATCCCGGTTGACGCCAAATGCCTCAACAATGCCATTGGCAACACAGGTGATGATGTCTTGCACAGCTTGGTTGGAGTACGTGGATTTACAGCGAATTTTAACCAGCGGGGCCGGAGCGCTCGCGGTTTCCCAGTCCGGTTTGAAGAAACAAGCCGGATTGATCAGGTGCCAGAACGACCACACATGATTGGGCGCGAGCTGCAAGATCACCTGAATCCGGTCACAGATAGTTTTCAAAAATGCTTCTGGCGGTGCAGGTTCCGGCGAGAGGTATTCAATGATTGGCATGATTCGCCTCAACAGATACGGTACATGGAGATTCGGATTCGCCGGCGATCAGAGCCGCAAGATAATCGGCCGGATCGCAGGGCGGGTTGTCTGTCGTCTGCATATCCATCAAGTGTCCGACACCTTGAAGAATATGAATGTGTTTCTCTTGTGATTTGCGTGTCACCACATAGTCAGCGCTGTCTTTTGAATAGGTGTCCGGGGCGCAGACTTGTTCGACGGTCTCGGTTGCCTCATCGCAATAGGCAATGCAGTCCCGGCTGCCATAAATCAGATGAATGGCATCGGGATTTGCATAGACATACACGGGTTGTTCAACCACGGTACTGAGTAAAAAAACTTGTCGGCAGTGGGCATGGGCATGGGCATGATTTGAATCTTCAAGCAGCTTTAATAGGATTTGTCCGCCTAAGGACAGCCCGATCACACAGTAGTTGCGCTTGAATGGTTCAAAAAGTGGGGCCTGAATCACCTGATTGAAGCGTTCATATCGTTTTTGGATATCCGTCGCGCAGGCGATTTCGTCCGCTTGCATTTTATCAGGCAAATCAAAATCAAGGGTCGCGATACCAAGCGCTGCTAAATTCCGTTGCAGTGCGGAGAAGAATTCATTTTCCCGGGCGGGGGCATCAAATGCCGTCATGTGACCGGAATGCAAGAACACACAGCAAAGTGGAGATGATGGGGTATCGGGCACCATCATATGCACTCGAAAAGGCTGGTGATCCGCATCTTTTAAATGATAGTGCTGAGAAGTAGGGTTCATCGTCCCGGACCTGTCTGCAAAACGCGTCTTCGCAAAAAAGTGTGCGTATGTACAGAATTGAGAATGCACATACGCAACACCTGTGATTACTTTTTCAAGGCCGCAGAGGCTGCGCCCACCATGGCTAAGGTAATCCCTTCTTTCGTCGGTTTGAGCGTAATGGAATGGCGATTCTCTTCATTGGCTAAAGACGTTGCAGCGCCGACCATCGCCAGAGTAATACCATCATCTGCGGACAGATCCATATGGATCCGGGTAAATTTCTTTCCGGGAGAGGCGACAATCGATGCCCCTTCATCCGGGATCATATCGAAAACTCTTTTTTTATTCATTGCTTTTGCTCCTGTTGCTGTGAGTGAAACAACAAAAAAGCCACTGCCAGAATGCGTCGCGACTTAATTGTCCGGTGCGATCAGTTTGAGCTTTAAGCCCTGACTTCTTCTTGACGTCCAATACTGATGAGATTTAATCATAAACAGCCGCAGATACTCGGTTGCGCCACAGCCCGCTTCATCCCCGGACACATTTTTCGCAAGCGGAGGACAGCGAAACTGACACCAGACGCCGCTTTGCTGAACATCGCAGGACTGGCAGACGGTATGTCTGGCAAAGGTCTTGCCCCTGAAATCTGAGAAGCCTGTCTCCCATATCTCCTGAAAGGACCGATCTTTAATATTTCCGGCGCCATACATCTTGTTACTCATACAGTTACTGCAAGGAAACACTTCCCCAGAGCTATTCACATAAACCGTTGAACGGCCACATTTTTCTTGTTGGGTCGCCCACTCCAAGGTCTGACAAAACTTAATGGTCTCAACGCCGTGAATGTCATCGGAGGTGAACGCGCCTGTCTTTTTCCCCATCAGGGACTCATGCGGGGAATCGGCATCATCCCCCTGAAAGCGATCCATACAACGTTCGTAAATCGCAAAGACTTCATCGAGCCGCTCAGGTTGTAAAATGATATGTGGATTGAGCAATGCCCTGCCGATGGGATGTGTTTCCAGCCATTGCGGGCGTGGAAAGCCGTTGTCCACACACCACTGGAAGATTTCTTCAACATCATTGATATTCTGGTTATGGACAGACACGGCGGTGCGGACGACATGGCCATACTGACTCATGAGCTCGAAGCATTCTCTTAATTTCGAGAAGTCCATTTTTCCCCGCACGGTTCGTTCCGGTACGGCGGTATCAAAGCTGACAAAAAACGACTGGCCTTTGGGGATGCGCTTGAGTTTTTCTTCCGTAATGAGCAGGCCATTACTAAAAATTTGGGTACTAAATGGCTTTTGCCGGGCGTGCTGAATGATCTCGATGGCATCTTTATGGGCAAACAATTCGCCCCCGGTTAGAAAGACTTGCAAGACCCCCAGAGCCTCGAACTCATCAAGGAGCGCCTTAATTCTTTTAGTGGAGAGTTCGTTGTCCCGCTTTTTCCCCGACCAGGCATAACAATGCTGGCAACGCAGGTTGCAGAGGTTGGTGGTTTCAATAAAGGCGATCGCAGGTGCGGAAAGGTGAAAATTATCCAGCGCGACAAAAGGAGATTCGAGAATAAAATCTTCAAAGAAGGCCATATCTTTCGGCATGTCGCCCCGGTTAAATTGTTCGATATAAGGCTTCACCGAGGGATGAAAATAAGCCACTTTCCCCGTGGGAAGAAGAGCAACAATACCGCCGACATTATCTTGATAGACGATTTTATTCAGAGACATATCACAACCTTGGTTTTATAAATTATGAATGAATGTCTTGCCATGAATGTGTTGTTACTCGGATGCAATCAACTTGTATGCCGAATGTAATCAAGTAAAGCAGTGCATCTTTAATAAGTCAAACTTAATGCAATGCGTTATATTGCTATGCAAATGGATTATTTCTCCAACTAATTGATTCAATATTAATACTCTCTTTCGATAAACGTACCAATCACTTTGTCGTGCATAGATTCTGATTTGGAAAAGCCAATCGTTTTTCTCACTAACCTCTTTAACCATGTCCGTAGGGTGAGATTGGTTCGCTCTATCCTCTGTGTCTAGAGCATAAAAAAGTGTGGGGCATTTATGTGGCAAAGCAGCTAAAGAAGCCACTTTGACGCATAAGTATTCATGGGCCGATAATGGTAACAGTCCAGTTGAGTTGGCTAAATAACTCAAATACCCCAGACTTTTTTATGCTCTCCAGGAGACGCCATAAACAGGCTAAAAAGTTCTGCTTGTGATCTGATTTGTAGTTTTTGATAAATATTCTTCCGATGGTTTTTCACCGTCCCCGTACTGATAAAAAGTTTCTCAGCAATCTGCGGAGAGCCTTTACCTTGCAATATCAACTCCACAATCTCACATTCTCTCGGAGTCAAGGCATAACGAGCCTGAGTATCCAGATACCCCATCTCAGCAACAGGAGTTTGTTGCGTCATATCATCATGTAATCGCGCCACACTGCGGATAATTTCCAGCGCCGTTTTCAGGTTTTTCCGATGCTGTTTCTGGATGAAAAATGGCTGATTTTCCTTACCAAAAAACAGGCCAAGTTGCCTCTGGGGAGAGAGTTTCAATAAAACCGCCGTTTCATCCCGCCAACCGGTCTTACGATAAAAATTCAGATAATAATCAGTATGATAAAATCCTGAAGGGACAAGTTCCCGTAAGGTGAATAGATCAGTGTCAGCCCCATCCATCAAGGCTTGATAGAACGGATCTTGCAGATAAGCGCCCTGTTGATAAATCTGATTTATTGCATCACTGTTTTTCTTCTCGGTTTTACTCAAACAACGCGGAGAAGAACCTTGCTCGAAGACATAGACAATGGCGTTATCAAAAGTCATAAATTGTTCCAGCCAAGTCAGTAAATTAGGATAAAATTCACTGGTTGCCACCGATTCAATCACTGCTGATAATCTATCTACATGAATATCCATTCAATTCCTCGCAATTATTCATAAATTAATAATAAATCCGAAGCAGATATTTCCCGCCAATTCCATAGCGAAACTATATAAAAATCACACTCAAACTGGATGAACAACTCAATTATCGTTTATGTGTTAATCAAATCACAATTATGAAACATTTTACTAATTATTTTTGAGAGCACTCACCCAGATCTAAGATTTTGTCACGGAATAGACGTTTTAACTGGATTATCCTCATTTTTTATATCACTTTCTCTGACAAGGAGTAAAAATGACCACCCAAAAAATTATTCTTGATTGCGATCCTGGGCATGATGACGCCATTGCCATGCTATTGGCGCATGGCAATCCTAATATTGAGCTATTAGCCGTCACGACGGTTGTCGGTAATCAGACACTGGATAAAGTCACTCACAATGCGCTGGCGATAGCGCATATTGCCGGTATTACTGGCGTACCCTTTGCCGCAGGCTGTCATCGCCCATTAGTTCGCGATCTTGAAACGGCATCGGATATTCACGGCGAATCTGGTCTGGGTGGCGTGAAGTTGCCTAAACACTCTCGAACGCTTGATCCTCGCCATGCCACTGATCTGATCATTGATACCATTATGTCTCATCCGCCCAAAACGGTGACTTTAGTTCCCGTTGGCAGCTTAACCAATATTGCTCTTGCCGTCCGTAAAGCACCGCGAATCGTTGAGCGGGTAAAAGAAGTGGTATTAATGGGCGGTGGATATCATACGGCTAACAGAAGTGCAGTGGCAGAATTCAATATCAAAACGGATCCGGAAGCAGCACATATTGTTTTTAATGAAAAATGGCCGCTGACCATGGTCGGTTTGGATCTGACACATCAAGCACGCGCCACATCAGAAATCACCAAAGCAATTTCACGTATTAATACCAAAGCGTCTCGGTTTGTCGTAGAACTACTGGATTACTATGGTCAAAGTTATCAGAAGAAGCATGGTTTCAACTGCCCTCCAATACATGATCCTTGTGCCGTCGCCTATATTATTGATCCTACAGTGATGACAACGCAAAAAGTCCCCGTCAATATTGAACTGAATGGTACCTTAACCGTGGGAATGACAGTGGCGGATTTCCGTTATCCACCACCAGAAGATTGCCACACCCAAGTTGCTGTCAAACTCGATCAACAGCGATTCTGGCAATTGATTATTGATGCATTGAAAAATATCGGCGATACCTGCGATTAAGATGCAAAATAACCACGGGTAGGGGACGATAATTAAAGCCGTTATTTAATACTAAACGGCTTTTAACACCGCTCTCAGTCGCGGATATCGACGAGCCAAACGCCAACGCAATCTAAACCCACGGGCATTTTTCCAGATCATTGACCAAATACCGCGCTCAAACAATTCATGAACCATTTGTTGTTTTATCGTCGAGGATTCTATCTCATTAATTGTATGCAAAATCCCTAGCCCCTCTTTCGCAATCTGCCAATGACACGCCGGCGCCTGTTTAACTTGTTGTGGATAACGATGATTAATCTTATTCAGCATCTCCAGGATTTTCATATAGTGATGTGCTGTTCTTACCTTAATACCATCATCCGCAGGAAGATGGGACACCGAAGCGGCGTGAATCAGATAATCATAAAAAGATTCATCAATATATTGCACCCGATTTGCCGTCAACAAGAGTTCTGTTGTCCACGGAATATCTTGATGATGCAACCCCGGTTCAAACTGATAATGATGTTTTGTCAGAAAAGCCCGTTTATAGATATTCAGCCAAGTTACATGCAGGAATTTGCGTGAACTCAGTGCTTGTTGCAACCATTCTGGCCCACTAAGCACCACAGTAGAAGAGAGGCGCTCGGAAGGAAAAATCTTTCGAGCTGGCCGACCATCATCATAAACATAATGACCGTTGCAAGTAGCAATATCCAAATCATTATTCTGAGCAATTTCTAACAGCCGATTATACATCCCCGGATAAATGACATCATCAATATCTGGGAAAGCCACATAATCCCCGCTGACTTTTGCTAACCCCGTGTTACGGGCAACAGAAACTCCTTGATTCTTCTGCGTGATAATTTCTGTCTTTGGGAATTTTTCGGCATATTGTTCAATAACCTGGCGACTATTATCCGTGGAACCATCATCAACCAAAATTAATTCAAAATTAGTTAGCTTTTGCCGGGATAAATTGACAAAAAACTGCGGTAAAAATCTCTCGCCATTATAAATAGGTACGACAATGCTGAGTTTTAGTGATATAGACATAAGATCAATATACTCCTTTAATCCAAAGGTGTTATTTTCTTATATTGAGATTATCTGGACATTTATCGGGAAAATAATCCCCACATATAAATATAAATCCAATAGATATTTATTAACTTTACATTATACCTAAAAATAAAATAGTAATGATTTATAGTGATTTTTATTTTAAATCGTTATCATTGACATACACTATATAATCAAACACATCCAGATAATTTATCTTTTAATGCTACATCTATTACCAATTAATTATTATATATACCCGTAATCATTGAAGATGCTTGATTTTATCCGAAATGGAGATCATTATCCTCGCTATGAAAATATTTATTACATCAGAACAAAAAATCAAACTTGAGCGTCTTCACGACACCACTCGCGATGGTCAAGTACGAGACAGAATAAAAGCTATCCTTCTGGCTTCTGAAGGGTGGAGTTCTGTGATGATAGCTCAGGCATTGCGACTCCATCAGACCACGGTTGACCGCCATATCAGTGATTACCTTAATCACGGTAAACTTAAATCGGGTAATGGGGGGTCTGACAGTTTA
>NZ_NMQR01000006.1 GCF_003545805.1 Photorhabdus sp. CRCIA-P01 | reverse complement strand
GGGGCGAGTATGTACCTGCAAGCCCGCGCCATTGAGCAGGATATTAAGCGGTTACGCCAGTTGGCGTTAACGGCGGAGCGGGTAGAGATGAAAAAGCGGGAACTGTTGCCTAATTATCTGCCCACGGCGGAACGCTACATAGCCGAGGGGGAAATTTACCGAAACCCGATTTTTGCCTACTGTGTGATTTGGTTATTTGATATTGGGGATTTTGCCAAAGGATTGGATTGGGCGGATATCGCCATTGAGCAAGGACAGCTCACCCCCGACAATTTTCGCAGTAGCTTTCCGGCGTTTGTTGCCGACACCGTTTTACTCTGGGCACTGGCGGAGGCCGAAACAGGAAACAGCGTGGAACCCTATTTTTCAAGGACATTCAACAATGTGACTGAAAAATGGCAAATACACGAGAAAATCAAGGCGAAATACTACAAATTTGCGGCTTTGAACTTGCTGAAAGGGGATAACGCCTACATTAAGGCGAGTTCGGTTGATAGGTTGGATGTGCTGGAGCAGGCGGATATCTGGTTATTGAAAGCTCATCAGTGCAATCCAAAATCAGGGGTAAAAACCTATCGGCAACGGATTGCCGCCCGTTTATATCCATGTATTGCCGGAATTGGCGGATGAATTGGCGTTTGTTGAGGCGGTGACGTCGGCGCAGCGTATAGCCAGTGTTGAGGGCTATACGCTGACGGTCGGCGCAACCAAAGCCATGATTAAGGCAGCGCAAACCTTGCGAGCCAACACGATGGCTAAATTTGGTCGCTGGCAGTGGGCCATTCTGGCGGTTGATGGCACACAGGCAAAAGAGACTTGGGCGGATTATGTCGCCCGCTTGGCAGAGCTACAAAAGGGCGAAGCTGTGGCATCGGTGCAACTGGTGCCGTGTCTGTGGGGCAATGAAGCGGGGGTATTGGCAGGGCGTTTATGTAACCGCGCCGTCACCGTGGCGGACAGTCCCGCACGGGTACAAACCGGGGTATTGATGGATTTGGGTTCAACCGATTTCCCGAAAGATGGCACAGGCCAGCCGATGGATCTGGCAACCTTGCAGGCACTGGAAAAACTGCGTTTCAGTGTGCCGATGTGGTATCCCGATTATGACGGCATGTATTGGTCAGATGGTCGCACATTGGACGTAGAAGGCGGAGACTACCAAAGTATCGAAAACTTGCGGGTTGTTGATAAAGTCGCGCGTCGAGTACGTTTGCAGGCTATCGCTAAAATTGCTGACCGTAGCTTAAACAGTACGCCGGGCAGTATCGCAACGCATCAGGCATACTTCGCCCGTACCTTGCGTGAAATGTCGCGCAGTACTGAAATTAACGGGGTCACTTTCCCCGGCGAGGTGAAATCCCCGAAAGATGGCGATGTGGTGATTACATGGCGCAATAAAAACACGGTGGAAATTTATATCACTATCCGCACTTACGAATGTCCGAAAGGGATCGCTGTCAGTCTGTTGCTGGATAGCAGTCTGGAGAAAATCGCATGAGCAAAAGGATTTCAGGCCAGTCGGTTGATTTTAATATGGACGGGGATCTGGTTCATGCGGAAAAGGTCAGTTTGTCTATTACTGATAACACCGCCGCCGCCCAAACGCAGGGCGTGCCGGATGGTTACCTCTCCGGTGATGTGGCGGCAGAGGGGGAAATTGAACTCAGCACCAAATATCTGGATATCGTCACTGCCAAAGCGCGCGCGGCGGGTTCATGGCGAGGCATTCAGCCCGTTGATTTGATGTGGTATGCCAAAGCAGGCAATGAAGAAATCAAGATTGAAGCCTACGGCTGCAAACTCATCATTAGCGACATTCTGGACGTTGACCCTAAAGGCGGTAGTGTGATGACTCACAAAGTGAAATTCGTGGTGACCAGCCCCGATTTTGTGCGCATTAATGGTATTCCCTATCTGGAAGCAGAACTGACGCAAAGCCTAATTGGATAAGATGCGCTCATGGAAGAGCACGAAAAGACATTTATTACGTTGGTATGGCTAGGGGCACTTATCGCAATAGGAAAAATGCTTACAAGCAACGAACCGATCACCTTACGGCTGTTTATTGGTCGGATTATCTTAGGGTCGGCGGTGTCGGTGATGGCGGGGGCATTGCTGATCTGGTGGCCGGGTATCAGTCCGATAGCGGTGACAGGGATAGGCAGCGCATTAGGGATTGCTGGATATCAGTTAATTGAAGTCTGGTTACGTAAGCGAGGTAGCGCCTTGTTAACAGGGAGGTTAAAGAAATGACACTGAGTGAAAAACAACAGCTTTTTACAGTCTTGATCGCTCAACTGATTTTATGGGCAGATGAGCGCGGTTATCACCTCACCTTGGGCGAGGCTTACCGTACACCAGAACAAGCGAAGTTGAACGCTCAGACAGGGAAAGGCATTGCTAATAGTCTGCATATTCAGCGACTGGCGATAGATCTGAATTTATTTATTCGGGGTAAGTATCAGACAAACAGTCATGCTTATTTACCGTTAGGAGAATATTGGGAATCCCTTGGCGGTACATGGGGCGGGCGATTTTCCCGACCGGACGGCAATCATTTCTCACTGGCGCATAATGGGGTGAAATGATGTTCAATGCCCGGACGCTGTATTTGACTTTCCTTGCCCTGGCGTTCTGTGCAGGTTGGCAGGTAAGCAGCTATTACCGTGACAGTGTTGAGCTGAAAATTATTCATGCCGTAGATGTCGCAGGGGAGAAAATCCGGCAGGAAATGCAACAGATTTCCAGTGAATCCGCAAGGCAACTGGAATCTAAATTGGAGGGGATCGCTAATGCTGCCTCACGAGAAATTCGTACTGAGGTGGTCAAGCCTGTTTTTACTCATGTGTGCGTTAGCCCTGATTTTGTCAGGATGTACAACGATACAGCCGCAAATATCGAGCGTACTCTATCAGGAAAACCTACTGAAAAAGTGCCAGGAAACGTTACCGCGACTGATGGGGATGACCGGAAATAATTTAGCCAATATCGTGATGGAGTATTCCACCTTATATGGCAATTGCGCCGCGCGGCATAATCAATTAGTGGATGAAATTAATAAAAGAAAGGAATTAACTCATGATCAAAGAAAATAAAATGATTACCTTAATGATTGGCGAAAATGAAATGACATTCGAGCCGAACATTATTGCCTATAACAGCATGATTAATGATATGACAATGGATAATAAGGTCGTGCCCATTGTTACCTATTTGCGCCGTATTATTCAACCTGCGTTTAAATCCGTGTTGGATGAGTTATTACAAATCCCTGGTGCAGCGATGCAAATTGTTGAGAAGGTTAATTCGGAATATGCACCAAAACTGGAAATTGAAATAAAAAACTAAATACGCGGGTTAAATCCATTGATAACAGCCTGTTTGAACAAGCGCTAATATTGCGCCGTCATTATTTACCGAATGAGAACGATAATAAGGACAATTTAGCCCGTGCAATTTGGCTGGATAATCGTTATTGGGAAAATATGCGGATCGCCACCGCGAATGGTATTGCATTGGCATTAAAGGGTGAACCATGAGGCAATTAGATTTTACATTGAGCCTAATTGATAAACTGACACAACCGCTTGCCAGTGCGAAAGCGGCTGTTTCTGGGTTTGCCAAAGTATCACAAACAGCGTTTGAAAAAATTGCCGTCGGCGGCGCAGGGTTAGCGGGGACGTTCTGGTCAATTAAGGGAGTGCTTGATCCGGCTATTCAATGGGATGATGCGATGACAGAAGCCTCACTTCAGGGGGTTGATAGTGGTGCGATGGCAAAAGTGGCTGCGGATGCCATGAAATTCAGTTCACGGTATGGCAAATCCTCTATTGAATTTGTGCAATCAACGGTGGAAATCAGTAAGAAGATGAGCGAACTGTCACAAAATGACTTACCGCAGATGACTCACATTGCCAATATCACCGCTGCCGCCCTGAAATCCAGCGCAACAGAGACGGCCAAATATATGGGGCAGATGTTTTCGAATTTCTCCAGCCATGCCAAAGCCGTGGGAAATATTCAATTTGCTGAGGCACTGGCGGGAAAAGCCATCATCATGTCGAAAACATTTGGCGCCAGTCTGGATGAAATCGCGGATTTGATGGAGGGGGCACGTGCAGCCGGAACGCATTTCGGGGTAGGCATTGATGAACAATTGGCGGTATTGGGAGAATTGCACCGTGCATTGGGTACAGAGTCCAGTAGTGTTTATGAATCGTTTTTGACCGATGCCGTTGAGGGCGCGAAGAAACTCAGTATCAGCTTTGTTAATGCGTCCGGTCATATGTTAACCCTGCCGGAAATGCTGGAAAAGTTACAGGCCAAATATGGCAGGAACATTGAGGGCAACCTCAAGGCACAAAAGGAAATTGAGGAGGCGTTTGGCGATTCTGCCATTGTCGTAAAACAATTGTATGGCAATGTGGATAGACTGCGTAAGACTATTTCGGCATTAGGGGCCAATGATGGCCTGAAATGTGCTCGCGAAATGGCCGAGCGGATGGCGAACCCGTGGGAACGGTTACACGCTATTTGGCAGAATATCCGTATCGCCGTCGGTTTAACATTGCTCCCGGTGATCTCTTCACTGGTCAATAGGCTTGCCAATGCCGGTCAATTACTGGGGCGCTGGCTGAAATTATTTCCGAATATCGCCCGCTGGGTTGGTTATATCACTATCGGTATTCTGAGTTTTGCCGCTGCGGGGGCTGCCGCCAATATCGTGATGGGCGTGTCTAAATTTATTTGGATTGGCCTTAAGGGGATTTGGACCGCCTGTACTTTGAGCTTAAAATTGGGCGCGGCGGCAGTATGGCTCTATAACGCTGCGATTATCGTATGGAACGTTACGCTAAGAGTTTTGCGGGGTGTTCTGTTGGCTGTCAGGATTGCGGCAATGTCGGCGGGTGTCTCTTTCACCTTGATGAGCTGGCCGATACTGCTGATTATTGCCGTTATCGCTTTGCTCGCTTACGGCATTTATAAGCTGATCCAGCATTGGGACGAAATTAAAGCCACCATGATGAACACCACGGCATTTAAGATTGTGGCGGCTTATGTGCAATGGGTCGGCGGGATATTTAGTGCGGTCTGGGATGGGATCGCGGAGGGTTGGAATAATCTGTGTAACGGGTTTAGCCGTTTTTCACTGGCGGATACTTTTTCGGGCATTGTGGAGAGTATCGGTAATATTTTCGGCGGTTTATGGGATTGGCTGATGAAATCGTTTTCTGACAGCTACCATGGGATTATCGATAAATTAAATGGTATTCCCGGTATCAATATTGAAACCCAGGCCATTGAAAAAACCGTCGCTGAACCCATGGGAAAAGCGACGGCTCCTAGTATGGGCGTAGGGGACAGTCCCCCAAAATTGATGACCCAATCCAAGGGGATTTTTCAGGGGCAACCTCAAGCCATGATCCCGCCTGTGCAAGCAATTAAACCGCCAGAAAACGGGAGTGTATTAACGGGCGGGAAAAAGCAGGGTATCGGCAAAAATGGCCTGATAAAAGGGATAACAACCCATTCACAGATCCTCAATGATAACAGTCGCCGTATTGAAAATGTGACGCTGAATATTGCCAACGGCATGACACCTGAGCAATTAACAGAATGGGAGCACGTGGCATATGGATGAGCCGAAATATATTGATTTGTTCATTAACGAGTGCAATTTCGTGCTCAATTCAGGGAATGAACCGCGTTTCTGCAATAACCGTGTTTCTATCGGTCAGGATTGTGTACACGCCATTATTGAAAGTGGTCTGGCAACGAAACTTATTGCCGAACGCAGTCCAACACTACGGGCAGACATTCGCACACAGATAGAAATGCTGGTCGAAGACGACGAGCGAATTATTCCAGGGACGATCATCATTAATGAAGAATCACCGACTAAATTATGGATATTCGCCGAAACTTACGAGTTTGGCCGTATCAACGTGAGCGTGGGCAATGGAAACTAAACCGACGATTGATTATGAAAAGGTCTTACGTGATAGCGGGATGCCAACCACGGAAACCGATATCAGCACGGCATTTGCTAAAGTGGTCGATGAAGCCGGATTGGTGACCAACACCTCGTGGATGTCCCCGTTTTGGCGGCTGATTAACACCCTAGTGACGCGCCCTGTGTTATGGCTGAAAGCGGCGTTAATCAATGTCACCTTAAAAAATATGTATTTGGCGACCGCATCCGGCACATGGCTGGATATGTTTGCGTGGGGCGTCAACCTGAAACGTAAACCCGCATCCGCTGCGCAGGGTGTGCTCCGCTTCTATAAAACCGCAGGGACATCGATGGTGACCGTGCCCGCCGGAACGGTGATCCAGACTGAACGTATTAATGGCGAAATCTATCGCGTCAGCACCACGGAAAGCGTGGTAATTGCGGAAGGGGTCACCAGTGCCTTACTGCCTGTAATCGCAGAGACCGCAGGGGGCGCATTCAACCTTGCGCCCGGCTATTTTCGTCTCTTGCCCGTGTCCGTATCCGGTATTGAAAGCGTGCAGAATGAGGAAGGTTGGTTATTGACACCCGGCGCAGATGCGGAATCTGACGATGATTTGCGTGATCGTTGCCGGAATCAATATAACCTTGTGGGTAACTATCACACGGACGCAGTTTACCGCAGCATGATTGCCAGTGTTGTAGGCTTAAGTATCGACCGCATTTTTTTCCTGCATGATGCGCCTCGTGGCACCGGAACGGCAAACGCCTATTTATTACTGGATTCGGGCGTTATCAGCCAGCCCTTTATTGACGTCGTGAACGATTACATCACCTATCAGGGGTATCATGGGCATGGTGATGATATGCAGTGTTTACCGCTGCCGGAAACACATCACGCGCTGACGGTGACGCTATTTGTCGAGAATGTGGCGAACTATCGCCAGGAACAAATCGCCGCTTTAAAAACGGAGGTGGGAAACCTTATCCGCTGTGCCTTTCGGGAAAATACCGAATATCACGTGAAAAAAACTTGGCCGTACTCTCGATTTTCTTTTTCGAACTTAGGGCGTGAAATTCACCGTGAATTTACCGAAATTGACTCTTTGTCGTTTTCATTGGATGACATTCTCAGTGATTTGAGTGTGCCCAGACTGCAATCGCTGTCAGTTGAGGTGAAGCATGTCTGAATTCCAGGAGCGGCTAACACGGCTGGCGCTGCCCTCATGGATGGATAAGGGGGAACCGGCCAAATTGCTCCGTGCTGCGCGGGCATTCTGGCTGACAATGTATGCCTGGCTGAAATGGCCGTTAGCCCAACTGGACGCGGAGACGTGTTCAGAATCGCTATTATCAGTTTTGGCCTATCAGCGGGATATTCACCGATTTAATGGTGAGCCAATGGAATTGTTTCGCAAACGAGTAACATTTGCCTTTATTAACGCCAAAGATGCGGGCAGTGTCGCGGGATTTATCGCCATCTTTGAACGCCTGGGGGTGGGTGATGTTGAAGTACTGGAACGCCAGCCAGGGATAGATTGGGATGTGATTATTTTGCGTATCAGTGACGGCCAAATAGCCGAGAACCCTGATTTGCTAATGAACATTATTCGTCAGTACGGCCGTACCTGCCGTCGCTACCGTTTTGAAGTGATTACAAAAAATCAACTGCTTATACGTGTGGGCAGTTTTGGCGCGGAATATTGCTGTTATTACGCGGCCATGTCCTCGCCGTCCTTGCTATTAAAAGTGGGTGACATGTCGGGTGAGTCCGTTTTTGATAGCGCTAGTTTAAAGGAGATTACCGTACCTAATATGACCTACGGTGCATCATTATAAGGAAATAATATGGCATCAGTGATTACCGTAGACTTTGAAAAATGGAAAGCGCAGCAAGCTGCGGCGGGAAAGCCCGTGGTTTTGGATGAGTTTGTTTTTGCTTATGTGCCGGATTTAGATCCCGCTCTTGCCATTAATCGCGAGGAGAAATTACCCGCCGAAAGTCATATTGTGCATCGTCAGGCTGTGAACAAAACAGGGTTAGCGAGCGAAAACGCGGTAGCCTACAGTGTTACATTAGGAACGGAAGCCGGTCATTTTGATTTTAACTGGATTGGCCTGATAAATAAGGCTTCTGGCATTATTGGCATGATTACCCATGCCCCAACTCAGAAAAAAATTAAGACCGCTAATGGATTACAGGGAAATGTGCTCACCCGCTCTTTCTTGCTGGAGTTTGACGGGGCAGCTAAAGAGACCGCTATCACGACCACGGCGGAAACCTGGCAGATTGATTTTACCGCCCGTCTGTCTGGCATCGATGAAATGCAGCGCCTGATTAATACCGACAGTTACGGCGAAGCGGCTTTTTTCGGTGATGGGTTTTCCGTGGTTCGCAGTGGTGATCAATACACGGTAAAAAAAGGGCTGGCTTATGTCGGCGGGTTGCGGGGTGAATTGGTGTTTGACCAAACGCTTAACCGCCTGCGTGATACCCGTGTTTATGCGGATTTTAGCTATCAAGGCAATTTGGTGAGCCAGTGGAAAACTGTCGTTCATATCGTCGCAGCCAATGATCTTAAAAACTACGTCGATGCGGCAGGGTATCCGCATTTTGTCTTTGCGGTTGCGGGTGTTGATGGCAACGGTGATGTGATGGATTTGCGCATTAAAGGGTCATTGAATGACCGTGATATTTCCGCTATTCATCAAGAGATTGATAGCATGAAACGGGAATATGCGACTCAGCAGGCATTGGAAAGCGGTCTGCATGGGAAACAGTCGAAAGGGGACTATGCCACTAATGCAGCATTAACCGTTGTCAGCGAAAACGCCAATAGTCGCCTGGCTAAAAACCAGCACGGCGCAGATATTCCCAATAAGAATGAATTTGTCAAAAACCTAGGCTTAGTGGAAACCGTCGAACGGGCAAGGAATGCTGTACCCAATGACAGGAAAATTAACGGGAAATCGCTATTGTCTGATATCAGTTTGATGGCGGGTGATGTTGGCGCCTATCACCAGACTACCTATATGACTGCGCTACCGGGCAGGCATTATTCAGGGCCGTTTTCTTGTGGTCGGGAAAATGGATGGGCCAAAGGGGTGAGCATCGGAGTAGGGGGTGACACGGGGCAAATTTGGATTGATGCCGATGCACAGTTGCACACTCGATTTCTCAACGCTAACGGTGCCGTAGAGCAAAAGATGACGATGGGTATCCCTATTGGCGCCACTATCGAATGGCATTCGGCTGCGCCGATACCTGCCGGATATGAACCCAATGAGGGGCGCTCATTCCGTGCGGCAGATTACCCTGAGCTGGCCAAAATTTTTCCCGATCTGAAATTACCTGATGACAGAGGCTTATTTAAGCGTGGTCTGGATAGAGGACGCGGTTTAGATTCCGGTCGTTCGTTAGGGAGTGTTCAGGGGGACGCGATCAGAAATATCACGGGATCATTAGGTAATCCCACTATTGAGAGCGGGAGCAACGCGTCTGGGGCATTCAGCTACCGGTATAAGGCAGGCGGTCGCGCAGCCGGTGCCGGTGGTGGGGTGGTTTCATGGACATTTGACGCGTCCAGAGTGGTTCCGACCGCAAATGAAAACCGACCTGTCAACAAATCAGTGATTTATATTACGAGGGTAAAGTAATGGCTAAATACAGTGCAGATATTCAAATGGCCCGGTTTGATGATGATGGGTTAGCCATTGTTAGCGGATGGGTGGCGGTTTATCGTTGTCATCCTGAAACACGAGAATATATTGGGGCCGATATGGATCGGGTGCCACGCGGTTTTTCTGTTGCGGCTAATGCGTATTTGGATGCGCCCGAATTACCTGACACCCATGACGTTGCGATTTGTCGTCGTGTAGATGAAAAATCCTGGCGACATGTGCCTGACTATCGGGGTAAAACGGCGTATGCAACCGATACAGGCCAGCCGATCAATATTACCGCCATCGGTGCATTGCCAGATAATCTCACCCTGCAATCACCCCAAACTCCCTTTGATAAATGGGAGAATAAGCAATGGGTCACAGATAAATCAGCCCTAAAAGCTCATCAAATTGAACAGGCTGAGCAGCAGAAAATCTCGCTACAGCAGCAGGCCGATGCGGTAATTAAGCCCTTGCAGGATGCCGTTGATCTGGATATCGCCACTGATGCCGAAAAATCAGCACTCGTAGAATGGAAAAAATATCGTGTGCGGGTGAACCGGGTAGACCTTTCAACTGCCCCCGGTATCAACTGGCCTGAGCAACCCGCGTGATGAACTGGCAACGGAAAATGATGCGCATCTCCGCGAATATGACGGGGATGCATTGCTCGATGCTATCCGTCCATCCGTTCTTATACGGCATCGGACAGAAAGCGGACAGCGGTCGCTATCTGAGTCCGGCAAACGCCATCAATTATCTGGCAAATAAAATCAGGGGCGCTGGAAACATAAGCGCCGTGGTACTCATGATCTGCGCGAAGACGCATAATGAATTTATCCAGTATTTAACCCAATTTTCAGCGGTGTTGCCGTTGCCGGTATTTTCTCAGGTCACCCGTATGGCAAAGACAGCGGAACGGCTGGCGATCACCAAAATGCAATTGCCTGGGAGAGCGGGGGGCGGTTTGCCGCCGTCTCAACCGTTTTCAACATCGACCAGCCGCCTGGCCGTGAATGCGCAATTGGTTGCGCAGGCGAAGGCACAGGTCAGTGTGAGCAAGAGTATTGCGGGATTGAAATCGCAATTAACACACTTCACCACGGCAAGACAGAACGCCTTACAACAAGTCACTGCCGCCATGAATGGCGTCAGTGACAAATCGGCGGGTGTCTGGGTATTCTCAGGGAAAGGGAATGGCGCATTTCTGGCCGAAAAATTGCGTCAGGATATCCCCGAACAGGACGCCGTTTACACGCTGGCGACATTATTTGTCGGGGACGATATTAGCGCATTAGAAAGGATGCTACACAATGAGCCAAATTATCACACTCGCCCTTGATGGCGAGGCCGTACCATTAAAAAGTCTGACCGTAACCCCATCGATGATGTTTCAGGACACAGACCAAAGCGGCCAGTCATCCAGTACCGCCGTGGCAGAGCAAGGCATTAAGCCTAAAGAGTTGCGCATTACGGGGATCATCCCCTTTACCGAACAAAAAACGCTGTCACGCTTATTTGCCCTGGCGGAAGCGAAAGACGGCGGCAGCCTAAAACGCTACCGTGTCGCTAACCTTACCGCGCAGGCCATCAATTTTCGTATCGGGACATTCACTCATACCCTTGATGCCAGCAAAATTGACGGTAAACAGGCATGGCAGGTCACATTTACTTTACGTGAACATTTCTCTATTGCCGAAAAACGGGAYGCCCGCACTGCTGATAATATTCAGGCCAAAAAGCAAACAGGTCAGGGCGCAACCATAGCAAAAGAAGCGCCGGAAAAATTTAGCTGGTTTGAAAGAAAAGTATTGAAACCGATTAATGACAAAATAGGMCCCGCCAAATAATGACACCGATTAACCGGCTCTATCTTTCCGGTGATGAAATTCACCTGGTTGACGCCAATATTATGCTGGAACTGTCATCCTGTGGCCGTGGTTTTATCACGGCGGAAACGACAACCGATTACACTGGAAAATGGGTGCGGCTGGATGTCGGTTACACGGATTTGGTATTGCGCTGGTTCACGGGCTATGTGGAACGCTCACAGCCAGCCCAAAACGGTTACCAGCGTTTGTTTGTGCGTGAGCTGGTCGGGGTGTTTGACCGATTATGGTCGTGTTCATTTCAGCATCCAACACTGAACCAGATTGCGGACTGGTTGCAGGAGCACAGCGGACTSACCTTYACATTGCCGGMTGCCCCTTATACGGAGACACCTATCCCGCATTTTACCCATTATGGTACCGGCTATCAGTTGCTGGCTAATCTTGGGCAGGTTTTTTCGATTGAGGATTATCTCTGGTATCAATTGCCGGATGGCTCGGTTTATGTCGGCAGTGGGGCGCATTCGATGTTTGCGGGGAAACCGGTAGAGATCCCCAATGAATTTAGCCAGCGCCAGACGGCGGGCAATGCCATGACCATTCCCATGATCCCATCGTTGCGCCCAGGTGTGGTAGTCAATCAGCACCGGCTGAACAAAGTTAATCTGAATAATGAAAACATGGTGATTACATGGGAAGCCATCAACGAATTGATCGGTCAGTCTCAGACCAGAACGCCCATGCAGCGCCAGATTGATGCCGTCTACCCCGAATTGTCGGCAGGGTTGCACTTACCCAAATTTGCCCGCATTGAGGCACACACCGAAAGCACGGTTAGCGGTGATATTTCCGACCCATTCCGACCGCGCTATGCCGTTGATGTTCAATTGTTAGATAATGATGGTCAGGATGCCGCTGTCCCTGTTTACCACGCTGTCCCGCTGCCTTTGCCGATGGCGGGCAGTGAATCCGGTCTGTTTCAATATCCGCCAGTCGGAACGGTGGTTGAAATCGCTTTTGAGGCGGGCAGGCCGGACAAGCCCTTTATCCGGCAGACATTAAGCCAGGGCAATACCTTACCCGATATCAAGCCAGGCGAACAATTGCAGCAGCAGCGGGCGGAAGTTTCGCAGCGCGTCACGCAGGAGGGGAGTTGGATTCGTCAGACTGACCAGACCATTAACGAATCGTCCATGCACCGTGAAGTCAGGGCAGACACGGAAACACGCACGGTAGTCGCACGGGGAACCACGATACAGGCCACGGATAAGACCACGGTTTTGGGCACGTCTATGCTGTTGGCGGGTGCTGTCCAGCAAATCGCAGACGGTGACTATAGTGTGGCGACATCATCAAATTTCATTGCCAGTGTGGGGAAAGAGGCCAATATCGAAATCGGGCAAACGCTGATAGAAAAAATTGGCCTGCTTAAGCAGAGCATCTCCGGAGCCCGGCAAGAAATCGTCGCGCCAGTGGTCTGGGTGGGCAGCCAGCAAATCAACGTTATGACTTTGATGTTAGAGACGCTGGATGTGGTTAAGGAATTAGCGGAACTGACCGCCGCGCATACGCACCATAACACAGGCACGCCGGAGAACGCCAGCGCGATAAGGAACACGGTCTATAAATCCGATGGACTGAAACAGAAATATTTGCCGGTGATTGGGTGAATATCGTCCATTTGTGTGAGGTTCTTTACGCTGTACCCTAGGTTGATATTTTATGCTATAGGTATTAGACTGGTTATGTCAGTTAAGGAATATCGCGCTAGGACTGAGGCTACCAATCTTGGTAATAGCACAAAAGATACCTCTACCCTGTATGGGTAAAAACAAAAAAGCCAACCTCACCAGTTGGTTTTTTTGTTTTTACCAACTCATCACTTCAATTGATTGAATCATCTGAAAATAAACCTATAATCAACGGCTGTTAGTTTGGGGTAGCGTTCTGGCCTGTGTATCTCTGACGCAAGTTTTCGTAAGTCCTGGCTGAGTACAGGTGGTGCTGATTCAGTGCCTCGGTCAGAGCGCGATATTCCTTAACTGACTTGATGGAAGCCAGCCGGACAGGCAGCGTAAAGGCAATGGCTGGTTAAGTCGTGCTCCTAACTGGAGCAAACGGGTGAAAGCATTTATTGACACTGCTATCATCGTTCTCAAAGCGTTAATCGCGCTTTTAGAGCTGATCCGTGCATTTCTGAAATAGATAACGGAAACGTAGCTAAGGCCATCGGGGTAACCTCCCGGTGGCCTTTAACATTTACCGCTTTTGATCAAGCTACTGTGTTTTATAATCTTTACCCTTCACAAAAATACTGATTTAAAAGCTTAAATTTGGCAATCCCTACTGGATTTGAATCAGTAATCAGGCGATTATTGTTCCGGTAGTATGGGGGTAGTCAACAGATTAGTATAATGAAATTAATGAGTTAATCGCTTGATATGGTTAAACAATTGTGAGTCATACACATAATAACATTGGGATGCCTTTTTAAATGCGGTATCAATCAGCGCTACGGGGTTGTGTTTCGATGGTCTGAAACACAATTATCTCGCCCGCAACATGCGGGCTTTTTTACACCTTCATAGAGCTTGAATACAATTCTGATATTAAAGAATGGACAATGAGTGTAATAAGAAACTGATAATTCAGAGTGTTATATTAGTTTAGTGGTTTAAAAGTTGTCGTTACTTTTTCGGATATAGAAATAACTGATGTGATATCGGAATTGTTTGGTAAATCATGTCGGACGGTTCGTTTGATAGGCTGCTTATTTTCGTCAAAATACCGACTGGGCCATATTTCAGCAGGGGTGACACCAATTTCCTGAGCAATCAGTAATTCCCCTTTAGGCCAGGGGCGCGTTAAAGCATTGGCTAATGTTGAAGAACTTAAGCCGTGCTCTCTGGATAATGATGCCAGCGTTTTATTCTTCTTACGTATCGCAGCGATAATATCGGCGGTGTGCCAGTCTTTTTTCATATTCCTGCTTACCTCTTTGGTGGTGGCGATTCAAACAGGGTTCGCAGTACTGGGATTCATCAAACCAGCGAGACGTTAGTCTCCCCTGCCTGAACCGCCATAGAAGGTGCGATAGCAGGCACACTGGTAAATAGTCTTTACCAGTGTTGATGAATCCAAGGCTGCGACCCCTTGACCATCGGATTTTGCCGATGGCGACACTACTTTAACCGATTGTATTATCTGACTCAAGAATCAAATAAATACCTTAGTGACGGTTTGTCTCACTTTGCTTATGACGAAATAAGCGAACTTATGACGAAAACGGCACTACACCGCACCCGCCTGCATGTTTTGGATCAAAAAATTTTTTCAGTTTTAAAATCTTACAAGTCAAACTGCCAAACCGCACCAGAACTGGCGGTGTGAGAGAAATCACAAACTGAAAGGTTTGAAAAGATTTTCAGGAAATTTCAGTTTTTGGATCAAAAGAAGACAACGGAGAAAATTACAATGCAATGATATTAAAGGAAAAATTATATTTTACATGAAAAATAAGATCATGAAGGAAAGCCGTGCATTTATCATAGAAATCAGATAGGGCGCGGCTTTACAGGATATACAGAACTGAAATTATTTTCTCCTTTTGCATTATGACAAGGAGAAAGTGAAAGCATTAAAGTGTGTTTAATTCATTAATAAGTGCAGGGTTACGTTCAAGCATCTTAAGTAATTTCAGTGATGAATCAGCAGGAATACAGTGGTGCAGGTAGTGTCCATTGATGCCCATAAAAATAAAATGGGTGGACGTAAAGTGGACATAGACAAAGAAAAAGGGGCTACGTTCTCACGTAACCCCTTGATTTATTTGGTGGAGCTGGCGGGAGTTGAACCCGCGTCCGAAATTCCTACATCCTTGGTACTACATGCTTAGTCTAATCTTTACATTCGCTTGCCAGCTGCGGATAGACACGCCACTAACAAACTAGCCTGATTAGATTTAACGCTTCAACCCCAGGCAAGGCATCCACGCGATCTCTTTTGGGTTTGACCTCTCTTGATCCCCGTCCTAAGAGCGGAGGCTAGGGAGAGAGGGCTCTGCGCAGGTTATTAAGCTGCTAGTGCGTATTTTTCGTCGTTTGCGACTATTTTTTTGCGGCTTTTTACGAGGCCAACCGCCCCTCGGCATGCACCTTGGGTTTCGCGAATCCCGTCGAATCCAGAATCAGCCCCAAGTGTCTTAGACGCAAGTATATCAGAACACTAAACCATAATACCAGAATTTATCGCCCGGCATTCTTCATAATACGTGCTTTGTCTAATTTCCATTCACGTTCTTTGATGTCCGAACGTTTGTCGTGTGCCTTTTTGCCTTTCGCTACGCCAATTTTGACTTTGCACCAAGCATTTTTCCAATAGAGAGATAAGGCAACAACGGTATAACCTTCACGATTGACTCGACCATATAATGAGTCAAGTTCGCGCTGATTAAGTAAGAGTTTGCGTGAACGCATTGGATCACAGACGACATGGGAAGAAGCTACATTTAATGGGGTGATGGTGGCACCAAAAAGATAAGCGTCGCCATCTTTGAGCAAAACGTAACTGTCGCTGATGTTGGCTTTACCAGCGCGCAGCGATTTGACTTCCCATCCTTGTAACGAGAGACCCGCTTCAAATTCTTCTTCAATGAAGTATTCGTGACGAGCTCGTCTATTCATGGCAATGGTTGCCGAACCGGGTTTGTGTGCTTTTTTCTTTGTCATAGTGTATGCATTATACTGAATGCTTTGGTGAAAGAAATCTTTTCCCGTGCATATTTGCCGATTAATGAGTGTTTATTGCATTATATGCTGACAGATTTTTCTTTGATCACGTATAGGTGATATTATTTGCTACAATTAAGCCTTACAGGAAATTATATGCCACAGATTAGTCGCTCTGCGTTAGTACCGTACAGCGTGGAACAAATGTACAAATTGGTCAATGATATCGGTTCTTATCCGGATTTTTTACCGGGGTGTGTTGGCAGTCGTGTGTTGAGTGTTAGCAATAACGAAATGACTGCATCAGTCGATGTTTCGAAAGCGGGTATAAGTAAGACCTTTGTTACCCGGAATATTCTGGCCGATAACCAAAGTATTAATATGCAACTGGTCGACGGGCCTTTTCGTAAGTTAATGGGAGGCTGGCAGTTTATACCATTGAGTGAAGATGCCTGTAAAGTTGAATTGCGCCTTGATTTTGAGTTCACTAATAAACTGATTGAATTGGCTTTTGGTAAGATTTTTAAGGAACTTGCCGGGAGTATGGTGCAGGCTTTTACTTTGCGTGCACGCGAGGTTTATCGTGTCTGATATCAATGTCGAAGTTGTTTATGCATTGCCTGATCACCAATATCTGCGTACGGTGAAATTGTCTCAAGGTGCAACTGTTGAGCAGGCAATAGTTGCATCAGGTTTGCTGGCTTTGCGTAATGATATTGATTTGCAAAAGAATAAAGTCGGAGTTTATAGCCGTCCTGTCAAGTTGACGGATATTTTGGAAGAGGGTGATAGGGTGGAAATTTACCGCCCATTATTGGCTGATCCAAAAGAAATGCGTCGTAAACGTGCTGAGCGGGCTAAAAATAATGCTCAATAGTTATCATAGACAGTCAGCGATCTATTTTTTGACTGACTGTCTATATTTCTTTGGTTATTTAAGATCTTCGGTAAGTGAATTTTCGTTTTTAATGTCAGTTAGTACACCATTACTGTCAAATGTCAGGGTCAGCGTTTGCTGAGTCACTTTTTCGTGCCCAGGTTGCTGACGAAATACATAAAACCACGTTTGAGTCCCAAATGGGTCTTGTAACATTGGTGTTCCTAATGTGTAAGCTACCTGTTGCTGGGTCATTCCCTTGTGGATTTTTGATACACTAGCCGGTGTTAGGTAGTTTCCCTGATTAATGTCAGGGCGATAAACAGCCCGTTCCAACGTAGAGCAACCCGCAGTCAGCATAACGAATGATACAGCAGCGGCAGTCAACATTTTACAGCGCATGGTAATTACATTCCTTTAGGAGTCAGGGTGTTGATAATAATAGACCTTGACGAGATTGAAAACCTTTACAAGCTTTAGCTATGACCTTAAATATACGCAAAAGTTGTATCAAATTACGCTGCTAGCAGCTCTTTGGCGTTTGCCAGGGTATTTTTTGTGACTTCACTGCCTGCGAGAAGCCGCGCCAGCTCTTGTAATCTGGCTTTTTTATCCAGCAGCTGCATTTGAGTTTCAGTTTCTTCACCGTCAGTTTGTTTACTGACATAAAAATGTTGGTGACCACAACCAGCTACTTGAGGCAGGTGAGTGACGCACATAACCTGTGTAGATTCGCCTAATTCACGTAACAGACGGCCGACAATTGCAGCTGTTGGGCCGCTGATACCGACATCCACTTCATCGAAAATCAAAGCGGATGTTTCCATTTTTTTAGCTGTTATAACCTGAATTGCCAACGCAATACGGGAAAGTTCACCACCTGAAGCGACTTTTGCGAGAGATTGGTGGGGTTGACCAGGGTTGGTGGTGACATTAAATTCAACTCTGTCTGAACCGTCGGCATTCAGATGTTCTGGTGCAAAAGAGACATCAATGGTAAAGCGACCATGAGGCATGGCGAGTTGATGCATACTGTGGGTAATGAGTTCACTTAATTCTTTGGCATATTGCTGGCGAACCAGATGTAATCTTTCTGCAACTTCCAATGCCTGCTTATGGTGTTTATTAACCTGTTCACTAAGGTGAGTGCAGTCATCTTCTTGCCGCGCCAGTAATTGCTGCTCTTCTAATAATTGTTGATGCAGTGAAGGAAGTTCTTCCGGTACAACGTGGTGTTTACGGGCCACTCTAATTTGTTGTGAAATTTTTTGTTCCAATTCAAAGAGACGATTTGGATCCATATCCAGTTGATCGCCATAGTGGCGGAGTTCGTCGCTGACTTCATTAATTTGAATGGATGCATCTTCCAGCATAGTAAGTAATTGGCTGAATTTATCATCCATAGTGATGAGTTCTGCCAGTTCGTGTTTAGCGTAATTCAGCAGACTGATAATATTTTGTTCATCGTTATCACTGAGTAACTGGAGTGCAGTTTGGCTGACGGATAATAGCTGACCACGGTTTGCTAGCCGTTTATATTCATTATCTTGTTCCTGATATTCACCTGGTTGCGGTGCCAGCTCATTGAGCTCTTTTAAGTGATACTCCAGTAACTGTTGACGAGATTGACGTTCAAGTGCCTGTTGTTGGAATCGAGCTAGATCCTGACAGCTTTGGTGCCATTGCTGATACGCTTGTTTCATTTCATTTTGCAGATTGGATTGATTAGCGTAAGTATCAAGCAGGCATTTTTGGTGACCATTATTCAATAGTAATTGATGGGCGTGCTGACCATGGATTTGAATAAGGTGGGTACCTAATTCACGTAATTGGGAAAGTGGTACGGCAGTGCCATTGATAAAGCCTCGGGAACGGCCATCTGACGTTATTGTGCGGCGTAGTAAGCATTCATTGCTGTCATCAAGTTGGTGGTTTTCTAACCATTGCCGAGCAGAAGGCGTATCAGAAAGAGAAAAGCGGGCACAAATATCAGCACGAGAAGCCCCGCTACGCACCATATTGGCTTCACCACGATTACCCAGGCATAAACCTAACGCATCAATTGCGATGGATTTACCTGCGCCGGTTTCACCGGTGATGGCTGTCATACCTGGCTGGAAGTCAATTTCAAGCTCACGAACAATGGCAAAATTGCTAATGGTTAACTGGGTGAGCATCACACTTCTCCTGTGTATAAAAACACCTCTGTATCTTCATACAGTATAAACTGGTTTTTTATACAGTAAAGTGGTGAAACCTAAATTTTTTAGAACATTTTTTTAGACCAGCTTAGTTTTGTACTTAATGTATTGAAGTAATTATAGTCTTTAGGATGAATGAGATTGAGCTTCTGTTTGCTGCGGCTAATAATGACATCCTCTCCATCCTGTATAGGTAGAACTATCTGGCTATCGCAACTGACTTCATAATCGTTGCTATTTTGGGAAAATTTCAGCCTGATGCTGCTTTCACTACTGATAACCAATGGGCGGGAAGACAATGTATGTGGAAACATCGGTACTAGGACGATAGCATCCAGATTAGGCGTCAAAATTGGCCCGCCTGCCGAAAGCGAGTAAGCTGTGGAACCGGTTGGCGTTGCGATAATCAGCCCGTCAGAACGTTGGGAAAAGGCAAAGCGTTCATCGATATAGACTTCGAATTCAATCATATGTGCCACTTTCCCCGGATGGAGTACGACTTCGTTGATTGCGGTACTGATACGGGGTTTTTGGCCGTTTCTTCTGACTTGGGCTTCTAGTAGGAAACGGTGTTCGTTCCGATATTCACCATCCAATACTTCAGAAAGTTGTTGCAAAGCATTATCAGGATCTAAATCTGTCAGAAAACCCAGATTGCCTCTGTTAATGCCAATGACTTTAATGTCATAGCGGGAAAGGACTCGGGCAGCGCCCAACATATTGCCGTCACCACCAACAACGACAGCTAAATCAGCTTGTTTACCAATTTCGGTCAGACCGCCAGTTAGTACATCTTTTAAACCAATGTCTTTGGCTACTTGACGATCAATAATGACAGAGTAACCTTTGGATTTTAGCCAATGATAAAGCATTTCATGAGTAGCAAGTGCTTCTGGGTGGCGAGGATGACCAACAATACCTATGCATTTGAATTTTTTATTCATCGTTATAATTTCCTTCTAGCAAGAGGTTTTATCCTCACAATACGGCGGGTTCCCTTGAATCCCCAATTTAGATCCCCATAATAGGCTAAGTAGCGAGATTAATGCCAAATACGCGGAGATATTCATGAGTAGTAAAGAACAAAGAATACCTGACGAGCAAGTCTCGGAAGATATGGAAGTTGTATCTGAACAGCAAAACAGTGCGGATAAAGCAGAAGCATCAGAGACTGAAAGCGTTGTTGATCCGCGTGTCGCAGAGCTGGAAGAGCAGCTCAAGCAGGCGCAACAGCGTGAACGTGATGCTATTTTGCGTGCTAAGGCTGAAGTTGAAAATATCCGTCGTCGTACTGAGCAAGATGTGGAAAAAGCCCATAAGTTTGCGTTAGAAAGATTTGCCAATGAACTGCTACCAGTGATTGATAATCTTGAGCGCGCTTTGGAGGCAGCAGATCGTACTAATACCGAAATAGCACCTATGATTGAAGGCATTGAGCTGACGTTGAAATCTTTCCTTGGGGCTGTGGGTAAATTTGGTATCGAAGTTGTTGGCGACACAAATATTCCTTTTAATCCTGAAGTTCATCAGGCCATGACCATGATGGAATCCGATCAGCATGAGCCGAATCATGTCATGATGGTCATGCAGAAAGGGTATACCTTAAATGGCCGTTTGTTACGCCCGGCAATGGTAGCCGTATCGAAGTAATTTTAGCTCAGTAGTAATTTTAGTTCAGTAATAAGTATCAATGCCGCTCCAACTGGGGCGGCATTTTTTTACCGTGGCAATTCAGGTGTCCAGTTAATTGGCGCGATGCTTTGTTTTTCTAGCAATGCATTGGCTTTTGAAAAGTGTTTGCAACCAAAGAACCCTCTGTGGGCAGATAGTGGAGATGGGTGGGGTGCTTTGAGAACATGATGTTTATTAGCATCAATAAAGTTACCCTTTTTCTGTGCATGGGACCCCCAAAGCAGAAACACGACGCCTGAACGGTGCTCGTTGATAGCAGCAATGACTTTATCAGTGAAAGTTTCCCAACCCAGATTTGCGTGGGAGTGTGCATTACCACGTTCTACGGTGAGTACGGTATTGAGTAGCAACACCCCTTGTTTGGCCCAACTGATTAGGCAACCGTGATTTGGATGCTGGAAGTCAGGTATATCGGATGCCAGTTCTTTGTACATATTAACCAGTGAAGGTGGTGCAGGAATACCCGGTTGCACAGAAAAAGAGAGACCGTGTGCCTGATTAGGGCCGTGGTAAGGGTCTTGCCCAAGTATCACAACCTTAATATCAGTCAATTCGGTGTAGCGGAATGCATTGAATACATCCTGTTGTGGCGGATAAATGGTTTTACCTGCCTGACGTTCTTTTGCGACATAAGCCAGTGTGTCGAGAAAATAGGGTTGTTTTTTCTCATTACCGATTACGTCGTGCCATGTGAGAAGTGCGGACATAGCAAATCCTTTTTTATATGATTACCAAATGGATGTTAGCTTACCGATTACAAAATCAGAGGAAAACCTTTGATGCACACTAAAACTAAATTCTTGATAACTATTTCAATGTTGTAAAGTATTTTTGAAAGTTTATCCAAAGAATTGCTTTGTGGTTAGCCATAAAAACTTATTTAAAACATAAGATAGCAATATGTTTTGTAGTAACTATATGAAATTAACTGATCTGAATCAATGAATATCCTCATTCATGTGGGGATACTGAAATGAGATATATTGGTTTGACCAAATAACCAAGATAAATTCTTGATAATTTTATTTACTGTGTGAACGTTAGAGATAGAAATGATTACGGGTATTCAATACTGTGAAGGCCAGATTGTGGTTAAGGATGAGCTGGATTATTTGAATATCGTATGAAACCCAAACGGTATGTGTTGTAAACCGTTAGTTCACTTTGATTCTTTCTTTGGCTATTTATTGATAAATAATAGGTAGAAATTTTTCTGTTATCAGAGAGAAGAATCACAGTTGATTAACTTTGTTAACAAAGTTTAAACATTGATTTAACCTAATGGCATTCCCTGCCGATAGATTAGTTGTACTGATTAAATCGTCGATTATTTTCAGCTATCCTTAGGGGAATTTTATGAGTTTATCAATTGAAATGAATCTGTCAGTCGATTCAAGTTTTCCCGTTTTAAATAATCTTCAACTTGTTACACCGCCTTCTGTTCCAGACCAGAATATTGAAAAAGCGACTACTGAGGTTTTTTCCTTCTCGGAAACAACTAAACAGAATAATAGAGTCTATCAATCATTAATTAACGAGCAGAGTATTAACATTAATTTAAAGTCAATCACAGGAATTAAGTCTGAGCAAATTAGAGGTAAGCAATCCCATGAAATTGATTATATGTTGACTTTAATTTCTGATGATGTCTACATAAGCACCACTATGGGAATAGGTGATTATGTTCGTCTTTCTGATGGTGAATTATTAAAGGCAGGAATAGAACCGGCAAATTTAAGGGATAAAACAACGGGTTTTCAGGCGGGTATTTATCGGAATGATGATCTCTATATAGTTGCTTTTGTGGGCACTAATGATTTGAAGGATATATTAACTAATTTACGACAAGGTTTTGGATTTGATGAAGCTCAATACCATCAAGCCATTGATTTAGCTCGTGCTGCCAGAATGGCATTTGGGGAAAATTTGTTATTTACTGGACACTCTTTGGGAGGTGGATTAGCAGCGACAGCCGCATTATCAGTTGGAAAGCCTGCGGTAATATTTAATTCAGCCGGTGTTTCTGACAATATGATGAAAAATTTGGGTTTTTCACCTCAAGAGGGTAGGGCTATCGCTGAAAATGGATTGGTACGTCATTATATTGTGGAGCATGATTTACTTGATGCATTACAACAGAAATTGCCAGTATCTCAGCCAATAGGACATAAAATCTTACTGAAATATAATGATGATTCAGGAGAGTCAGGTCAAGGGTTTCCTAATAATCTGATACGTGGATTAAAAGCACATTCTCTTGAAAAGGTGCTGGAATTATTAACGATATACAAACCTTGGTCATCTTTAAATGATGAACAGCAAGAAGAATCTCTAGTCATGCTTAATGAATCGGATCTGAGCGTTTCCGCATAATTAAAGAGAGGCACGATGAAAATTGGTGAAGTAATTGAGCCTGAATCGGAACAGGATTGTCAGCGGAGTGAAGAAAATATAACCCCGTTACAATGGGCGATATTCAATCAGCAAATGGATGATGTTAATAATTTGCTGAAGGAGGGCGCTGATCCTACTCAACCTGGTTTGCAACAAGAAAGTGCTTTACATACGGCTGCAAAAATCAACAACCCTGATTATCTTAAATCTTTGTTAACAGTCGCGTCGGATGTAAATATTATGCATCCTGTAACTTTAGCAACACCTTTACATGTTGCGGTTCAGGTGGGGAGAGAAATGCAGGTCGAATTACTGTTGGTCGCCGGTGCTAATCCCAATCAAACTAATCGGATTGGGGATACTCCGTTACATATTGCAGCCAAAATTAATTCGCCGAAACTGGCATTGATATTGTTGAATTCAGATGCTGATCCTAAATTGCAAAATAAACAGCAGCTAACGTTCCAAGCGTATTTTAATCTCACACCGCTAAAAGTGCGGAGCGGTGAGATGCAAGCGGAATATGAGAAAGTCAATTATTGGCTGAAAGCTCAGCAAGTCAGCCAATATTATTTGAAATAAAATATAAACGGGCTAATCTAATCGGCCCGTTTAAAGATTCACTCATCGCTACTGGCTGAGGCTTCCGGTTTTGGATTCCCAGAAGGTTTACGGCGTTTGCCGATATTTTTGCTATCTCGATGGCGTATTTTGACTTTTTTCTTTGATTCTTCCGCTTTCTTTTTCTCTTTGCGTTTAGCCAATACTTTTTTCGATGGCTTATTGAGGGCTTTGTCACTCGGTGCTTTGGTTGTTGGGCGAAGCTCATCAACAACTCGTGACTGTAGTGGTTCATTCAGATAGCGACTGATTTTGCCTAATAAAGGATGATCATGTGCTTCCACTAAGGTAATTGCAGTACCTTTGCGACCTGCACGAGCTGTCCGGCCGATACGGTGTAGATAAATATCCGCAGTGCGTGGTAAATCGAAATTGAAAACGTGACTGATATCATCAATATCCAATCCACGGGCGGCAACATCCGTTGCAACCAGAACAGTAATGCTGCCATCATTCAGGCGTTTAACCGCTTCTGTCCTCTTCGCTTGTACCATTTCCCCTTCAAGGAACCGGGCTTTAATACCGGCTTGATGCAATTCATCCACAAGTTCGTGCACACGTTCACGTTTGCGAACAAAAATAATGGATTTAGTGACATCGGGTTGTCTTAGTAAATGGCAAAGCAGGGCTGTTTTGTGTGCCAAATTATCTGCACGGTAGTAAAATTGCTGGATTTTTTTGCGTTCACGACGTGACGGTTCTGCATCAATCTCAACTGGGTCTTCCAATAAACGTTCAGCAAAATCACGAATGGCTTCCCCTTCCAGCGTCGCGGAGAATAGCATGGTCTGCTTGCGCCAACGGGTTTCACCCGCTATGGTTTCAATATCGTTGGCAAAACCCATATCCAGCATACGATCGGCTTCATCAAGGATCAGTGTTTCAACTGCCCGGCAATCAAAGTTTTCTTCCTTGATATATTGCAGCAGACGGCCGGTAGTGGCGACGACAATATCTTGATTTTCGCTGAAAATTTCTGCGTGATTCATATAGGCTACGCCGCCAGTAATGGTAGCGATATCCAAATTGGTATGCGCAGCGAATTCTTTTGCCTGATCTGCCACTTGCATAGCCAGTTCACGGGTAGGTGTCAGGATCAGAATGCGTGGTGGCCCAGATTTTTTGCGTGGAAAATCCAATAAATGTTGCATGGCTGGCAGCAGGTAAGTTGCGGTTTTACCAGTACCGGTAGGTGCTGATCCTAGTACATCACGCCCATCCATTGCTGCCGGAATAGCAGCAGCCTGAATTGCTGTTGGGCGGGAGTAACCTTTATCATTTAGGGCGTCAAGCAGGCGTTCATCAAGCTCGAGCTCGGAAAAATTTGTTGCAGTCATTATACACCTCTGTTTAGGTCGCCGATTATAAACAGGTTGGGCGTATTGTTCATCTATTAAAGTGGTTAGTTAAGGTAGATAGCTTTTACCGAAACATAATAACCTTTATCCTATGGCGAAATTTTTTTGTGCTAACTGATGTAGGTTATTAATTTGAAACAGAAACGACCTTTACGCCGGGACGGATTTACTTTCAAGCAATTTTTTGTTGGTCATGATCGGTGTGCGATGAAAGTCGGGACTGATGGCGTTTTATTGGGGGCATGGGCTCCGGTGAGTGGCAAAAAAGCGATTTTAGATATTGGTTGTGGCAGCGGACTCATTGCGTTGATGCTAGCACAGCGTACGGATGAAAATACTAAAATTGACGCCGTGGAGCTGGATACCGAGGCTGCATTGCAGGCACAAGATAATGCAGAACAATCTCCGTGGCGGAGAAAAATAGATGTTTATCCGCAGAATATTGGTGATTTTGCTAAACGGTATTCACAGTGTTATGACTTAATTGTCAGTAATCCACCCTATTTTGAACTGGCTGTTGCTTGTCGAAATGAGGCAAGGGAACAGGCTCGTTATACGGGGTCGCTGACTCACCAGCGGTTATTACAATATGCAGAGACATTGATTACACCGGATGGCCTGTTTTGTGTGGTATTGCCATATGCCATTGGTGAGGAATTTGAAACAATGGCATATCATCTGGGTTGGTTTTCCCATCATCGGGTCAACATCCGCGATAGGCAAGGCAAACCGTTGCATCGGGTGTTATTGGCATTTTCCCGTAAGGAAAAAACGGGTTTAATCAGTGAATTGACTATTCGTCAGCTAGACGGTGCATATACGCAAGAATTTCAGCAATTGGTGACGGATTTCTATCTCTATTATTGAACATAATCACGCCGGAGCGTGGTTATGCGGAGGTTTTGCCAGCAAAAATCAGGGTGTCAGAATCGTTGGTTTTGATTCTGGCAGTAAATCGGGATAATCCAGTGTGAAATGCAGACCTCGACTCTCTTTTCTTTCTAGCGCACAACGTACGATTAATTCAGCGATTTGCACCAGATTTCGTAATTCCAGCAGATTGTTGGAAATCCTGAAATTGGAATAATAATCGTGAATTTCCTGTTGCAGCATATTAATACGGCGCAGTGCGCGTTCCAGGCGTTTGGTTGTACGCACAATGCCGACGTAATCCCACATAAATAGACGTAATTCGTGCCAGTTGTGCTGAATGATGACCTGTTCATCTGAATTGTCAACCCGGCTTTCATCCCAGAAGGGAAGTTGCGGTACTTCTTCTATTGTTTCAATCTGTTGTTGGATATCCTCGGCAGCAGACCAGCCAGACACCAGGCATTCCAGCAGAGAGTTAGATGCCATACGATTTGCGCCGTGCAGACCCGTATAGCTGACTTCACCGATAGCATATAAGTTGTTGAGGTCAGTATGTCCCTGATGATCGACAACAATACCACCGCAGGTGTAATGCGCGGCAGGAACGATTGGAATCGGCTCTTTTGTTAGATCGAAGCCCATTGTCAGTAATTTTTCATAAATCATTGGAAAATGCTGGATAATGAAATCCGCTGGTTTATGGCTAATATCTAGAAACATGCAGTCAGCACCAAGGCGTTTCATTTCGTGGTCAATCGCTCGTGCTACGATATCGCGAGGGGCTAGTTCAGCACGTTCATCAAAATCAGGCATAAAGCGGCTGCCATCTGGGCGTTTTAGATATGCACCTTCACCTCGTAGGGCTTCTGTCAATAGGAAATTGCGCGCCTGTGGATGAAACAGGCAGGTCGGGTGAAACTGGTTAAATTCCAAATTGGCGATACGGCAGCCTGCACGCCATGCCATTGCAATGCCATCACCGGATGAGATATCGGGATTTGTCGTATATTGATAGACTTTAGCTGCGCCGCCTGTTGCCAGTACAACAACCTTAGCGCGATAAGTTTCCACCTGTTCTTGTTGGCGATTCCAGATATAAGCGCCGATGACTCGGTTATCACCACCTAACCGGGCCTTATTTGACGTAATTAAATCAACTGCATTGCAGCGCTCTCTCACCGTGATATTCGGATGAGACATCGCTTTATCAACCAGTGTCGTTTCTACTTCTTTGCCGGTTGTATCAGCATGATGCAGAATACGGCGATGGCTGTGACCACCTTCACGGGTCAGATGATATTGTTTTTCTCCATCTTCGTTGGTTTCTGTATCAAACATAACACCTTGATCAACCAACCATTGCACGCAATGACGGGCATTGATGGTGATAAATTCAACAGCGTTTTTATCGCAAAGCCCTGCTCCGGCGATCAGGGTATCTTCAACATGAGATGCGATACTGTCTGTTTTATCGAATACAGCGGCGATACCACCCTGTGCATAATAAGATGCACCTTCGCTAAGAATACTCTTACTTAATACAGTGACTTTATATTGTGAGGCGAGTCGTAAAGCCAGAGATAGGCCGGCGACACCGCTGCCTATAATAAGTATATCGCTGTAATGTTGAGAGAATAATGATTGCATAATTGATGATGTATGAATGAAGATGGGTAAAAATCATGTTAGCCTATCAGATATGATAAAGGCTATGATTGCAACAAAATGATGACAGAAATTGAACTTCGCAGAATTTTATTACTCAAAGTCATGCTTGCTCGGAAATAGGACATCATGGTTAGTTCAGTAAATATCAATGTGGAGCTTTGCTTCGGGAGATTTAACCTCGGATGAGCGAGCAGTTAACGGATCAAATGCTGGTCGAACGAGTGCAGAAAGGTGACCAACAGGCGTTTAACCTACTGGTAGTCAGATATCAGCATAAAGTGGCGAGCCTTGTATCCCGCTATATTCCGCAGGGTGATGTGCCCGACGTTGCTCAGGAGGCATTTATTAAAGCCTATCGGGCATTGGCTTCGTTTCGTGGCGATAGTGCTTTTTATACTTGGTTGTATCGTATTGCAGTCAACACTGCGAAGAATTATTTGGTTTCTCAAGGGCGCCGTCCTCCATCCAGTGATTTGGATGCCAGTGACGCAGAAAATTATGAAACTTCAAATGCACTAAAAGAAATTTCGAACCCTGAGAATTTAATGTTGTCAGAAGAATTAAGGCAGGTGGTTTTCCGAACCATTGAATCTCTTCCTGAAGATTTGCGAATGGCAATAACGCTAAGGGAATTAGATGGGTTAAGCTATGAGGAAATAGCTGCCATTATGGATTGTCCGGTAGGTACGGTTCGTTCCCGTATCTTCCGTGCAAGGGAAGCCATTGATGATAAAATTCAACCACTGATTTAAAATTAAAAATAGTGGAACAATACTGAAGGGTACTTTGGCATGCAAAGAGAAAAACTTTCCGCACTGATGGATGGCGAAACTCTTGATAGTGAAGTCGTTAGTATTTTGTCTAAAGATTCTGTTATGCAGAAACACTGGGAAAATTACCACTTGATCCGTGACACATTGCGAGGTGATGTGACGGAAGTATTGCATATGGATATTGCTAGCCGGGTTGCATTGGCACTTGAAAAAGAGCCAGTTCATTCTAACCTTGGGGCTGTTCCTGAATCTCAGCCTCAACCAGAAACCTGGCAAAAAATGCCGTTCTGGCACAAGCTTCGCCCTTGGGTGAATCAAATGACTCAAGTGGGTGTTGCAGCCTGTGTTTCGCTAGCAGTATTGGTAGGTGTACAACAGTACAACAGTCATAGTGCTGAGGATCTTGAATATCAAGCTGATACGCCGGCATTTAACACCTTGCCAATGATGGGATCGGCTTCTCCGGTGAGTTTGGGAGTGCCTTCCGGTGATGATGTATTTGGCAATGATCAACGCATTCAAATGCAGGAGCGTAATAAACGTATTAACATCATGCTGCAACAATATGAACTCGATCGCCGTGTGCATTTTAAGCAAAATGATGAGCGGGGAATTTCACCACAGGTTGCTATTCCGGTTCCCGGAACGCAATCTTTAGGAACACAATAGCAGTAATGAAACATATTTGGTTCTCCGTCTGTTTGCTGGCGGGCAGCCTGTTTGCTCCTTTACAAGCCTCGGCGCAGCTCAGCAGCGCTGAGGTTTTGTTGCAGGCGATGGGTAATGCCACTCAGTCTCTAACTTACGAGCTTGCTTTTATTAATCTCAACCAGCAGGCTATTGTCTTAGTTCGTTATCGCCACGCCGTTATCGACGGTATTCCAATCGCTCAAATTATGCAGATGGATGGTTCTCGTAGGGAGATTGTCCAGCGTGGTAATGAGATCAGTTATTTTGAACCTGGATTGGATGCTTTCAGTCTTAGCGGTAATCATATTATTGATTATTTACCGGCCGTCATTTTTGCTAACTTCAATCAGTTGAAAAAATATTACAATTTCATTGATGTTGGTCGTACCCATATCGGTGATAGACCTTGTCGGGTTGTACGCATCACCTCTAAAGATGAAGTGCGTTATAATTATATCTTACTGATCGACGAAGAAACTCATTTACCATTACGTATTGATTTACTTGATCGTGATAGTGAGGCACTGGAACAATTTAGGGTTGTTTCTTCTACCATCGGTGGGGATATCAATGATGCAATGAGTGTGATTACTCGTTTGAATATGCCACCAATGCTGGTCATTTCACCGTCGGAGAAGGTTATATTCAATTGGAAAGTGGGTAAATTGCCGGCTGGTTTCATTGAGGTTTCGCGTAACCGTCGTAAATTGTCAAATAGTGGCACACTTGAATCTATGATGTTCAGTGATGGTTTATTTAGCTTTTCTGTGAATGTGACTAATGCTGATAAAACCGGTAAGTTGGAATATCCTCTTCGTCGTGGGGCCCGCACGATTTATAGTGCAATACGTGGCGCAAATGAGGTGACAATTATTGGTGAATTACCATTGGCGACTGCCAAGCGTATCGCCGCTGGTGTCGCATTTATAGGAGCTGACTGATGGTTAAAGAGTGGGCAACAGTAATTCACTGGCAACAGGGACGGGCATTATTACGTTATGGTTCCTCTTCTGGTTGTGGCAGTTGTCAGGCGCGAGCAACGTGTGGTTCTTACTTACTTAATAAATTAGGGCCTGATGGCATACATCAGCTTGAACTTGAGATTTTACAACCGTTGCAACCAGGGCAAAAAGTGGAAGTTGGGATCCCGGAAGGGAGCTTGTTGCGTTCGGCATTGCTGGTTTATCTGACTCCGCTTATTGGGCTATTCCTTGGTGGTGCACTTTTTCAGTTATGGGTGACCAATCAATTATGGGTGTTTTGTGGTGGTGTTTTAGGCGGCGCGTTAGGATTCTTCTTTGCCCGCGGAATTGCCACTTACTGGGATAATCGTCAGGAATATCAACCTGTCGTTTTACAAATCGGCTTGCCTCCTGATGCCATTCACATTCAGCATCGGGAATAAATCTGTTTTAATCATCCAAAGCATTTAATTTACTAACTCATACTTTAAAGCCGCAGGCATGACTAGGTTTTCGTAGATTTGGCATGTAGAATACAGCCTTTCAGGCCGGTGGCCGACCTAATAAACCGTCGCTTTATGTCCCTCTGCGTGTCCATTAGGCGAATGATTCAGAAATATCAAGGCAGAAAAATATTTATAATGAAGCAAATACGAAATTTCTCCATTATTGCTCACATTGACCACGGTAAGTCGACGTTATCTGACCGTATTATTCAAATTTGTGGTGGCTTAACAGATCGTGAGATGGCAGAGCAAGTGCTAGATTCAATGGATCTTGAGCGTGAGCGTGGTATCACCATTAAGGCCCAGAGTGTTACCTTGGATTACAAGGCGAATGATGGGCAACTCTATCAATTAAACTTTATCGATACGCCGGGGCACGTTGATTTCTCATATGAAGTTTCCCGTTCACTAGCTGCCTGTGAAGGGGCATTGCTGGTGGTTGATGCTGGACAGGGAGTGGAAGCCCAGACGCTGGCTAACTGTTATACCGCGTTGGATATGGATCTAGAAGTTGTTCCTGTTCTGAATAAAATCGATTTGCCGGCGGCGGAGCCTGAGCGTGTAGCGGAAGAGATCGAAGATATTGTCGGTATTGATGCTACTGATGCAGTGCGCTGTTCAGCCAAAACGGGTGTTGGTGTACAAGATGTCATTGAGCGCTTGGTTAAAGAGATTTCCGCACCAGAAGGCGATCCTGATGCGCCATTACAGGCACTTATTATCGACTCATGGTTTGATAACTACCTTGGTGTTGTCTCTCTGGTTCGGATTAAAAACGGTACCCTGCGTAAGGGTGACAAAATCAAGGTGATGAGTACCGGTCAGGTGTATAACGCTGATCGTCTTGGAATTTTCACACCTAAGCGTGTTGACCGCGATGTACTGGGTTGTGGTGAAGTGGGTTGGCTGGTGTGTGCGATTAAAGACATTCTTGGTGCGCCCGTGGGGGATACATTGACGCTGGCCCGGCAGCCAGCGCAAAAACCACTCCCAGGCTTTAAGAAAGTCAAGCCACAGGTTTATGCTGGGTTGTTTCCTATCAGCTCTGATGATTATGAGGGATTCCGTGATGCATTGGGTAAGTTAAGTCTGAATGACGCATCCTTGTTCTATGAACCGGAAAGCTCGACTGCACTCGGTTTTGGTTTCCGTTGTGGTTTCCTTGGCCTGCTACATATGGAGATCATTCAGGAACGTCTGGAACGTGAATATGATCTTGACCTCATTACCACTGCGCCAACGGTTGTGTATGAAGTGAAAACGACCAGCCACGATGTTCTCTATGTGGACAGCCCATCTAAGCTGCCACCACTGAATAATATTGAAGAGTTACGTGAGCCGATTGCCGAGTGTCATATGTTGTTGCCCCAGGAATATTTGGGGAATGTCATTACGTTGTGTATTGAAAAGCGCGGGGTGCAAACTAACATGGTTTACCACGGTAAACAGGTTGCACTGACTTACGAAATACCGATGGCGGAAGTGGTTTTAGACTTCTTCGATCGATTGAAATCTACCTCTCGCGGTTATGCTTCACTGGATTATAATTTCACTCGTTTCCAGTCATCTGATATGGTTCGTGTGGATGTATTGATTAACACTGAACGAGTTGATGCATTGGCGTTGATTACGCACCGTGGCAATGCACAGTACCGTGGCCGGGAACTGGTGGAGAAGATGAAAGAACTTATTCCTCGTCAGCAGTTCGATATCGCAATTCAGGCTGCGATTGGTAATCATATTATTGCTCGCTCAACAGTGAAGCAATTGCGTAAAAACGTCTTGGCGAAGTGTTATGGTGGTGACGTCAGCCGTAAGAAAAAGCTATTGCAGAAACAGAAAGAGGGTAAGAAACGCATGAAACAAGTGGGTAACGTTGAGTTACCACAGGAAGCTTTCTTAGCCATTCTTCATGTTGGTAAAGACAATTAATAAGCTTGTAAGGAGTCTAAATGGCTAACACTTTTGCCCTGATCCTAACGCTGGCAACGTTAGTCACCGGCATTATTTGGTGTATTGATCGTTTCAAATGGGCACCAGAGCGCAAGAAAAAACTTGCCAGATTGCAGGAGCTGACTGAAGGTACAATGGATCAGGAGCATCTGGCTGAGACTATTAACAAGCCAACATGGGTGGATACCTGTTCATCTATTTTTCCTGTGTTAGCCGTGGTTCTGATCCTGCGCTCTTTTGTTTATGAGCCTTTTCAGATCCCATCGGGTTCCATGATGCCGACTTTATTGATAGGTGATTTCATTCTGGTAGAGAAATATTCATACGGATTGAAAGACCCTATCACTCAAACGACACTGATTAAGACTGGCGCACCAAAGCGTGGTGATGTTGCTGTATTTAAATACCCGTTGGATCCAAGTCTTGACTACATCAAACGGGTGATTGGTTTACCCGGTGATAAAATTATTTATGATCCGGCAAAGAAAGAGTTGCGTATTTTTTCTAATTGCAGCAAAACAGGGAATTGTCAGGAAGAATTACCGGTTTCTTACGGTTCACTATTCCCAAGTGAGTGGACAATGCAGCAATATGGTGTCGATTCCAATGGTGAAAGTTTGAGAAAGGTAGGTGTTTTCCAAATCCCCGTTGAAGAAACGTTGCCACCTTACAGTATGCGGCAGGGTGAACGGATTGAGAATTTGGACGCAGTGACCCATCATATTTTGGAGATTCCAGGTGTACTATCGGTACCTAATTTCCGTCAGCCTGGCTTGCCAGAGGGAATGTGGATTGTGCCCGAAGGTCACTATTTTATGATGGGCGATAACCGTGATAATAGCGCTGATAGCCGTGCATGGGGCTTTGTCCCTGAGAAAAATCTGGTCGGTCGCGCTTCAGCCATCTGGATGAGTTTTGAAAAACAGGAAGGGGAATGGCCTACCGGAGTTCGCTTCAGCCGTATTGGTGGAATTAATTAATATTTTTATATTAGCGAAGCATTAATTTTACTCGCAGTGTAGAATGTCCTTCCAAACTTAATGGCTGGCTCCTGTAAGGGGCCAGTGCAAACGCAACAGTTTTGTCGGGGGGTTCCTGTAACAGGTCTGTTGCGTGTGCGTTTTTATTTGACGAATTCTGACCGATATTGGTAGCACATGAATCCCATCGTAATTAACAGATTGCAGCGTAAGCTGGGGTACACTTTTGAGCAGCATGATTTGCTGATACAAGCGTTAACTCATCGTAGTGCCAGCAGTAAACATAATGAGCGGCTGGAATTTCTTGGTGACTCAATCCTGAGTTTTGTTATTGCCAATGCGTTGTATCATCGTTTTCCTCGTGTTGATGAGGGGGATATGAGCCGCATGCGTGCCACATTGGTGCGCGGTAATACGCTGGCTGAATTGGCAAGGGAATTTGAATTAGGTGAATGCCTTCGTTTGGGGCCGGGGGAACTGAAAAGCGGCGGCTACCGTCGTGAATCAATACTGGCTGATACGGTTGAAGCACTGATTGGTGCTATCTTCCTTGATAGCGATATTCAGACTATTGAAAGAATTATTCTGAGATGGTACGAAACCCGCCTGAATGAAATCAGCCCTGGCGACAAACAGAAAGATCCGAAAACCCGTTTACAGGAATATTTGCAAGGGCATCATCTGCCTCTGCCATCATATCTGGTTGTTATGGTTCGTGGTGAAGCTCACGATCAAGAATTTACTATTCACTGTCAAGTGAGCGGTATTGAACAGCCGGTTAAAGGAACAGGCTCCAGCCGTCGCAAAGCGGAACAGGCAGCGGCTGAGCAAGCATTAAAACAACTGGAGCTTGAATGAGCGAACAAGAAACCTATTGCGGATTTGTTGCAATAGTTGGACGGCCTAATGTGGGAAAATCCACGCTGTTAAATCAGCTTTTAGGCCAGAAAGTGTCCATCACTTCCCGTAAACCGCAGACGACCCGTCACCGTATTATGGGTATCCATACTGAAGGTGCTTATCAGACTATTTATGTGGATACGCCTGGATTACATATTGAAGAGAAACGGGCGATCAATCGGCTGATGAACCGAGCAGCCAGCAGTTCTATCGGTGATGTGGAATTGGTCATTTTTGTTGTTGAAGGGACTCATTGGACCCCGGATGACGAAATGGTAGTGAACAAGCTGCGTAATTTGCGTTGTCCGGTTTTGCTGGCTATTAATAAAGTGGATAACGTGACCGATAAAACCAGCTTGTTGCCACATATTGGTTTTCTCAGTAACCAGATGAGTTTCCTTGATGTTGTCCCAATGAGCGCTGAAAAAGGCATGAATGTCGATACGATTGCTAAAATTGTGCGCGGATATATACCGAAAGCGGCTCATCATTTTCCGGAAGATTATATTACTGACCGTTCTCAGCGGTTTATGGCTTCTGAAATTATCCGAGAAAAGCTTATGCGTTTTCTGGGTGATGAATTGCCATATTCTGTCACGGTTGAAATTGAGAAGTTCGTGGCGAATGAGCGCGGTGGTTACAATATCCACGGTTTGATTCTGGTTGAACGTGAAGGTCAGAAGAAAATGGTTATTGGTAATAAAGGCAGTAAAATCAAGACTATTGGTATTGAAGCCCGTCAAGATATGGAAAGGTTGTTTGATGTAAAAATCCACTTGGAACTGTGGGTTAAAGTTAAAGCGGGTTGGGCTGATGATGAGCGAGCGCTACGTAGCTTGGGTTATGTCGATGATTTGAAATAAGGCATCATCTGTGGACGGCTGGCAACGTGTTTTTGTTCTTCATGGGCGTCCTTACAGTGAAACTAGTCTGTTACTAGATCTGTTTACTGAAAATGAAGGGCGGATTAGCGTGTTGGCAAGAGGTGCGCGTAGCCGTCGTTCCAATTTGAAAGGCTGCTTGCAGCCATTTACCCCGTTGCTGGTTCGTTGGAGTGGACGGGGGGCGGTTAAAACGCTGCGTGATGCAGATCCTATCTCTCTGGCCCTTCCTCTTACCGGCAGTGTGTTGTACAGCGGTTTATATATCAATGAGTTGTTGTCAAGAGTGCTTGAACAGGGGACGGCTTATCCTGCTTTATTCTTTGATTATCTCCAATGCTTGCAGGTTCTTGCTGCCAGTGAATATACACCGGAACATGCGTTACGTCGGTTTGAATTGGCGTTGTTGGCAAATCTTGGTTATGGCGTTGATTATCTGCATTGTGCGGGCAGTGGTGAACCTGTAGCCGACACGATGACCTACCGTTATAGAGAAGAAAAAGGATTTATCGCTAGCTTGGTTGTTGATCATTACAGTTTTACCGGGCGCGAATTAAAATCACTGGCAACGCGTGAATTCCCTGATTCTGCAACATTAAAGGCAGCAAAGCGTTTCACGCGTATTGCATTAAAACCTTATTTAGGTGGCAAGCCTCTGAAAAGTCGTGAATTATTTCGGCAGTTTGTACGTCAGAAGCCTGAAAAGAAAGAAAACTAATGAATTTGTTTCTCTTCAAGATGGAAAGTGTAAACTTGTCACATTCAATATGACTACAGGAGAGAAATATGGCTGAAGTATTATTAGGCGTTAATATCGATCATATTGCGACAGTGCGCAATGCTCGTGGTACCAATTATCCTGATCCGGTTCAAGCGGCTTTTGTTGCGGAACAGTCGGGAGCAGATGGCATCACCATTCATTTACGTGAAGATCGCCGTCATATTACCGATCGGGATGTAGAACTGTTGAAAAAAACTATCCAGACTCGGATGAACCTTGAGATGGCCGTGACAGATGAAATGGTGGATATTGCCTGTCGTATTAAACCTGAATTTTGCTGTTTGGTACCTGAAAAACGTCAGGAAGTGACAACAGAAGGGGGCTTAGATGTTATTGGTCAGAAAGATAAAGTTGCTGCGGCGGTTAAGCGTCTATCTGATGCGGGTATTCTTGTCTCGTTATTTATTGATGCGGAACATCGACAAATTGATGCGGCTAGTGAAGTTGGCGCACCTTTCATTGAGATTCATACGGGTGCTTATGCCGATGCAGAAAATGAAGTAGAACAGGAAAAGGAGTTTCATCGTATTAAAGTAGCCGCGACTTATGCAGCGAGTAAAGGTCTAACGGTTAATGCCGGTCATGGTCTGACATATCATAATGTACAACGCATTGCTGCTCTGCCAGAAATTTATGAGTTGAATATTGGTCATGCCATTATTGGACGTGCGGTATTCAGTGGTTTGACTGCTGCTGTGGCAGATATGAAAACCCAAATGCGGAAAGCTCGCCGTTAATGGCTATTATTGGGTTAGGTACGGATATTGTTGAAATTGCCCGTATTGAAGGGGTTGTCGAGCGCTTAGGTGAGCGCTTGGCAAAACGTATTCTCAGTGACTTGGAATGGGAACAATATCAGCAACATGAAAAACCGGTTCGCTTTCTGGCTAAGCGCTTTGCGGTAAAAGAAGCCGCAGCAAAGGCACTGGGAACGGGTATCCGTAATGGGCTGGCATTTAACCAGTTTGAAGTGCTTAACGATGATTTGGGAAAACCCATTTTGCGGCTCTATGGTGCAGCCGCAGAATTAGCACAGAAACTGGGAGTAACCTCTTTGCATGTCACATTGGCTGATGAGCGTCGTTACGCCTGCGCGACAGTTATTCTGGAAAGTTAATTTCAGATTTTATCGGCATGATGTAATAGCACAAATTTATCCCACAATTGTTCTTCTGTTTCTTGTCGGTCTGGATCGGTAATAATGGTATTATTTATCGGACAGACTGATTGGCAAGTTGGCGCATCATAATGACCGATGCATTCAGTGCAACGATCAGCATCGATTTCATAAATCTCATCTCTCATTGATATCGCCTGATTGGGGCATTCGGGTTCACACATATCACAATTGATACAGCTTTTTTTGATTAATAACGACATTTTAATAACTTAGTTTATTTTTCATTTTATACCAGTGTGTTATCGTCAATTTTAATTTCTTACTCTTACACACTTATTGTATTTTTATACGGCATAAATTACATTGAAAAACCAAGTCTGGCAACAAAAAACCATAATATATGAAATTTTTCTGTCTTAGAAAACTTTTATGTGTGAATTGTATTGTGTGGTTATCCATATGGAAAATATGTCAAGGACGTGTAAAATTTCCAATATTATGTAGTTAATAGGTCTTGAGAAAGAATAGCTTGAATAATAACAGAATATTTATAACCTATAGTATTATAGTATAAAATTCCAAAGACCGGATGTTATTCTAATCCCGGTCTTCTTGTTAATTATGATAATGGCGCAATTGACCAATCAAATTCCGATGCTTTATCAAAATAATTCTAAAATCTGAGATAGATAACAACTATGAATGTTGAAAGTTAATTATCTGATACCCCTACTACGAATATGCGTACAGGTGGAAAGCTTGTATCGCGAGACTGCCAATGTGATATTATTACTAGGTTTTCTTTATTGATTTTTAATATTTCAGCTCCTTCGCCATAGTTACCTCCACTGATATATCCTCCCATGCTGGAAAGTATAGCATGAGGTTCATAAGAGTATGCAATTGGGTATGTGATAGTGAATTTTCCCTCGTTAGCTAAATTTGGAGCCTTTGCATATACAGATTGGAATAAGAGATATTTTCTCTTTAATCCACTAAAAAATGGAATTTTAAAGGTCATGAAATTATTCCCTTGTGTAAACAAAGGAGTACCTGCCAATAATAATTCCAATAAACCGAGATTTTTCACAAACTCATTTTTATTGGGAATATCTGCACCATTTTGGTTTTTGGCCAATTTGCCGTTAATATTATCATTTATATCGGAAACAAGTTTCTGAGTTGCGGCCAGTGTATTACTATTGCCAATGATATCTGTGAGTTGAACAATACCTTTTTGTGTTAATGAGGCATCAGGAATTTTTGTTGTGATTTTTTGTTCTAACGCTTTATTTAATTGTGCCGTGAGTTTGGTGATATTACCATCATCCAAAACATCACTGCCAGATTCTGTCGCAATAAAATCAGCTACAACAGATGATATTGTGGAAGATTGGCGTAATGCTTTATTTAATATATGAGTAGTGATACTTTCTGGGGGAAACCCAGTTTGTAAATTCTCACTTTCTTCGTATCTTTCTTGACTCACTACATTAGCATTATTTCTAATAGAAAACGCTTTAAAATCATTCTTTTTACTCATGTATTTTTCTCCGATTAAGTACTGAATTTTACAAGCAATATAGTGATTTTTTATAAAAATAACTTCTCCCCATTCACGCCAGTTATAGTTTAGTTAGAAAAAAGAATAATGGAATATTCTTATAGCTTATAGGGTTAATTATTTTTCATATATTTTAGTAATAAATAATTTCCATGTTGAAAGGTTTGTTCTGGAAAATAAATTTCAATTATGGATAAGGTCACTAATATCGCATGAGCTAACAAATATTGGCGGAGGATAGATTGTATGATAACAGAGTATTTATCGCTGTAGTATTGGTGATAATACAATGATTAAGACCGGGCCCTGCCTGAATCCCGGTCTTTTTATTAATTACGATAATGGCGTAATTGGCCAGTCAATTTCTGGTGCGTTTGACGTATCAGCCCGATTAAGCATGACTCGGTATTTTTTCCACTCTTTAAGTAACAATGTTTCTTCATTTGTGGCTATATCAAGTTCGACCGCATCAGCAAGCGGCGTTATTTTTTCATTTGCAAGAGATATAAATTGCGCTTTTTGGCTTTCCGCTATGGATATCAATTCCTTTTTTGTCGGGGGTGGAATATCTTCCCAACAAGGGAGACTATCTTCGCCAAAGGACAGTATTTTTCCTTCTGGTGGTATTCCAGAGAACTTATGGAATATGTCATCAGTTACAGATATGGGATCGTTTGGCCATGAGTCTGCTTCAATGTAATCTTGCTGTAATGATAGCGGATAAAATGCTTTATTTAATGCGCTAAATACATAGTTTTTATCATTCATATTAATACCCTATTGCTCTATAAAATGCTGCTACAGGAATTTGTAAATTTGGAATACTGCTAAAACATTGGAATTGGCTATTATTGACCGTCATTATTGAAAATATGCCGGCATGTTGAGGTGCATTACCAACGTGAGTTAACGTGACGTTGAGACATTTATTCGGGAATGGGATTGGAAAGTGATTTAAAGCACCAGATTCGGCATAAGCATTGCCTTTAACTGATGCTATTCCCCACATTTCAATTAAACCTGAAGGTAATTTCTGCCATCCGACCTGATTCAGGTTAGAGGTGAAAAACGACATATTAGGTACCTGATTTTCACCATTCCCTATTGTTATATTTGTTGAATCTGATAAACCAAGGTTCTTTATAAACTCAGCTTTATTAGGAATGTCTGCGCCGTTTTGGTCTTTTGCCAGAGCATTATTACTTACATCAGAAACAAGCTTCTGAGTTGCAGCGAGTGTATTACTGTCGCCTATTTGATCTGTGAGCTGAATAATTCCTTTTTCTGTTAATGAGGCATCGCGAATTTCTGTTGTGTTTTTTTGTTCTAAGGATTTCTTAAATTGGGTGGTGAGTTTGTCTATATCCCCATTATCCAGAACGTCTTCGCCAGATTGTGTTGCGATAAAATTAGCGACGACAGTGGATATGGTTGATGACTGACGTAATGCCTTATTTAATAGTTCAGCGGTAATATCTCCTGTTGGAAATCCAGTTTGCAATTTTTGTTCTTTTTCATATGCTTCTTGCTTCACTATATTTGCATTGTCACTAACAGAAAAAGCCTTAAAATCATTCTTTTGACTCATATATTTTTCTCCAATTAAGTACTGCATTTTATAAACAATATAGTGAATTTTTATAAAAATAATTTTTCCCTATTCACTCCAGCTACAGTTTAGTTAGAAAAAAGAATAATGGAATATTCTTATAGCTTATAGGGTTAACTATTTTTATATAATTGGTGGTAATGAATATGTTAATGATTTGTAATCTAAAATATTTGCATTTGATATTTGAAAGTGATTTTTATTAATTCCATTTGTGGTCTGAGAAGGTTGGGTGATTGCTATTATTTAAGTCTATTTGTTCTAATTATTTATACCCTTCATCTTTCAAGCAGCAGCTTGAAAGATGAAGGGTATAGGTAAATATCTTTATCAAATAGGGGAATGAATTGTCCCCTGAAAAACAAAATGGGAAAAGGGCTGCCATGCAGCCCATAATTCTAATCAGCAATATAAATTTCTGTAATATCAGGGCAATCCTCTTTGTTTACTATAGATAACCTCAGTCCTCCATCTGACGAATGCACAACGAGCCATCCTCTTGATCCATATCCGGAACCAACCAAAATATTATCGATAGGAGGCATTTGTAAAGGTAAAAATATACCTGGGCTACCAGTACGTAAATATATACATCTTCCTCGTATGTCCTGACTCAGTGATATGCTACTTCCGCTATCTCCACCGGCTCCTATTTTTTGCCATCCCTGATTAGGGCCTTTCTTTTGATATCGCTTGTCAGATTCCGAGCGTGAATACGCTCCGACATCTCCGGCTTCCAGATTGATGTCTTCAACCAGCGCTTTGCCGTTAATTTTCCTGTTATTAGGAACCGCATTTTTTGCCAATGCTACGGTTTCTGATAAACCAAGTTCATTGACAGTAGGTTTGTTTTTGGTTGTATAAATACTCGTCCAATCTTCTTCAAATCCATAATTATCGCGAGCCGAGCGATAAGCAATACCGCCGTTTTTGTAATGCACTTTCAACTGAAAAGCCGGACAACTCCCAACGCCATTATAGAAGTGCACAATATGATCACTAAATTTCGGACTCAGTAAGTCATATGATCCTGAATCTACATTCCACGGGACCTGGTTATCAACAGAGTATTTTCCTGTTAATCCGAGCCTAAATGCTCCCACATCGCCAGCTCCTAAATTGATATCGCCAGTCAATGCCTTACCATTAATTTTCCTACTACTCGGCACAGCATTTTTCGCCAAATTGACGGTTTCCAATAAGTCGAGATTTTTCACAAACTCATTTTTATTGGCAATATCCGCCCCATTTTGGTTTTTAGCTAATCTATTGTTAGCATTGTCATTTACATCAGAAATAAGCTTCTGAGTTGCAGCGAGTGAATGACTATTACCAACCACATCTGTAAGCTGAACAATACCTTTCTGTGTTAATGAAGCATCGGGAATTTTTGGTACTATTTTTTGTTCCAGTGCCTTATTTAATTGAGCGGTGAGTTTCTCTATATTTCCATCATCCAGAACATCATTGCCAGATTGTGTCGCGATAAAATTAGCGACTACAGAGGATATCGTGGATGATTGACGTAATGCCTTATTTAATATATTAGTGGTAATACCATCGGGTGCAAACCCGGTCTTCAAATTATGACTTTCCTCATATTTTTCTTGGCTCACTACATTAGCATTATTACTAATGGAAAAAGCCTTAAAATCATTCTTTGGACTCATATTATACTCCTTAAAATTTATAAATAACATATTGGATTGTTGTGGAAATAATTCTTTATTTAATGCGCTGAATATATGGTTTTATTGTTCATGGTTTTTTGCTAATTTTAAGTAAATAATTATAATAATTTGATTTTTATTAAATTAATATCCTATTGCTTTAAAATATGCTGTAACAATGGGAGTCCAATTAGTAGGGCTTCTAAAACATCGAAATTCACGCTGATTTTCTATGATTACTGAAAATATTCCTGCTGCGTTAGGGCTGTGGCCATTATGAGTTAACGTGACATTAAAACATTTATTTGGGAATGGTATTGGAAAGCTGTTTAAATATCCAGATGTGTAAGAACCATAACCATTAACTTGAGCTATTCCCCACATTTCAATTAGACCAGAAGGTGATTTTTGCCAGCCAATTTCATTCAAATTTTTGGTGAAAAATGACATGTCTGGAATCTGATTAATCCCCGCTCCTACTTGCCGTTTTGCAGCTTCATTTAAACCTAAGTTTTTCAAAAACGTATTTTTATCAGGAATATCTGCGCCGTTTTGTGCTTTTTCCAATGCGGAGTTAGAAATTTTAGTTATAATTTTTTGTTCTAATGCTCTATTTAATTGAGTGATTAGTTTAACAATATCCCCGTCATCCAGAACATCATTGCCAGATTGTGTCGCGATAAAATCAGCCACGACAGAGGCTATTGTTGACGACTGACGTAATGCCTTATTTAATACATGAGTAGTAATATCTTCTGGTGGAAACCCAGTTTGTAAATTCTGACTTTTTTCATATTCCCCCTGACTCACTACGTTGGCATTATTATTAATGGAAAAAGCTTTAAAATCATTCTTGGGACTCATATACACTTTCCTTAAATAAAATAATGTTATGTTATAATTAACATGTTGAGTTATAGTATAGGTAATTTATCGAGATTGATTTTAATTATAGTCTACTCCAAAAAGAGGATGGTAGGATTATATTATAACTTAAACGATTGATTATTTATGTATGACTGGTGGCAATAAGTTATTTAACATATTGTTATCGAAAGTATATTCAAGATGTTTATATTTCACGTATGGAAATTATTTTATCTTATTTCTTTTGGGAAATTTTAAATTATTTCCAAAAGTTTTATTAAAATACATTGTGTCAAAGTGGTAACTACGAAAATACTATTGTTTTGTCTATTGATTAGATTATTATATTTGTTTTATACCCTATGGATTTCAAGATACATCGCGGCGGCAAGGGAGCGAATCCCCGGGAGCATAGATAACTATGTGACCGGGGTGAGTGAGTGCAGCCAACAAAGAAGCAACTTGAAAGATGACGGGTATATGTTATGTTCCATAAATATAGAGGGGTATATTTATCAAATAGAGAGAAGAGTTATCTGCTAAAAAAATAAAAAAGGGCTGCTATGCAGCCCATAATTCTAATTAGAAATTATGTTTGACCGGATTAATACTGCCAAAGCATTGGAAATCGACCGGTCAAAAAAGTCATTATCATCACTGGAAAAAAGATCGGGGATAGAATAGTGCCCGGTCTTGATAATTTTATTATTCTGGTATTTGTGGCCACTCAATATCTAAAGACATTGAAGTATCAACACGGCTCAGTAATACCACATACTTCTTCCAGGCAAGCAATAATGCTTTCTCTGGGTCTGAGGCCATCTCAGTTTCAATGGCATATTGTAATAAAGTGATAGCTTCATTAGCCTGTTGACGAAGAATGACACGGTGTTGTTCTGCCTGTTTAATCTGGTTGGCTTTTTGAGCTTCAATATCCGTTACCCATTTTTCACCATCCCACTTATCAAAATCGGTGCTTGGTTGTTTGAATGTCAGTGTTTCTGGTAATTCACCCGGTTTAATGATTTCCTTCTGTTCCCCAGTTTGGGTGTTGTAAGCTATTCTCCCTCGATAGTCTGGTACCATTTGCCAGCCGGTTAAATCAGGTGAACGACAGGCGATATATCCCTCTTGGGCTTTAGGTGGCGCGTCTATGCAGGAATTGGCAGGAAGGCCGATACCAACGGGAAGGTACTCATCAGAACTGTTTAAATATTCCAGCGTAATCGCATCGTAATTAAACACAACGATACTTCCGGCACTGATGGCAATATTATTTTTATCCAGTACAGCCTTATTCATCATGCAATCCTCACAATGTAATTAAATGCCACATTTCGTGGACGTGTTTCTGTTCCCGTTGAAGCAGCAATCGCATTATCCATATAGCCGTAACCACCAGATCCCATGCCGATAGCGATGCCTATTCCGCGAGGATCAATGCCGTAGTTAATGTTTTGGTAGACACTATTGAGAATACGGCCCGCTGCACCTACCCCGTCGGTTCCGCCATTTGAGTTGGACCACATCCGGACAACCCTGTGACTATGTGGAGCAATATCTGCTAGTTGCCCGGATAATAGATATCGGCCAATATCCACCCCACGCCCATCATCCCAGCCCCGGATAAATTCACCCCGTAAATCGGGTAATCTGCCAGTAGGGTAAGCTTGCGCTAATTGTGGATATAAAGTTTGATCGAAGATCGCTCCATTGCATTTCACCCACCCATTTGGTGGTATGTCAGTCGGCCAAGGAAGTGGTATTCCTACCGGGATTTCTTCAAGTACCAACGTGCTCATTATGCTGCCCTCATCATATAGTTAAACGCTAGGTTATGTGGCTTTGATACCCCGATATCGGTCATCCGCCACTGGGATAAACTGCTGCTAATTTTGGATATAAAGTTTTATCGAAGATTGCTCCATTACATTTCACCCACTATTTGGTGTATGTTAGTCGGCTAAGGAGGTGGTACACCTACCGGAATTAACTTTTCCAGTTTTTCACAAGTACATTTTTATTAGGAATATCTGCAACATTTTGTGATTTTTTCAATGCGTAATTGGAAATTTTAGTTATGATTTTTTGTTCTAACTCTCTATTTAATTGAATGTTGAGTTTAACGATATCACTATCATTGAGAACACTATCACAGATTGTGTCATGATAAGATTATCTACAACAGAGACTGTTGTTGACGATCGACGTAATACCTTATTTAATAAATGAGTGGGGACATTATCTGGTAGAAATCCAGAATACAAACTCAGGATTTTTTCGTATTTTTCTTGATTTACTACATTAGCATTATTGCTAGTAGAAAAATCCTTAAAATCATTTTTGGGACTCATATACTTTCCTCAAATTAGATTATGTATTTATAGACCATACCTTGAGTTGTTGTAAAGATAGTATCCGTTCATTTATAATTTAGTTCAGAAAAGGAATAATGGAATGATTTATAACTTAGGTTGTTAACTACTTATACCCGCTTAACTTGAAGATGCAGGATTCATAACCTGGAAGTTGTCATTAATACGGCACGACAAGTTCCCGGCCAGTTCCGGTAATATTTCCGTAAAAAAGCGATGTATTGCCTGCTTGAACAAGGTCGTCGAGGCGAAATAATGGTTATTCCTGACTTGTTCATTCATCACCTTCCACAGCCTTTCTATCGGGTTCAGATTCGGGCTGTACGGTGGCAGGTAATGAAGCTCAATATTCATCACATAAGCCCAGTCTTTCACCAGCCTGCTTCGGTGGTAACCAGCTCCGTCAAGGATAAGACCGGGGTGAGCGAGTGCAGCCAACAAAGAGGCAACTTGAAAGATGGCGGCTATATATTACCACAACTATTAATCTCGAAGGTTTAATTAGAGATTATATTATAATTATGAAGATTTATTTATAAAAAGATGGGTGTTAGCTCTGGACAGCAACTGAAAGATTATTGTCGTCTGAACGATTGTGATCTCTCTGTACCAGAAAGACGTTTATATCCAGAAAGCAGAAATTTTATTTATGATATATTTTTGTTTTTCTTTTGTTAATATTATGCTTTAAGGATTTATCTGTATTTTTATAAAAAAATCAGACTATTATTGTTAGATGATATTTTTGTAGATGAACTATTATTTTATTTTGCTTATTCATTTTACCATATTTATAGAGATATAAGCTCATTATATCTTTGGGATTAATGCTTCTATTTTTCGGTATATTGTGTTGTCTTTGTGAATAAATTTATTCTTAAGGGAGAAATATGTTTAAAAAATTAGAACAAGTCATCTTTGATACCCGTGATAACAAAAGCATTTTCTCTCTTATTTCTTTGGTTATATACCCTATGGATTTCAAGTTGTATCGCGACGGCAAGGGAGTGAATCCCCGGGCGCATAGGTAATTATGTGACCGGGGTGAGTGAGTGCAGCCAACAAAGAGGCAGCTTGAAAGATAACGGGTATAAAAAGAACAATGGGATAAATAAGATAGTGGCTGAAAACAGCAATCAGCCTGAATTAAAACAAATTATATAAAACATGCTTAATTGATTGCTGTCATTGTGCTTTTTACCGTGGGAAGGACGGGGGATTTGTATCATCCGCGGGAAATTAGATTTTCAAAACAATTGTTGTATCTATCAGATGCAGTAGTTTTCCATACCCAATGGATTTCAAGATGTATCGCGACGGCAAGGGCGCGAATCCCCGGGCGCATAGATAACGATGTGACCGGGGTGAGTGCGTGCAGCCAACAAAGAGGCTGCTTGAAAGATAACGGGTATATTTAACCTAAACTTAATTAAGGGATTATTTATGGGGAAATCATCAAACCGTAGTGCGGAATTTTTCTTTACTGGGAAATATGATGATGATGATGGTGGGAATAATATTGTTGCTATTGGATTGGGAGGGGAGATTTATGCCAAAAAAGGGAATGATAATATTACCGTTGGTGCGCTTGAGACAACAATCCATGCCATTTCTGGCGATAAGGCTGTAGAGGGTGCTGCCGGATATCTAAAAATAGTGGATATTGACAGTAATCTGAAGGTACATGGTGCCGCGGGTTATGTAAGTATTGATAAAAGCGGTAATGGCAATATTTCATTTGTTGGCGCGGCGGGTGGTGTTTCCATGGATCACCGAGGGAGCAGCGGTAATCTAAATTTTTCTGGGGCTGCCGCTTATAATAACCTCAGTCGTAAAGGTCAATCCGGTAATGTGGCATTTAAAGGTATCGGTGGTTATAACGGATTATGGCACGAAACTAATCAGGGGGATTTAAACTTTAATGCCGCAGGGGCGGGTAATAAAATTGACCGTACCTGGCATGACCGTTATGAAGGAAGCAAGGGAAATGTGATATTTGTTGGTGGAGGGGCAGCAAATAGCATCAGTTCGCGGGTGGAAAGCGGTAATATTACGCTCACTGGTGCTGGGGTTGATAACCACATTATTCGTAAAGGGAAAGAAGGCAATATTATCTTTCAGGGTGCCGGAGCATCAAATCGCATTGAACGTTTGCGAGATAGTAAAGATAAATATGAACAGACTCGCGGTAATATCGATTTTGAAGGTGCCGGTGGTTATAACAAAGTTTATTCTGATATAGCTCATGGTAATATCCGTTTCTCCGGTTCCGGTGGTTACAATGAAATATCAAGAATAGGTGAGGATAGCGATTCGTATAATAAAGCTTTGGGATACGCTAGCGCGGAGGAAATTGTATTAATAACGGCGAAGATGGGATCCCAGAAGCCTCAGCAAGTGACTGCTATTAAATCAACGACTGAGTCTAATACTTATCTCTTTGCATTTGCTGACGGAAAATATACTAAGATCAGCAAAGTTCAGCTAAAAAATGATCCTAAAACCAATAAATTGAGTTATTACGCCACTTCATGGCGTAAAAATGGTAATCAACTCAAAAATCTTGCTACGGAAAATATCTCTTTAGAGAATGGATATGATGATATAAGCAATGATGGTGATTATCGTCTTTCCAATTTAATCTTTGAACATCATCAACCCGTTACTATTCAGCATACTGTTGAAGAAGATTTGCGAGAAAATCAGTGGGTGACTTATGCCAGCGGAACCACGGCTAAAGCAGAAGATATCAAGCTGATTGATGCAAAAATGCATGGGCGTTCAATCCATTCTAATGGTTCGGTATTGGATGTTTCGGCGGTGAAATCGAATTGTCGATCAAATGCTTATGTCTATGCCAAATATGTCGAGTCATATACCAAAGTGGTTGTGGTGGAATTGAAGAATGATGATAAAACCGGCGAGCTGAAATATTATGCCAGTGCCTGGTATAAAGCGGGCGACCATACCCGAGATTTAGCCAATGAAGATTTTTCACGTGCAAATGGTTATAGCCCGATGGAGGCGGGAGGATATTCACTCACTAACCTTAAATATCAAGTCGATACTGTACGTCGTGTCTCTGAGCATTTAGAGCATATTGAAGAAGATAGTCTTCAGGAATGGGTGAAATCATCTTCGAATATCGGTGATAGCTCCGGTGATGTTAATTTTAGCGGTATGGGTGGCGGAAACGTCATTAAATCCAGTGTAATAAATGGCAATGTTAATTTTGAAGGTGATGGGATTGCTAACGTCATTCTTCATAGTTCGAGATCCGGTAATACACATTTTAAAGGCGCAGGTGCTGCCAATATCATCGAAAAAAGTGGCATAGATGGCAATCTGACATTCCGTGGTGCAGGTTTGGCGAATGTCCTTGTTCACCAAAGCCGGAATGGGGAAATGGATGTTTACGCCGGTGGTGCGGCAAACGTTCTGGTACGTGTCGGTGATGGACTGTATCTGGCTCACCTTCTGGCGATTGGCAATATCTCAATCCACCAAGGTAATGGCGACAGCCGGGTCATCATGTTTGGGGGGTATAACACCCATACCCAAATAGGTAATGGCAGCGCGAATTGGTTAGGTGTCGGCGGTTTTAATGTGATGACCCAAAAAGGTAAAGAAAGTATTTCTTCGGTACTTTTGGGTGGTGCTAATGTGTTGACCAAGCTTGGCGAAGATAATCTGGTTTCCGGCATGCTCGGGGGAGCCAACATTATCACGCATATTTCGGGTGATAATAAAATATCAGACACCACAGCAATTGCGCTGGGCGGTGCCAATATCCTGACCAAAGTAGGCAACGGTGATACTACCGGCATTATGCTTGGGATTGGTAATGTGCTGACTCATGTTGGTAATGGCGATCGTTACAATTTCGCGAAAGGTAAAGCGAATATCATTACCAAAGTGGGCGGAATGCGAGAAGTCACGGTAGTTCAGGGCGATGTTAACATTATCACCCATGTTGGTAACGGTGATGATTATACGGGAGCTTGGGGCAAAGCTAATGTCATTACTAAGGTAGGCGATGGGAATAATGTAGTACTTGCCAAAGCTGATGCCAACATTGTGACTCAGGTCGGGAACGGTGACAGCTTTAATGCCTTGTGGAGTAAAGGCAATATCGTCACCAAAGTCGGTGATGGTATGCAGGTTACTGCGGCAAAGGGTAAAGCCAATATCACCACTACGGTAGGGAATGGTTTAAGCGTCACTGCGACACATGGCGACTTGAATGTGAATACCAAAGTAGGTGACGGAGTTTCGGTCAACGCGGTGTGGGGTGAATATAACGTCAACACCAAAGTTGGAAATGGTCTCAATGTTGCGATCATGAAAGGCAAAGGTAATGCCAATATTCATATTGGCGATGGCCTGGGGATCAATGCCTCTTATGCCCGCAATAATGTGGCGATTAAGGTGGGTAATGGTGATTTCTACAGTCTTTCTATTGCAGAGAGCAACACACAAAGTAGTCATCTCTCTTCTCTGTTTGAGAATATTAAACAAACTGTGTTCAATGTAGAGGGAAGCCAGGCGATTAATTATCTGATTCGTGGTGATGAGGCAAATACTTCTGGCGTCAATAAAGGTAGAGGGGCGATTAATTTAACCGAAGTTTCCGCCATTGATGGTTTCCAGATGGATAAAATTGATGAAGTGAGTTCGGATCTGGCGAACAACTTGAGTGGTGCAATAACCCCGGTAGAAACGCCTGATATTAAAGTTATTCAGAATGACTTGCAGATTGGAGATAATGTTGGTTCAGCTCAGGATCAGGCATCACCACACGCTGATGCGGTTGTCAGACATGCGAAGCAGAATAAAGCCGCGCAAAATGCGTTAAGCGATAAAGAAAAAGCGGAGATAAATCATCAGCGTCTGCAACAAGAGAAAGATAAACAGCTTAAAACGATTTCAAAATCACAAGGCCAACTAGAATCAACCAATCAGGCTGCGCTGAATACCAATGGTCAAGTGCAGCGTGATGCAATAAGTGAAGAGTCTAGGGGAGTCACGGAAGAACTATTCTCCCTGACTCAAGGTATGGGGGCGCTTAATAACTATGGAAATTATGATGGTAAATCAGGTGATGAGTGGCGTAATCGGTTTGCTGGTGGATATCTGGATAATATCCAGAATAAATTAAATGATGCCAAACTTACTGCACAGAAAAAATTAGCTGATGCACAGCAGCACTTTATTGATAAACGAGAAACAGTAATAACAGCCATTAAGAAATCAGAAGTAGGTTTCACGAAAAGCGCTGAGAATCTAGATAGTGCAGACGACGATATTGCAGACGCTGAGAAAAAAGCGGAGCAGAGAAAAGAAGAGGCATTATTACAGAAACAACGAGCCGATAAAGCGGTGAGTGACGCCAATACCGCGTATGACAAAGCGAAACAGCGTGGTGAAAGTGATAGTACAGCGGCGGAAAATAAAACGACACAGGCGCAGAAGAATGCAAAAAGCGTGAAACAGGCTGATAATGCTAAACCGGATCGCATTGGGGCAGCGGGCAGCGGTTTGTCTGGAAACGCTTATACACCGATTGAGGTGGAGAAATCGAAGAGTCATATCGATCCTGCATCAAAAGCTGAACCTGACGGTTGGCTCAGTGAAGATCTGGCACTAACAGTAGAAGATTTGGCTGCTTTGAATAATGCGCAACAAGCAGTCAATCGGTTACAGCTTAATAAAGGGATGCGCTCAGAAAATACCGGTGCTTCGATCATGTCAATGTTTACCGAAACATCATCCGATGGCGCGGTGAAATCAACTTTAAATAAATCCAGAGAATTAATCAGAAAAGCGCCGACGATTTCAGGTATTGATCTGCAAGGATTAGGGGGAAATAACCCTAGATCTCGTTCTTCTGTACTTAAAAAACTAGAACTTATCTTACTGAAGAAGGATGACAAGCGGTTTATTGATTCGACTAAAAGACGTCATATCGATCTGCCTAATAAGGCGCTGGTGGCCGTGCGTGAGGCTTTTAACCGTACCGTTGAGCAGCCCGATGAACAGCATGTATTGCAGCTTGAACAAGCACTGGCGCATTGGCAGCAGCATGATCCCAAGGAATTCGCTCAACGTAGCAAGCTGGTGAAAAGCTTACGTTTTGAGATGGGTGAGCTGGTTGCTCACATTCAGGCCCAGAGAGCTGAGTCAGCCAGGATTTTGGGTATCACTGTGCCCCCTGAGCAGGTTGCGCAGTTCGGACAGCAGGTATCGTTCGATGGGATTGGCCGTGTGGTGGGCCTGAAAGGCGATATTGCACAAAGCGAAATTAATCGTCTCACTGATTTGCAAATTAAGCCATTAACCCAGACTAACTCTGTAGCAGAGCGGGAAGCACCTAAGACCGAAAACGAAAGCCTTATCGTTTTCGTCAGCCGATTACAACAAGAAGCTATCCCAGCAGGTAAGCCGCTGATTGAACGTGCCAGAAAACTTTGGCTTACCGGGCAAGTGACAAATGAAAAAACCAAAGAATTATTTAAGGATGCTGTTGCCCAGTTGCAAACATATCCTGAATTGCACACGCTGGCTCAACAGCTATTGACTGATGCCAACAGAGAGAAGGCTACTGGACAATATATTGATAACCTGTTTGGTCGCCATTTTGATTCTGAACTGGCTTATGAACTGGTGAAAACGGCTTCACCAGAGGCGAAAAATACCGCTGAACGAACAGGTAACTTCTTGGTGGAAGATTTTGGGCGGTGGATAGGTGAGCTTTATCCTGAAGGCGAGAAACGTAACGGGGCAATTGATAAAAAGATGAAATCTTTTGCCGAGGCTATTGATAAGGATTTTCGCCCTTGGTTCAGCCGGGTGCCTGAGGTAACGACATTCTTGGACGATCCGACTTTTGCTAATTTCAAGACCATGATGACCAAGGTTGATGATGGTTTTTCTGTGATTAAGGTGCCGTTTCTGGCGGTAAAAATGGCGACCACATCGGGAATGGGGATGGATGTTGCTGACTGGAAGAGAAAAGGGGATTCTTTCTATCTGAACGTGATCACCAAAGCTCGTTCAACCAGTACTGAACTGACTGCCGGGACGAATGCGGAGGATGTTAAGTACAAAGTAGAAATTACGGAAAAGCAGACCAATGATTATGGCACGGCGTTGCCCTACCAACCTGCGAATAATAAACATGACGACTTTTTGTATGGTAGAAAGGTCGCGGCAGGCCGGATCTTGACTCCCGGACGGGAAACGGCATTTGAGAGTAATGCATTGGAGCGAGGCCAGTCTGTGGTAACTGGCGCGTCTGGCTCGACCAATATCATGGTTCACCTCAATGACTATATTGCCAGCAAGCAACCCGACTTCTCAACCGGGCAGAGCTATCTCAATACGCTGTCGTTTTTGGTATTTGATGGTGGTCACTCTGTCAACGAAAGTCTGGTGGTTTATCGGGCACTACAAGCAACTGATGAGATAAAACGTAAACAGATACTGAACAGCTACACGGCTAATTATCAGGATCTGGCGGATATTGCTGGGGAATCGGGTAAGGTGTGGGTAAATCAGGCGCTGGATAACGCGTTTAAAGAAACTCAAGAGTTTTATCAGAAGTATGCGGTAGTAAAACCACAAAGCCGCCCTGCGGTGGAAGACTTAGAGGGGTTATCTGGCAAAAATAAAGGGGTAGAGCCGACGATTATCGGCGATAGTCATCTGAAAAAGTCCGTTGATGGCTGGCAAAAGGTGGATGTAACGCCACAGACTGATGGTCGTGAAACCCGTTTTGATGGTCAGATTATTCTTCAGATGGAAGATGACCCGATAGCTGCCAGAGCAGCCGCTAATCTGGCGGGTAAACACCCGGATTCCAGCGTGGTTATTCAACTCGACGCCAACGGTAAATATCGTGTTGTTTATGGCGATCTGTCTAAATTATCAAATAAATTACGTTGGCAGGTTGTCGGTCATGGTCGTGATACGTCAGAGCAGAATAACATTCGTCTGAGTGGTTACAGCGCTGATGAATTGGCGACGAAACTAAATCAGTTTTATCAGGCGGCTAAGCTGGGCAAACAGGCCATCAGCAAACCCGATCACATCAGTTTGGTGGGTTGTTCACTGATTAGTGATGATAAACGGGATGGCTTTGCGCGTCGCTTTATTACTGAATTGGATAAACAAGGCATTCGCAGTGATGTGTCAGCCCGTAGTAGCGAAGTTGCGGTTGACGCAACAGGCCGTAAATTTACCCGTGACGAAAATAACCAATGGGTTAACAACTCGCCTGATAACAAAATTGTATTGAGCTTGAATGCTGAGAATAAACTGATAACGCATACCGAACAGGTTCGTCGTGGTATTGCTGAAAGCGATATCGACTTCGCTAAAGTCGGGTATACGCAGGCTGATTCGGTTACCAAAGGGGAAATTGCGGATAACACAGAAATTTTCATTAAGCCACAAAAGCGTGAAAAGGTTAATACCAGCGATAACTCGCATCGTCAGCTCAGTTACTCCGGTAATATCCAAGTGGATGTCGGTGAAGGAGAGTTTACGGCGCTTAATTGGGGAACCTCGAACGTAGGTATTAAAGTGGGAACCGGTGGTTTTAAATCGCTGGCTTTCGGTGACAACAATGTGATGGTTCACATTGGTCATGGTGATAGCAAACATAGCGTTGATATAGGCGGCCATCAGGCGCTTGAAGGTGCGCAGATGTTTATTGGTAACCGTAATGTCAGTTTCAATCAAGGACGCAGTAATGACTTGATTGTGATGATGGATAAATCCATCCCAACGCCACCGTTGGTCAATCCATTTGATGATACTGCCCGTATTGCTGAGGTATTGAAAGGTATTGCTCGTTCCGGTGAAACGCAGGATTGGTTAGCGGCACAAGATCAGCAATGGACAATTGCCGGAGCGAGGAAGTTTGTGCGTGATATGTCTGGTTTAGACCAAACTAGTAGCGTGGATTACAAAACGCTGCTTGATTTGGACTCACAACATGAACGTAGCAGCCGTGGTTTGCAGAATGACGCCGAATCAGCACTGAATAAGAAATTTAATCAGTGGTTAGGTGAAAATGGCAATAGCATTGAAATGGGCAAAATGAGCCGGGCAGATAAATTCCGTCAGGCTAATCAGAAGCTGGCCTTCAACTTTGCTGTTGGCGGGCGTGGCGCTGATATTCAGGTGACGACCGGCAACTGGAACTTTACGTTCGGTGACAATATTCAGTCAATTTTGGATACCAATCTGGGTTCACTGTTTGGTCTGATGACCCAGCAATACTCGGCAACGGGTATGGCGAAAACAACCTTCACCTATACCCCGCAGGATTTACCGCGTCAGCTTCAGAATAAGCTGCTTGGCCGATTATCGGAGGTGGGGGCGGATACCACTTTGGCGGATATTTTTGGTGTGGATTACACCGCGGATGGACGTATTGTTTCCCGCACGGGCAAGCCTGTTGATGGCGAGGTGATGCTAAAAGAGATGCTGGAAGTGATAAAGGAATTTAGTGGTGATCAACTGGCAACCTTCACCAACCCGGGGAAATTGCTGGATAGTTTGGAGGCCGGCATCAAAGCGGGAGAAGATGGGGTCAGGACATTTGCGGAAAGTCATGGCTTGAAAGAGAAAGCACCCGATAAAAATCAGGAACAAGGCGCGGTGGTTAGCACCAACGGAGATAACGCTCAGGCTAATAGCAAAGCAGAACGTGCATTTGGTTTTAATTCGCTGAATTTACCTAACCTGTTTGCAACGATGTTTAGCAAAGATAAACAAGCAGAGATGCAATCATTAGTGACCAATTTGAAAGAGAATCTAACCGCAGATCTGCTCAATATGAAGCAAAAAACCTTTGATTTCCTGCGTAACAGTGGTCATCTGCAAGGAGATGGCGATATTAATGTGTCGTTGGGAAATTATAACTTCAACTGGGGTGGTGACGGTAAAGATCTCGGTGCCTATTTGGGCGATAACAACAACTTCTGGGGTGGTCGCGGTGATGATGTTTATTACTCGCTAGGAACATCCAATATCTTTACGGGTGGTGAAGGTAATGATATGGGCGTTCTCATGGGGCGTGAAAACTGGATGTTTGGCGGCAATGGTGATGATACCGCCGTGGTAGCCGGACGTATTAACCATGTCTTTATGGGCGAAGGTAATGACCAGACATTTGTCTTTGGTGAAGGCGGCCTTATTGATGCGGGTAATGGGCAGGATTACGTCGTGACTTCCGGTAACTATAACCGGGTGGATACTGGGGCAGGTCAGGACTACGCGGTGACCATCGGCAATAACAACCGGGTTGATTTAGGTGAAGGCGATGACTTTGCCAGAGTATTTGGCAATGACAACCGGATCGATGGTTATTCCGGTAATGATACGATTAAGCTGATGGGCTACCATGCGATGATTAATGGCGGAGAAGGTGATGATCACTTAATAGCTGCTGCGATTTCGAAGTTCAGCCAGTTTAACGGCGGTGATGGACAGGATTTGTTAGTGCTGGGCGGTTATCAGAACAGCTTCCAGGGTGGAGCCGGTGTCGATAGCTTTGTGGTCAGCGCAGAAGTGATTGATAACCGGGTTAACGATATCAACGCAGAAGATATGATCTTGTTTAATGGTGTTGATTGGAAGGACTTATGGTTCCAGCGCAGTGGATATGATTTGGTGCTGTCAGTGAACCGCCATACTCAGGACAACACTGCTCAGGAGATCTTTGAATCGGTGGGTTCAGTTACCTTTAATGATTACTTTAATGGTCATCGTGCCAAATTAGTGACGCAGATGGGGGATAAAGACAAATCAGGCGAGTATAAATTTACGGCACTTTCTGACAATGTGGTTGATTCATTGATTCAGGCAATGAGTAGTTTTTCCCCGACAGTGGGCGATAATGGTTTTATTGAGAGTCTGGGCAGTAAGGCGAGAGCTGCTGTTGCCACGGCATGGGCCGATGTAACTCTTGGCAAGGGAAAATTTGCTTAATTAGCTCTCTGTAAATCAGCAAAATAATTGTCGTAGAAATAAAAATAGCTCACAGATAATGTGGGCTATTTTTTTGTTTTTTTGTGAAGTTTAAGTTGGTACTATTTCTGAGTTTTATTTGTTAATGTTGAATTTATTATAAGAATGCAAGAAGTAATAATATTTCTGATTATTGTCATGAATTATTTATTTCGATAACGTATTAGGATTTTTTTGTGGGTATATGTAATGCTATTATTGCTGAGGTGGAGTCGGTTTGTTTTGTTATATTTTCTTTAATAACATAATGATTAAAATAAGTTTATTGCTTGTTTTTACATTGATGTTATCTTTATCTTTATCTTTATCTTTGTATTTGAAAGTTTCTATTTAAATAAATTTTTAGTAAATGAAATCTATTGTTTTTTGTGAGGGATAAATGAGTAATAAGAATGACTTTAAAGCGTTTTCTATTGGTAATAATGCTAATGTAGTCAGTCAGGAAAGATATGAAAAAAGTCAGAATTTACAAACTGGGTTTCCACCAGAAGATATTACTACTCATGTATTAAATAAGGCATTACGTCAGTCGTCAACAATAGCGTCTGTCGTAGCTAATTTTATGTCAGAGCAATGTGGAAAGGATGTTTTGGATAATGGCGATTTGGCAACCCTTAATAAGACTTTTACTGATTCATTACAGTGTCATATGAATAAACAACTCCCTGGTAATTTATCACCTAATGGTTATCAACAACTGCCGGGTGGGTTGATACTTCAATGGGGAAGACATAATTTTACTCCATTAGCGATAAACAAAGTTATTTTACCAACATCTTTTAAGCATGGTTGTCTGAAGGTTTTTATGTCACCTGTTGGTGATTGGATATTTCTGATGTCAGCAGCACCTAACGGGACATTGAATACTTTTTACTCTTGGGTTGCCGCGCGAACTGTTAACGCTTATGGAACTGAAATTAAGTTATCTGCTAATGATACTTATGTATATGGAGATTATTTCGCAATCGGTTTTTAATTAACACTTTAAAATGAATAATAAGCCGAACTTGTTTCGGTTTATTATTTAAAGGGAATGTGTGAATGTCATGAAATAGAATTTCATTATATATTTTTCTATTAATCCTGGGGATCTTATAGTGATAAGAAATATATAAAATGATCTCGGATATATATTCCCAATGTAATAATAAGAAAATATATCTGGAAAATAGGTAAAATAAATCGTTATAATCATCCCTGATGTAATCAAAAGAGATACCGCAGTGATTGAAATATATAGTGACGAATATTGGATGCAGCAGGCGATAGAACGAGCAATGAAAGCGCAAGAACAGAGAGAAATACCTGTTGGTGCTATATTGGTCGCTGATAATAAAATCATTGCAGAAGGTTGGAATCAATCTATTATTGCGCATGATCCTACCGCTCATGCTGAAATTATTGCGTTACGCAAAGGGGGAGGACAGTTACACAATTATCGTTTGCTAAATACTACTCTATACGTCACGCTTGAGCCTTGCACTATGTGCGCTGGCGCCATGATACATAGCCGAATACAGCGGTTGGTTTATGGCGCCAGTGATATGAAAACTGGCGCCGTGGGTTCTTTGGTTGATATATTGCGCCATCCTGGCATGAATCATCAAATTGATATTACCAGTGGCGTACTTGCTGAGGAATGTTCAACGATGTTGAGTGCTTTTTTCAAACAACGTCGGCTGCAACATAAAGCATTAAAAGCCGCCAGAAAACAGCAGCAAGAAAATCAATAGATATTATTGATTCACTCTTTTAGTACCCATATATGGTACTCGTCGTTTATCATCTCCGCGCCTTCCAGGATTTTTTCGAAGCCTGGGAACCTTTTATTCCATTCACCGAGTTGGCGAATATATTGTAACCGGGGCGTATGTTCATCACCAAAACGTTCTCCCGGTAGGATTATTGGTATACCTGGTGGATAAGGAATGACACTCACAGCCGATATGCGTCCTGCCAGTTCATTAAGTGGAATATGTTCAGTACGGCCCCCCATATGATCAAGGTGTGCTTGTCGGGGGAGTTTCACTATTTCAGGTAATTGGCTAAATGATTTCTTTTGTTCAATATCCATTTCATATTCTTTTATATACCCAAATATTTTATCTGAAATGTCTTTGAGTCCCATATTTTCATAATATTCAGGGTATTCTTTCGTGAGTTTTGGCAAACATTGTTTAAGTGAAGTATTCGCGTCATAGTGTTTTTTGAAATTTAACAATACATTGATCAATGTTCCCCATTTACCTTTGGTGACACCAATAGAAAACAGGCAAAGAACGATAAAATCGGTGGTACGTGCCGGCACAATATCATGCTGACTAAGATAAGCGGAAAGAATTTCGGCTGGAATGCCATTTTCCAGTAATTCATCATTATCATTCATTCCTGGGCATAAAATACCGACTTTTGTTGGATCTAACAGGCACCATTCCTCTGATAGATTGGTAAATCCATGCCATTTGTCTCCCTCTTTTAATACCCAACAGGAAGGGTCCGTTGCCAATTGTTCTCTGCTCGCTTCATGGAAAGGAATTAATTTACTGTTATCCGCGCTGATAATCTCTCTGGCATTCCAAGGTAAGAAGAACCAATCATCTTTTTGTTTAAATTGATGATGGGTTTTTGCTAATGTCAGACGGAAGTCGACGGCTTCATTAATCGCATTTTGTATCAGTCTTTGCCCCTGCGGGCCATCCATCATGGCCGCTCCAATTTCATTAGTGGCGATCAGCGAATATAGCGGTGACGTTGTGGAATGCATCATATAAGACTCGTTGAAACGGGAATGTTCAACGGGTTTTTTACCATTGCGGATATGGATATAGGATGATTGTGATAGCGCTGCCAACATCTTATGCGTGGATTGAGTGGCAAATATTGTCGGGCCATTATTGTCAAAATCATTTGGGTCATCACGCATTGAGTAACGATGTTTATACATAGGGTTAAAACGAGCATAAGCAAACCAAGCTTCATCAAAGTGAATTTGATCAACACTTTTTGCGAGTAAATCTTGTGCTTGTTCTGCGTGATAACATATTCCATCATAAGTACAGTTGGTGATGACCGCATAAACAGGCTTATTGTCTATTGCGATCGCTTTTAACGGGTGTTTATCAATGAGTTGTTGGATATATTCTGGTTGAAATTGATCTCTGGGAATGGGACCAATAATGCCATAGCGGTTGCGTTGAGGAATAAGATAGATGGGCAAAGCTCCAGTCATTATTAAACCTTGCCCAATAGATTTATGGCAATTGCGATCGCATATAACAATTTCTTTCTCACCAATAATGGCACCCATGATAATACGGTTAGAACCCGAAGTGCCGTTAAGAACGCAATAGCTTTGATGGGCACCAAAAATAGTTGCGGCATATTCTTCTGATTCTTTAATAGCACCTGTATGATCTAGCAGTGAGCCAAGTATTTTTCTTTCTATTCCAATATCACTGCGGAATAAATTTTCCCCAAAGAAATTAATTAATTCTCTTCCTACCGCTGTCTTAGTAAGCGCGACACCACCCTGATGTCCAGGAGCAGTCCAGGAATATTCTGGTGATTCTTGGGTGTATTGCAGTAATGCACGAGTGAAAGGCGGTAATAATTGAGCATAATATTTCTTAATTAGCGAACTGGCGCGAGAGGCGATAAATCCAGCTGTGTCTTCAAGCATCCAGACGAATTCATTTGCCAATCCCATGACTTCAAGCGTCAGCGTGTCGATGCTGGAATATTCCGCGGTTAACAGTACCGGAATGGTTGTATTGTGTTTGCGTATTTCTTGCAGTAATTCTAGGACTTGTTTATGAGATTCATAGTTATTATCTCCTGAAGTCCAATCAACAAAAATACAGCATAGTGAGGAATCAGAACAAACGGTAGCTATACCATCTTGGAATGTCGCAGCCAGGATAACAGAGAAATTGTTCTTTTTTAATGCTTCGATTAACTCTGTAAAGGCTCGGCCATTTGCAGTCGTCGGGTTAAATACATGGCTGCTGACGACCATAATTTTATTTTGTTCGTTAATGTCTAAATTAATCATGATTTATCCTTTGGGAGAGATCGCGTCCTGACGAATTTAGTATGGTTAGTCGGATTAGCTGTCAAACATAATATAACTGAGGATATATAATGGCTGTAATTGACTTCTTAGAGCCTTATATTTGTTTACTTATTTTGGTTGGTTTTCTTGGGAAATTAATTTTTTCCGGTTTTCTTTGGCCTGTAAATATCCGACTAAACTAAGCTGATAACGGCGAATATTTTCAATGTAGCGATAAGCTTCATGTCCACGGGCATAGCCATAGGTGGTATTTGTATAATATTTTTTCTGGCTTAATAGTGGAATCCGTTTTTTGACATCAAGCCAGCTATCGGGATTTCCTTTCTGTGATGCCGTCAGTTTGCGGGCATCCAGCATATGTCCATAACCCATATTGTAAGCTGCCAGTGCAAACCAGATACGCTCATCTTTAGGGATATTTTCAGGTAGTCGTTTCATTAGGTTTTGCAGATAGATCGCGCCTCCCTGAATACTCTCCTCTGGATCAAGGCGATCAACGACGCCTAACCCTTTAGCGGTCTGGCTGGTTAACATCATCAGGCCACGCACACCCGTGGGTGAGGTTGCCTGTGGATCCCAATGAGACTCTTGCCAGGCAATGGCAGCGAGCAGTTGCCAGCTGATATCACCGGAATATTTTTCAAATAGTGGCCGATAGGTAGGCAGAATATTATTGATGGCACTTAAAAAAGAGAGTGTATCGAAATAATCAAATGAGTTGACATGACCAAAGTATTTCTCTTCCAATCGTGGCATGACATTTTTTTCCGTTAGCTGGCTGAAAAAATCCAGCATGGCAGCATAAAGGCTGTAGTCGTCAATGCGTTTTAAATACCATGTCAGCGGGTTATCTTCGCTAACATCAAAAGCAACGGCCAGATTAGGGTGAGTACGTTGTTGTAACGCGACATTAATTGAGTCACCTAACGTATAATCCAGTTTACCTTCTGATACCTGTTCCAGTAGTTCGCGAGTGTTATATTGTTGTGTCTCCTCCCATTCGATCTCATGCAGATCTGTATTTAACTTTTTCAATGTGCTGGCATGTGCAGAACCAGAAGCGACTAGCAGTTTGCCTTTTAAGTCTTTAAAAGAGCGAGGGCGTGGAGTTCCTTTGCGATAAATCAGTTGCTGAGAGACAGAATAGTAAGCCGGACCTGCGCGGGTTTGAGCCAATCTTTCTTGATGATAGGTCAAGCCGGCGGCCAGAAAATCAGCTTCACCCTTTTCCAGGTCATCGAATAATTGATTGATATTTGTTCTGAATTTGATTGCCAATTTGACGCCAAGATAATCAGCAAAGCGTTGTGCCAGCTCGTAATCAAATCCATTTGGTTCTTTCTTACTGGTAAGGTGAATCAGAGGTGAGCTAATGGTACTAATCCGTAGCTCTCCTCTGGTCATGATCCTGTTAAGCTGCTCCTGTTGTTTATTCGGCCAACTGATGTTCAGACTGATGATGGCAGCAGAAAAAAGAGCGATAACAATGATAACGAAATAATTTATTTTTATATTATTCAAACGGTTATCTCTGTGTAACGTGGTATGGTGCTATGTGGAAACGCGCTATATTGTTATTGGTTGAATTTCCAGTGATTGAGCATTTTGCGGAACAAAAACTGGCTGTGCAATCTAATTGATACTATTTGCATGACTTATCCATAGGATAATTGGCTGTAATAATCGTCACGCAAACGGTTTCGTCATGGATGACAATCCTCTATAATGGGCCCATTTCCCCTTAGACATCTATTAAGCTTTGCTTCTAAGATGAGAGAATTGATTACTATGAAAATTCTACGTGGTTCACCTGCTTTATCTGCATTTCGTATCACTAAACTCCTTTCCGTGTGCCAAGAACAGCAACTTCCGGTCAATGATATTTATGCCGAATATGTTCATTTCGCAGAGATTCATGCACCTTTGAGTGATGTTGATTCAGCAAAGTTACAACAATTATTAAAATATGGACCTTCGCTGGCTGAACATGAACCCCAAGGTACATTGCTGTTAGTGACGCCTCGTCCGGGAACGATTTCCCCGTGGTCTTCCAAAGCAACCGATATTGCTCACAATTGTGGCCTGTCCCAGGTTGTGCGTCTGGAGCGTGGCCTGGCTTATTACATCCAAAGTGGTGAAATGAGTGATACACAGTGGCAAATATTGTCATCACTGCTGCATGATCGGATGATGGAAACGGTCTTTACTCAATTGGAACAGGCGGAGAAATTATTTTCTCGTCAGCAACCCGTTCCGTTAAAACGCATTGATATTCTGCAAGCAGGACGCAGTGCGTTAGAAACTGCCAATATTGAACTTGGATTGGCGTTGGCCCCGGATGAAATTGATTATCTGATGGACGCTTTCCAGAAATTAGGGCGCAATCCAACAGATGTTGAGCTTTATATGTTTGCTCAGGCTAATTCAGAACATTGCCGTCATAAAATCTTTAATGCTGATTGGATTATTGATGGTCAGGAGCAGCCAAAATCATTGTTCAAAATGATTAAAAACACCTATGAGCAGACACCTGATTATGTCCTGTCAGCCTATAAAGATAATGCCGCGGTGATGGAGGGATCTTCTGTTGGTCGTTTCTTTGCTGGTGCGGAAAACGGTTCATATGATTACCATCAGGAGCAGGCTCATATTCTGATGAAAGTGGAAACGCATAATCACCCGACTGCGATTTCTCCTTGGCCGGGTGCATCGACCGGTTCTGGTGGTGAAATCCGCGATGAAGGGGCGACCGGTCGTGGTGCTAAGCCAAAAGCGGGTCTGGTGGGATTTTCGGTATCCAATCTGCGGATACCGGGTTTTGAACAGCCATGGGAAGAGGATTTCGGTAAACCGGAGCGTATTGTCAGTGCTCTGGATATCATGATGGAGGGCCCCTTAGGGGGCGCGGCATTTAATAATGAATTTGGTCGTCCGGCGTTGTTGGGTTATTTCCGTACCTATGAAGAAAAAGTAAACAGCCATAACGGCAGCGAATTACGGGGCTATCACAAGCCAATTATGCTGGCGGGTGGGATCGGTAATATCCGTGATGAACATGTCAAAAAGGGTGAAATTTCTGTTGGCGCAAAACTGATTGTGCTCGGTGGCCCGTCCATGAACATTGGCTTGGGTGGTGGTGCCGCATCTTCTATGGCATCGGGGCAATCCGATGCTGATTTGGATTTTGCTTCGGTTCAACGGGATAACCCGGAAATGGAACGCCGTTGTCAGGAGGTGATCGATCGCTGTTGGCAGTTAGGCGAAAACAACCCGATCCTGTTTATTCATGATGTGGGGGCGGGTGGGCTTTCCAATGCCATGCCTGAACTGGTCAGTGATGGTGGTCGTGGTGGACGATTTGAGTTACGCAGAATTCTTAATGATGAGCCGGGGATGAGCCCGCTGGAAGTCTGGTGTAACGAATCACAAGAGCGTTATGTGCTGGCTGTTGAGCCGGAACAACTTCCGTTGTTTGAAGAGATTTGTCGGCGAGAGCGTGCACCTTACGCCATTATCGGTGAGGCAACAGAGGAACGTCATTTACGGCTTAATGATGAACATTTTGATAACCAGCCAATCGATATGCCTCTGGATGTACTGCTAGGTAAAACGCCAAGAATGTTGCGTAATGTCAGTACATTAAAAGCGAGCGGTGAAAGCCTTGAGCGTCGGGATATCGATCTGGCGGAAGCTGTGAAACGCATTATGCATTTGCCGGCTGTGGCAGAAAAAACCTTCCTGATAACGATAGGTGATCGCTCTGTGACAGGCATGGTTTCCCGTGATCAAATGGTGGGTCCGTGGCAGATTCCAGTTGCGGACTGTGCTGTTACCACCGCCAGCCTTGATAGCTACTATGGTGAAGCAATGTCCATGGGTGAACGTGCGCCGGTCGCTTTGCTGGATTTTGCTGCTTCCGCCCGAATGGCGGTCGGTGAAGCACTGACCAATATCGCTTCTGCTTATGTCCAGGATTTAAAACGCATTAAACTTTCAGCTAACTGGATGTCTGCTGCGGGTCATCCTGGCGAAGATGCTGGTTTGTATGCAGCGGTGAAAGCGGTGGGTGAGGAATTGTGTCCTGCGCTAGGGTTGACTATTCCGGTGGGTAAAGATTCCATGTCGATGAAAACCCGTTGGCATGAACAAAGTGAAGAGCGTGAGATGACGGCACCTTTATCACTGGTGATTACCGCTTTTGCCAGAGTGGAAGATGTCCGCCGTACAGTCACGCCTGAACTTTCCACTGATGAAGATAATGCGTTATTGTTAATCGATCTGGGTCAAGGGAAGAATACACTGGGCGGTACCGCATTGGCACAAGTTTACCGTCAACTGGGTAATAAAACTGCGGATGTACGTAGTGCTGAGCAATTGGCTGGTTTCTTCAATGTGATTCAGCAACTGATTTCGGAACAAAAATTACTGGCCTATCACGACCGCTCTGATGGTGGTTTACTGGTAACCTTGGCTGAAATGGCTTTTGCCGGGCATTGTGGCATTGAAGCTGATATCAGTGTATTTGATGAAGATATTCTGGCTGCCCTCTTTACCGAAGAGTTGGGTGCTGTCGTTCAGATTCGAGCATCGGATAGAGGATTTGTTGAAAGTGTTTTAGCAGAACATGGTCTGGCCGATTGCGTGCATTATCTGGGTAAAGCCAAGGCAGGTGATGATTTTGTTATCTTTAGTGGCAATACTGAGGTATACCGCCAGAATCGCAGTACCTTGCGCTTATGGTGGGCAGAAACCACATGGCAAATGCAGCGTCTGCGTGATAACCCGGAGTGTGCAGATCAGGAACATCAGGCTAAACAGGATAATCAGGACCCAGGACTGAATGTAAAACTGACCTTTGATATTTCAGACGATATTGCGGCGCCTTACATTTTGCAGCAGATAAAGCCGAAAGTGGCGGTACTGCGTGAACAAGGCGTTAACTCTCATGTTGAAATGGCCGCCGCGTTCCACCAAGCCGGTTTTGAGGCGATTGATGTTCATATGAGCGATTTGTTGTCTGGGCGCATTGGATTGAGCCAATTCCAGACACTGGTTGCTTGTGGTGGCTTCTCCTATGGTGATGTGTTGGGGGCAGGTGAAGGTTGGGCGAAATCAATTCTGTTCAATGGGCGTGTTCGTGATGAATTTGCGGCTTTCTTTGCACGACCGGATACATTGGCGCTTGGTGTTTGTAATGGTTGCCAGATGATGTCTAACTTACGGGAGTTGATCCCAGGTGCAGAACATTGGCCGCGTTTTGTCCGTAACCGTTCAGAACGTTTTGAAGCTCGGTTCAGTTTGGTGGAAATTACTGACAGCCCGTCACTGTTCTTGCAAGATATGGTCGGTTCTCGTATACCGATTGCGGTTTCTCATGGTGAAGGACAAGTGGAATTCCGCGATAGCCAGCATCTTAAGATGCTTGAAAGCAACCAGTTAGTGGCTCTGCGTTACGTGAACAACTATGGTCAGGTTACGGAAAACTACCCGGCTAACCCCAATGGTTCAGTGAATGGTATTACCGCAGTCACCAGCCTTGATGGGCGGGCAACTGTGATGATGCCACATCCAGAGAGGGTATCCCGCACGGTGAATAACTCCTGGCATCCAAATGAGTGGAGCGAAGATGGCCCGTGGCTGCGAGTTTTCCGTAATGCTCGTAAGCAGTTAGGGTAATCAGGTCGTTTTTTAAACGATAGTATAGATTGGCTTCATTGAGATTCTTTGTTTAGTAACTGACATGAGATCACAATTGAAGCCATTTTTTTATTTGTTTTAGCATTCCATCCAGAGGTATAAACGGCTATGTTTGGATGGCTTGGTAATGAATCTAGATAGAAAGTTTTTTCATGCTTTAGCTAATATATACCCAATGGATTTCAAGATGCATCGCGACGGCAAGGGAGCGAATCCCCGGGAGCATAGAGAACTATGTGACCGGTGTGAGTGAGTGCAGCCAACAAAGAGGCAACTTGAAAGATGACGGGTATAACTATATAAATTTTCTAGACTTATATATTGAGCGTATGGAAATGAGCTGGTTTTGTCGAATGCGAAGTTGATAGATAAACCGATTTCGATCCCAGTCGTGTTGTTTGAGGATAGACCTATAATAAGGGGTTGGAGTCCAATAGAACGAATAGAAAGAATCACATCATCCTGACCTCAGAGAGTAAATCGGGGTGACGATCCAACACTTTAAGCAACTTCACTAAAGCTAGAGATGGCCTGGTCTTGCCGTTTTCATAGCGCGAGAAAGCATTGATGCCGCCGCCGAAGATTTCAGAAGCTTCCCGCTGATCAAGCGCGAGCTTCTTACGTACTCTGGCAATGAACTTAGGATCGACTATGGCCGCGTTGACTTGCTTCGAGAATGTACTCATTTCGCACATGACGCGTTCCGATTCCGCAGCATCCAAAATAGATTCGGCGCAGGCAGGGCAGAAGTCGCCTGTTACTGCAGAAATGACTGTGGTTTCGCCCTTGTAAGTATAGGGCAGATCGCGGGTGTCATGGATAAGTTCCGCTGCACCGCAAACAGGGCATTTCATGTTCATAGCTCCTATTCATAACTCTTTGAAGGACACGATCAGCACGTCATCAATGACCGTCAGTTTCAGATACACGTCGCCTACCTGTATACTTGGTCGGTACACGTCTTGCCAGACAGTGTGATCAGAATAAGTAGTCATACTCTTGTAGAAGTCTGCTGGAGTGAGCGCTATCACCATGGCCAACATATCGGAGAACTCAAGCCCCAACTCATTCGCACCGACTCGCGCTGCATGTGTGGTACGTACCTTTCCCGCTTCAATCATGGCCTTGACCACTGATAACTTACAATGTGGGGTTCGTTTTTCCATATGAGCGGATATTAACCTAGTTGGTTAGTATAATGCAATAGTTTGATCTTAGTGGTAAGTGTTAGCGTTATATCAAAGGCTTAGGGATAGAGCCCCTCCATCAATCTTTATCGGAGCGCTTAATATAGAAGTCTTTTAGACTTATAAAATAAGATTCCAAAATAGTGCTACATCAACCACATATAGTGGCTCCCCGTTTTGTGTTTGACACATATTTTCCCCCGAATAGAGACCTTTTTGCCTTTATCTACGATGGTACATCATTTGCTGATAAAGGCCATATGTGGGGTAAATATGGACCATTGATAACTCAGATGTGAAAATTTTGGCTCGGTAAATTCCTAGAAATTTAACTCTATTTTCCATTGTCTCAATTACCCGACAAACATGCATTATAGATGTCTCAAAAAGGAGACATGTAATTATTTGATTTTAATCTGTTTTTATTTGCGTGATTTTAGATGTCTTTAATTGGCGACAAAAAATAAATTTTACTCATACCGGAAAAGAAGCTGTCTGGTTGCTGAAACGTTATGTTTAATTTTTTATACAGTAAAAACAATTATTTATGATTGATATTTTAATGTTGGCATGGAATCTGCATTAAACTGGCACAGTTGCTCATTCAACTTCTTATGTCGGCCCACATTAGGTGGAGAAATGCCACATAAACTATCGAATGATGCCAGAGTAAGGTGCCTACCGTCCAACTCAGTGATATCGCTTTCGAGCCTTATCAAACATCGGGCGACACGTGGAGTGAGGCACCACCTATGCCTGACTGTAGATAAACAACAGGCATAAGCCATCCTCACTGGCGGGATAGTAAAAAACTATTATCCCGCCGTCATCCCCCAGGTGTTTACCTGCCCCTTTGTACTGTTTGCGTCTTACACTGATTTTCAGTCAAAGCAGAATTTATCAGCCGATGGGTTTTTCTATCTGCCCTTTGTCGGTTAGCATTGGTGTACTGACAGGTTACGAGATGATTTCCTTGAAAAAATGGCGTTTATTTCCGCGCTCATTGCGCCAATTAGTTGTCATGGCCTTCTGGCTAGTGTTATTGCCGTTATTGGTTTTGGCTTATCAGGCTTATCAGAGTCTTGATCAACTCAGTGAGCAAGCGGCTGATATAAACCGTACCACACTCGCGGATGCCCGCCGCAGTGAGGCTATGACAGGTATTGCGTTGGAGATGGAGCGCAGTTACCGCCAATATTGCGTGTTAGGGGATAAGACGCTGGAAAACCTTTACCAAAGGCAATATCAGCAGTACCTTAAGATGCTGAAAGATCAGATGGTTATACTTGATGATCAACAGTATATTAAGATGCTTAATGATTTGCTGTCGCAGTTAACAAAAATCGCTTGTCTCAATAGTGAACCTACCCAACCTGCCGCTCAATTACTTGAGCAATTTTCCAATGCTAATAGCCAGATGGTACAAGCTACCCGTGATATTATTTTCAGCCGTGGAGAACAGTTACAGGGAGATATTGCTGAAAAAGGGCAATTTTTTGGCTGGCAGAGTCTTATTTTATTTCTACTGAGTGCGTTATTGGTCGCGTTATTTACTCGCATGATTATCGGGCCGGTTAAAGGGATTGAACGCATGATTAACCGATTGGGAGAAGGGCAATCATTGGGCGTTCGCATAGATTCTTTTCAGGGGCCGCGGGAACTCCGCTCTTTGGCGCAACGAATTATCTGGCTCAGTGAACGCTTGGCCTGGTTGGAATCACAACGCCATGAGTTTTTGCGTCATATTTCTCATGAACTGAAAACACCGCTGGCAAGTATGCGGGAAGGGACAGAATTACTGGCTGATGAAGTGGCAGGGCCATTAACGGCTGATCAGCAAGAAGTGGTTGCTATTCTTGATAATAGTAGTAAACATTTACAGCAATTGATCGAGCAATTACTGGATTATAACCGTAAACTGGCGGATGGCCCGACGGAGCAACAGCAGGTTTCTCTGCGGGAAATTGTTAATGAGGTAGTTTTATCACACAGTTTACCTGCGAGATCGAAAAATATTCAGACGGAAATCCAGCTTGATGCTGATATTTTATGGGCAGAGCCTACACTATTAATGCGGGTTATTGATAATCTCTACTCTAATGCGGTGCACTATGGCGCCGAATCCGGTAACATCTGGGTTTCAAGTCGTCAGATCGGCAAATATGTTCAAATTAATGTTGCTAATACAGGTACACCAATCCCTGAATCAGAACGCAGTATGATTTTTGAACCGTTCTATCAAGGGACGCTCCAGCGTAAAGGTGCAGTGAAAGGTAGCGGCCTTGGGCTAAGTATTGCGCAGGATTGTATTAAGCGTATGGGGGGCGAACTGATATTAATTCAGAGCGAATTTGCTGACGTATGTTTTCGTATTAAATTGCCATTAGCTGCTGAGAATGAATAAATAATGCATAACAGGTCTATTTACCGTTTTGTACAAAAAACGGATCGGCAGAATATTGCAGTACAACCTGGGAAAAACGTGTTGGTTGCCAGATTGTTATTACCACGAGTTTCAGTTTGGGGTTTTGGCATGATTCTGCTGATCTTCGTCGTTTTTTTATTGGCGGGTTGCGTTAAAAATCCGGTTAATAATAATTTAGCGACAGTTACGCAAATGGTAATACCGGAGCAACGGGTGACGGATTACCGTATTGCCGAGTGTGAGTTAATGTGGGATTTAGAGACGCCGCCATCGATTGAGAATGCGCTTTACTGGCTGCGACTGATGGATTGTTCAGATCGTCTGACATCAGCGAAAGCACGTAATATGGCGAAATACACGCTCCCGACTACTTGGGATATGGCTTTTAAACAAAGTATTTTACTTAACAGTGCCGGGCCTACGTTGTCTGAGCGTCGGAAAATAATTGAAAACTTCAACAAATACCGGTTGAAATTCCCAGACCCGTTGCGACCGTTATTACAGTTATGGCGCGAACAGCAGGTTCAGCAAATTGCAGTTGCTGAGGAGCGGGCAAAATTCCAAAAATTACAGGCAGATACGGATAATAAACTTGATCGTCTGCGAGAAAGTCGTTCGCGGTTGGAATTTGAGCTACAGCAAACTTCTCGTAAACTGGAAAACCTGACAGATATTGAACGTCAGCTTTCTTCCCGTAAACAAAATCAGGGGAGTGTTGGATCAGGCAATTCGGATGAACATGTTGCAACGCCAGCGACCACGACATTACCTAACAAAAACAGTACGTCAAACAATACCTCTGAATCAGATAAAGGAGCAGCACAATGACAGCGCGTAAGCCAGCCCATCTTCTTCTGGTTGATGACGATCCTGGTTTGTTGAAATTGTTGGGAATGCGTCTTACTAGCGAAGGTTTTCGTGTCACAACCGCAGAAAGTGGCTGTGAAGCACTGAAACTGTTAGCGAAAGAAAAGATCGATTTGGTGATCAGCGATTTGCGTATGGATGAGATGGATGGTATGGCGCTGTTTGCTGAAATTCAGAAGCAGCAACCGGGTATGCCGGTCATTATTCTGACGGCTCATGGCTCCATTCCGGACGCAGTAGCGGCAACTCAGCAAGGCGTCTTTAGTTTTCTGACTAAACCGGTTGACCGGGATGCGCTTTATAAGGCGATTGATGGCGCATTGGCGTTATCCACGCCCGCCAGTGATGAACAGTGGCGGGAGCAGATAGTTACCCGCAGTCCTGCTATGTTGCGCTTGTTGGAGCAGGCGCGAATGGTTGCTCAATCTGATGTCAGTGTACTGATAAACGGTCAGAGTGGTACCGGGAAGGAAGTGTTAGCCCAGGCAATTCACCGCGCCAGTCCACGGGCGAAAAAACCATTTATCGCGATTAACTGTGGTGCTTTGCCGGAACAACTGCTTGAATCAGAACTGTTTGGTCATGCCAAAGGGGCATTTACCGGTGCGGTTAGCAGCCGAGAAGGGTTGTTTCTTGCCGCACAGGGGGGGACGCTGTTTCTTGATGAAATTGGTGATATGCCGTTGGCTTTGCAGGTTAAATTATTGCGGGTATTGCAGGAGCGTAAAATACGCCCGTTAGGAAACAACCGTGATCTGGATATTGATGTACGGATTATCTCAGCGACTCACCGTGATTTGCCGAAGGCAATGGCAAAAAATGAATTCCGTGAAGATCTCTATTACCGCCTGAATGTTGTTAACTTGAAAATTCCTGCTTTGAATGGCCGGGTTGAAGATATTCCTTTATTGGCGAACCATCTGTTGCGTGAATCAGCGAAGCGCCATAAACCTTTTGTCCGTAGTTTCTCTGCTGATGCAATGAAATGTTTGATGGCGGCAAGTTGGCCGGGAAATGTGCGCCAGCTTGTGAACGTAATCGAGCAATGCGTCGCGTTGACTACCGCCCCGGTTATTAGTGAAGCGCTGGTTACACAGGCGCTGGAAGGGGAAAACACGGCGTTACCCACTTTTGCCGAAGCCAGAAATCAGTTTGAGTTGAATTACCTGCGTAAGTTATTGCAAATGACCAAAGGTAATGTGACTCATGCTGCGCGTATGGCGGGGCGTAACCGGACTGAATTCTACAAATTACTGGCGCGTCATGAATTAGATGCGAGTGATTTTAAAGAATAACTTCTCTGCTGCTCAGGAAGTTTTTACACTGGTATAAAAATTGGTGGCTTGGGAGAGCCAAATTGTATGAGCCGTACTCTTAATATTGTCCTTGCACAGCTTAATTGGATGATTGGTGACATTGAAGGCAACTGTGAACGTATGTTGCGGACAGTACAGGAACAACAGCAACAAAGTGCTGATTTGGTGATGTTTTCTGAACTGGCGATATCCGGTTATTCTCCAGAAGATCTATTATTCCGCGCTGATTTTCATCAGCGTTGTTGCGAGCAGCTTACACGTTTACAAGCTGCCAGTTGCCAAACCGCTATTCTGGTTGGTCATCCTTGGGAGCAGGATGGGGAAATTTACAACGCGCTTTCCTTATTCTGGCAAGGGGAAATCCTGGCCCGTTATTTTAAACAGCGGTTGCCGAATTATGGCGTTTTCGATGAAAAACGCTATTTCAAAGCGGGCGATCAAAGCTGCGTGGTGCCATTCAAGGGATATAACCTTGGGCTGCTAATTTGTGAAGATTTATGGTTTAACGAACCGGTTGATACTTTGAAACAGGCTGGTGCGGATTTAATTCTTTCTATCAATGCTTCTCCATATAATCGTGAAAAGCCTTATATCCGTTATGAATTAATTAAAGAACATTGCCAGCGTACAGATTTACCGATGATTTACCTTAATCAGGTTGGTGGTCAGGATGAGCTGATTTTCGATGGCTGTTCTAAAGTTTTTAATGCAAGTGGTGAAATGACTCATCGGTTAGCCGCATTTAATGAACAAATCCAACAATGCCGCTTTAATGGATTAAAGATTGACCCTATGGTTAATCCGGCACCTGAATTACCGCCATTGCAGCAGGTATATCAGGCATTAGTCCTTTCAGTACATGATTACGTTCGCAAAAATGGCTTTCAAGGCGTGTTGTTAGGCTTATCTGGGGGGATTGACTCTGGCCTGACGTTGGCAATTGCTGTTGATGCATTGGGTAAAGATCATGTTCAGGCTGTTATGATGCCATTCCGCTATACATCTGAAATGAGTATAGAAGATGCTAAACAACAAGCTGATATGTTGGGTGTTGAGTTTAATGTGGTGTCGATCGAACCGATGTTTGATGCATTCATGGCACAATTTGAACCTCTGTTTGCCGGTATGACCAAAGATACCACCGAAGAGAATTTACAGGCGCGTTGCCGTGCCGTTATTCTGATGGCGATGTCTAATAAACGCCATCGTCTCGTGCTGACGACCAGTAATAAGAGTGAATCAGCGGTGGGGTATTCCACATTATATGGGGATATGGCGGGTGGTTTTAATGCGTTGAAAGATGTACCGAAAACATTGGTATTTGAATTAGCAAAATATCGTAATACCGTTTCGCCGGCGATACCTCAAAGAGTCATTGATCGTCCGCCATCGGCAGAGTTGGCGCCTGGACAGCTTGATCAGGACAGTTTACCGCCTTATGACATTCTGGATGATATTCTGGAAGGTTATGTGGAACAGGATAAGTCGGTTGATGAGCTGGTGGCGGCAGGGTTTGATGAACAGATTGTACGTAAAGTGGTTCGTTTGGTTGATATTAACGAATATAAACGTCGTCAGGCTCCGGTGGGGCCGCGTATTACGCCACGTAATTTTGGTAAAGACAGACGCTACCCGATTACCTCTGGTTTCGGCCGTAAAAACTGGTAACAACAGGAAAACTTCATGAAAAAGATTGATGCGATTATCAAACCTTTCAAACTAGATGATGTGCGTGAAGCTCTGGCGGAAGTGGGTATCACCGGAATGACGGTAACCGAGGTGAAAGGTTTTGGGCGCCAGAAAGGTCATACCGAGCTGTATCGCGGTGCAGAATATATGGTGGATTTTCTGCCAAAAGTGAAAATCGAAATTGTCGTGCCAGATGATATTGTCGATACCTGTGTTGAAACCATTATGCAGACGGCACAGACCGGGAAAATTGGTGATGGTAAAATATTTGTATTCGATGTGGCGCGTGTTGTGCGTATTCGTACCGGTGAACAGGACGAAGAGGCGATTTAGATAATTCAACTTTGGGGGGTGGTAACAGGCAGATGAAAGAGCCACCCTCGATAAGTGTGAAGTTGTTCGCAAGATGAGAATTGCACCCCGACTGAGGTTGGATGAAATTCATTCAGCAATGAAGAAGGCTGCAAAAATTTATTCCAGTGAGAATGTCGCCGGGCTTTCTCCAGCAGAATATGTGCAATTGACACACCGTGTCATTGGGCTGCCAGCGGGCATGATCGAAAGGTCCCTGATTGAAACGTCAGAAGTGCTTATGATGATGCCTGAGATAATCAAAGCTTCCATGCCACATGGTGCTATTTGGGATGTGGATGATAGCAGAGTTGCGGAAGGATGTGCTTTATTCAGCCGACGAGCGGATGTGCTGGCTGTTCTGACGGGTGGCAATGGGCCGGGAGCGCATGCTTTATGGCCACAATCCCTTGCTTTTGGTTATCGAATCTTAATTAAGCCTTCTGTTCGCGAACCATTCACAGCTCAACGATTAGTTTCTTCACTGATGCAGGCTGGACTCGGAAACTACGTTGCGCTGATACCAACAGATCATCAAGGTGCTGACGAAATAGTTTTTGCGGCAGACCTGTCTATTATTTATGGCGGGCAAGATGTCGTTAATAAATATCATTCGAATCCTAAAGTTTTAATACAAGGACCGGGGCATTCGAAAATTGTGGTGGGTTCAGATGTCAATATTGATGAAGCGGTTTCACTTGTTGCATAATCGGTTACTTCTCTTGGTGGTGCTGCATGTGTTTCTGCCAGCGCGGTATTAGTAGAAGGGGACCCTGTTGATTTTGGTAAACGTTTATTGGAAGCGTTTAATCAGATGAATGCCGAAGAGGTATTTCCATTAGGGTCATCGAATACCACGGCTTTATTACAGAAGTCGCTTTATCCTGAAAAGAATGAAGATCTTCGGCTGTTTGGTGAGCAAATATCATCAGGATATACCCTTAGACCTTACATTACTGTTGTCGATAATCCAATAGATCCTTTAATTCAACGCGAACTGCCATTTCCATGCGTCACTGTTGCACCTTATGACCGTTTGAAGAGTTCACAAATGCTATCAAATTCGTTAGTTGTCACTGTATTTTCGAAAAAGCCAGAAATTCTGGACGCTATTCTGAGTGATACGACTATCAGTAATGTTTATGTAGGAGATATTCCGACAACCTGGATGGCACCGCTTGTACCGCATGATGGATATTTGTCAGAATTTTTGATGCATAGCCGAGGGGTTCGTATTCAGAAGAATTGGCTTACTTAAAATGATAAAGGAAAATATGACGATATAAATCTATGCCAAAGACCAGTGACTGAATTGATCCACACTGAAAGATGAAGGGTATATACAAATACCGCGCCATGAATGACTTATAGTGCGGTGCTTTATTAAGTAGTAATGAGTAACCCAATGTCTTGAAATTAAAAACATGTCAAAATAAAATACATCTATTATTTAAAAATTAAACTTCTAGACGATATTCATCATTATTTTATTTCCCAAAATATACCAATGTATAGCTTATAATTAACCTGACTAATGTTAATGATGAGATTTAATGTATTCCAGAAAACATTCTACCTACTAATCATTTAATACTGATATGACCATGAGATTATCTTATTATTTTTACATCACTGATAAAGTTAAATATTTAACTGTTCGGAGTAAATGCTAATTTAAATTTTACCGATAAAATCATCTGCTATATAGACAGTCAAATAACCGTAATAATAAGGAAACAATAAAATGGCGCGAGTATATATAAACCCTAATCAGACTATTGATATTTATAAGAATGGCAGTATATTAGTTCCTGCTCATCAATCTCATATAACTATAAAAAACGTTAGCTTAGCGCTAGTTAAAGTGAGTGGCTACTGGGCATCCTTAGTTGGAGATTATACTCTGTATAATTCTATAGAGATCTACCCCGGCAGAAGTGAAATACTTGTACCGCCTCCTAACCTTATTTACTACTATAAAGTTACAGCCACCAATCTCGCCAGTTATTTAAACGCAGAAATTGAAGTGAAGGTTGGGTCGAATAATAATCCTCTCTTGTAATTACACCCAAATGGGACTTAAGAGTTAACCATATAAAAAGGCTTAGCTTAAAATTAGCGGAGAATGTCGTAAGATATTCTCTGCTAATATCCAATGTGAGATAACCGGTCTGAATTTAAGACTATTGGCTTTATATCTCAGATATAATCATTTATTTTCAACGTGATACCAAACCGCTCATTTTGTCATCCTGAAAATTCTACTCTATCTGCATCTTGCGGCTACAGGAAGATCGTAACGAGCCATAACATAGTTTTTTGAAAAGAGAGAGCCAGATGATTATCTTATTTCAATCTATTGCGGGACACAGCCTAGTATTAATAGTGATAACAATAAAATAAGAGAAAAATAATTCCCGTATGTTAAATATAAATTTTTGAGATATTTTATATTCCAAAATGTTGAACTGCTTATTTCTGCTAATGATACAAAAACGGTTAACCTTATAATTAATAAGAACACAGTATTATTTTTTCCCTGGGCTAGACTTTGATTTGCATGAATTGCAGGAGACTATTTCTACAATAATTCAATATGTTGATTATAAAATAACATTATTTAATTTAAGGAAAGTATATGAGTCACAAGAATGATTTTAAGGCTTTTTCTATTAGTAATAATGCAAATGTCATTAGCCAAGAAAAATATGAACAAAACCAGGGTTTGCAGACAGGATTCTCTCCGGAGAATGTTCCCATCCACTTGTTAAATAAGGTGTTACGTCAATCGTCAACCATATCATCTGTCGTCGCTGATTTTATCGCGACAGGATCTGGCAATGATGTTCTGGATGATGGAAATGTAGCCAAACTTACCGATCAATTAAATAAAGCGATAGAACAAAAAATTACAACAGATATTCCCAGTGCTTCATTAACACAAAAGGGGGTTGTTCAGCTTACAAATGTGATTGGTAATAGTGACACATTGGCGGCTACACAAAAGCTTGTTCAGGAGGTAATAAATTCATTACGTGAAGAGATTAATATACCCGTGGGTTCTCCTATTCCCTGGCCGTTACCTCATCCACCTTTCGGTTATTTCATTTGTAATGGTTCACCTTTTAATAAATTACAGTATCCGAAGTTAGCGGAGGCTTATCCTGGCGGTAGATTACCTGATTTAAGAGGAGAATTTATCCGCGGATGGGATGATAATCGAGGTGTTGATGGTGGTCGTGGGCTTTTATCTTGGCAGGGAGATGCAATCAGAAATATTACAGGGTCAACTCAAGCTATACACGCTCAGATGGGCGGTGCACCACAGACACCTATTTTGAGTGGAGTCATGGCATCGTCGCGATATGCTACGGCTGATACACGTTCAGCAAATAGCGGCAGTAGTACTGATCTTACATATTTTGACATTGATGCATCAAGACAAGTCCCAACCGCTAACGAAAATAGGCCCCGCAACGTAGCATTTAACTACATCGTAAGGGCAGCATAATTCTAGTGGCTGTAGCCGTTTGTAGTAAGAATAAAGCCGGTTATTCCGGCTTTATTTTTTTACTCTGAAATCAGAGAAAATATAATGTGCCGTATTTATGCCATTAAATGCCATTTTTTAGCTTTATGAATGCTGATTGATATTCTATTAAATAATTTATTTCATGGCTTTATTATTCATGTTTTTCATGATTTAACTGGTTTATAAAAAATTTATTCCTTGGTTGAAAATGTTATTAAAGCTAGTTATTTATGGAAAATAGATTGTCTGATTAACTATTCATATTTTTATTTGTCTTTTTTGGGATATATAAGCATTAACAAAGTCAATTTTTATTTCTCATTTTTCACTGATGGGTTTATGATGGATGGGTTTTAAGCGATTGTTAAAAGTCATGGTTTTAACTCCTGGATTTAATCGGTATAAGGTTTTAATAGTTGTTTTACCATTTTTTACGTCTGCTTTTTATTGATTTTAATCATTATGGTATATCGTGTTTTCTGTTTTCTGTTTTCTGTTTTCTGTTTTCTGTTTTCTGTTTTCTGTTTTCTGTTTTCTGTTTTCTGTTTTCTGTTTAGCCATCACCGACAAAATATTCCGCGATAAACTGCTATAAATTGGTTATTTTGTTTAGTATATTAAACAAATGTGCGCAAATTTTCGGACTAAAAACCAAAATTTTTGTTTTTTAAAACCATATACTAAACAGAGAGTCAGAACAATGAACCAGTATATTGATTTTAATTCAACCATTTATCCCTTCCCACCCAAACCTGCTTTTCTCAGTAAGGATGAAAAAAAACATTGCCGTGAAAAAATTAAACGCCTTCTGAAACAGCAGGATGCCGTTATGGTCGCGCATTATTACACCGATCCAGAGATCCAGGCTTTAGCAGAAGAGACCGGCGGGTGCGTCGCGGATTCATTGGAAATGGCGCGTTTTGGTAATCATCATCCAGCTTCTACTTTATTCGTTGCCGGTGTGCGATTTATGGGAGAAACTGCTAAAATTCTCAATCCTGAAAAGCGTGTTTTAATGCCAACGTTGGAAGCCGAGTGTTCGCTAGATCTGGGTTGCCCTGAAAGAGAATTCACTAAGTTTTGTGATGACAATCCTGATCGTACCGTGGTGGTTTATGCAAATACATCGGCAGCAGTTAAAGCACGAGCGGATTGGGTGGTGACTTCAAGTATTGCTGTTGAATTGATCGATTATCTGGATAGTCAGGGGAAGAAGATAATTTGGGCACCCGATCGCCACTTGGGGAATTATGTCCGCAAGCAAACAGGTGCTGATATTCTTTGTTGGCAAGGGGCTTGTATTGTCCATGATGAATTTAAAACTCAGGCTTTGATAAGGATGAAAGGTCTGCATCCCGATGCTGCGGTATTAGTTCATCCTGAATCCCCGCAAGCCGTGATTGATCTGGCTGATGCTGTTGGTTCAACCAGTCAATTAATCAAAGCAGCACAATCTTTGCCGCATCAGAAACTGATTGTGGCAACAGATAAAGGCATCTTTTATAAAATGCAGCAAGCCTGTCCTGAGAAGCAGTTATTTGAAGCCCCTACGGCTGGAGAAGGCGCAAGTTGCCGTAGTTGTGCTCATTGCCCGTGGATGGCAATGAATGGTTTACAAGCCATCGTTCAGGGATTGGAACGGGGAGGGGTTCAGCATGAAATATTAGTTGAAAAAGAATTGCGGGAAAAGGCACTTATTCCTTTAAATAGGATGCTTGATTTTGCAACTCAGTTAAAATAGATAATTGAATAGTGAGAGTAATATTTTGTTGTAGATAATAATAGGATATAACAGATGGATTTTTTCAGTATTAACAATATATTAGTCAATATACCTCTGGGAAAGGGAGGATATGATTTATCGTGGATTGAAGCGATAGGTACGATCGCGGGTTTGTTATGTATTTGGTTTGCCAGTCAGGAGAAGATAATTAATTATTTGTTTGGACTAATTAATGTCACATTATTTGCTGTGATTTTCTTCCAAATTCAACTTTATGCCAGTTTATTGCTGCAATTATTCTTCTTTGCGGCAAATATTTATGGTTGGTATGCCTGGAGCAGGGTTAATGATCAGCAGCAGATTGAACTTAAAATACGTTGGCTAAGTTTGAATAAGGCGGTAATGATTAGTCTAATTTCTGTGCTATTGATTGCCATTATGACTTTTAATATTGATCGGGTCTTTGGTTATCTGACTCAGATTGCCGTGACGGTTATGCAAAAGTTTGGCTTTAATGTTCAGATGCCGATATTGGAACCTGATGCATTCCCATTCTGGGATTCGACAATGACGGTGCTATCTATTGTGGCAATGATTCTGATGACCCGTAAATATGTTGAAAACTGGCTGGTATGGATGGTTATCAATGTGATAAGCGTTGTTATCTATTTCCATCAAGGCGTTCTGGCAATGTCGTTGCAGTATGTGATTCTCTTGGGCATTGCATTTAATGGCTCCCGTTTGTGGATTCAGGCGGCTAAGGAGAACCGTTCTTTGCCATTATCTCGTGTGAAATAGTTTCCTAACTATGCCAGAGAATTGTTTTGTTGATTTCTGGCATATTTTTAGGTATTTACTTTGATAATTCTCATTTCTAAAGATATTTCAACCATAAGAATAGAACTGACCACATTTGACTATATCTTGCTATGTCTTAAGTTAAGCATTGATTTATTTATTCTCTACAAAGAATATTTACAGTTTGGCTTATAACAGTTAGATTAAAATCACAAGATTGTTTTAATTAAATATACAAAGATGTTAGATGAGAGAGGGCTATGAATTATCAGAATGATGATATAAGAATTAAAGAGATAAAAGAATTATTACCTCCCGTGGCACTACTTGAAAAATTTCCAGCAACTGAAAAGGCTGCATTTACAGTACGTAAGGCGCGCAAAACGATTCATCAAATTCTGACGGGTGAAGATGATCGTCTGTTGGTTGTGATTGGGCCATGTTCTATTCATGATCCTAAAGCCGCAATGGAATATGCAGGGCGGCTGAATGAATTGCGTGAGGAGCTGAAAGAGGATCTGGAAGTTGTCATGCGAGTTTATTTTGAAAAACCGCGTACAACTATTGGCTGGAAAGGATTAATTAATGATCCTCATATGAATCATAGTTTTGATATTAATGATGGTTTGCGTTTAGCTCGCCAGTTGTTACGGGATATTAATGACATGGGGCTACCGGCCGCGGGTGAATATCTGGATATGATTTCTCCCCAGTATTTAGCCGATTTGATGAGTTGGGGAGCCATTGGCGCTCGTACAACGGAATCTCAGGTCCATCGTGAGTTGGCTTCTGGCCTTTCCTGTCCGGTTGGTTTTAAAAATGGCACCGATGGTGCGATAAAAGTTGCCATTGATGCGATTAATGCAGCGGGCTCCCCTCACAGTTTCCTTTCCGTCACTAAGTGGGGACATTCCGCGATTGTCAATACCAGCGGAAACAACGATTGTCATATTATCTTGCGTGGTGGTAAAGAGCCGAATTACAGTTCTGAACATGTCTCTGCCGTGAAGCAAGGCTTGGAAAAAGCCGGTTTGCCGACAAGAATTATGATTGATTTCAGTCATGCCAATAGTTCTAAGCAATTTAAAAAGCAGATGGATGTGTGTTCAGATGTGAGTCAGCAGATTATTGCTGGGGAGAAAGCCATTATCGGGGTGATGGTAGAAAGTCATTTGGAAGAAGGAAATCAGAATCCGGATAGCGGTCTGCCGTTGGTATATGGTAAAAGTATTACTGATGCTTGCATTGGTTGGGCTGACACTGAAATTTTGTTACGTCAATTGTCGTCGGCAATAAAAGCGCGTCGTGGCTGATAACATTTTTCCAATGTAAAAAAACCGGAATCGACAACTCCGGTTTTTTATGTTTGCTGGAAAATAGAGTGTCAGCAATTTTCTATAGGCAATGAATTATTTCGCCTTACCTTGGTTTGCCACTGCGGCGGCTTTTGCTGCAATTTCATCAGCGTTACCCAGATAGTAATGTTTGATTGGTTTCATGTTTTCGTCGAATTCATAAACCAAAGGTACTGCTGTTGGGATATTCAGCTCAAGAATAGCTTCTTCGCTCCTATTATCCAGATATTTAACTAAAGCACGCAAAGAATTACCATGCGCTGCGATAATCACTTTCTCACCTTGAGCAACCCGCGGTTTGATAACGTCTTCCCAATAAGGGATCACGCGTTCAATAGTCGTTGCCAGGCTTTCAGTCACGGGTAACTCTTCTGGTTTCAGATTCGCATAACGTGGATCATGGCCTGGGAAACGTTCATCATCTTTAGTTAAATCTGGTGGGGTGATAGCAAAACCACGACGCCACAGTTTAACCTGATCATCGCCGTATTTAGCTGCGGTTTCTGATTTGTCCAGACCTTGCAGAGCACCATAATGACGTTCATTCAGTTTCCAACTTTTTTCAACAGGTAACCACTGTTGATCAACTTGATCCAGAATGTTCCACAGCGTATGGATAGCGCGTTTTAGGACGGAGGTGTAGGCAAAATCAAAAACAAAACCTTCTTCTTTCAACAGTTGCCCTGCTTGTTGAGCTTCGGCGCGACCTTTTTCAGATAACGCGACGTCAGTCCAGCCAGTGAAACGGTTTTCTTTGTTCCACTCGCTTTCGCCATGTCTTACCAGAACCAGTTTAGTGACAGCCATAGCTTAAACTCCTTAAAAATCAAACTTAATGATAACTGAGCGCATTATATTGCCCTATGCACCAGAACCGCAATCTATACCCGTTATCTTTCAAGTTGCCTCTTTGTTGACTGCACTCACTCACCCCGATCACATAGTTATCTATGCTCCCGGGGATTCGCTCCCTTGCCGCCTCGATGCATCTTGAAATCCATAGGGTATATAGTCTTGTTCCAAACTTTATTTGTTTGAAGATCTGAATTTTTTGCAGATTGCTGAAATAGATACCGTGCAAGTTTGACACGTTATAGTACGGTTACCAACTTGATTGGGTAAGTAAAGAACAGCAAATGAACCAAATTGAGCGCGAAGTGGAACCCAACAGCAACCCAAAGACGGCCACTCCACATCCATGCCAGCCCGTATATTAATCCTGCCAGAGTAGCAAAAATCATCAGTAATGGGCCGCCGACGAAGTGTGCGCCACCAAAAATCAAGGCAGTGATGATCAGGGCAAAATAGGGGTTAATCCACTGACTTAACCTCTGTTGGATATAGCCACGGAATAGCGCTTCTTCTGCCAGAGAAACGAAGAAAATATTTGCCAGTATAAACATCGGTAACCATTGTGGCATATGCAGTTCAACCGCGAGCCCGCCTAGAGCTGTTGCTATGCTTAACAATACAGGAATAGCAATAGCTAAGATTATCCATGCATAAGGCCGAATTTTGGTCAGAGGCTTTGTTGTAAACAGGCCAGGCATGCAACATAGCAGCAGGAAAGGAATGAGTGCTTTATCAAAGTTGAAATACATTGAGAATGGGGCGCTATGAGGTCCTACCTGAACTTTATCGAGATATTTCAGGTTGTGAAAACCTGGGATCAGATGCAGGAATAACGCGATACCAAAAGCGAGCAATAGCAGCTCAGTGGTTATTTTAATGACGTTATTTTGCTGAAAATAGAGACGTAGCGCACCTAACAAAAAAATAATCGCAATAGTGGCAATTGCCGGATAAATCATAACTTGCGTGACGAATCCGGTAATAACCGCAACCAGTAGAACAATAAGTGCAGTAGTGCGGTGTATAGCTAATAACGCTAGTGATGTAGCAAGTAAACCCCAAATCATGTAATTTCCCTTTATTTTTAACAAATTAAAAAATGATCTGAAAAGCAGACCAAAAATCGATGATGGATGTTATTTAGTGAGCAAAAAATAATAATGTATGGTAATTAAATTGCGATGATTTTTTCACTGGTCGGAGAAGTTCTTCTGCTGGTAATAATCGTTCCTTAATTCAGATTATTTGGTTAATAATTGACCGGCTCATTAAGGTTACTGATAGAAATGGCTGTGATAATAATGTTGATGAAAATTGGCTAGACTCATGAGTAGATCCCCGCATAACGGGGAACTATCAGAAATCAATCAGAAACTTTCTCCGTTTTGTAGCAGTATAGATCACCATCAGGAATAAATATCAGTCGGTGAGTAATGCATTGCGGCGCATCTTCCTGATGATGAGAAACAAACAGTAGCTGAGTATCACCGTCAGCAATCATGATATCAATAAAACGTAATATTAACTGGCGGTTGAGGGGATCAAGCCCTTGCAGAGGTTCATCAAGGATTAATAAAGCCGGATGTTTAACCAGTGCGCGAGCTATCAGAACAAGTCGTTGTTGTCCCCATGAAAGGCTGTGAAACGGGCCGTTGGCAATCTGAGCCGATAATCCCAGTAAAGTTAGCCATTCATCAGCAAGTTGCTGCTGGTGATCCGATACTGTTTGATAAAGACCAATTGAATCGAAGAAACCGGATAGAATCACATTACGAACGCTGATACTGACACGATATTCCAGATGAATACTGTTGCTGATATAACCAATATGGCGTTTGATATCCCAAATGGTTTCGCCACTACCGCGTTGGCGGCCAAAAAGGATCAGCTCATTACTGTAGCCTTGAGGATGATCTCCGGTAATCAGACTCAAAAGCGTTGATTTTCCGGCACCATTTGGGCCAATAATCTGCCAATGTTCACCTGAATTTACTTGCCAATCTAGTCCATGCAAAATTGGCTGATCATTATACTGAACGATACCGTTACGTAGGATAATCAGCGGTTGATCGGGCGGTAGCTGATTATCGACAGGAAGTTCATCTGTTTCAGGTAAATCAATACCGTTCAGTTTTTCACTGTGTGCCAGTTGAGACACCAGTGAATCTGCCATCACTTTTTCTTTGATGCCAACAGAGGTTAGCTGGCAACCCGCTAGTACGCCAATCTGATCAACAAAATCTGGGATTTCACTGAACCGGTTAAGGATAAGTACCAAAACGATTCCTTTTGATGACAATTTTTCCAGTAATTCAGCGAGTTGACCACGGGCGAATGGATCAAGGCCATTAAAAGGTTCATCAAGAATCAGCAAATCAGGTGAAGCCATTAGTGCCTGGCAAAGTAATGTCTTGTGGGTTTCACCGGTAGAAAGATATTTAAAGCGACGGGAAAGTAAATCCATAATACCGAACTGTTTTGCTAGCTCTAGGCAAAGTTCATTATCTTTATGATAAATCTGGATAATTTCTGCCGCAGTGTGACCGGTATCATCTTCATCATCACTGAGCATATCAGTATTATTACGTTGCCATTCTTCTTCTGTCAGTTTTTGTAATTGTTCTTGAGAGACGCGGGCGCACCTGCGAAATGAGCAATTTCGTTCACCGGAAAGTAGGACTAATTCATTTGAAAGCGCACGGGCCAATGATGATTTTCCGCTACCATTAGCACCAATAAAAGCCCAATTTTCGCCGGAGGCTATTTTTAGTGATGATAACTGCAAGGTACGAGTATCACTTAAACGGAAGCAGCCTTGCGTTATTTGCAATTCAGACATCTTTTATTCCTTTTTAAGTAACGCAAATCTCTTCCCACAAATAAGCGGAATACCGCAGAATGTCAATATTAACTTTTAATTAACATTTAATATCGGACACTAGGGGATATGTAAGGTATGTAATACTATAATATTCCTGGATATTCCGAATTGCTCAGTGATAATAGGGTCAATTCTTAACATAGAGTTGCAATAATGACTTGGTCAGCATTAAAAAGTGCAGTGATTTTATCTCCAGCATGTAGTTTCAGGTTATTTGCTTCTTGATTGGGCAGAGTAGAGCAGAGGATTTCACCGCCATCAAGAACAATAATAATTTCTGTGTTCTCTTCGCCCGTTTCAATTTTACTGATCAGCCCTGTCAGGGCATTGTCGAAATGACTGATATAGAACTGCTCTTTAGTGAGTTTCACCCAAGGCGCTTTAATGAGTGCCAATACCTCCTTACCTGTTACCAAACCGAGACGGTTAGCGCTTTGTTCTGTTAATGCCGCATTCAGTGATGTTTGACCATCTGCCAGCAAGATGCGGATATGTTGTTGCACCTGATTATGGTCACGGTCAGTAATTGTGCCAAAGAATTGGTTACGGGCGCTGGTTTGCAGAGAAAAACGGGAAATTGCCGCTAACAGACTGTCGAGGGGAAGTTGGTCATCTTTTAGCACATCAAAGGCTTTTTGCTGAATTTGTGTCAGTAGATCGTAAAGTTGCAATAGACGTTCGCCATAATGGGTAAGATTTGTCCCGCCGCCTCCCTTACCACCTGTAGCACGGTCTACCAGTATTTCATCTGCCAACTGATTCATTTCGTTAATTGCGTCCCAAGCACTTTTATAACTGATGCCAGCCAGTTTTGCTCCCTGACTGATAGAACCCGTTGCTTTAATCTGTTTTAGTAATAATATTCGCCGTGGATCTGCGAATAACCGTTGTTGTAATTTCAGTGTCAGTAGAATTTCGGCTTGCATGATAGTTTTTTTTAGTAAATATAATCGTAAATTTTTATAGGCTAACCCGAAAAACGCACGTTTAGCCGGTTACAGTTGTCTGTCTTTGTCTAGAATGGTACTAATTATAGCGGTATTACCCGCTATGGTTAAAAATGTGTTATGTTGCTGGCTCATTTAATGAGCCATTGTGTGAGGCTACCATGTTTGAGTTGATTAAAAGTATGGCTTTCGCCCTGGTCATGGTACCGGTAGTGATGGCTGGAATTTTAGGTTTAATTTATGGTCTTGGGGAACTGTTTAATATCGTTTCCCGTATTGGCCGTTCCGAAAAGTAAAACTAATATTTTTTACACCAGATGCTATTCTGATTACCCGGTGATTAACCGGGTAATTTGTCTTAATTAATCATAATCAGTTCAATTTTATTCATTTGGTTTTTCTATTACAGTATTTTACTTCGAATTAAATTAGATATACCTAATAGATTTCGAGTTGCAGCGCGGCGGCAAGTGAATGAATCCCCAGGAGCATAGATAACGATGTGACTGGGGTGAGTGAAAGCAGCCAACAAAGCAGCAGCTTGAAAGATGAAGGGTATAGTAAAAGTTGCTCGCAATTTGCCGATTAATATTGGAACACTCTTCCAATTGACGTTATATCTTGTTATACACAACGAACTGATGGGTAAGAAACAGGTGGAAAACAAATGAAAAAGAGTTTTGGCAAACTGCTAGTCGGCGTTGTCGTTTCTTTTGCTTTGACGTGGCAAGTGTGGGCTACGGAAAAAGTCACGTTATTCGCGGCTGCCTCGTTGACTAATGCACTTGATGATATTGCGGCGCTGTATAAGCGAGAGCAAAAAGGTGAAGTGGTGGCTTCTTATGCTTCATCTTCCACTTTGGCTCGCCAGATTGAGCAAGGTGCGCCGGCGGATATTTTTATTTCTGCTGATCAACAGTGGATGGATTATGTTGCCGAGAAGAAACTGATTATTGATGAAACTCGGTTGACTATGTTGGGAAATCAACTGGTTCTGATCGCACCGAAAGCGAGTAGACTCAATAAAGTTGATATTAATAAAGAAACCAAATGGGAATCCTTATTAGAGGGCGGTCGTTTTGCTGTTGGTGATCCAGATCATGTTCCAGTGGGTATTTACGCTAAAGAGTCTCTGCAATATTTGGGAGCATGGGAGACGGTTAATCCCCTGCTAGCGCGGACCAGTAATGTGCGCAGTGGTTTGGCGCTGGTGGAACGTGCGGAAGTTCCGTTGGGCATTGTTTATGGTTCAGATGTCGTTGCGAGTGATAAAGTCAAAGTGGTAGGGATTTTCCCAGCAGAGAGCCACAAACCTATTGAATACCCAATGGCGATAATCAAAGACCATAGTAATCCCACTGTTCTCGATTTTTATGGATATCTGAAAACCCCTGAAGCCGTTGCAATTTTTAAACGTTACGGTTTTCACCCGCTTTAGGAATGGATTTTTTGGTTATGTTGAGTGAATACGAATGGCAAGCCATTATCCTGAGTCTGGAAGTTTCAGGTATGGCGGTATTACTTAGTCTGCCATTTGGGATTTTAATGGCGTGGATTCTTGCTCGTTTCCAGTTTCCTGGTAAATCATTACTCGACAGTATTATCCATCTGCCACTGGTGTTACCACCCGTGGTAGTGGGTTATTTGCTGTTGATCAGCATGGGGCGTCGAGGATTTATCGGTGAATGGTTATATGACTGGTTTGGGATCAGCTTTACATTCAGTTGGCGTGGTGCTGCATTGGCTTCGGCTATTGTTGCTTTTCCATTGATGGTCAGAGCGATACGTCTGGCGCTGGAAGGTGTCGATCGGCGGCTGGAACAGGCTGCTCGTACTTTGGGAGCGAATCCGTTTAAGGTATTTTTTACTATCACATTGCCGCTCTCTTTGCCTGGGGTTATTGTGGGCACTGTTTTGGCATTTGCCCGTTCATTGGGTGAATTTGGCGCAACTATCACTTTTGTATCCAATATTCCAGGCGAAACGCGGACAATCCCTTTGGCAATGTATACCTTGATTGAAATACCCGGAGCAGAAATGGCTGCGGCTCGTTTGTGTGTCATTGCTATTATTCTGGCGTTGATATCACTGATGATTTCTGAATGGTTAACCCGTTGGGGAAGAAGACGCCTGGGAGCAACATGTTAGAGCTGGATTTTGAGCAACAACTTGGTGATCTTCATTTACAGGTCAGCACACAGCTACCTACAGAGGGGATCACGGCTGTTTTTGGCCTTTCAGGCGCTGGGAAAACGTCACTGATAAATGTTATTGCCGGTTTGATACGCCCACATAAAGGGCGGATTGTCCTTAATGATCATGTGCTGGTCGATATTGCAAAGGGTACCTGCTTGCCACCAGAGCAGCGTCGTATAGGCTATGTTTTTCAGGATGCCCGGCTTTTTCCTCATTATCGAGTAAAAGGTAATCTTCAATACGGAATGTCTCTGGTGATGAAGCCAGAATTTGATAGCATTATTAGTTTGCTAGGAATTGAGCATTTACTATCTCGTTTTCCTCTTACCTTGTCCGGCGGTGAAAAGCAGCGGGTTGCTATCGGTCGTGCTTTATTGACGGCACCTGATCTGCTGTTAATGGATGAACCGTTGGCATCGTTGGATCTCCCTCGTAAAAGAGAACTATTGCCTTATCTTGAAAGGTTATCTGAAGAGGTCAACATACCGATTTTGTATGTCAGTCATAATCTGGATGAGATTCTTCGCCTGGCAGAAAATGTACTCGTCATGGATAGTGGAAAAGTCAGGGCAACAGGAACATTGGAAGAGGTTTGGTCCAGTAGTGCATTACGTCTTTGGTTACAAAAAGACACCCTTAGCAGTATTCTGAATGTTTCAATGGTTGAACATCATAATCGTTATGAAATGACTGCGGTAGCGCTAGCTGACCAGGCTTTATGGTTGCCGAAAATTGATGTTCAACCGGGAACTGATTTGCGTATCAGAATAGATGCTTCAGATGTTTCATTAGTATTGGAACCTCCTCGCGGCAGTAGTATCCGTAATGTTTTAGCTGTGAAAGTGGTTGAATTTTTTGATGATAATGGGCAAGTCGATGTCAAATTGGCACTGAGTGGTCACTATTTATGGGCAAGCATCACTCCGTGGGCAAGGGATGAACTTAATTTGCGGCCTGGGCAGTGGCTTTATGCTCAGATAAAAAGTGTTTCTCTTCATCGACAACTGTAATCTCAATGATATACCCAATGGATTTCAAGATGGATCGCGACGGCAAGGGAGCGAATCCCCGGGAGCATAGATAACGATGTGACCGGGGTGAGTGAGTGCAGCCAACAAAGAGGCAACTTGAAAGAGGACGGGTATAAATGACAACGGGGAGCCTATTGAGGGGGTCCCCGGACGGTGATTTTGTCAGACAAGCGATTAGAGCACGTACTTGCGAATAACTTCGGCAATACCTGGCTGAGTATTATCCAGTGTTACCAGATCGGCTTGTTCTTTAATCGCATCCACACTGTTACCCATAGCGACACCGAGTCCGGCGGTTTTCAGCATGCTCAGGTCATTAAAGTTATCACCAAAGGCAATGACATCTTTCATCCTCATTCCCTGTGATTCAACCCACTGTTTCAAGCGCATACCTTTACTGTTACCTTTCTTGGTAATATCCACCTGATCGAACCATGACCATTCACACGAAAGACCTGTGTCATTTGCGATTTGTGCAGTCACTTCCCGCAGTTTTACTAAATCAGGAGAACAGGTTGCAAATTTCCAGATAGACTGTACTTCGTCAAGAGCATGTTGAAAGCTATTAACATGTCGCATAGTTGGGCGTTGAGATTCAGGTAGGGTTTCAGACCATTTCATGGTACGGACAACTGTGTCATACGGTTCTTCATATAACATGGCATCATCCACATACATCAGACGGTGAATATCTGTGTTTTTTAAGTGGGTGAGAACTTTTATAGCTTCCTGAGTTGACAATGGATCTGAGGCTAACACTTTCTTTTCATGGTAATCATACAGATAAGTACCATTACAACAGATAACAGGAGTATCGAGTCGCAAAGCCTGATAAAAGGGGTGGATAGCGACATGATGACGGCCAGTGGCAATGAGCACCTTAATACCCGCTTTACGTGCTTCATTTAGTACAATGAGTGATTCTGGCAGGATATTCTTTTGAGGATCGAGTAGTGAACCATCCAGATCCAGTGCAATGATACGATATGACATAAATTAGCCTCATAACTATATATAATCTAAAGATATTACATTGGAGCTGAATAAAGCTACACCAATTGTGCGGTGAGTTTAACCGATAAAACCAATACAGCGTCGCGATAGCTCAATAAAATGGTAATGGATAATTAAGGAGTGAAGATGAAACAAGTGGTTTATACGGCGAGTCCAAACAGTTGTCAGATTCATGTTTGGAGCCTGAATAATGAAGGTGAGTTATCACTCATTCAGACAGTTGATGTACCGGGGGAAGTACAACCAATGGTGGTTAGCCCGGATGGTAAACATCTTTATGTTGGCATCCGGCCACAATTCAGTATTGTCACTTACCAGATTGGCTCTAGAGGGGAACTAGCACAACAGGGGATTTCATCAATACCGGGTAGTCCGACTCATATCTCTACTGATAAACAAGGTCGCTTTCTGTTCTCTGCTTCTTATAGTTATAACAATCTGAGTGTCAGTCTAATTGACGAACAGGGTATTGTGGGTGAACCTGTTCAGGTTATTGCAGGCTTGCAAGCACCGCATTCGGCTAATATTGACTGGGATAATAAACAACTATTGGTTCCTTGTCTGAAAGAAGATCGCATCCGAATTTTTGAGATGGCAGAAGAGGGTTATCTGACAGAAAAACGTGCTGAGGAAATCATTACGACAATGGATGCGGGTCCTCGTCATATGGAATTTCATCCAAATCAGCAGGTGATTTATTGTATTAATGAACTGGATTCTACGGTGGATGTTTACCGCAAGTGGGAAAAATACCGGACTGTTCAGACGATTGATTCATTGCCGGCAGATTTAGCGGGTGTTCGTTGGTCTGCGGATATTCATATTACACCGGATGGTCGTCACCTTTATACCAGTGAACGGACTTCAAGTTTGATCAGCCATTTTGTTATTTCGCCAGATGGTTTTAATTTGACTTTGGCTGGTTACTATAAAACCGAAACTCAGCCGCGTGGTTTTGCTATCGATCATAGCGGAAAATATCTGATTGCATCCGGTCAAAAGTCTGACCATATTTCAGTCTCTTCTATTGATAAATATACCGGTAAATTGACTGAATTGGCGCGCTATCCAGTAGGTAAAGGCCCAATGTGGGTAACGGTGTTGGCTTTGGTCGGAGTGTGAAGAGATTTTTCAAAAAAGGCTCCCGATTGGGAGCTTTTTTGATCGAGCTGAAATTCAGCTTTACTAACTGTTCGCAATAAATTCAAAAAAATTTGTTTAATAACAAAAAATTACAAATTAATTGCACTAGAGACGGCCTTTGTCAGACGTGAAAGTTGCTCCGGTTGAATAATATAAGGTGGCATCAAATAAATCAGTTTGCCAAATGGCCTTATCCAGACACCTTGAGAAACAAAATGGTGTTGTAGCGCCGCCATATTCACAGGCTGTTTCATCTCCACGATGCCAATTGCACCTAATATCCGAACATCAGCCACTTTTGCATGGTGTTTTAGTGGCATCAATTCAGTCTTTAATTGGTTTTCAATTGATTTAATACGTTGTTGCCAAGGGCTTTGTAATAACAAGTTCAAACTGGCTTCTGCTACGGCACAAGCTAATGGATTGCCCATAAACGTTGGACCATGCATAAAACAGCCTGCTTCACCATTGCTAATCGTTTCGGCTACCTTACGGGTTGTCAGTGTTGCTGATAGCGTCATATAACCACCCGTCAGTGCTTTTCCTACACATAAAATATCTGGCTCAATTTCAGCATGTTCACAAGCAAACAATTTTCCTGTGCGGCCAAAGCCGGTGGCAATTTCATCTGCAATTAATAGAATCCGGTGCTGATCACAAAGCATTCTGACCTGACGCAAATATTCAGGATGATAAATTCGCATTCCTCCAGCACCCTGTACGATAGGTTCAAGGATCACTGCGGCAATATCAAGGGAATGCTGCTCCAGTAAAGTGCGAAATGGCATGATATCCCGCTCGTCCCATTGAGAATCAAATCCGCACTGAGATGATTCGGCAAACAGATGGGGTGGCAGATAGCCTTTGTAGAGATTATGCATTGAATTGTCGGGATCACAGACAGACATAGCACCGAATGTGTCGCCGTGATAGCCGTGACGTAATGTCAAAATACGCTGACGCTTCTCACCTTTTGCTTGCCAGTATTGCAATGCCATTTTCAGAGCCACTTCCACTGCAACAGAACCTGAATCAGCCAGAAAAACACATTCCAGTGATGGCGGGGAGATTGCCACTAATTGTCTGGAAAGTGCGATTGCGGGTAGATGGGTAATTCCACCAAACATGACATGGGACATCTGATCAATCTGAATTTTAGCGGCTTGGTTCAGTACCGGATGGTTATATCCATGAATGGCAGCCCACCAGGAAGACATGCCATCCACCAGCTTACGGCCATCAGTCAACTCTAGTTCCACACCAGAAGCACTAACAACCGGATAAACCGGAAGAGGGCTAGTCATGGAGGTATAGGGATGCCAAATATGGCGTAGATCAAATTCAATATCAGAAGAAGTCATAAGGCTGATGTAAACTAATATTATTAAAATTGGTTGACAGTATAACGGCATTATTTAAACTGACTAGACTTTTTTCACATTGGAGATGTTATTGTGATTGAGCGTAAGCAATGGACAATTAAGCAGGCGCAAGAGCTGTTTGATAAACCTTTTTTCGAATTATTATTTCAAGCACAACAGATTCATCGTATCTACTTTGACCCACAGCAAGTGCAGGTCAGTACATTACTTTCCATCAAAACGGGGGCTTGTCCGGAAGATTGCAAATATTGTCCGCAAAGCTCCCGTTACAAAACCGGTCTCGAAAAAGAGCGGTTGATGGAAGTGGAACAGGTGATTGATTCTGCTCGTAAGGCTAAAAATGCGGGTTCAACACGTTTTTGTATGGGTGCCGCGTGGAAAAATCCCCATGATAGGGATATGCCTTATCTGGAGAAAATGGTTAAGGAAGTCAAAGCATTGGGAATGGAAACCTGCATGACACTGGGTATGCTCAATGGTTCACAAGCACAGCGACTGGCGAATGCAGGATTAGATTACTACAACCATAACCTTGATACCTCCCCGGAATTTTATGGCAACATCATTACGACTCGGACCTATCAAGACAGATTGAATACCCTTGATAAAATACGGGAGGCCGGAATAAAAGTGTGTTCTGGTGGTATTGTTGGTTTGGGTGAGGCGATCCGTGATCGGGCCGCATTATTGGTACAACTGGCAAATCTGCCAAAACCGCCGGAGAGTGTACCCATCAACATGTTGGTTAAAGTCAAAGGCACGCCATTGGCTGAGAACGAAGATGTAGATCCTTTCGATTTTATCCGCACGATTGCGGTTGCCAGGATCATGATGCCGTCTTCTCATGTTCGGTTATCCGCAGGTCGTGAACAGATGAATGAGCAGACACAGGCAATGTGTTTTATGGCTGGCGCCAATTCTATTTTCTATGGCTGTAAGTTGCTTACTACGCCTAACCCGGCGGAAGATAAAGATTTACAACTATTTCTCAAGTTGGGTATTAATCCTCAGCAGACTCAGACAGCATTCGGTGATAATCAGCAACAGCAGCATTTGGCAGAAGCCATCATCAATGCGGATAACGAACAATTTTATAATGCGGCATTATGATGAATTGGTCATCTTATCTTTCCCGGCAATTGTCTGAGCGTCAGGACACTTCGCTATGGCGTCAGCGGCAGGTCAATCAGAAATCAAATGGGCGTTTCCTGTATACCGCTGATGGCAAATATCTTAATTTTTCCAGTAATGATTACCTTGGGTTAAGCGCTAATCCCGCAATCATTTCCGCATGGCAGCAGGGAGCTGAACAATATGGTGTTGGCAGCGGCGGTTCAGGTCATATTACGGGTTATACAAAGGCTCATCAGCTATTGGAACAACAACTGGCTGACTGGTTGGGTTATCCAAAAGCATTACTGTTTATTTCAGGGTATTCTGCTAATCAGGGGGTTATTGCCGCGTTAATGACGGAACAGGATCGGATTATTGCCGATCGTCTGAGTCATGCTTCATTAATGGAAGCGGCTATGCATTCCCCCGCTCAGCTACGGCGTTTTCTGCATAATCAATCTGAATCACTTGCAAATTTATTGGCAACGCCTTGTGTTGGAAAAACGCTGGTGGTAACCGAAGGTGTGTTTAGTATGGATGGTGACTGTGCCCCGCTAGCCGATATTTATCGGCAAACCAGAACTTCTGGCAGTTGGTTAATGGTGGATGATGCTCACGGTATTGGTGTCTGTGGTAAGCAGGGAAGGGGAAGTTGTTGGCAACAGAAAGTCAAGCCGGAGATCTTGATTGTCACTTTTGGCAAAGCATTTGGATTGAGTGGTGCGGCGGTGCTTTGTGATGAGCAGACGGCAGAATATCTAATTCAGTATGCCCGTCATCTGATCTACAGTACTTCTATGCCCCCTGCACAGGCGCAGGCGCTTTCCGAAGCTGTTCGGCAGATACAATCTGGTGATGAATTGCGCCAACGCTTACAGCAGAATATCAATTATTTCCGCCAGCAAGCTCAGAAGCTGCCATTCGATCTGACAGATTCAACTACCGCAATTCAGCCATTGATTGTGAGTGATAATGAGCTGAGTGTGTCCTTGTCTCAGTATCTGCAACAAAAAGGGATTTGGGTTAAAGCCATCCGTCCACCAACAGTACCACCGGGCAGCGCCAGATTACGTATTACTTTGACGGCCAGACATATGCCACAGGATATTGATATGTTGATGGAGGCGTTGCATGGGTTCCGTAGCTGAATTTGCCAATAAACAGGCGATTGCTGGAGCATTTGGACGAGCGGCCGCCAATTATGATGTGGTGGCGAAATTACAGCAACAAACCGGTGAATTCCTCATGCAACAAGTTGGTGAGCATCCCGGCAAATTAGTATTGGATGCCGGTTGTGGTACGGGTTTTTTTAGTCACCGCTGGCGACAACAAGGGAAGCAGGTTATTGGGTTGGATTTGGCATCGGGTATGCTGGTTCATGCTCGTAAACAGTTGGCGGCTGACTATTATCTACAAGGGGATATTGAACATTTAGGGCTTGCTGACAGCAGTGTTGATATCTGTTTCAGTAATCTGGTTGTTCAGTGGTGTGATAATTTATCCAGTGCTTTAAGAGAACTTTATCGGGTAACCCGTCCTGGTGGATTGATTCTGTTTTCCACCTTGGCTAAAGGTTCATTGCATGAATTGAAGCAAGCTTGGAGTGTGGTTGATAACTACCAGCATGTTAATCAGTTCCTGCCGCAACAGACAATTAAAGATGCCTGTCAAGGGTTTCGGCATTGTCTTATTAGTCAGGTTCATCGTCAGCAATATTCTCATATATTACCGCTATTGGGTTCTCTGAAAGGGATTGGCGCGACCCACCTTCATTATGGGCGACGGCAAGGACTGATGACGCGTAGACGGCTGATTGCTCTGGAGCAGGCTTATCCACGGGAAAATGAACAGTTACCTCTTAGTTATCAGGTTGTTTTTGGAGTGATTCATCGTGACTAAGCGCTGGTTTTTGGCGGGTACAGATACCGAAGTGGGTAAAACAGTTGTAAGTTGTGCTTTGTTACAAGCGGCAACTAAAGCAGGATATAAAACAGCAGGTTATAAACCCGTTGCTTCTGGTAGTAAAATAACACCGGCAGGTGTTCGTAATTCTGATGCATTGGCATTGCTGGCAAATAGTTCTGTGTCTTTGCAATATGAAGAAGTGAATCCGCTAGTATTTGTTGAAGCAACATCACCCCATATTGCCAGTGATGACTTGAATCAACCTATTGATTTTGCTGTTATGTCTACGGGGCTGCATCAGTTAGAAAAGAAAGCAGACTGGGTTTTAGTTGAGGGCGCTGGTGGTTGGTATACCCCTTTATCAGAAGCGGTGACTTTTGCTGACTGGGTGGTTAAAGAGCAATTGCCGGTTATTTTGACCGTGGGGATGAAACTAGGTTGTATTAATCACGCGATCCTTACCGTGGAAGCAATTATAGGTTCAGGATTACATTTTGCAGGCTGGATAGCTAATGAGGTTGAGCCAGCAGGCAAACGCCAGCAAGAATATTTGGCGACACTAGAACGTATGTTACCTGCTCCTTTATTAGGTACGATTCCTCATTTAACGCAAGAATATTTTAATCATTTAGGGGGATATATAGATTTAAAATTACTGAATAATTAATTTCCAGATTTAATCTGGTGAAATATTATTTCAATGTCATAATGAATGATTACACCAATCTACCTTTGGTAAGGAATATATTTTTTTCCTTTTAATTATGTATAGACGGTTATTTAGGGCAACATGCCGGAATGATATTCCGGCATAAAATGATATTTTCTATATTCTGATAAAACTTGATCTCTATTTATACTTCGGCAAGTTTTTTATTCACTGGCGCATCTACTGGCCGGTTTATATAATTTCTGAATATCCTTCTTACCAGATAAATAGGGCCTACACCCAGGATAGAATAAGCCACTTTAATGAGAAACTGGGCAATAATCATTTCTTTTATGATATCTATACCGAGAACACCATAAAAAGCAATTGAGCAGAATATTATGCTATCGAATGCTGAGGCGATGACAGTGCTGGTTATTACTCGTAGGAAAAGATACTTTGAATTGGTGAGAGATTTTATTTTGCAAAGGAGATACGAGTTTATATTCTCAGAGATAAAATAAGCAAGAGATGATGCCAGTAATACAGATACGATGCTATTCACTATTCCATTATAAGTTGCACCAAACTCCCATCCAGGGACACTTGGCATCAGTGCGGTTCCCCAAAGACCTAGGACAAATAATAAGTTCGCTGCAAAAGAGATAATAATCGTTCTTCTTGCCAGACGTAATCCATAGAATTCGTTTAGAATATCGACCAGCAAGAAGGTGATAGGGTAAATGAAAACACCGGGAGGCGTGACAATATTAAGGATCGGGATATGAATGGGCTTCACACCACATATGGTAGAGAAAATATAGATAACACTGAGTGCGATGCTAATGAGTAAATAGGCTTGCCATGAACGCTCATGACGATCTCCAAGTTCATAAGCTGTTACGATATTACTGTGGCTGTATAATTTCCGATATATAGTACTGAGCTCATGTCTGCTCAGATCTTCTGAAATATCACTATCAACTAGCTCTTTTAACCCCATGGTAATAGTTTTACCTGTCGCGAGCACCATGACATTTGCCGATAATTTACCATATCTTGAAAATCCCAATAACTTAAACTTTTGATTTACTGTCATTTATACTCTTTCCCCTACGATATAGCCTAAAAAATGAGCGTCTCTGTAGGGTTTCCTATCGAGACAGTCATCGTTTTTTTCTTGCCGGATAAAGAACCCAATTTCCTTAGAGTAATACAATAATGGCGTATTGGTGACTAATGCAGGGGGACGTTTTATGATGATCACCTCACCGGGTATGAAGGTATCCTCTATTGCCGATTCGACTTTAAGAGCCAGCATGTTTGATTCATCACCAAAGAAATAGGTAAGAGGATACTCGGTAACAAGCTGACCTATTTTCTTCTCGGAAACGGCTAAAAATTCAGATTGTGGAACGATAGGGATAGCCGAAGGATTTTTATTGCCTTCGGTTGAGAGTGTTTCATTGAGGCGCTCTAATTGTTCAAGGTCATAATATTCTATTTCTTCACAGGAAACGCCGAAAAAATCGGAGATCCGAAGAACCGTGGATTGTTGAACGTTATTGACCTGTCCTTCCAGGATTTTATAAATGGTGGTACGGGTCAATCCTGTTCGGTTGGAAAAAGAGCTCTTGGTTTCTCCACGGGTACGTATCAAATATTCTATATTTTTAATGATATTTGTTTTTCGCTGTGCATTAGACGTTTTCATGAGAATCCTTTATGTAAAGATAACCGCATTACTATATATTACTTGATGATATTGTCCAGTGTGAAAAAACCACTCATTGTGATAATTTATTGATTTTACTTTTAATATCTTATTTTTATGATTATCTATATTAGCACATCCTATATTAGAAAATGCTCATGGATTTACCTTTATATTCTAAAAACGAAAGTTAAATCATATAATTAAGTAAAGTTCATTATAAAGTTTACACAAAACTGAACTTTATGTTTATTTTTATGTTGACTTTATGGATTTTATTATAATAATGTTAAGTTGTATTGATGTGTTTTTGGGTCATCAGATAGCATCAAACAAAATATTATTCTTATTATAAACCTCTCGGGGAAGAGCTACTTTATCCTTCGAGTTTGGAAGTGGATTATTTTTTTAGCACTAGGGAATCACCAGGAAAGAGAGGGAAGTAAAATAAACATCAGGACTGAAATTAATAAATCAATAAAATAGTAACACAGTTAACACACCAGGAAATGGCAGTATAAAGATGCTTTGGAACAGCAATCGATTGAAATTGTGAGTGATAGATACAAAGTAAGTTTTTCGATCGAAAATAGTCAGCAGAATATTGGACGTTTTATGAGGGCTATGTCGATTTGATATTTGTGTATCTATCATTTTTTTTGAGCGGGAATCTGCTATTGCTGAAAGCGTAGGAAACAGAGAATCCTATTTCCGCTTTGGTAAAGCACGACGCTCTCTTGAGTAACAGATTTCGTACAGGAAACTGTTCACCCGTTATCTCTTATTGAATAAAAATCCCAATCTAACCCGTATTATTTGCTGTTGCTTGATGCAGAAAAGGCAGTTTTTTTCGCTCAGTCTACAGAAAAAATCGATAATTATCTACCTTTAATGCTGGTAATATTGAACGAATATAATTTATTGATGTTTAATTCCTATGAGAAAATTCTTACTTTTGCAGCAAATTTATTCATTTTTTTGAAATGAATAATTGAGATAAAGGTCAAAAAAATAGTAAAAATTTTTATCGATAGAGGATACCTATTTTGTGGCATGATGTTGCAACCTCGTACAGTTAATAGGGTTTGTAGAGTTATCCACTATTCCTGTGGATAACCTTGTGTATTAGACTTAGAAAAGTTACGCGATGCAAGAAAATACGCGGCTTTCGTCAAGGTTGATGTTATTCTCGTCTTTGTTTTAATTATATTAAAAATCAATAAGATAACTAAAATCAAGCCCTATCTGACCTGTGATGATGTCTCATGTTGTCACCTTTCAGCCGATCATATAAAAAATGGAAAAATCAAGATAATTTTGGGGATAAAATGGTATTTATTTTGATATCAACGGATGTTTAATTGATAGGGAAGTGACCAACTTGAGTCCGTTTTTATAAAACCAACTTGAAGCTGGTTTTATATCCAGTATTATATGCCCTATGGATTTCAGGATGCATCGCGACGGCAAGGGAGCGAATCCCCGGGAGCATAGATAACTATGTGACCGGGGTGAGTGAGTGCAGCCAACAAAGAGGCAACTTGAAAGATGACGGGTATAGATGAATTAATGTTAGGAAAGTGAGATACCGATGAGTAAGGTGTTCAAATTACATTCTGACTTCCAACCGGGGGGTGATCAACCAGAGGCCATCCGTCAATTACAAGAAGGCTTGGAAGACGGGCTTGCCCACCAGACTTTGCTAGGGGTTACGGGGTCGGGTAAGACATTTACTATCGCCAATGTGATAGCCAATTTAAACCGACCAACGATGGTACTTGCTCCGAACAAGACACTGGCGGCTCAACTTTACAGCGAAATGAAGGACTTTTTCCCAGAAAATGCCGTAGAGTACTTTGTTTCCTATTACGATTATTACCAGCCGGAAGCTTATGTGCCGAGTTCCGATACTTTTATCGAAAAAGATGCTTCCGTGAACGAACACATTGAGCAAATGCGCCTGTCCGCCACAAAAGCTTTGCTGGAGCGGCGAGATGTGATTGTTGTTGCGTCTGTATCGGCTATTTATGGTTTGGGTGATCCTGATAGTTACCTGAAAATGATGCTCCACCTGACCAACGGTATGATGATTGATCAACGCTCCATTCTGCGGCGTTTAGCTGAATTGCAATATACCCGTAATGATCAGGCATTTCAGCGGGGGACATTTAGGGTACGCGGTGAAGTGATAGATATCTTTCCGGCTGAATCTGATGAGCATGCCCTGCGCGTTGAACTATTTGATGATGAAGTAGAACGGTTATCACTGTTTGATCCGCTAACAGGACAGATTCAATATCATGTTCCACGATACACCGTTTATCCGAAAACTCACTATGTTACTCCACGTGAGCGTATTATTCAGGCAATGGAAGCGATTAAAATTGAGCTTGAGCAGCGGCGTAAGGTATTGCTGGCAAATGGTAAGCTGCTGGAAGAGCAGCGTATTACGCAGCGTACTCAATTTGATTTGGAAATGATGAATGAATTGGGTTATTGCTCCGGCATTGAAAACTATTCCCGTTACCTCTCTGGCCGAGCTGAAGGGGAGCCGCCGCCGACCCTGTTTGATTATCTCCCTGCTGATGGTTTGCTGGTAGTGGATGAATCGCACGTTACCATCCCGCAAATTGGTGGAATGTACAGAGGGGATCGTTCCCGCAAAGAGACGCTGGTGGAATATGGTTTCCGTATGCCTTCCGCGCTGGATAATCGACCACTTCGGTTTGAAGAGTTTGAAGCACTGGCTCCACAGACAATTTATATTTCCGCCACGCCAGGCAAATATGAATTGGAAAAATCCAGTAGCGATGTGGTGGAACAAGTGGTGCGTCCTACTGGTTTGCTTGATCCGGAAGTGGAGGTGCGTCCTGTGGCGACACAGGTTGATGACTTACTGTCTGAAATCCGTATTCGGGCGGTGAAAAATGAACGGGTGTTGGTCACCACGTTGACTAAGCGAATGGCGGAGGACTTAACGGAGTATTTGGAAGAACACGGTGAACGGGTTCGCTATTTGCACTCGGATATCGATACTGTCGAACGTGTGGAAATTATTCGGGATCTTCGTTTAGGTGAGTTTGATGTATTAGTGGGGATTAACTTGCTGAGGGAAGGGCTGGATATTCCAGAAGTTTCTCTGGTGGCTATTCTTGATGCGGATAAAGAAGGTTTCCTGCGGTCTGAACGTTCATTAATTCAGACGATTGGGCGTGCTGCCCGTAACCTGCATGGTAAAGCGATCCTTTATGGCGATAAGATCACTGATTCAATGGCAAAAGCTATTGGTGAAACGGAACGCCGGCGTGCTAAACAGCAGATATTTAATGAAAAACATGGCATTGTTCCAAAAGGTCTGAATAAGAAGATTGGTGATATTCTGCGAATCGGGCAGCCAACGGGTGGCAAAGGGAAGGGCAGAGGTAAAGCGGTTGTCACGGCGGAAACATTCAGCAACCTGTCTGCCAAAGAGTTGGAAAACAAAATCTGCGAGCTGGAAGCGAAGATGTACCAGCATGCGCAGGATCTTGAATTCGAGCAGGCGGCGAATGTTCGGGATCAGGTTCAGGCATTGCGTGAGCAATTTATTGCCAATTCTTGATTAACGGGGTTTTAAAGTCCAATGGTACGGGTATGAGAAGTTACTCCAAGGTGTTTATTCTCCGGCATTGCGAGCAATTTTGTGTATTGAGAGCATGCCGGTGTGATGTACCGAGTTTTTCAACCGTACCGGCGGAATATCTGAAAATTACAGAGGGATGGAAGTAGTAAAAAAAACAGTCGCTTACTGTCACACTGGCTAAATGGCATCTATGACAAAGGTGTCAACAATCACATTAATATGAAAGAAGTTAAGCCATAGAGCCAAATCTGTGGTAGAAAGAAAATTATTAATGTTGGCGAGCGTTGTAAAATAAACATGACAAGTGCGAATAATAATGTAGAAAAATACTATGATAATGTATCTCGTAAATATGACGATCTTTATCTAGATGCCGTTAGTCGAGCTGAAGATAACATCATTCAAAAAAAACTATTAAAAATTACAAAGCCTGGAGACAATATTTTAGATCTTGGTTGTGGAACAGGATTAGGATATAGCTTATTAAATGGAATTGACTGTAATTATATCGGTATAGATATATCAAAAAACATGATATCAATAGCTCGGGAGAAATTTCCTGAAGTAACATTTCATCATGCAGATATAGTAGATCTTTCGAATTTTTCTAGTGGTAGCATAGATGTGATTATCTCACTAAATGGGGCGGTGTCTCATGTTGAGGATTATAAAAAGACGATTAATGAATGTCACAGGGTGTTAAAGAGAAACGGAAAATTGTTTATAATGCTTTATAATAAAAAGTATTTTCTGAAGCGCCAGAAAAATAGTGAGAAAATTTATTCTATAAGGAATTTTAATAAAGAAGAATCTACATTTGCTAAATTTTGGACAGAAGACGATGTGCAAAATGAATTTTCATCATATTCCAAAGTAAACATAAATGGATTCAATTTCATAGTGGATAAATTAAAAGGGAAGTTAAATTACCATATAGCATCTGCGCTTTTAAATATCGAATATCTGTTGCCTTGTTATTTTAATCGTTTCTGTCATTCATTAATTGTAGAGGCATCAAAGTGATATGGATAATTGTTATTTTAAGTGGTGTACAGTATATACCGTATTTTTTTTGATTTATATACTCAAAAAGTAATGCCTTTTGTAACTGGCTGGCTGGCTGGCTGGCTGGCTTTGTTTTGCTTTGTCTTTACTGGTAACAATAATTGCATCTGTCCAGCTGGGAACATATAGCATATTGTTATCTTGCGGCCTTAGCTTGATTTTTCAACTGGGTATTGTTATTTATGGTATATGAAATAATCTGGCAATTAAGCCGTTAACGTTTGAAAAGATAACTTTTGCTTTTGTCCTTTTGGGTGTCTTTTTATGGTTGTTTAGTGGCAATGCAAAGTGTGCTATATATATAAATATCATCATTGATTGTATTGGAAGTTTTTTTATTTTTAAAAAATTATTAAAAAAACCACTTACAGAGTCATATCTAACGTGGTTTCTAGGTAGTTTAAGTTCAGGTTTGGCTGTTTCAAAATTTTATAATGGATTTGATGCGAATACATTCTATTTGTTAATTGTTTTCGCCTTTAATTTATCAGTTATTTTTCTACTAACATTTCAGTATATTAGTAAAGCTAAGGCTTGCTTATAGTTCAAGCGGAATTTTGGTCTTTTTCGAAGGAAACTCAACAGGCAGGAAGAAAAACTAAATGGATCAAGAGGCCATTTTGGCGCTGTTGTGGGCGGGTTTTATGTACAGACAAATTCTGGTGATCGCCGGATACATGGAAGTATCTGGAAAGCCTGTCTATCGGGTATCTATGTTTCCGCTTCCAGGATAATTATTGTGTAGCACAATAGAAATACCCAGAGGATGTTTGAGTTCGAAATAAGAATAAAAGATGAAGAACGGTATCTTTTTGCTATTGGCTAGGACCTACCTACTTCTCAAAGTATTAAATTCGTACTGATTTTGAAAAAACGAAACGATAATAAAAGGTTTCGTCAAAGCACAAACTAATAATAAAGGACGATTTTCACCACTCAGCCATAAGTATGTCAATATGTTGGGGCACTATTTATTTACTTTGGCTGAGTAAGTTTCTCGTATCGTTGGATTAACCCCTTAACCAACGCCTTAATTAACCAAGGTTTTGCAGGGTATTCTCTAACGCTTGATGCAGTAATTCACGGTCGTGGCGGTAGGGAACATCCTGTGCTTCGAGTATTTGCTGAGTAATAATCCGGTCATTAAGTTCGCTGATATCTGTGCACGGGCCAACGATTACCGCGTCAATTATCCGGCTGCCAATTTTGTTTTCCATTATTTCCAGCTTATCTTTCAGTGTCAGTTTAGCGGCTGCGGCACTTAATTCTTTGCCAAGGTTACCGATATAAATCATATTAGCGTTGCTACGGCGTAGTGCTTGGGTGAGATCTTCAAGCAGAAGCAATGGCATCAGACTGGTGAAGAAGCTGCCTGGGCCGATAATAATCAGATCCGCCTGAGTGATAGCATCCAATGCCTCTTTTGTTGCGGTCGCAGGTGGATAAAGCATCAATTCCTGAGGAATACAATTCAATTGATCAACATTAACTTCGCCATAAATGGTGTTACCTTGATCATCTATCGCCATCAAGTCAACCGGCTGCTCAGACATTGGAATAAGATGAGCATTAACTTTCAGCAAACTGCGGATTAAATTAATCGCCTCAAGGGGTCTGACACTCAGATGATCTAACGCTTTAAGCATCAGATTTCCTAAATTATGCCCTGCCAGTTCGCCATTGCCACTGAAACGGTATTCGAACATTGCCGACGCGACACTGGGTTCGGTAATCAGCTGATTTAAACAATTGCGGGTATCACCCCAGGCAATACCGCCTTCTGAACGCCGGATCCTGCCGGTTGAGCCGCCATTATCCGTCGTGGTGACAATGCCTGTCAGGCGAGAGCCTAGTGATGAAAGAGAGGACATAACGCGCCCAAGGCCATGACCTCCGCCTAAGGCAACTACCCGATCTAAATCGGCTAATGTGCGGTTTCGCATAGAATTCCTATTACTGACTGAGCATATATTCGCTGAATAATTTTAGCGTAATTTATTATAAAACACGATTAACCGAACAAACGTTATGATTGGGTGCAATGTTTTCATTGATCACCAATAGAAATTGTCTGCGATTTATTCTGAACATTGGGTAATTCATTGTATATTCAATTATATAACGAAAGTGGGTATTCGCATTTTTCTTTGTTAAGCGCTAAAATCCATATAGAGAAGGTCGTTTTACATTAAATCATAGATGTTGGAATTAACTCCTAGCCTCTGCATCTAAGTCCCCTTTTACACAGCGATATGATGCTTTGGCCGTGACCACTGAGTCACCAGGATGTAAGGCAGAAATGCCCGCATCTCCCATATTTGGAAGGGCGTTATAGTGGAACAACTCATAGATGCTTTTGCCCGCAAATTTTACTATTTGCGGCTATCAATCACCGATGTATGTAATTTTCGGTGCACTTATTGTTTGCCGGATGGTTATAAACCCCGTGGACATCGCTCCTTTTTGACATTAGCCGAAATCCGTCTTGTTGGCCGGGCGTTTGCCGATCTGGGTACAGAAAAAATCCGGTTGACGGGGGGCGAACCGACCATGCGCCGCGATTTCACCGATATTATTTCCGTTATACGTGAAAATAAGTTGATTAAAACTCTCGCGGTAACCACCAACGGTTATCGAATGGAACGAGATATTGCTAAGTGGAAAGAGGCGGGTTTAACCTCGGTGAATATCAGTATGGATTCGCTCGATCCCCGTCAGTTTCATGCGATTACTGGGCAGGACAAATTTTTTCAGGTGATGCGTGGGATTGATGCCGCATTTACGGCGGGTTTTAATAAAGTGAAAGTCAATGTGGTGCTGATGAAAAATATTAATGATATCAGCCTGCCGGCTTTCCTGAACTGGATAAAGGATCGCCCGATCCAATTAAGGTTCATTGAGTTGATGGAAACTGGTGATGGCGGCGAAATGTTTCGCAAATACCACATTTCTGGCGAAACTATCCGGGAACGCCTGTTGCTCGATGGCTGGCATTTGCTTCAACGTTCACGCAGTGATGGCCCTGCACAGGTTTTTAGTCATCCTGATTATCAGGGAGAAATTGGTCTGATTATGCCTTATGAGAAAGATTTTTGTCGGAGTTGTAATCGGTTACGTGTTTCTTCAATAGGTCATCTTCATTTATGTCTGTTTGGTGAACAGGGGATACCACTGCGTGACTTGTTGGCGAGTGAAGAACAACTCGATGATCTGAAATTGCGTATTCAGGGCGGATTGCGACATAAACGGGAAACCCATTTTCTTCATCAAGGGGACAGTGGTATCACCCCAAATCTTTCTGTCATCGGCGGTTAATTTACCGTCTAGATATTGTTGTTTTTTCAGGAGCTGAGAATGTCTCAATTAACCCACATCAATTCTACCGGTGAAGCGCATATGGTTGATGTTTCCGCTAAAGCTGAAACATCACGCGAGGCACGGGCAGAAGCGTTTGTTGGAATGAAGCCGGAAACACTGGCAATGATTATTGAAGGTCGCCATCACAAAGGTGATGTGTTTGCAACCGCGAGGATTGCCGGTATTCAGGCAGCAAAGCGCACATGGGAATTAATCCCGCTTTGTCATCCATTACAGCTAACTAAAGTAGAAATCCAGTTGGAAGCACAGACAGAATATAACCGGGTGAGAATTGAATCCTGTTGCCGTCTGACTGGGAGAACTGGCGTTGAAATGGAGGCACTGACAGCGGCATCAGTCGCGGCTTTGACAATTTACGATATGTGTAAAGCGGTACAGAAAGATATGGTCATTGGGCCAGTTCGTTTGTTGGAGAAGATAGGTGGGAAATTAGGCCATTTTAAGGTGGATAAATGATTAAGGTACTGTTTTTTGCTCAGGTACGTGAGCTGGTAGGTACTGATTCACTGGATATCGATAATCGTTACACAACCGTTGACGGTTTGAGAAAAGCGTTAATATCAAAGGGAGAACGTTGGGCCTTGGCGTTGGAAGATGGAAAATTGTTGTCAGCGGTAAACCAATCTCTTGTTCATGGCGGGCACCCATTACAGGATGGTGATGAAGTGGCCTTTTTCCCGCCAGTGACTGGGGGATAATAAATGGAAAACACCCGCATTTTCGTTGGGCCGGAAAATTTCAATGTAGGGGAAGAATATCAATGGCTTGCTCAATGTGATGAAGATGGTGCTATCGTCACTTTCACCGGCAAAGTCCGTAATCATAATCTGGGTGACCGAGTGAGTGTCCTGAGACTGGAACACTATCCCGGAATGACGGAAAAAGCGTTACAAAATATTGTCACCGAAGCACGGGATCGCTGGCCATTGCAGCGTATCAGTGTTATCCACCGGATTGGTACGCTTTACCCTGGTGATGAAATTGTGTTTGTTGGCGTGACAAGCTCCCATCGTCATATGGCTTTTGCAGCGGCTGAATTTATTATGGATTATTTGAAAACAAAGGCGCCTTTCTGGAAAAAAGAGTTTTTGCCTGATGGTGAACGTTGGGTTGAATCCCGTGAGAGTGATCAGGAAGCCGCGAAACGTTGGTGATGAAAGTGTTGGCTAAATTCTGCGAAACGCTTCGAAAACTGATCAGATAGATGAACTGCTATACAAGTAATTATTGAATGGTTAATTGTTTTGATTATATTCTGTGATAATGTATATACCCAATAGATTTCGAGTTGCAGCGCGGCGGCAAGTGAACGAATCCCCAAGAGCATAGATAACGATGTGACTGGGGTGAGTGAAAGTCGCCAACAAAGCAGCAGCTTGAAAGATGAAGGATATAAAACTTGAGTGGGTTGTTGATATTAAACAGCCTGAATTTCTAAACACTGTCATAGAAGGTAAGCGCCATGGATCGTTATCCACGCTCAAATGGTTCTATAATCCAGCAAGCTGGAACCGGCTTGCAAACTTATATGGCCCAAGTTTATGGTTGGATGACTTGTGGCCTGTTGTTAACGGCGTTTGTGGCTTGGTATGTGTCACAAAATCAGAATGTTGTTGAATATATTTTCTCAAACTCGGTGGTTTTCTATGGATTAGTTATTGCTCAATTGGGATTGGTTTTCGTCCTCTCTGGCATGATTAACCGCATGGGAGCTTCGTTAGCTACTGGGTTGTTTATGCTCTACTCAGCGCTGACTGGGCTAACGCTTTCCGGTATTTTTAAAATATATACTGGTGGTTCCATTGCCACTACTTTTGTCGTGACGGCGGGGATGTTTGGTGCGTTGAGTTTTTACGGCTATACCACCAAACGTAGCCTGAGTGGCCTTGGTAGCTTCTTGTTTACGGGGCTGATCGGCATCATTTTGGCTTCTCTGGTTAACTTCTGGTTAAAGAGTGAAGCGTTGATGTGGGCGGTAACCTACATTGGTGTAGTTATCTTTGCGGGCTTAACCGCTTATGACACTCAGAAGCTGAAAGAGATGGGTGAAGATCTGGATGTGAATGACAAAGAGAATTTGCGTAAATTCTCTATTGTTGGCGCACTGACCCTGTATCTGGACTTCATTAATATGTTCTTGATGCTGCTGCGTATTTTTGGCGATCGCCGTTAATTGATATTTTCAGTGTAGTTAAATAACTTTAGCTACACTGACGCTTATTTTTATATGACGAAACTTATACCTGTATCCATTGGTCAGAATAAAAATACCACAACAGTATCTTTATTGATTGAGCCAATTACTCATATTAAGAAGACTATTCGTGGGAAAATGAGTTACCATTATTATTGGAATAATAGAACCAAGGAAGTAATTTTCGGATCAGGAACATTGAAAACAAAAGAATTTATATTTTCAGTTGCTCATATATTAAGATATATACCTAATAGATTTCGAGTTGCAGCGCGGCGGCAAGTGAATGAATCCCCAGGAGCATAGATAACTATGTGACTGGGGTGAGTGAAAGCAGCCAACAAAGCAGCAGCTTGAAAGATGAAGGGTATATAGTAAATAGAGCGTTACCTATTGGTGAATTGGCGTTTGTAGATTGTCATAAGATGTTATTTGGAAATATATACAATTGGGCTGGTCAATATAGAAAAGATGTTATTGTAGTCGGTGATAGAGAGAGGCCAACTATGGAACATTATTATGTATCGCAGTCAATGAAAGCTTGTTTACGAACATGTAATCGTAATGAGATGAATAAAATATCAACAAAATATGAACTCGTAGCTAAGTTGGTTATTATTCATAGAGAATTAGCGTGGATACATCCATTCCAAGATGGGAATGGTAGAACTATTAGATTGTATTTACAAATATTATGTTTATCTAAGGGATTTGATTTTAACTCAGAAATACTGGATGGCTCTGTAAAAAACAAACGTGTTTATCATTATGCAGTAAGAAGAGCTATTGATGGAAAGAGTAGAAATCTAACCGCCTTATTTAATAAGGCGGTTAGTGAGATTAGTTGATTTTTGTCAGGAATTGAGCTGCTTTGCTCATTTTCTTCCATGATTCATCACTGACTTTATTACCTTCGAGAGAAAAAGATGCGCGCAAAGAACGACAAATCCGTTCTTCTAGATTAGCATCAGAGATATATTTGGTTGTATTTTCCTTATCCCTAATTTGTATGGCAATTTGTGAGTGTGAGTTTTTCATAATCTTACCCTAATCAAGAGTCGTATTGTTGATATTATACACATTTTTTCTTCTTGGATATAACGACTTTTCATATAAGTTTGTACATGTGTAATCACATCAGGCAATTTTCCGCCGAAACAACCAATAAGCAAGATTACCGGTTGTGGTAGTAATGGCTAAAAGAGGCCATAGACTTCTCCAGATAACCGTGAAATCGGCATCTTTGAGATAAATTTGCTTGGTGATGTCATTAAAGTGCCAGATAGGATTAATCCAGGTGATATCTTGTAACCATCCGGGCATATTTTCAACCGGAGAAATATAACCGGAGATTAAGATGGCGGGCATGATAAAGACAAATACGCCAATAAATGCCTGTTGCTGAGTGTAGCAAAGAGAGGAGATTAACAGGCCAAATCCCACCAGCGATAAACTGTATATCAGCATAGCGCAGTAAAACAGCGCGAGTGAACCAGAAAAGGGGATTTGATAGCAGAAGATACCAATAGCGAGCACCAAAGTTGCCTGAAAGGTCGCGACAATCACCGCAGGAACTGCTTTGCCAATGAAAATCTGCCAGGTGGTCATGGGTGAAACTAGTAATTGGTCCAGCGTTCCCTGTTCCCTTTCGCGCGCAATTGATAGCGCCGTGACCGTCAATATCCCGACGGTGGTAATCAGTGCCACCAAAGAGGGCACGACAAACCATTTATAATCCAAGTTAGGGTTATACCAGTTGCGGATGACCAACTCGCTATTATTGGCTTTAGGCAGATGACCCATTAGTTCTTGTTGATAGTTCAGAATAATTTCTTGGATATAGCCCGCTGCAATTTGAGCGCTGTTAGAGTTGCGTCCATCCAGCAATACTTGGAGGGAAACCGGGTCATGACTGGCAATTTTAGCACTGAAATCTTGTGGGAAACGTACCAATAATAAGGCTTTTTGGTGATCGATTATCGGTTGTATTTCTTGTGAATGGTTCAGCAATATCACATCAGGAAAGGCTTTTGATTTTGCCAGCCGTTGGGTGAGCTCAATAGAGGCTTTGCCTTTGTCTTCATCAAAAATAGCAATAGTTGCATTAGTGACATCAAGGGTTGCTGATAAAGGAAATAAGATCATCTGGAAGATAACCGGCATAACTAGGATAGCCCGGGTTTGCGGATCTCTGAGTAGAGATTGCAATTCTTTAATAATCAGGGTGTAAAGACGATAAAACATGCTAATTCCTTCTTAATCCAGACGCCGCGGGGTTTTCCATGCCGTCAGGCCAATAAACACAATAGCGGAGGCGATCAGTAATAATAGATTTATCATCAGTACCGTACTGATATTTCCCGCCAGAAAGAGCGTATGCAAACTACTGACAAAATAACGAGCCGGGATGAAATAGGTTACTACCTGAATAAAGGCAGGCATGCTATTTATTTCAAAGATGAAGCCGGAAAGCATAATCGCAGGCAGAAAAGCGACATTCAGCGCTATCATGGCGGCATTAAATTGGTTGCGTGTCACCGTAGAGATCAAAAGCCCAATACCAAGGGCCGTAGCCAGATAGAGGCTAGTGATCGCAGACAATATCCACAAAGAACCTCGGTATGGTACATCTAGCACGAATACCGATACCAGCATACAGAGCAGCATAGCGAATGATCCAAGCACTTGATAAGGCAAGAGTTTAGAAAGCAGTAATTCGGTGCGGGTAATTTGAGTAGACAGCAGAGCTTCCATCGTACCGCGTTCCCATTCACGAGCAACCACCAGTGACGTTAGGATGGCGCCAACCACGGTGATGATAATGGTTATTGCGCCGGGAATGATGAAATGCTGGCTAATTGTTGCTGGATTGAACCAATAACGAACCTGCATATCAATTAACGGATTAACAGCGTTGCCCTGATCTTGTCCTCTTTGTTGCAGCCAAACCTGCCATACTCCTTTGGCATAATTTTGTACAAAGCTGGCGGTATTGGGTTCACTGCCATCAGTAATGACCTGAATTTGTGCTTTACCGTCAGGGCGGGCAAGCTGCGCATCGAAATTGACAGGAATGACAATGAGTCCACGTATTGCTCCTGATTGCATCATATTAATTAATTGCTGACGATTATCGCTGATTTTGGGTTCAATATAGGGCGAACCGGCAAAAGCCTGTATTAATTCACGAGCATCTTCACTTTGTTGTTCTACCAGAATCCCAAGACGGACGGTACTGGAGTCGAGATTAATACCGTAACCAAAGATAAACAGCAGAATCAATGGAATGACAATAGAAATTAATCCGCTGGTGGGATCACGCAAGATCTGTTTCGTCTCTTTTACACAAAGTGCTTTCAATCGCCACCAAGAGAAGCGGACAGCTTGCTGTGGAGCATGTTGCTTTGGGCTACTCATTATTGTAGCTCCTCATCATAATTAACGACCAGATCAATAAATGCCTGTTCCATTGATGGGTCAGGATTTTCATCAGTAGCAACCAATTGTTTCAAGTCATCTGGCGTTCCGGCGGCAATCAATTTACCACGGAATACCAGCCCTATTCGGTCACAATATTCTGCTTCATCCATAAAGTGGGTGGTCACCATAACGGTAACGCCTTTATCTACCATGCCATTGATATGTAGCCAGAATTCGCGTCGTATCTGCGGATCGACCCCCGAAGTTGGCTCGTCCAGGAACAGAATATCGGGCTCATGCATCAGTGCGCAGGAAAGGGCAAGGCGCTGTTTATATCCCAGAGGCAATTGGTCGGTGGTTTGATGTAAAACGGATTTGAGATTGAAAGCGTCGATCATGCCATCAATTTTTTCTTTTTGCTTGCGCCCTTGTAGGCCGTAAATGCCGGAAAAAAATTTCAGGTTCTGTTCAATTGTCAGGTTGCCATACAGAGAAAATTTCTGCGCCATATAACCCAAATGTTGGCGGGCTTTCCCGGAGCTGGTTTTCAGATCCATTCCCAATACCAGCGCCTTACCGCCAGTCGGCACCATGAGCCCGCACATCATTTTAAACGTGGTGGATTTACCGGCACCGTTCGGGCCAAGCAGACCAAAGATTTCTCCACGTTTCACCTGAAAATCAACATGGTCAGTGGCGGCAAAATCGCCAAATTTTTTGGTTAAATCTTGTGCTTCAATGACTGTTTCCGTCGGGTTAGCCGCAATCCGTGGCATGATCTCTGCTAGTTCCGAATGGCGGGTGGAACCACCACCGAGTAAATCGATAAAGGCATCTTCAAAGCGAGGAACGGCTTTAACGATTTCAGCATCAGGTAGATCAAGCTGGCTAAGTAATTCTTGCGGAGAGGCATCAGGCTTGAGAATAAGACGAACATATTTCCCCTGAATCACACCATCCGTTACTTGTGGCAAGGTGAGAGCGTGTTGCAGCATTTTTCTACGGGAGTCTTGTTTGGCACCAAGCAGAAAAGAACGCCCGGACATCTTTTGGGTCAGTTTTTGTGGTTGTCCGCTGTAGAGCAGTTTTCCTTGATTAAGTAACAGGACATCACGACATTGCTCGGCTTCATCCAGATAAGAAGTACTCCAGAGGATTAGCATACCATCATCTGCCAGTTCGTGAACCATCCGCCAGAGTTCGCGGCGGGCTATCGGGTCAACGCCAACGCCGGGTTCGTCCAGCAGCAACACTTTGGGTTTACCAAGCAGAGTACAGGCAAGCCCCAGTTTTTGCTTCATGCCGCCTGAAAGTTTGCCCGCCAGTCGCCCGGTAAAACGGGTCAGATCGGTAAACGTAAGTAGTTGCTCATAGGTTTTTTTACGCTCGTCACCCAGTACGCCACGCAGATCTGCATACAGATTCAGGTTTTCTAATACGGTTAAATCTTCATACAGGCCAAATTTCTGTGGCATATAGCCCAGTTCAAAACGCACTTGTACGCCATCTTTTATCGGATCAAGCCCCATGATTTCAATAGAACCGCTATCGGGTTTCAGTAAACCCGCTAACATGCGTATCAGCGTGGTTTTTCCTGCCCCATCCGGCCCTACAAGGCCAGTAACGGAGCCACCGTAGATCTCTGCGGTCAGGCTGGATACCGCGTGATTATTCAGGCCGGGAAAAGTTTTTTCGACTTTTTCTAACCTTATCGTATATGCAGAGCTGCTCATGACAGCCTCTTATTTATCTGAATCGGAAAAATGCAGTGTAACTGGCATACCTTGACGCAGGGCATCATCCGGGTCGGTGACAATGATGCGCAACCGATAGACGAGATCAGTACGTAGATCGGGGGTCTCTACATTCTTTGGTGTAAATTCGGCTGTGGGTGAAACAAAACCAATTTTGCCGTGATAAGGTTTATCTTTGCGGCTGTCGGTATAGAGTAAAATTTCACGTCCGGGCGTTGCCTGTCCGAGATGGCTTTCACTGATATAGGCTCTTACCCAAACCGGGTCAGTTAGAGAAAGTGTGAACACCGTATTGCCGGCTGACAGCATAGTGCCTGGTTCAATGGCACGGGTCAGGATAGTACCGGATGAGGGGGACGTCAGTTGAGTATCTTGTAAATCCAATTCAGCTTGAGCGACAACCGCTTCGGCTTGAGCAAGCTGGCCTCTGGCTTCTGCAATTTCTTCTTTACGATAACCGGTTTCGAACTGGTTCAGTTTATCTTTAGCCGCTTGTAAAGCCGCTAATGCTTGATTGTGATTGGTTTTAGCATCATCTAATTCGTTGGCCGAAATAACTTTACTTTGCCACAAACCTTGTTGGCGTTTGAAGAAACTATCAGCGAAATGCCAGGCAGCCTCGCGTTGTGCAACTTCCGAACGGACTTGGGCAATTTCTTCTGTGCGATAACCCTCTTCCATCATGGCTAAACGTGCTTTAGTGCTATCACGAGTGGCTTTTGCTTTATTGAGAGCGTTAATAAATGGCCCATTGTCCAGTTGGCCGATAACTTGATTGGCCGCAATGGTATCGCCTTCATCAACTTGTAGACTAGCGAGTTTACCCCCAACCCGGAAACTAAGATTAACAGTACGTATATCTACATTGCCATAGAGGGTCAGAATTTTATCATTTTTACCTTGATAATAGTAACTTCCTAAAATAGCACTAAGAATAATCGCGGTCACCAATATTGCCAGAGTGAGTTTTTTGTTGTACATGATATTCCCTGTTATTTTATTTATTCGGATTATGTTTCTTCAGTCCATTCAGTAATAAATCGATATGCTGGATAAGGATCTGATCAATCAATTTATATTCTTCGGGCCCGATATTATTCCAGCCTGTCTGACGTAATAAAGTTTCCCTCGCCATGCGGAAAGTGAGAACTTCTCCCATGAGAGCATGAGTGTGTAGCATGGTGGAAAGCTGATGTTCATCGGCGCCGATATAGCAGGCAATCAGTTTATTTAATCTGCTGTGAAGAGGCACGAGTGCTTGCTCATGGATTAGGGTATAAGCATCGGTTGGTGCAAGTTGTTCTCTGGCCATTATCCGGCTGATATTAATACTCTCTTTTTCAATCATCAGGCGGTTAATTCCAAGGAATCCTTCATGAATCATCCTCAATATATTTTCTGGTGAGTACGGTGCTGATGATGAAAAAAAATCATCAATTTTTTTAAAAAGATGAGTGAACTCAGTCTTAATTGTGTCAGTAATATACTGGGCAACTGCCTGATAAAGCCCCTCTTTAGAGCCAAAATAATAAGCTATGGCGGCAATGTTTTGTTGAGCATGTAATGTAATTTCCCTAGTCGTTGCACCGGTCAGTCCTGATTTACCGAAAATTTCAAGGGCTGCTTCGAGTAGCTGTTGTTTGGCTTGTTCGCCTCTGGCGGTTTGGGTGTTGTTGACTGACATGGACATGAATCCTGTTGCAAATAATCAAAAGACTTAAACAAAATATCAATCATGGGTTAACTCTATACTTATAGTAAATCAATGTAAATTGCATAAAAATGTTATGGATCATGAAAATTACCGGGTAAATAGCTGTTGTTTTAGTTGCATCATCAGAAAGTATATCTGGTATAATAGCCGAGATATGGCGCATTGCAGTTTGTGTTTTTTCCTTTGTGGTATTGACCACGTCTGATTTTCTTCCCATAAAACTGCCCCTGAATAGCGTTCAGGAATGGTGAAGTCTGGAGCATTTCTTATTTATGAATTTTAAATCACTTGGCTTAAGTGCTGATATTTTGCGTGCCGTTGAAGAACAGGGTTATTCAGCGCCGACGCCAATTCAACAACAGGCAATTCCTGTTGTATTAGCGGGTAAAGATTTATTAGCGAGTGCTCAAACAGGCACGGGTAAAACCGCGGGTTTTACCTTACCCATGCTGCAACGGTTAAATGATTCCCCTATTCAGATGAAAGGGCGCCGGCCAGTCAGAGCATTAATCCTGACCCCAACCCGTGAATTGGCTGCTCAAGTGGGTGAAAATGTACGCGACTACGGCAAATACCTCAGACTGCGCTCTCTGGTTGTTTTTGGCGGTGTCAGTATTAACCCTCAGATGATGAAATTGCGTGGTGGTGTGGATATTTTAGTCGCAACACCAGGGCGGTTACTGGATCTTGAACATCAAAATGCGGTTGATTTATCACGGGTAGAAATTCTGGTATTGGATGAAGCTGACCGAATGCTGGATATGGGGTTTATTCATGATATTCGCCGGGTGCTGAATAAATTACCACCGAAACGGCAAAATTTACTGTTTTCTGCAACTTTCTCTGACGATATCAAAAATTTAGCTAATAAGTTATTGCGAGATCCCGTCAGTGTTGAAGTTGCCCGTCGTAACTCTGCTTCTGAACAGATTGAACAGCTTGTTCACTTTGTCGATAAAAAGCGTAAAGGTGAGCTGCTCTCTTTCTTGATCGGCAGCCGTAACTGGCAGCAAGTTCTGGTATTTACCCGAACCAAGCATGGTGCGAACCGCTTGGCGGAACAGTTAAATAAAGATGGTATAACGGCTTCGGCTATTCATGGTAATAAAAGTCAGGGAGCAAGAACCCGTGCACTGGCTGATTTTAAAGATGGCCGGATCAGAGTATTGGTAGCGACAGATATTGCTGCCCGCGGTCTGGACATTGATCAACTGCCTTATGTGGTGAATTTTGAATTGCCTAATGTCGCTGAAGATTATGTTCACCGTATTGGTCGTACTGGTCGAGCAGATGCAACAGGGCAGGCACTTTCTCTGGTCTGTGTTGATGAGCACAAACTGTTGAAAGATATTGAACGTTTGTTAAAACGGGAGATTCCCCGTATGGCAATTCCCGGCTATGAGCCAGATCCAACCATCAAGGCTGAACCTATCCAAAATGGTCGTCAGGCACGTGGCGATAATCGACAGAAAAATAGCCATCGCCGTTCTGGGGCGCCTTCGCGTCAGCGTAGCAGCAGTCATGATGTATCCCATAAATCGTCTAACGTCTGGGGTTAATTAATGCGGGTTTTACTGGCTCCGATGGAAGGTGTGCTGGACTCTTTGGTTAGGGAACTTCTGAGTGAAATCAATGAGTACGATTTGTGCATTACGGAATTTTTACGGGTTGTCGATAGCCTATTGCCGGTAAAATCTTTTTATAAGCTTTGTCCTGAATTACGTAACCAAAGCCGGACACCATCCGGCACATTGGTAAGGGTTCAGCTCTTGGGTCAATATCCGCGATGGCTGGCGGAAAACGCGGCACGAGCGATTGAATTAGGATCTTATGGCGTTGATTTGAATTGCGGTTGTCCATCAAAAACAGTCAATGGTAGCGGTGGCGGAGCAACGTTGCTGAAAGATCCTGAACTGATTTATCAAGGAGCGAAAGCGATACGTGAAGCAGTACCTGCTCATTTGCCTGTGACGGTTAAGGTTCGTTTAGGTTGGGATAGTGTTGATCGGCAATGTGAAATTGCCGATGCGGTACAACAGGCGGGCGCGACGGAAATGACGGTTCATGGGCGGACCAGAGAGGATGGTTACAAAGCGGAGCGTATTAACTGGCAAGCGATTGGTGAAATCCGTCAACGTCTTTCTATTCCGGTTATCGCCAACGGTGAAATTTGGGATTGGCAAAGTGCGCAGGATTGCCTGAGTGTGACAGGTTGTGATGCGGTCATGATTGGGCGGGGCGCGCTTCATGTTCCTAATTTGAGCCGAGTGGTGAAATATAACGAACCAAAAATGTGTTGGCAGGACGTTGTTCAACTATTGCAAAAATATATCCGGTTGGAAAAACAGGGTGATACCGGGCAATATCATGTTGCTCGGATTAAACAGTGGCTTGGTTATTTACGCAAAGAATATGAAGAGGCGACAACGCTGTTTGAAGAGATAAGAAAGTTAAAAACGTCTGCTGATATAGCACATGTTATCTCTTTGGTGTGACCGGTGATGAAGAGCAACTTAGAACTTCCCATTGGGGTTATTATTTTCTTGATCGTATAGCGATATCATTCCTATTATTATTGATGGATCATCCTTCCTTCTTATAGTCCAAAACCATGCGCTTCCTTCTGCCATTGATGGTAGTGCGATCTTATTTATATATTCCAGGGTGCCATCATCTGGGTAGGGCCACGGGGTGTTTGCTGTAAGATAACGAACAATTTCCCACTTAGGAAAAATGTTTTGAATTTGTATATCATCTTTACTTTCTAAAGGAGGTAATATTAATCTTCTGGTTTCTAGCTTTTTTGCTTCCATTTTGGTTTCCTTTTGTCATATTTTGTTTTATAAAACGTCAGATGATAATGAATTTTATTACTATTACGTGATATTTTTGTCAAAAAAAATTTAATTGATGTGATAATGGTCATTATAAATGATTTTGACAGAAGGATGACTTGTCAGAAATAACTTGGTGGGGGGGTAATTATCTGGAATAAACTTTTATTGTAATAAATGGAACCTTTAATCAAGGTTCCATTTTGGTTAAATTATAAAAATAATCAATATGATGAAACTATTAGGTCTGGTCTTCATCTTGAACAATAGATGATAAAAATTCTCTAATATAGCGAGATTGACCATCGTTAATCACAACAATATCATAATCAGTTGGTGGATTAGCGCGATCATTAACGACTGTAAAACTCATGCCGTACTCTTTGGGATAAGCATCAATATGTTGAAGTACGAGTTTTTCAATTAAACCGGTAGAAGGTTTTAAATCAGGTGCAGTAAAAGGTAAATCTGGCGTAAGTTGAGTGTAATTCTTATCCTTCACGACTGAGATAAAACCGTTAACGATTAAAGTTGATATTGGATAGAGAGCCTTAATTTCTTCTAATCCTTTTACACTCCAGGCTAGGGTAACAATATCTTTACGGTTATGGATCCGGAGAAAATTACTTTCATAGCTAGATAGTAATGTTCCATTAAAAACAGATTCACTATAGGATGCGAAAACATCGTTACCCGCAGTTGGGGCAGCAAAGGAGGAAACATGAATACGAATATTATTATTTCCTCTATCAATATAACGTCTCTTTAAATACACACCAAGCGTAGAGGCCATTACACCGCCTAAACTATGCCCTGTAAGAATAATATTATGTACGCCTTCTTCCAGTGCAATTTTATCAATTGCCTCAATCAATGATTCTCCATAACCAGGAGGGTTATTGCTCTTTATTTGGTTGACAATATAGTCTAAAGTTATATGGGTTCCTTTTGAAATTTTAGCATCTTTGGGGGCTTTTGAATCCCAAATTGACCAGTTTTCAGTTGTGCCTACATTGAAATTCTCATCAAACCAGTTAACATTGGACCATGATCCGCGAATAACGATTCGATAATCGTTTGGATTTTTGAGATCTTTTACAATGAATAAAACGTGATCGTCTTTTTTATCTACAGCGCTTGTTTTCTTATTAACACTACCGACACGAAAAACAGCAGGTCCCCAAATGATGGAGAATCTATTTGCGGTAGCCTTACTACTTGCTAATGATTTTTGAATATTTTCTGAAACGATAGCCGGTTCTGATTGATAGGTTATTATACTCCCAGAGTTGATAATAAAGCCTAACGCAAGATTTATTTTTTGATCTTCAAGAGAAATTGTCATTTTTGTTTCCAATTTTTAATATAATGAATGCTGATCTGGTGTGTTAGCTTAAACACTAATGATCAATACTTTGGGTTTTTATTTAAATAACAGAGTCAAAGTTAATAATTATCTTTAAATCTGTTAAATGAGAGTATATAATTTTTTAAAGTTATTTTATTTAACAAAATAAATTATCTATTATGAACTTTAAAATAAATAGTAAAAATTATGTTATGATTTTTTAAGATTATATACCTAATAGATTTCGAGTTGCAGCGAGGCGGCAAGTGAACGAATCCCCAGGAGCATAGATAACTATGTGACTGGGGTGAGTGAAAGCAGCCAACAAAGCAGCAGCTTGAAAGATAACGGGTATATTAGCTATTGGTAATGATAACGTGAAGGGCATAGCTAATTATTAGCTATGGAAAATAATTAGATTTCGAGTTGCAGCGCGGCGGCAAGTGAACGAATCCCCAGGAGCATAGATAATGATGTGACTGGGGTGAGTGAAAGTAGCCAACAAAGCAGCAGCTTGAAAGATGAAGGGTATATATTGGTATCTACAAAAGTGAGTGATAGTGAATTACTGTAATTAGTTATAGGTAGGAAAAATAATTTATTTACTCTATTCAATTGTAATTTATTGCAATGAATGGAACCTTTAATAAAGGTTCCATTACTGATGAATCAGAAAATATATTACAATAGGGTAAGGTTATGTAATATTGCTCTAATCTTTAATTAGAGAGCTGAAACAGTTATGAATATGTTTAGATAAGTTATTATCAATCACAACAATATCGCAGCCAGTCGGTATCGTTGAATTGCCATGAATTTCTTTGTAACTCATTTGATAATATTTTGGATATGCATTGATATGTTGAAACCCTATACTATCAAGTAAGTTTTGATGTTTATTTAACTTCTCTGAAAAAGAGAACTCTGGGGAGAGTTGGGTATAGTTTATATGGCGGGTTTTGTGGATATAAATCTCAACTCCAATTATTAGTATTGGATAGAGTTTCTCAATTTTCTTCAAATCATTTTTAGCCCATGCTAGTGGAACGATGTCATGGTTATTATGAATTCTTAGAAAATTACTTTCATAAGAATCAGGGCTTAATGTACCTTTAAAAACGGAGTCGGAATAGGAGGCGAAAATATCATTACCGGCAGTTGGGGCTGCAAAAGTACATACTTGAATACGAATATTGTCGTTTCCTTCATTAAGGTATTTTCTCTTCAGATATAAGCCAATAGTAGAAGCGAGTACACCGCCCAAACTATGTCCCGTGACGGTAATATTCAGTATCTTATTTTTCCCTTCTTCTTTGATAATTTTATTAATTTTATCGATGAGTGGTTCATTGTCCTCATTAAGAGGACAGCCATTAATAAGAGAGGTTAATGCTAAGTCTGTTCCATGGGAAATTTTAGCGTCTTTAAATTCTTGAGGAATATTTGTGTCCCAGTTAGACCAGTCTACAGTTTTAGATACATGAAGATCTTCATTAATCTCATTAATCCTAGACCAGGTTCCTCGAATGACAATGCGATAGTCACTTGGATTATCGATATCTTTCACAATCATTACAACGTGATCATATTTTTTGTCATGGTGTTTTTCATCAATACGGAATATAGCCGGCCCCCAAACCATAGAGAATTTATCTGCTGTTGCTTTACTGTTCTTAAGTGATTTATGAATATCACATTCAATGACTTTTATTTTGTCTGGTTTGTCAGAAATTTCTCCAGAATTAATAATAAGGCTTAATGCAAGATTTAATTTTTGCTCTTCACAGGATATAGTCATTTTTATCTCTCCCATTTTTAAATGTTGATCTGATTTTTAGGTTAAAACATCAAGGTTTAATTTTTTGAAGCTTACGTTTAAATGGAAAATATAGTTAAAGTTAATAATGAATTTTGAATATGTCAAATGTGTGCAAAGGATTTTTTAATGTTATTTTATTTGGCAACATGTAAATTATTTATTATGAAATTAAAAATAAGTGATAAAGATGATGTGCCAAATAGTTACACGAAATATCATTACATCTTTGAAAGATTATATGAGTTACTTTGTATATCATACTGCTTATGGAAAGTAATTTATTGCAATGAATGGAACCTTTAATAAAGGTCCCATTTATACTCTGAGAGAAATATACATAATAATATAAAATTATGTGATACTGATTTTATCCTTGATTAAAAACTTGAAGAGATCAACAATACTTTCGGATAGGCTATCATTAATGACAACAATATCGTAATCAGTCGGTATGTTTAAATTATCATCAATGGTGATGAAACTCATATCATACTCTTTGGTATAGGCATGAGTATGTTGATTGCCAATATTAACCAGTAAATCATCAAACGACGCTATTGGTGATATTGGGATTTTTGAATGAATAGAGAAATCTGGGAAAATTTGCGTGTAATTCTTATCAAGGACAGAGAGGATAAGAGCATTAATTGTTACAGTTAACACTGGATAGATAGCTTTAACTTCCTCTAAACCTTTTATATGCCAGGCTAAGGGAACGACATCTATACTATTATGAATTCTCAGAAAATTACTTTTATAACCAACAACTGATATATCATTGAAAATAGATTCAGAGTAGGATGCGAAAGTATCGTTGCCAGCAGTTGGGCCGGCAAAAGCACAGACATTAATTCGAATATTGTTGTTTCCCTTATCAAGATACCGTCTCTTTAGATATAAACCAATGGTAGAAGATAGCACGCCTCCTAAACTGTGTCCTGTAATAGTAATGTTTTGTACCCCTTCTTTCTGGGCAATTTTATCAATGGCATCAGTGAGCGATTCTCCATAACCCGGAGGATTGTTGCTTTTCAATTGATTAAGAATATAGCCTAATGCCATGTCGGTTCCATGGGCTATTTTGGCATTTTTGGGTGATCTTGAATCCCATCGTGCCCAATCTTGCGTGTTACAGACAATAACATCTTCATTAAGCCAGTTAATATCGGACCATGATCCCCGAATAACCACGCGATAGTCGTTTGGGTCATGGCGATTTTGCGCAATGAATAGAACATGATCGTCCTTTTTATCTATAACGCTTTTTTTCCCATCAACGTCATCAACGCGAAACACCGCGGGTCCCCAAATGATAGTGAATTTGTTTGCTGTTGCTTTACTGCTTTCCAATGATCTTTGGATATTTTCCGAAACAATGCCCGGTTCTGGTTTGCTAGTTTTTATACCTCCAGAGTTAATAACGAAGCTGAGCGCGAGATTTATTTTTTGATCTTCACGAGAAATAGTCATTTTTACTCCCTATTTTTTCATGTAATAAGTGTTAATGCGAGGTATCGGTCTAAATATCAAGATTTAATTCTTTTGCTCTTCCATTTAGACAAAAACAGAATTTAACTTAAAGTTAATAATAACTTTCAGATCTGTCAAATAAGTACATAGGTTTTTTGATATTATTTTATTTGACGAAAATATAAATTATTTATTTTGAAATTAAAAATAAACGATTGGATTATATATTGAATAATTACATTTAAATATTATTACTATCTTTTTGGATTATGTTTTTGCTCAAGGAAACTAATGTATGAATAACGTTGATATTATCTCTGCGAATAATTTAATCTGGAATGATTATAAATCAGTGATATTCTAGTGATATATGGAGAAAAGTGGTTTTTTATTATGTTTAAATAATTATCGTTCAATGGAGTCTTTATAATAAGGCTCCATTAAGTTTAGATAAAATATAGATGAAGCATAATAAATTTATGCGACATTAATATTGTCATTCAGGCAGCGGTATCTGTAAGAAATAAGCGACGATATCTTGAGATAGATTACTATTAATAACCACAATATCATCAGTAGGTGGTTGAGTGCCGTCATTAACCTCCAATAAATTCATGCCATATTGGTTGGCATAGGCTTTAATATGTTGGAAAACAACTTGCTTATTGAGATCCAGTTCTGCAATAGGTGCTGTAAAAGGTAAATCTGGCGTGAGTTTGGTGTAACCTTTATCTTGCACGAGAAGAACAATCTTTTTAAATCTGTTAATTAATTTTTCATCTAATTTAATTAATGGTTCATAGATTGTTGGGATTTTCTCTAATCCATCCAGATTCCAGATGAGGGAAATAACATCTTTACGATTATATATCCTTAAAAAATGGCTTTTATAGCTGGTTGTTAAGGTGCCGTTAAAAACAGATTTAATATAAGATGCAAAAATATCATTACCGGTATTTGGATTGGCAAAAGAGCAAACATGAATACGAATATTATTGTTCCCTTTATTAAGGTATAAGCGTTTTAAATATAATCCAAGGGTAGAAGAGAGAATACCACCCAAACTGTGCCCGGTGATGGTAATATTATGTATGCCTTTTTCCGAAGCAATTTTATTAATTGCTTCGATGAGTGATTCTCCATATCCAGGAATATTGTTACTTTTTACTTGATTAACAATATAGTTTAATGCTATATGGGTTCCATAAGAAATCTTAGCATCTTTAAATTCTTCAGGAATATTCTGATCCCAAAGTGACCAATTTACTGTTTCATGTACAGCAAAATTTTCAACTTGCCAGTTAACATCAGACCATGATCCTCGGATAACGATGCGATAATCATGGGGAATCTTGCGATTTTTTACAATGAATAAAACGTGGTCGTCCTTATTACCCTTGGTGTTATTGCCGTTATCAACGCGAAAAACGGCGGGGCCCCAAATAATAGAAAATCTGTTGGCTGTCACTCTGCTCTTTTCCAGTGATGTTTGAATATCTTCTGCAACCATAGTCGGCTCTGGTTTTTCAGTTATTATACTCCCTGCACCACTGATAAAGCTGAGTGCGAGATTTATTCTTTGATCTTTAAGAGAAATAGTCATTTTTACTCTCCATTTTTATAATATAAATTTTGATATTATGCTTTGGTAAAAGTATCAATATTCAACTTTTTTATAATCCGTTGCATAAGGGTATTTTATTTTTATTTCTTTGTGGTAAAACGTGGAGCAGGGTAATATTCAAGATAAAAATCAATGGGTTTTAAACCCATCTTGGTGCTGATCTCCTTATGTATTTCCGCTAAAGGCAATCCCTATTGGAATAATATCTTAATCTTATTTACAAATAAAAAACAGAGTTGAATTTTAAGTTGATAATAATAATATTTAAATTTACAAATATGTTCGTTTGATTATTTTATGTAACTATGATTGATAAATGATAATCTTTATTGAGAAATTAATAGATAGAATTATGAAATATAACGATATGGAACTTATTTGATTGGATGCTATTTGATTACTGAAAAATATATCTATACCTAATAGATTTCGAGCCGCAGCGCGGCGGCAAAGGGCATAGAGTGAATATGCCCTATGGTATTTAATTATTTCTCAAGTGGTAGGGTATTGTCTGCTCCCCATTCAGCCCATGATCCATCATATAAATAAACATCTTTCTTGCCGATGATATCTAAACTCAATACTAAAACGGCAGCAGTCATACCCGATCCACAACTGGCGATAACCGGTTTGTTTAAATCGACGCCTTGCTTATGGAAAATATCTGTAATTTCAGTTTTTGATTTAAAGTGACCATTCTCTACCAACATGGTCCACGGAACGTTTTTACTGCCAGGAATATGGCCCATTCTTAATCCAGGACGCGGTTCTGGGGCTTTAGCTTGAAAACGGTCTGTTGCTCTGGCATCAACAATTTGGGTTTGTTGATCATTTAGCACATCCAGAATGTGTTCCAGGGATTTCACTTTGTTGGCATCGAAATCGGTATTAAAGATTTGGGGATTGCGTTTCACTTCACCTGATTCTGTTGGCAATCCTGCCTGTTGCCAGCCTTGTAAACCGCCATCAAGAATACGGACGTTGCGGCTACCGAATATCTTAAATGTCCACCATGCACGAGGGGCGGAGAACATATTGCCTTGGTCATAAATCACGACTAGATGATTTTCACTGATCCCCATTGCGCCAGCGGCCTGACTGAAAGTTTGCGGGTCGGGCAGCATGTGAGGTAATCCACTTTGATGATTGGCAATTTTGTCTAAATCAAAAAATTGGGCGTTGGGGATATGGGTATCCAGCCAAAGTTTATGACAATCAATCTGTTGAGGTGGTGGTGGGGCGGTTGCATCAAGGATGACAAGATTCTTATCATCAAGATGATCTTTTAACCATTGTGGAGTGACAAAGTATGCGTTATTCATGGAATCCCTCACTTGATACGAAAATGAATTAGATACAAAGATAAGTCAATGTCACGGTCCGCTATTGTTATTGTACCGGCGCCGTGGTGGTTTCTTGTTGTTGACTGGTTGGTGATTCTATCGGTGTGGTTGAACGGGTATACATATTAAGGCCCGCCAAGAATACGCCGCCAATTGAACCAAATGCAAAGATAGCGATGAAAATGATAAGGAGCTTTTTCATTATTGTTCTCAGGTGTTGTAGAAAATAGGCAGTATATAGCGTTCTGAATAGCTGACAAGATGCTCACTAATTTAACGAATGTGGAATTAAATTGTGGGTTGACCGATTGTTGTCTCGGTATGAAGCTGATTTCATTTTTGCTCTGTGGGACAATAGCGCTCCGATTTCATGGTAGTAGAATCCAATGGCACTTTCCAATTCAATAAAAAATCAGATAAGTCAGTGGTATAAGACATTACCTCAACATATTAATGGTTTTATTTCTCGTGCTCCGCAGCGACAGATGATTGCCGAAGTTGCAAAAACCCTTGCGGATCAGGAAGGGCGTCATTTGGTTATTGAAGCACCAACGGGAATCGGTAAAACCCTTTCTTACCTGCTACCTGGCATTGCTATCAGCAGAGCGGAAAGTAAGCCATTGGTCGTGAGTACGGCGAATGTCGCTTTACAAGATCAGATTTACAGTAAAGACCTTCCTCTGTTGCGTAAAATTATTCCTGATCTGAAATTTACCGGTGCTTTTGGTCGTGGTCGTTATGTTTGCCCACGTAATCTTGACGCTATCTGTGCAACCGAGAGTGAGCAGATCGATCTCATGTTTTTGGTTGAGGACAAAACAGAGCTTGCCAGTAGTGAAGAGAGGGAATTGTGTCGTCGGTTGCGTAGTGATTACACAACTTTTGCCTGGGATGGATTGCGTGATCACCATAAATTGGCTTTGTCTGATGCTTTGTGGACGAAAGTGAGTACAGATAAAGCAAATTGTCTGGGACGTAACTGTCAGTATTATCATCGTTGCCCGTTTTTTATTGCTCGCCGTGAGATAGATAATGTAGATGTGGTGGTCGCTAACCATGCGTTAGTGATGGCGGCATTGGAGAATGAGTCGGTACTCCCTGATGCTAAAAATTTATTATTGGTACTCGACGAAGGACACCATATACCGGATGTTGCCAGGGATTCTCTGGAAGTTGAGGGGGAAATCACTCTGTTTCAACTTAATGGTCAATTAGATACTTTTGTTCGTCATGTTGAGCAATATCTGGTGCAATTCCATCCGGCAAAGCCACCACGCTTAGCGAATGCCAGTTGCCTGAATGAGCATAGTGAAAAACTACGGGAGTGCTTTAGAGAGCTCGCAATGATCACTCAGGCGCTTTTACCTGAAAAGAATGAAGTAGATGAGTATTTGTTCGGAATGGGTAAATTACCGGATAACTTGCTACTTTGCTGCCAGCAGCTATTTAAATTGACCGACGGTTTACGGGGTCTGGCAGAAGCGATACTGAATGATTTGACTGAGAGGACGGCTAAACAGGATATTGTCAGATTGCATCGGTCTATTTTGCATACCAGTCGTACGCTGGGATATTTTGAAAATATGACTAAGCTGTGGCGCTTGGCAGCGTTGGAAGAGTCATCCAGTGCACCGGTATCAAAATGGCTTAGACGCCGTGATGAGAAAAATCAGTCGCACCTCTACTTCCATTGTGCCGGTATCAGAGTCAGCGAACAGCTTAATCAACTGCTTTGGAGTAGCATTCCTCATGTGGTTGTGACATCGGCAACGCTTTGTTCTCTGAATAGTTTTTCCCGTATTCAGGAGTTGACTGGGTTAACTGAAAAAGCAGGCGACCGTTTTGTTACATTGTCATCACCTTTTGATCATAGGCAGCAGGGCAAACTGATTATTCCCAAAATGTCATTGGAGCCGACACTGCACAATGAAACTGCTCATTTGCAAGAGATGGCGTGTTATTTCAGGGCTCAATTGCTGAGGCAGCAACATAAAGGTATGTTGATATTGTTCAGCAGTCAGAGGGCGATGGATATCTTTCTCTCTTATGTGACAGATTTACGCTTGATGTTATTGGTGCAGGGGGATCAGCCACGTTATCGGTTAGTGGAAACTCATTGTCAGCGTATCAACGAAGGGCAATGTAGCGTATTGGTTGGATTGCAATCTTTTGCGGAAGGTTTGGATTTAAAGGGTGATTATCTGTCCCAAGTTCACATTCAAAAAATCTCATTTCCGCCGGTCAATAATCCGGTCATTATTACTGAAAGCGAGTGGTTGAAATCACTCAAACGTTATCCTTTTGAAGTACAGAGTTTACCAAGCGCTTCTTTTAGTCTTATTCAGCAAGTAGGAAGACTTATCCGTAGTCATGAATGCTATGGTGATGTGGTGATTTATGACAAGCGCTTACTGAGTAAAAGGTATGGCCCAAGATTATTGCAAGCGCTGCCTGTTTTCCCTATTGAGCAGCCGGAGGTTATTTCAGAGGCGGAAATTGAGAACATAAAAAAGGATAATTGAAACTCACAATTAGCGAAAGCAAGGCCAATTCTGCATGGTTTATGATAACTAGGCTCTGAAGGTAATAATTGACAGAGCCCAAGAATAAATCTACTCAAAATCGGGGTTTATTTTTACTCTTAGCAAAAAATGCCGGCCTTTTGCGCCACCCTCTTTATAGGGGGCGGCTAATTTGGTAAATAAAATCGATAGAAAAGGCGGCTTATCCTACTTTTTTCAGAAAACAGGTTTTCAATACTAACCCTCTGATTTTATCTGAGTTACATTCGATTTCATCTTCACGATGGGTAAGACGGATATTTTTAATCAAAGTGCCGCGTTTTAACGTTGCTGATGTGCCTTTTACTTTTAGATCTTTGATGACCTGTACAGAATCGCCATCATTAAGTAGGGTGCCATTGCTGTCTTTTACTTCGTTGTCCATTTTTTTATTTCCTCAAGTTATTTCTGAAAATAAGTGTGGATTATAGACAATTTGTGCTGATTATTAAAGGATATGGCGAAATTTGTCCGTGCGGAGGGCATTTTATGATGTTTTGCCGTGTCGGGTATTGGGTGGTGAAAGGCTAATGTAAACAGGCCCCCGTTGTTAACAGGGGCCTGTAAGTCTTAGAGCTCTTAATGTGACGGCTCTTTATATTTTACTGCTCAACGCTTGCTTCAATAAACCATAAGAATTTGTCGAGATCACGAGAGGCGGCAGTTAACATATCCGCGGTGTTTTCATCCTCAACTTCATCCAGCGTTTTGCGGATATCGTTAGCGACAACACCATAACGGTCGGCTAATTCTTTTAGATGGTCTTGCATGTCATGGATATTTGTTGGCTACTTTCACTCACCCCAGTCACATAGTTGTCTATGCTCCTGGGGATGCGTTCACTTGCCGCCGCGCTGCAACTCGAAATCTATTAGGTATAGCTTATTCCTATTAAATCAATAGTTAATTTTTATAGTAAAATATTTACCATGAAATTCTTAGATTAATATTGGAAAGTATAATAATTTATCAGGTGAGTCTGTGTGAATAATTTGGTCATGAATGAGTTTCTTATTTATAAAAAACCGGAGAATGACTTTATTCCTCCGGTTTCTATTTTATTTCGATTAAATAAAATGATTAATCGACTTCGGTGATTTTAGGTTTTCCTTTTATTGTTGACGTAGAACCGATGGAGGCAAAAATAATACAGAACAGTGCCAGCCATTGCGTTATCGTTAAATGCTCATTCAGAAACGCAATACCAGATAGCGCGCCCAGTGCGGGTTCAAGGCTCATCATCGTACCAAATGTTTGTGCAGGTAAACGGGTCAGAGCAATCATTTCCAGTGTGTATGGGAATGCAGTAGACAGAATCGCAATTGCCAGTGCCAGAGGGAGAATTGACATATCAAATAATAGTTCTGGCCCCGTTTGTATCAAACCGACAGGGAAAAATATCATAGCAGCGATCAATGAACCAATAGACACAGTTGCTGCTCCATGACCTGCCCCGGCGCGTTGGCCGAAAATAATATACAGTGCCCAGCAAACACCCGCGCTGAGTGCATAAATAATCCCTATCGGATCTAAACTATCAATATTATTATTGCCAATGGGTAGTAGGAAAGCTAAGCCGGCGATAACCAATGCCACCCAAAGAAAATCTATTGGTCGGCGTGATGAGAACATCGCTACAGCCAGTGGGCCGGTGAATTCAAGAGCCACGGCAATACCTAGAGGAATAGTTGTCAGTGCCATATAGAATGTATAATTCATCGCGCCAAGAGCAATACCATATGTAAGCAGTGGCATGATGGATTTTCGGCTAAAACGCAGACGCCAGGGTTTAAAAATAATAAATAGAATGATAGTTCCAAGACCTAGGCGCAGTGCGGTAACACCCGGTGCACCGATGACTGGAAACAGCGTTTTGGCAAGAGAAGCACCGCCCTGAATTGATGTCATGGCAAGCAGTAACAGTATTACAGGTATTAATGGAAAGGTACTCTTTTGGAGCTTGGAAGAAGACATCCGGGCAAAACCTCAATTAAAATCACGTGATCTGGCCGATAATCTTCGCAGTGAAAGGCAGATAACTCAATAGGTTTAGAGAATATAATTTTAGCGAAATATTTTTCATTTATTAGACCATATTGTATGGTTATAGTGAAATTAAATTTTATTATTGGAGTATAATTCTGATATAAATTTACATTGTATTTTAATGTGTCGATAATTTGGGAATTATAAGTGATGAGGGTATTTAATACAATTTGGTTAATACTTGATTTCATATCATAATAATTAAATATAAGTTATGATTAATGCTAATATATTGAATATGAAAAAACCATTCTTATTTTGTTTTTCTTGGTATCAGTTTTATAAGTGAGTTGTATGATTGTGATACTAACGTATAATCCTATTTTTCATGTAAAGATAAAGTAACCGGAGCTGAGATAATGAAAAATATTGCTGTTTATTGTGGTTCAAGTCTGGGTATATCTGAAATCTATAAAGAAAATGTCATTATCTTCGCAAAGGAGTTGGTTAAACGTAATCTTACGCTCATTTATGGTGGCGCCAGCGTGGGTATTATGGGAACTGTTGCCAATACGGTTTTGGCAGAGGGCGGGAAAGTGATTGGTGTCATTCCAACATTATTGGAAGCGCGAGAAATATCACATAAAAATCTGACTGAATTATACGTTGTTGAAACGATGCATCAGCGTAAAAACAAAATGATTGAATTAGCTGATGGTTTTGTTGCTTTACCTGGTGGCTTTGGTACGTTGGAAGAGTTTAGCGAGGTATTTACCTGGAGTCAGATTGGGTTACATACGAAACCTTGCGGTATTCTTAATATTAATAACTTTTATGATCCGCTAATTGCTATGATTAATAAAATGGCTGATGAACAATTCTTGCATGAAAAATATCGTCATATGGCAATAATTGAACAAGATCCTGCTATCTTACTCGATCGTTTTAATACTTATCGCTCTCCATCTATAAAAACATATTAAAGTAAGAATTCATAATTGATTAAGATGGGAAAGAGATTATCTCTCTGAATAAATAAACCATTCCTGTTGTATAGATATTAATTAAAATATCTTCTCACAGGAATGGTGGTTAATACTAGTGATTAAGTATTAGCTTACAATCATATAATCTACTACTGGATTATTACCGCCATCTGCTGTATAGGATAAATGTAAATCATCACCTAAATAATCGGTTGAGATTGAGTAGCTGCTGCTGCCAATGAGAGGATTGTTCCATGTAATATAAATGCTATAGATTTCGCCTTTGCTATCTACAAATACATAGGTACAGCGTCCTGCAACACCACCTAACAGGCTGTTTGAATCACTTCTCCAAATCGCTTTTCCAGGCGTGCTATCATTGCTTCTGTTAATGACTTGAGGAGGAAGAGTAGTCCATTCACCTTGATCCAGACGGATAGAATCCTGAATAAGTTTAAGTTTATATTCTGATTTGTTAGTTACTTTTGCAATAACGCTGATTGGTGCTTTTAAAGAAATTGCTTCGATCTCTGACATGATATTACCTCTTGTAATTGATGTTAAAAATATAATTAATAAATTCCAAGATTCTAATTCAACCTGTTATGGTTATATAAAATAACTTGGGGTGGAACCAACCTTTTTAGCTATATTTGATATACCCTTCATCTTTCAAGCTGCTGTTTTGTTGGCTGCTTTCACTCACCCCAGTCACATCGTTATCTATGCTCCTGGGGATTCGTTCACTTGCCGCCTCGCTGCAACTCGAAATCTATTAGGTATAGCTAATTTTTACTTCTTATTAGAATTCCGTTTCTTTATATTTCCTGAAATTCAATTTTTATATCTCAGTATTTTTACTTATCGCTATCACCACTTTATTATCGTCTTTAATAATTTTTATCCTTTTAAAAGATTAAAGTTAAAAACAAACTATCTATTAAATGGTGTAGATAAAAAGTTTTATTTTGTCTTGATGTTTTTTAAGATACCTGTTCTCTCAGATAAAAGTCAATTTTTTTACTCTTTGTGTTTTATTATAAAATAACAACCGGTTAATTATATTTTTGTACCTAAAAACGTAGATGTAGATGATAAAATATGTCTATGTTTTTAATAACTAATATATAAAACAACTATAATGTCAAATAAAAATAGGCCGCCAAGTCTATGATGAATTAATAATAGCTTTATTATTTGAACATTAATTCATCATTATATTGATGAGATGTTAATGGATTGTAATATTGAATGAGTCTTTATTCTTGTTAAGAAGTTTACTAATTTATTGATTAACACATATTTGGATAATGAGATAAGATTATATTCACTATAGGGACTATTACATCTTTGATGAAAAAATGGTAAAAAGGAAATTGTTGTGAACGTAATATCATTAATCCCTAAATTGTTGCAGTATGGTGAGCGTGTTGGGGTATTACCGGTGGAAATGAAGAACAGCGAATTGATCAGGCTATTGCATGTACCCGCAGTTTCTTCGAGGATTTGGGAATCCAGACCCGTTTATCGGATGACAACCTTGGGGGGCAGGGGTGCTCTTGAGGTTTTAAGTCTGTTTTAGCGAATGAATTTGCAGTACGATATAAATTAAATAGGAAAAAATGTCTGAATCAAAAATGGATAATAAATATCAGCAATCATCGTCTATTCAGTTAGAAAATAATCTCTATCGGATTGTGGAGGGTAGCAACCGGAATTTTAATGAATGGTTGTATTTGCGGAATACATTATGGCTCACGGCATCGGAAGAAAATCACCGTGAAGAAATGAACTCGATTTTGAATTCTGATAATCAGGTTGCTTTTATTACAGTGGATTATATGTCGATGATGACGGGGTATTACAAATAACTAACCTTGCGATCACACATGAAAATTTTGAACCCTATTATGCCTGTTGTACTCATACATTAAATTTTTTCATATATATTTTTCAATCATTTCAAACTATTTACCTATCATATTCCAGCCTTTTGTCGAAGAAACAGATACAACTATAGGCGATACTCTCGTTCTATTGTGGCATAATACGCCGCTATCGATTTTTCCGATTTCCCTTTTGTTTCTCAATGTAAGAGCGAATGCAGTGTTAAGTACAAACAACATCACCATGCAATTTGGCAGTAAACCCCTGTTTGAAAACATTTCTGTCAAGTTTGGCAACGGTAACCGTTATGGTCTGATTGGCGCTAATGGTTCTGGTAAATCCACTTTTATGAAAATCCTGGGAGGTGATCTGACGCCTACTGCCGGCAATGTCAGCACCGATCCCAATGAGCGTATTGGTAAACTGCGTCAGGATCAGTTTGCTTTTGAAGAGTTCACGGTGTTGGATACCGTGATTATGGGGCACACGGAACTGTGGCAGGTAAAGCAGGAACGTGACCGCATCTATGCAATGGCAGAAATGAGTGAAGAGGACGGCTATCGTGTTGCCGATCTTGAGGTGGCTTATGGCGAGATGGATGGTTATAGCGCCGAAGCGCGTGCCGGAGAGCTGTTGCTGGGGGTTGGTATTCCAGTAGAACGGCATTACGGTTTGATGAGCGAAGTGGCGCCCGGCTGGAAATTGCGTGTATTGCTGGCTCAAGCGCTGTTTTCTAATCCTGATGTTCTGTTATTGGATGAACCGACGAATAACCTGGATATTGATACGATTCGTTGGTTAGAGCAAATACTGAATGAACGGAATAGCACCATGATCATTATTTCCCATGATCGTCACTTCCTGAATACAGTTTGTACTCATATGGCTGATCTTGATTACGGTGAGCTGCGTCTGTTCCCCGGTAATTATGATGAATATATGGTTGCCGCTACTCAGGCCCGTGAGCGTCTAGTGGCTGATAATGCGAAAAAGAAAGCACAGATTGCGGAATTGCAGTCTTTTGTCAGCCGTTTCAGCGCTAATGCTTCCAAATCAAAACAGGCGACTTCCCGTGCTCGTCAGATTGATAAAATCCAGTTGGAAGAAGTTAAAGCATCCAGTCGTCAGAATCCTTATATCCGTTTTGAGCAGGATAAGAAATTATTCCGTAATGCTCTGGAACTGGAAGGTTTGACTAAAGGCTATGACAATGGCCCTCTGTTTAAAAATCTTAATCTCTTGCTGGAAGTTGGTGAGAAACTCGCTGTTATTGGTGCTAACGGTATTGGTAAAACAACTTTCTTAAAAACGCTCGTTGGTGAAACAGAGCCAAATAGTGGCACAGTTAAATGGTCTGAAAATAGTAGCATTGGTTACTATGCTCAGGATCATGCCAATGATTTTGACTGCGATCTGACAGTTTTTGACTGGATGAGTCAATGGAAGAGAGAAGGGGATGATGAACAAGCTATTCGTAGCGTATTAGGCCGTTTGTTGTTCAGCCAAGATGATATTAAGAAAAAAGTCAAAGTATTATCGGGTGGCGAAAAAGGGCGGATGCTATTTGGTAAATTGATGATGCAACAGCCAAATATTCTGATAATGGATGAACCAACAAACCACTTGGATATGGAATCCATTGAATCCCTGAACCTTGCGCTTGAGTTGTATAAAGGTACTTTGATATTTGTTTCTCATGATCGGGAATTTGTTAGCTCATTGGCAAGCCGAGTTATGGAAATTAAATCTGATAAGGTCATTGATTTTAAAGGTACTTATGATGAGTATCTAAGAAGTCAGGGAATTATTGAGTAATAGTCTTGTGGCATAAATCGCCCTGGTTGAGATAACCGGGGCGCGTTATTTCTATTGATTGTTATTTCTATCGGTAGATAGATTAACTGTTGCACACTTCGCAATTGGGATCTTTAAGTAATTTAATGTCACGAAATTGCATCGTCATTGCATCAAACAGTAAAACCTTCCCGCTGCTGACTTTGCCGTATCCAGTAAGGAGTTTGATGGTTTCCATTGCTTGTAATGTACCGATGGTACCGACCAATGGCGCCATGACTCCCGTTTCTACGCATGTCGGATTGTTTTCGCCAAACAGTCTGCTCAGGCAACGGTAGCAGGGGGCATCTGGCTGATAAGTAAATGTAGTGAGTTGTCCTTCCATGCGAATAGCTGCGCCGGAAACCAGAGGCGTTTTCCTTACCAGACACGAGCGGTTCAGTTGTTCGCGGATTGCCACATTATCCGTGCAATCCAAGACAACATCATTCTGGCTGATAAGTTCATCTAGCGCCTGATCTTCCAGTAATCCATTAACGGTTTTAATCGTGACATGTGGGTTTATTGCCCGGAGCGTCAATTGGGCTGAATGCACCTTAGCCATGCCGATACGTTCATCTCGATGCAGGATCTGCCGTTGTAGGTTCGAGAGAGAAACGGTATCAAAATCCAGTAGTGCTATTGTTCCCACCCCTGCTGCGGTCAGATATTGGGATGCCGCGCAACCTAAACCACCCGCACCGACTATCAGGATCGCCGAAGATTTCAATTTTTCCTGACCGTCAAAATCAAATCCACGTAGAACAATCTGACGGTTATAGCGTAGGGTTTCTGCGTCTGTTAGTTCAATGGCCATTATTCATTTTTCAGTAAGTGATTGAACAATTCGATTTCAACATTTTCACCAACGTCTACCCGCCCACGTTCACGTTCCAGAACAATGAAGCAGTTTCCTTGACTGAATGAACTAAATATATGAGAGCCTTGATGCCCTGTCGTACGGACTTCCAGTTCACCTTGTTTATTCGCCGAAACAATACCCCGTTGAAAATCCATTCTTCCCGGTGTCTTTTTCAATGGCGTGGTGACCTTGACGCGTATACGCATAGGAGGTTGCCATGCCGTAAAGCCGGACAGGCGAGCGATTAAAGGTTGAACTAATTGATAGAAAGTCAGGACGGCTGAAACTGGATTACCAGGCAGACCACAGAACCAGGCGTTTTTTAGTTTGCCAAAAGCGAAAGGTTTACCCGGTTTAATGGCTAGTTTCCAGAAACTGATTTCTCCTAATTCATCCAGAATCTGCTTGGTGTAATCCGCTTCACCCACAGAAACACCACCACTGCTGATAACTAAATCAGCTTGTTGATCTGCTTGTGCGAAAACATGACGTAAAGCTTGGGGATTGTCTGCAATAACCCCTAAATCAATAACGTCGCAATCCAGTTTTTCCAGCATCAGGCGAATAGCAAAACGGTTGGTATCATAAATTTGCCCTTCCTTGAGTGGGTGACCGATAGCTTGTAGCTCATCACCCGTCGAAAAAATAGCGACTTTTAATTTGCGAACCATTTCAACTTCGGCGATGCCTAAAGACGCAATCAGGGGTAATTGAGCGGTGGATAATTTGCTGCCTGCCGACAATACCACTGCGCCTTTAGTCATATCTTCGCCAGCCAGACGGATATTTTGACCCTGTTTGATTGGTTGAGTGAAAACGACGCCATCATCAGTAGTTTCTGCGTGCTCCTGCATAATAACCGTATCGGCACCTGTGGGAATAGGCGCGCCAGTCATAATGCGGATACAGGTTGCAACCGGCCATTTTCCTTGAAAAGGTGCGCCTGCCAGCGCTTTTCCTGCCAGAGGCAGGGGTTTATTGCTGTTTAAATCGGCATGGCGCACGGCATAGCCATCCATTGCTGAGTTAGCAAAAGGGGGCACATTGATAGGAGAAATAATATTTGTTGCCGTGATGCGTCCTGATGTTTGCGGGAGGCTGACGGTTTCTGTGTCAGTCAGAGGTGTAACTTGCGTCAGAAGTTTTTCCAACGCCTGCTGCAAAGAGATCAACCCAGAGATATGACAGTGATCCATAATGAAGCTCCCAGATAACGTTTTTTATTAATGGCATTATGGCAGAGATCATCATATGTGTGAGTGATATTTGATTTTGAGCGTCTGTTCCATAAACGCGGCGATATTGGTGTCGGTTATCCAAAACGCCGCAATATGTAACAAGCGCATAGAACATCATGATTAACCTGGCATCAGAGAATTTGTTGTTGTAATAGCCGGGTTAAAGTGGTCAAGAGATTATAAGGTTTGACCACTGTCAACTGTTATGATTTGTCCTGTCATCGATTCTGCTTTTAGCAACATTAAGGTTATTTCTGCAACATCTTCTGGCGTTGAAATTCTTTCTAAGGGCAAATAAGTGCAAAGTGTATGCATTTTCTCTTCTCTCCCTTTCCACCATCTTGTTTCAACGGCGCCTGGCGCTACGCAGTTAACCCTGACCGATGGAGCCAGTGCCCGAGCCAAGGATCTTGTCAGCCCGTGAACCGCTGATTTGGAAGCGGCATAGGGGATACAAGAACCCAGGCCCGTTTCGCCAGCGATACTGCCGACATTCACGATAGCACTCCCCGTTCTTGCTTTAAGATAAGGTGCCGCATACCGGCAACAATGAAATGTGCCTTTCACATTAACATCAATAATGGTATCCCAAATATCGCTAGATATGGCATCAAGATCTTCAAATTGAAGTTGTCTGGTTGTCGCCGCGTTATTTACCAGATAGTCGATCCCGCTAAATTTTTCCACGACGGTGTTTATCATTGCTTGCACAGCCGATTCGTCGGCAACATCCGCTTTTATCGCGATAGCTTGTCCCCCATCTTTGATAATGGCTTCTGTTGTTTCCAGCGCATCAAGTTCACTTTGTGAATAGATCACGGCGACAGCCGCACCTTGTTTTGCCAGCATAATACTGATAGCCCGTCCTATACCGGTTCCACCACCGGTGACAATGGCTGTTTTACCTTGAAATGCTTTATACATAAAAATGCTCCTTATTAATATTTGTACATAACATGATGAATCATATCTCTTATAGACAGGTTTGTTAGTACCATTTTGGCGTTATTGTGTGGAAGTCTGGCTAATTCAGCTAATGTTGTGTTGCAAAACTCGATTTAACCTTAATAGAGGTAACTTAATAGAGGTAAAGTAAATAAGGTGGAGAAGAGTACGAAAATTCATATACGCTGACGTTCCAGATACTGTAATTAATTGCTTACTGATTTTTTATTTATGGGCAGAAATAATTTACGTTTTTCTGGGAACTTTGTTAATTAAAAGTGTGTATTGTATTTAATTTATGTTATAGCTTATGAGAAATAAATTAAAAAAATAATATTTTATGACTATGAACAATTCAACTTCCCTGCAACAGAGTCACCGCTACCTCGCTTTTCATATCGCAATGAGTGGATTTTTGGCACTGGTTGTCGCTATGGGAATTGGGCGTACTGCTTTCACTCCTCAAGTGCCTTTAATGATCGCGGAATTCCAGTTTAGTCTGACTGGGGCCGGTATCGTTGCGGCTTTTAACTATCTGGGATATCTGGCCGGTTCTTATGATGCAATGCGGGCGCACCGTTTGATTGAATATCGGCTTTGGGCCGGATTATGGGGAGCAGTGATTATCACATTACTCTCTGCACTACTGTATGGGGCGATATTGCACAGTATCGCCCGTTTTTTTATTGGTTGGGCGAGTGGTTGGACATTGGTGCTAGTAACATCATGGGCCAATGAACAGTTGGCTAAATTGAATCGTCCTGCGTTGAGTGCTGCCATATTTGCCGGACCGGGAGTCGGGATATTCGTTACTGGTATCCTTGCTATTGGTATTCAAGCATGGCAAGTGAACGCTGCCGAAGCATGGCTGTTGTATGGCATTTTGGCGCTGATTTGTAGTATCTATATTAGTCGGCATTTTCCCCGTAGTGGTGAGCTACACCGTTCGCAGGCCGAGGTGAAGAAACTGACTTTGACACCTGCAATTAAGCGGCTGGTATGGAGCTACAGTTTAGCGGGGTTTGGTTATATTTTACCTGCGACTTTTCTTTCGCAAATGGCAAGCGATCGTTTCCCTGGCAGCTTGTTTGCCCAGTTTGTCTGGCCAATATTTGGTGCCGCCGCGGTCATCGGCATCGGTTTTGCTATTCTGACCCGTCATATGCTGACAACGCAAATCCGGCTGGCGATCACTTTATGGATTCAGGCGGTGGGTATTCTTATCGCTGAGATCATTCCGGGAATAGGTGGTCTGGCATTAAGCTCTTTGTTGGTTGGTGGTGGTTTTATGTGTGTGGTGCAAATGGCGTTTCAGTATGGTCGTGAATTAGCACCGGAACATAGCCGTTATATGGCTGGGTTATTGACGACGGGATATGCTGTTGGGCAGCTTATTGGGCCGATGCTGTCAGCGGTTTCCACCGCAATAACCGGGAGATTGGAGCCTGCGTTATATGTCGCATTGATTACCTTGATCATTGCCGGATTATTGGTTTGTAACAGGAATAAACCGACCAGCGAAGTGCGTGTGTAAAGAATTCATCTAATCATGAAAAGCTATCACTGGATAATCACCACGTGCTCATTTACAGTGTGTGCAATAGTTACCTGTTAGTCGTGATTGTTTCGGTGATGGTACTCATGACTCGAACATCAATTGACTACCCGCCAGATGATGGAAAGTAATGTCTTTGGAGAAAATAATGTCATCTTTAAGTAAAGAAGCTGAGCTTGTGCATTCGGCGCTGGAAGCTCGTGGTCTTGAAACGCCTTTGCGTGGTCAGGCATTGGCGCCGGAAGTGCGCAAAGCGCGGATTGAGGAGCATATGACGGAAGTTATGAAACTGTTGAATCTCGATTTGCGTGATGACAGTTTGGCGGAAACCCCCGGTCGTATTGCGAAAATGTATGTCGATGAGATTTTTTCAGGGTTGGACTACAGCAATTTCCCGAAAATCACATTGATAGAAAATAAAATGAAAGTGGATGAAATGGTGACCGTTCGTGATATCACACTCACCAGTACCTGCGAACACCATTTCGTGACCATTGATGGCAAGGCGACGGTTGCCTATATCCCAAAAGATAAAGTGATTGGGTTGTCTAAAATTAACCGTATCGTGCAATTTTTTTCTCAGCGTCCACAGGTTCAGGAGCGCCTGACCCAGCAGATTCTGATTGCATTACAGACACTCCTTGGCACCAATAATGTTGCCGTATCGATTGATGCGGTTCATTACTGTGTGAAAGCGCGGGGCATCCGCGATGCAACCAGTACCACGACGACAACCTCCTTGGGTGGATTGTTTAAATCTAGTCAAAATACCCGTCAAGAGTTTTTACGCACAACTCGCCATGTGTAATCTTTACATCGGGATATAAGAATGGTCTGCCAGAGAATTGACTCACTGGATAGTATTCGTGGCCTGGCAATACTGGGGATATTGCTACTCAATATCTCCGGTTTTGCTTTGCCATCGGCCGCTTATTTGAATCCGGCATATAATGGTTCAGCTTCTTTAACTGATTTGATTATCTGGTCTGTACTTAGCGTCTTTGTTCAGGGAAAGTTCCTGTGTATTTTGGCCTTTTTATTTGGTGCGGCATTGGAGCTACTATTACCAAGGGGCAAAATCTGGAATTATCCACGATTAACCATACTTGCTCTAATTGGAATGGGACATGGCATCTTATTATGGGATGGTGATATTTTGCTCGCTTACAGTTTGGCCGGTTTTTTCAGCTTTCAATTGATCAGCCAAAATAGCGCCAGTAACAGGTTATTTATGCAAGGCGCTATTTTTTATCTGATCGGATTAGCGTTATTGTTTATTCTCGGCTTTCTTTCCAGTGGCGAACCTAATGATGTTTCTTGGCAGTCGACGGAATTCCAGATGTTATACGAAACATATTGGAAAACGTCTGGTGGATGGCTGGCAGTAAAAGAGCGTTCCAATCAGGTCATGTTGATGATGGTCATGCTGTTTGTTCAGTATGGTTGGCAGCTTATCGGTATTATGTCATGTGGTGCTGGATTAATGCGTAATGGTTGGCTAAAAGGTGAATTTTCAGTGAGCCATTACCGAAACGTGGCGCTATTGCTGATACCTCTCAGTATTGCTGTTCAGATATTCTCCGTGGTGTTCCAATATACCCATAATTGGGATTACTTTTGGTCAGGTATTGTCGGTTATATCCTTGCTGAGTTGGTAACGCCATTTCAGGCGCTGGGGTATATGGCTTTAATCTATGGTTTCTGGCCGGTCATTTCATGCTGGCGAATTAATTACTGGCTCAATCAGGTTGGGCGAATGGCGATGAGTAATTACTTGCTACAAACCTTAATCTGCACCCTGCTGTTTTATAACCTTGGGTTTTTTGGTCAATTTAGTCGTTTAGAATTACTTGCATTTATTCTTCCTATTTGGGCGGTGAATATTCTTTTTTCATGCTGGTGGTTACGCCGTTACCCACAAGGGCCAGTAGAACAGCGGTGGCGTGATATCACGGCGGTGTTGGCCCGGTCCGCTTAAGCTGGGTTTTATCCATTTCCCACAATTCTTCTGGGGTTACGGCGGGGTAATCAGTCATACCTTTTGGGACCTTATGTGGAGCAGGAATGGGAATCAACGGGCCCAGGAAACGAGGTTCACGTTTCAGAATATAAAGATCAGTCAGAGCACCAAGGCGGGCAATGATTTCACGTAATCGAACGGTAATCATATTCTTGGGTGTGGAAACCGCATAACACTGAGCAGTAATTCCCATATGCATAGCGATAAATAGGGCTCGTTCGCAATGGAATCGTTGAGTGATGATCGTAAAGTCATTGGTGTTAAAAACCTTCCGGGTTCTGACTATTGAGTCAAGTGTTCTGAAACCCGCAAAATCCAATACGATATTTGCAGCAGGAATACCCGCTTTTACCAAATCCCTGCGCATGGTGACTGGTTCGTTATAACTTTGCTGAGCATTGTCGCCACTCAGGAGCAAATATTTGATTTTGTCGCTGTTATAAGCATTAATGGCTCCCTGAATACGGTACATATAGTACTGATTTGGTGCGCCAGAGAGGTAATATTTAGCAGTACCAAGTACTATACCCACTTCACGTTCAGGAAGTTGTTTGAGATCATCAAAGACATAGGGGGCTGTTTTCCAACTAATCCAGCGGTCAAGTGCAATAGCTGTCAGTATCAGCATCCCTGTGATGAATAACAGACTAGTTATCAGGCGCTTCCACATGCTTTTGCCTTATACACATTAATGGCTGAATTTGTTAAAGGCTACTTGACCTGAAATTGCGAAGCAAGTTTTCTCTGTAAGAAAAAGCTTGCTAGTAAAAGAGAACTAACAAGCTTTTTAGGTATTTTTAGTGATAAAAATCAGAATGAAGTACGTTTGTACACGCGGTATTCAGGTTTCCAGAAGTTGCGTTCAATGGCTTCATCCAGTGCTCCATCTGAGGTCACAGTCGCAACGCCCTGTATTTGTGCTTCTTTGGCGACTTGTTTAGCAATTTTGCGTGACACTTGTTGAATATCATCGATAAGTGGCAGTAACGGACCTTGACCTGCTTGGGCTAAGGGTGAGCAATCCGCCAGTGTTCGGCTTGCTGCCATCAACATACCGTCAGTAACCAGTTTGGCCCCCGATGCAATGACACCCAGGCCAATGCCGGGGAAGATATAGGCATTGTTACATTGCGCTATTGGATACTCTTGATCTTTATATTTTACCGGATTAAATGGGCTACCTGTTGCAACCAGGGCGGCACCATCCGTCCAGTTAATGATATCTTCAGGACGGGCTTCAACGCGGGAAGTTGGATTCGATAATGGCATGACGATTGGGCGTTCACAATGTTTATGCATCTCACGGATGATCTCTTCTGTAAACAAACCTGCCTGACCTGAAACACCAATCAATACCGTCGGTTTAGCATTACGGGCAACATCGAGTAGCGAGATTGAAGCGTTGTTTACATCCCATTTAGCCAATGAGTCGCTTTTCTGCACCAGCTTGTTCTGGAAATCCAATAGATTTGGCAGCTTGTCTGTCAATAAACCGAAACGGTCAACCATGAAAATACGGGCACGAGCTTGTTCTTCACTTAAACCTTCTGATTTCATCTGGGCGACGATCTGTTCTGCAATGCCGCAACCAGCAGAACCGGCTCCAAGGAAAGTAACTGTTTGATCTTTCAATTGACGGCCTGCTGCGCGACTGGCGGCAATTAAGCTACCTAACGTAACGGCGGCAGTTCCCTGAATATCATCATTAAAGCAACAGATCTCGTGGCGATAGCGATTAAGCAGAGGCATGGCATTTTTTTGTGCGAAATCTTCAAATTGCAGCAGCACATTTGGCCAGCGGCGTTTAACAGCCTGAATAAATTCGTCTACGAATTCATCATACTCTTCACCGGTGATACGCGGGTGACGCCAGCCCATATATAACGGGTCATTCAGGCGTTGCGGGTTGTTGGTGCCTACATCCAGGACAACTGGCAGTGTATAAGCCGGGCTGATACCACCGCAGGAGGTATACAAGGAGAGCTTACCGATAGGAATACCCATACCGCCAATGCCTTGATCACCCAAACCGAGGATACGTTCACCATCGGTAACAACGATGACTTTTACATTTTGTTTGGTCGCATTTTGCAGCATGTCATCAATATGTGCTTTGTTTGGATATGAGATGAATAGGCCACGGGCACGGCGGTAAATATCGGAAAAGTGCTCACAAGCTTCACCGACGGTTGGGGTGTAGATGATCGGCATCATTTCGTTCAAATGCGCATCCAGTAGGCGGTAGAACAGGGTTTCGTTAGTGTCCTGAATATTCCGCAGATAAATGTGCTTATCTGCATCATTTTTGAAATCAAGATATTGCCGATAGGCACGTTCAGCTTGTTCTTCGATGGTTTCGACCGCTTCCGGTAATAAACCGTGAAGATTAAAGTTGCTGCGTTCTTCATCAGTGAAGGCGCTGCCTTTATTCAGCAGGGGAAATTCCAACAGAATTGGGCCAGCATAGGGAATATATAGTGGACGTTTACTTTCGTGTTCCAGTTCCATGAATCTTACTCTTTGAACTAAATGGATAAACAAGGTTTAGTACAGATCCTAAGAGATAGGAAAAATATGTACAGTAAATGTTACTTAATTAGAGGTATCATGAGCCAAAATGAGAGATAACATCCAAGTTTGGCTAATAAAATGTTAAGGTAATTGTTTTTTACAGCGGAAAACCCTCTATCTACATAGAGGGAAAAATGAATTTTCCACTGAATTTAGAAAGTGTAGTAATCAAATTTGCTGCAACCGAGCGCGGCAAGTATAGATTGAGTCGCACTCCGTTGGGATAAATCACTGTGTTTTCCCTCAACCAACACCGCTCTTTCGATAGCCAGGCAATCACCACCAGAAATATTCATCAGAATCAGCGCTGTTTGTAATGGGGGTAAGCTTGGGTTAAATGCGGCATTTTCTGCATAACGTCCAGGATAAATTTTTCTATCTTTTCCCAGAAGTGCGGTGCCACTGTAGGAATTACTGTATGGGGCATAGCTCTGGTTTGCTGCATCTAATGCTGTTAGTACTAATTTATCCGTGGTTTCTAGTTTATAACCATGATTGACCGGATCCATCAACAAAGTTGTGATGCCCAGATCGTTTGGGCCAAAGGAATCCGGCAGATAATGATCTAATGTTGAAGGTGTCTGCTTTGGCAGGTGAATCTCTAATTGTGTGCCACTATTAAGTTCATTCATAAATTGACGGCAGTGGCCGCACGGAGAGTAATTCACAGTAACGGATGCCAGTTTCTTCTCGCCCAATAACCAAGCGTGAGTAATCGCACATTGTTCAGCATGAATCGTTTGCTGTAGTGGTACGCCAGCAAATTCCATATTAGCGCCAAAATAGAGGTTTCCGCTTTCACCACGGGCAATTGCACCAACATTAAAATGTGATATCGGTGTCAGAGAACATGCCGCTGCGAGTGGCAATAAGGCGATAGCCAAGGTGTTATCGTCAAAACCGCAGGCTTTCTTAATGGATTCAGCCTGATCAGCGGTGAGCATGGCAGGAAAGTCGTTGTTTCCTGCGTAAGGTAAAAGTGCATCCTGTAGTTTAGATGGCAGCTGTACCCATATAGGGTGAAAACGAGCTTGCATAGCGTGATCTCCGAATTAACTTAAGATCATTCTAAGTTGTCTGATGAGATTTGTAATGTGATAAATATCATATAGATGATGAGAATTATGTAATTGAAGTTAGTAATCGAGCGATTATTATCAAATTTCCTAACAGATAAACTAGCTAAATAGGTATAGCAGCACCGGGAATACAAACGGGGCGGTTAGTGAAGTAATGATACCGCAGGTCATCAATGCCAATGAACTGTATGCGCCTTCAACGAAATTGACTTCTGCACAGCGGGCGGTACCTAAAGCATGTGATGCCGTTCCCATTGCCAAACCGCGGGATGCTTTGGTTTTTACCTGTAAGAGATCGAACAGATTATGACCAAATATTGCCCCAAGAATGCCAACAAAAATGACGCAAGCAGCACTGATTGCAGGAATACCGCCAATGGCATCAGCTACTGCCATTGCTATTGGCGTTGTGACGGATTTAGGCAATATCGAAGCGGCCATTTCGGGCGTTGCGCCCATCCACAAGGCAATAGCAGTGCCTGTCACCATAGCGACAATACTGCCGATAAAACAGACGCTAATAATGGATTTCCATTGGGCACGGATCTGGTGTAGCTGCTCATATAGAGGAAATGCCAGCGCAACTACGGCGGGTTGAAGTAGATCATTCAAAATTCGGCTGCCGGCAAAATAGTGCTCATAAGGCGTGTGGGTTATTAACAATATTGGAATAAGGACGGCGATAGAAACCAATAAGGGGTTCAGAATGGGAATTTTGCATCGTAGTGAAAGTTTTCTTGCGGTGTAAAATACAATCAATGTTAATGGTAGTGACCACCAAATGTGACTTAACATTTTTATTTCTCTTGTTTCTGTTGTTCACTCTTAATTTCTGATGCGGAGCCCATAATCGGGCGTTCACGATGAACATAATGGGAACTGTAAGCAACGATAATCATAACAATCGCGGTACTGATCAGGCATGAAAAAACAATCGGAATTATTTGTTGGCTGAGTTGATCGTAATAATTCATCACGCCCACACCGATAGGTAGAAACAGCAAGGTCATATTTTTTAGTAACAGACTACAGCCTGGTTTTGCCCAATGAACAGGAATTAGTTGGAAAGATAATAAAACGAACAAGATCAACATGCCGATAATACTGCCGGGAATGATGATGGGTAATAGGGAAGAAATGGCATTACCTATCAGCAAACACAAATAAATCAGAACAAATGCTCGCAGGTACTGCCAACCAATAATCAGTACTTCACGAAACGACATCACAAAATTCCTAATTCCGGTGAGGAATTCATCATACAATTAACCTTGGGAATGTGCCATCCTTTCCTTCGAAAGGATGACGGAAATTTCGGCGGTTCTGGATTACAGTCCCGATAAAATGATTAGCAAGATTGGTAATGTGTGGTTTGATTTAATATGAGGTTTTCTAGAAAAAAGTGAACTTTATGATAGCGTTGAAGTCCAACCATACGAAAACATACGCTATGGAAAAAATAGTAATTTAATCAATTGCAGGTTGGAATACAACTCGCAGATATATTATATGGGAATAACCATGCAAATTTGTAGGATGAATTATAACGACCTGTCCGATAATGGACGAAAGGCTAAATTTCATTGTTATGGCGTTGGTATATTTGACGTTTTCTCTGGTCAAGAGCCATACGTCAACAAGTCTGAATGTTCTTACATTGAGAAATCAGCAATTCCTCCAGGTCAGTATTGGATTGTTGATCGTCCGGTTGGTAGCATAGCGAACCAAGTCAGAGGCACAGCTCTTGATATGATTCATGGTACTAATCATTCTCAATGGTTTGGGTTATATAGTTTTCAGACAATGAATGATTATATATTCGTGAACGGTGTTCGACGCGGTGCATTTCGTCTTCATCCATTGCGTCCGAATGGTAGCGGCGAGTCTTGGGGATGTATCACCTTTATCGTGTTTCTGACTTTAATATCGTGCGAAACGCTCTGCTCCGTACCCATAAGTTTAAAGTACCCGGCAGCTCATTGATGGCATACGGTAGAGTTGATGTTATGGGGAATACAAATTTTGGTGCGTGTAAAGTTTCTTAGCTTTTTTGGTTATTTACTATGCCTGTTGATCGCACTGCTAGCGTTCCGGCTCATTACTCCATTAAACTTGGCTGTTTATCAGGTGTACCGCATGGTAGAACGTTTCCTGAACAGTATAAATTTGGGTTGGTTAGGAGGCAATTACGAGGATAGCTGGGTTGAATTTTTTATAGACATCTTTGTACTTTTAATAATAGCTCTAATTATACACAAAATCGCCAGTCGGATTTTTAATAGACTTCGATAAAATGCCGGATATTCCGGCGTTATTTCTTAGCGCTCTTTCCATGAATCAGAGTAAATGATATTACCATCAAGGTATTTCCACGTAATTTTCTCGTATCTAATTTCAACGGATTCCAGATGATTAAGGTGTTGATAAGACGGGTCTTTTATATTGTGCATTACTGGAGAAATTGAAACAATTTTCACTCCGCTCATAAGGATATGGAAATATTCCTCTTCCTGACCTGTGTTGTTTATTCTGTACCACTTGATATTAGCAGATTTTAACGTCTGTCCAGTGGCAACAGCTTTATAAAGGTATGGAGATGCCCGATCAAATTCTTTTTCGAAACTCATTGAACCATGTACGCGGGTACCTGTTAGTTTTCCTGTACTACTATCAGTGGGAATATATAGACTATGGTTAAAACTCAGGATTTCAATGCTACCCTCGCGATTTTGTACATCGACAGATCCCTTAATATCTGCACCACCATCATCTTGCAACCATATATATGCCGGTATGGCCATACTAACCTCCTAATAATTTTCCTACACATTGATTTACTTCAATTCCATTCTAAATTCGATGATAATTTAACTGAATTATCTCACTATAACTAGTGATAATTTCATTAACTACTTTGAACTTTACTTTCTATTGAAGAAAATCCAAAGTGGATACTGGAGATGGAAATTTTCCATGTCACATATAATTAACCAATAAAAGAGGATCGAAACTAAGGTACGGTAGTTGATTTGTTCAGCACAAAACAGCTAAAAAATCTAAGTGCAGGTCTATCTTCTATCGGCCCTTGTTCGACAATTAACGAAAAAATTTGCCCAGAAAACCGATTCTTAAGGCACAAGCGGGATACCAGTCGCCTCAGTAATAGTCCCTACTGATAAGCAGCAAGTATTTTGAAATGAAGACTCTAATTTACTGGCAGCTTTCACTCCTTGCTCGCTGGAATGTTGAAAGTGATGCTCTGGGTAAATCCAAGATACAAGGATGTCAAAGCTCACATTAAAAAAAGCGGGGACCATTGCTGATCCCCGTAGGTAAAGATATTAATGAAATAAATTGGCTATTATTTCACTTGCATACCGGGTTGTGCGCCGCTGTCTGGGCTGAGTAAGAAGATATCTTTTCCACCAGGTCCGGCCGCCATAACCATCCCTTCCGAAATACCAAAGCGCATTTTGCGTGGCGCCAGGTTGGCAACCATGATGGTTAAACGGCCTTCCAATGCTTTTGGATCAGGATAACTGGAGCGGATACCAGAAAATACCTGACGGGTTTCGCCACCAAGATCCAGCATCAGTTTCAGCAATTTATCTGAGCCTTCGACAAAATCAGCTTGTTTAATCAGGGCGACGCGCATATCAACTTTGGCGAAATCATCAAAGGTGATCGTATCCTGAATGGGATCTTCTGCCAGTGGACCGCTGACTTTTTGTGGTGCGTTGATGCTCTCTTTAGATGCCGCAACCATAGCGTCCACTTTATCCATATCAATGCGATTGAACAGGGCCTTAAAGGCGGAAACTTGATGATCCAGCAGCGGTTGTTCAATGCCATGCCAGGTGAGTTCGGTATTCAGGAAAGCTTCTGTACGTTCTGCCAGACTTGGCAGAACGGGTTTCAGGAAAGTCATCAAAACGCGGAACAGGTTGATGCCCATTGAACAGATGGCTTGAAGATCCGCATCACGGCCTTCTTCTTTTGCCACCACCCACGGCGCTTGTTCATCCACATAACGGTTTGCCAAATCAGCCAGTGCCATGATTTCACGGACGGCTTTACTGAATTCGCGGTTATTAAACTCTTCTTCAATCACCTTTGCCCCATCAATAAACTGTTGGTAAAGCGCCGGATCAGCCAGTTTATCCGCCAGCTTGCCGTTAAATCGTTTATTAATGAAGCCTGCATTACGGGAGGCCAGGTTAACAACTTTATTAACGATATCGCTGTTAACACGCTGAACAAAATCTGCCAGATTCAGATCGATATCATCAATGCGAGCAGAGAGTTTGGCTGCATAGTAATAACGCAGACAGTCTGCATCCAGATGATCCAAATAAGTGCTAGCTTTAATAAAAGTACCACGGGATTTGGACATCTTCGCACCATTGACGGTGACATAGCCGTGAACAAACAGATTGGTTGGCTTACGGTAACCGCTACCTTCCAGCATGGCAGGCCAGAACAGGCTGTGGAAATAAACAATGTCTTTACCGATAAAATGATAAAGATCAGCGGTGGAATCTTTTGCCCAGAACTCATCAAAGCTCAGATTTCCACGTTTATCACATAGGTTTTGGAAAGAGCCCATATAGCCGATAGGGGCATCCAGCCAGACATAGAAATATTTGCCCGGCGCATCAGGAACTTCAAAACCGAAATAGGGGGCATCACGGGTGATATCCCACTGTTGTAAACCGGATTCAAACCATTCCTGCATTTTGTTAGCAACTTGTTCCTGTAATGCACCGGAGCGGGTCCATGCTTGCAACATGTTACTGAATGCAGGCAGATCGAAGAAGAAGTGCTCTGTTTCACGCATTTCTGGCGTCGCACCGGAGACGGCGGAACGTGGGTTGGTCAGTTCAGTTGGACTGTAGGTTGAACCGCAAACTTCGCAGTTATCGCCATATTGATCTTCTGCTTTACATTTCGGGCAGCTACCTTTCACAAAGCGATCTGGCAGAAACATATTTTTCTCAGGATCATATAACTGAGAAATAGTACGATTCTTAATATGACCGCTTTTTTTCAGTTCGAAATAGATTTTAGTTGATAACGCTTTATTCTCTTCGCTATGCGTAGAGTGATAGTTATCATAGCTAACTGAAAAGCCAGTAAAATCCTGATGATGCTCTTGGTTCACCGTTGCGATCATCTCTTCAGGAGCAATACCCATTTGCTGAGCTTTCAGCATGATTGGTGTTCCATGAGCGTCATCGGCACAGATAAAGTGAACCTCTTTGCCGCGCATTCGTTGAAAACGGACCCAAATATCTGCTTGGATATGTTCCAGCATGTGACCAAGATGGATTGGACCGTTAGCATATGGCAACGCGCACGTCACCAATAATTTTTTTGCGACTTGAGACATAATAAGGATCTGACTTCCAATAAGTGAAAAAGGGAGTTTGATGTTAACCGATCAAAAAAATTGTCGCTAGGGTAAGGCGTAATCTTAGAGAGTTTTGTTGGATAAAAATTGAATCGGTGAGCGGGAAGCGGGTTTTTGTCGCTAATCTTATCCGAACGCATTGGGTTCTGTTATCATGAAAAGATGGTTTTTTGCTAATTGATAATCATCAAAGGAGCCGGGATGAACTCACAATCCCCCGAGCAGACCAATCCTGACCTGCTGAAATCTCAGGTAACAAAAATACTTGCTGCTTTTACCCACCTGACACTAGAACGTGATTTGATAACACTGAAGGCTCTACATCACTGTACGATGCTTGATGGTGTTTTGCACATTGAATTGCTCATGCCGTTTGTCTGGAGGCGTGGGTTTGAAGTATTGAAAGAAGCGACAACTGAAAAATTACAGGCAATAACCGGGGCAAAATCGGTGGCGTGGAAATTGATCCATGATATCAGTACGTTACGTCGCGCTAATGATTTGCCGGGAATTAATGGTGTCCGTAATATTTTGGCTGTCAGCTCAGGTAAAGGCGGGGTGGGTAAATCCAGCACAGCCGTAAACCTGGCGTTGGCATTGGCTCGGGAGGGGGCAAAAGTCGGTATTCTGGATGCTGATATCTATGGCCCTTCTGTTCCGAGTATGTTGGGAACCAGCAAGGAGCGTCCAACTTCCCCGGATGGGCAGCATATGGCGCCGATTATGACGCATGGCCTTGCCACTAACTCGATTGGTTATTTAGTGACAGATGATAATGCAATGGTGTGGCGTGGTCCAATGGCCAGTAAGGCATTGATGCAGATGCTACAGGATACATTATGGCCGGATCTTGATTATCTGGTTATCGATATGCCACCAGGAACTGGTGATATTCAGCTTACTTTGTCACAAAACATCCCGGTAACGGGGGCGCTAGTGGTAACAACGCCGCAGGATATTGCCTTAATTGACGCAATGAAAGGTATCGTCATGTTCCAGAAAGTGAAGGTGCCTGTACTGGGTATTGTTGAAAACATGAGTGCGCATATTTGCAGCAATTGCGGCCATCTGGAACCTATTTTTGGGACGGGTGGAGCAGAAACATTAGCCACTAAATATCACTGTGAATTATTGGGGCAAATCCCTCTGCATATTTCACTGCGTGAAGATCTTGATCGTGGTCAGCCAACCGTTATCAGTCATCCTGATAGTGAATTTACGGATATTTATCGCGAAATTGCAGCGAATATTTCAGCACGGATGTATTGGCAAGGTGAGAAGATACCAACTGAAATCTCATTCCGTGTTGTTTAATGCGGGTATTTGATTGATGAGACGGGCGGTGGATGTTTTCATTGCCCGCTTTTTGCATGGGGAGATTTTGCATAGGGAGAAGTATGCTTGTCCGATTTCCCTCGTTACGATTTTCCTCGTTACATCGTTTTTATGCGAAACGCTTCGAAAAAAATGAGACTTATCTTGTTTGCACTGGAACAGATACCATTAACTCCCTATAATCTCGCCAAACTTAGCACTCATAAGTGCTTTGTTCCCATTTTTTTCTAGAATCAGGTTATCTTTATTATGGCTGACGAAGCATATCAGTGCACAATTGTGGGAATCTCCGGTGCATCTGCCTCAGGTAAAAGTCTCATTGCTAATACACTTTATCGTGAATTACGCGCTCAGGTTGGTGATCACAATATCGGTATTATACCAGAGGATTGCTATTATAAAGATCAGAGCAATCTATCAATGGAAGAGCGTTATAAGACTAATTATGACCATCCAAGCTCAATGGATCACAATTTGCTCTTTTCTCACCTGCAAGCGCTGAAAATGGGTGAATCAATTGAATTACCACAATACGATTATGTTGCTCATACTCGTAAACTAGAATCGATTCATTTTGCACCGAAAAGGGTTATTATTCTGGAAGGTATTCTGTTATTGACCGATAAGCGCTTGCGCCAGGAGATGGACTTCTCTATTTTTGTTGATACGCCACTGGATATTTGCCTTATGCGTCGTATTAAGCGGGATGTGCATGAACGGGGACGTTCTCTGGATTCGGTTATTGAGCAATATCATAAAACCGTGCGTCCAATGTTCCTGCAATTTATTGAACCATCAAAGCAATATGCGGATATTATCGTGCCGCGCGGAGGTAAAAACCGAGTAGCGATTGATATATTGAAAGCCAAAATTGGTCAGTTCTGCGAATAATAAAACTTGGCTTGTCAGGCATTGATAAGCATCATCGTATTTGAGAGGAAATAATGCGACTCTGTGACCGCGACATTATTAAATGGCTTGATGAAGGTAAATTGGTCATTGCTCCACGTCCGCCGATTGAACGAATTAACGGGGCAACTGCTGATGTACGCCTTGGGAATCAGTTTCGTGTTTTCCGTGGTCATACTGCGGCATATATTGATTTGAGTGGTCCGAAAGATGAGGTCAGTGCTGCGCTTGATCGCGTGATGAGTGATGAAATAATTCTGTCTGACGAGGAGGTTTTTTTCCTCCATCCTGGCGAGTTGGCACTAGCTGTTACGCTGGAATCCGTCACGTTGCCTGATGATTTGGTGGGCTGGCTTGATGGGCGTTCTTCTCTTGCTCGTCTTGGGTTGATGGTGCACGTGACGGCACACCGGATTGATCCGGGCTGGCATGGTCAGATTGTTCTTGAATTCTATAACTCCGGTAAATTGCCTCTGGCGTTACGTCCGGGTATGGTTATTGGGGCTTTGAGTTTTGAACCATTGTCTGGTTCCGCTGACCGTCCGTATAACCGTCGTCAAGATGCGAAATATAAAAACCAACAGGGTGCGGTGGGTAGCCGTATTGATGAAGATTAATATCTTTATCGGCTACTGAGTTGCATTGACTGTTTTGATAAAAAAAGCGGAGGAAGTCATGAAGAGATTGCTGACGACACTGATTATTTTGCTGGTTGTGATTATTACCGGTCTGGCAGCATTAGTCATGTTAGTAAACCCGAATGACTTTCGTGCTTATATGGTCAAGCAGGTGCAAAAGAAGAGTGGCTACCAACTCGTCCTGCAAGATGGTATGCGCTGGCATGTCTGGCCAAAATTGAGCATCATTTCCGGACGTATGTCATTAACGGCCCCAGGAGCGGCGCAGCCAACCGTGACGGCGGAAAATATGCGTCTTGATGTGGAGTTGTGGCCGCTTCTTTCTCATCAGCTTGCCGTTAAAGAGGTGATGCTGAAAGGGGCGATATTGAGAGTAACCTCGGAGAGCCAGTCGCGGAAAAAAGAGAATACTCCTATTGCTCCAAAGGGGAGTATAGCCAATCCTGTTGCGAAGAGTGAGGGTTGGAAGCTTGATATCGCCAGAATTAAGGTCGCGGATAGTTTGCTTATTTGGCAGAGTGATGAACATGAGCAGTTAAATGTCCGCGATATTAATCTGCTTATGGAGCGGGATAACCAAAACCATATCAGCGTGGAATTAAGTAGCAAAGTCAGTAAGAATCAGCAAGAACTGGCTTTTAATCTTAATGCGGATGTCGATATTACTGATTATCCACATCGTGTTGCGGGTAATATTGACTCTTTTGATTATCAACTCCAGGGCGCAGGTATGCCTACGGGGGGAATTAGTGGTTCAGGAAAAGTACATGCTATTTATCAAAAAGAGACGACGGATGGGCCGCAAATAATTTCTTTACAGACGCTGAGTTTCACGGCTAATGAGAGTGAACTGCATGGCAGTATAAAAGCAATGTTGGGGGCTCACGCGGATTATCAGATCGATTTATCTTCCCAAAAACTGAATTTAGATAATCTAATAGGATGGGATTTGCTTCCTAAAGAGGGTACGGAAGTTAAACGTTATTACCGGATAGAGAATAGTTCAGCTAAACCTGTGATCGCCGTTTCAAGCCCTGTGCAGCCTGATTATAGCGCTGCATTTCTAAATGATTTTAATGCCAATGTGGCTATTAATGCGGACAAATTTATTTATCGAGGAATGGAGATCGATAATCTGATATTGAAAGCGACAAATAATAGTGGTACTGCTGAAATTTCTGCTCTGAATGGGAAATTATTTGGTGGTGATTTCTCCATTCCGGTTATTTTAGATGCAACAGGTAGCCAACTGAAATTACATGCAAAACCTTTACTGCGGAATATAGAGTTGGAGCCGGTACTCAAAGCCTTTTCCTTACCACGGGCATTTAGTGGTAAATTCAATCTGAATGGGGATCTTTCAGGTAAAGGATATGATGGTTATGCCATTTCGCATATTTGGCAAGGTGATCTTAATTTCAGTTTAGTTAATGCCAAAATGCATGGATTAAATATCCCCCAATTAATTCAGCAATCCGTTGCTCGTGCAACGGATAAAGTGAATGTCCCTGATAATATGGATAATTTTACCCGTGCTAAAAAGCTTGATGTTAAAGCGGTACTGAATCGAGGTGATATAAAAATCAGTCGACTTCATGCGGTATCCGATCGGCTAAATATTGATGGGCAGGGTAAGACTAATTTGCTTAAACAAGATGTTGATGTTGTTTTAAAAGTACAGATAACACAAGGATGGGGCAAGGATAATGAATTGGTGAGTCGTCTGCGAAAAATGAAAGTCCCGCTGCGGGTTTACGGTAATTGGAGTAATCTGCAATACAACTTGGATATTGAGCAATTGCTACATAATGAGTTGGAGAACAAGGTAAAACAGGCTATTAACGATTGGGTTGAACGTAGCAGTAATTAGCCCATACTTGATTTGACTGCTTCAATTCTGGCAGTTGACTATTATGCTTAATCAGATGCTTAAATGAATGCTCATATACCTAATAGATTTCGAGTTGCAGCGCGGCGGCAAGTGAGCGAATCCCCAGGAGCATAGATAACTATGTGACTGGGGTGAGTGAAAGCAGCCAACAAAGCAGCAGCTTGAAAGATGAAGGGTATAAAAGTTTCTTGCTACAGGATTGCTTGGCTTATAACAGATTTCTATTTCTTTTAATTCATTTAAAAAAAACCGGTACAGTCTAAACTGACCGGGCTTTATTTTGTTTCAGAGGAAAAACTCAGTGATGACAAATATGATGAGTGATCAATAACACTGAGTTATTCTTTATTTTCTTCCTCTGACACCAGAGGGGTAATTTTTACCTTATTAATTCGGTGACTGGTCACTTCCAACGGTTCAAACAGATAATTATCAATCTGTAATTGTTCACCTTGTTGTGGAATATGTTGTGAATGTTCCATCAACAAACCGGCCAAAGTTTGATATTCACGTTTTTCATCCAGTTGCAAAGGGACATAAAGGATCAAATCATCCAGCGGCATATAACCATTGGCAATCCAACCACCATGTTCAGTCGCTTGAATATCATGGCGGGCATCAGTTTCTTCGCCATCTACCGGTAAATTACCCGCGATAGTTTCCATGACGTCGGTCAAAGTCACCACACCTTCCACAGAACCAAATTCATCGACAACAAACGCGAAGTGAGTTTGTGCCTGGCGGAACTGCTCCAATGCTTGGAGTAGTGAAAGCTGTTCAGGGAAAATCAGAGGCTGTTTTATCAGCGAGTGTAAATCAAAAGGCTGTTGGTTGAGTTGTTGATTCAGTAAATCAATAACATGGACAACACCTAATGGTTCGTCACTGATATTTTCATCTGTTACCACAATGCGGGTATGGGGATTTTTACTCAGTATTTGCGTCAGATTTTCGGTTGGTGCATGAATATCAAGGTACTCCACGTCGTGACGGGAAGTCATGATACTGTTAACGTTACGCTGCGCCATGCCCAAAACCCTGGCAATCATTTGACGTTCTTGTGGATCAAACACTTCCTGATTATCAGAAATCAGATTGGATGTATGATTATCCAATTCTGCATTTTCATGTTTGCCACTAAGGATACGCAAAACGGCTTCCGCTGTCCTTTCACGCAGTGAGCGGGAAGCCGTAAGAAATCTGCGGCGGTTAAATTGAGCGAACTGGTTCAGGGACTCAATCATAATTGAGAAGCCGATAGCGGCGTACAAGTAACCTTTGGGAATGCGATAACCAAAACCTTCGGCTACCAGACTGAAACCGATCATCAACAAGAAGCTCAGACAGAGAATAACGATAGTCGGATGAGCATTGACAAAAGTGGTCAACGGTTTACTTGCCAGTATCATCAGGAACATCGCAATAGTGACTGCCGCGATCATGATACTGATGTTGTCTACCATACCAACAGCAGTTACCACTGAATCCAGTGAAAATACAGCGTCAAGGACAATTATTTGAGCGACAACTGTCCAAAATTTAGATGTTTTGCGTTGTTGTCCTGAGTGGGCATCTTTGCCTTCCAGCCGTTCATTGAGCTCCATCGTCGCTTTGAACAGTAAGAAGAGACCGCCTATCAGCATAATCAGGTCACGGGCGCTAAATGGATGTTCCCAAAGCGTAATTAATGGGTGAGTTAGCGTTATCAGCCAGGCAAGACTAAAAAGCAGTACGATACGCATCAGTAACGCACAACTTAGACCTGTAATTCTTGCTTTGTCTCTTTGTTTTTCAGGAAGTTTATCGGCCAGAATGGCAATAAAGACCAAGTTGTCAATTCCGAGGACAATTTCTAGAACGATAAGAGTAACCAGTCCAGCCCATATCGTCGGATCAGCGATCCATTCCATACAGTTTGTTTTACCTTTTAATATGACGGCTCATGCCGAATAATGAATAATGGGCATTGGCTCATCAAATTTCAATAGTTGATTTTTCATCTGAGGAAGTTTTTTCCAAAAAATGAGGTGTAACGGTATCGATGGCACCAATAACTATCCATCAGGACTCATCCTGAGTTAACATGTGATCTCATTAACAAATTGCGCACTAATTATTAATGGTGAGCAAAATTATCATCAGACAGGAGTTATTCATGTCCAAGCAGCAGATTGGTGTTGTCGGTATGGCGGTGATGGGGCGTAACCTGGCATTAAATATTGAGAGCCGTGGTTATTCCGTATCTATATTTAACCGTTCAAGTGATAAAACTGACGAAGTGATCGCCGAAAATCCGGGGAAGAAATTAGTTCCAAGTTACACTGTCGAAGAATTTGTCGATTCACTGGAAAAACCGCGCCGTATTCTGCTCATGGTTAAGGCTGGCGAAGCAACCGATAAAACGATTGCTTCACTGACTCCACATTTGGATAAAGGTGATATTTTGATTGATGGGGGTAATACCTATTTTCAGGATACTATCCGTCGTAATCGGGAGCTTTCCGCTCAGGGTTTTAATTTTATCGGTACCGGGGTTTCCGGTGGTGAAGAGGGGGCATTGAAAGGCCCATCTATCATGCCTGGCGGCCAGAAAGAGGCGTATGAATTAGTGGCGCCAATTTTACAAGAGATTGCGGCTAAAGCGGAAGGTGAACCTTGTGTAGCCTATATTGGCCCGGATGGTGCCGGCCATTATGTGAAAATGGTTCACAATGGTATTGAATACGGTGATATGCAGCTGATTGCTGAAGCCTATTCCTTACTGAAAAATGCCCTAAACCTGAGCAATGAAGAACTCTCCGAGATTTTTACTGACTGGAATAACGGAGAATTGAGCAGTTATTTGATTGAAATCACGGCTGATATTTTCCATAAGAAAGACGAAGCAGGCCAATATTTGGTTGATGTGATTTTGGATGAAGCAGCAAATAAAGGTACGGGTAAGTGGACCAGCCAGAGCTCTCTGGATTTAGGGATTCCAGTGACGTTGATCACAGAATCGGTATTTGCACGTTATATCTCTTCTCTAAAAGATCAGCGAGTTGCTGCGGCTAAAGTGTTGAGTGGGCCGGAAGTACAACCCTTTAAAGGTGATAAGGCCGAATTTATTGAGAAAGTCCGCCGTGCGCTTTATTTGGGTAAAATCGTCTCTTATGCCCAGGGTTTTCAGCAATTGAAAGCGGTATCTGATGAGTACCAGTGGGATCTCAATTACGGTGAGATTGCTGGGATTTTCCGGGCGGGTTGTATTATTCGTGCTCAATTCCTGCAAAAAATTACTGATGCGTATAACGAAAATGCGGATATTGCTAACTTGTTGTTAGCGACTTACTTTAAGCAAATTGCTGATGAATATCAGCAGGCGCTGCGTGATGTCGTCTCGTATGGGGTGCGGAATGGTATCCCAACCCCCACGTTCTCTGCTGCTATTTCTTACTACGATAGTTATCGTTCAGCGGTACTGCCTGCTAATTTAATTCAGGCTCAGCGTGATTATTTTGGTGCTCATACCTATAAGCGTATTGATAAAGAGGGTGTTTTCCACACTGAATGGATGGAATAAACCTGGTAATTACTGATTGATCAGGAGAGTAAAGAGTCTACTTCAGATCTGATGTGGTTTTAATTTCCGCGATCGTCTGGAACACGTCGTTGCAGTTTTTTAACAAATATACCGCAACGGCGTAGTTTAAATTTCAGAATATGACTTATCTGAGAGTGATGATTGTCACATTAATCCCGAATTAAGCAATAGGATCAGTACTAATAATGTGAAAATCAAAACGATTATTTCCTGCATGAACCAGTTTCAAGTTTTTAGGGAAATTGAGACCTTCATCAATCGTTGCAATACCGACAGCATCATAAGAAAAATAGAATGACCCGTTACCAATATATTCTCCGGTGTTGACATTTCTTACATAAATTGAAGTGACTATCTCTTTCTGTACCAGTAGTTCGCTAACGACAGTATAATTATCATCCGTTGTTGCGTTAACGTGGATTGTTTCCTCTTCTTCTCCATTAAATATCTTAATGGTCATAGAGAATATTATATCTGAATGAGTATCATCAATGATTCTTAGTGCAACCAGTTTTGTATCTTTCTGCATAATTCTGAATTTAGATAACCCTCTAATTTCTCTATCGATATCTGGATTGTCGACGACCCATTCATAATATTTACTTTCTGGATCGTTATAATGACGCCACGCATGGACTTTTGATAACTTGCCAATTTTTACTGAACGAAATTTATCGTTAAGATTGGAAGGGAGCGATATAATTTTATCGAGCTCTGGGTAATCATGTGACTTACCCTGATAGTTTTCCTCTTCGAAAAATGTGACGCCTGTAATTAATTCTTTTGTCATTTTTTCTACTCCTCAAAGTTAATGTAAGTAATATATAGTATTTACTCGTTTCTACTATTTGTAAAAATTGGCTGTTTTCTGTGTAATATTTGCCACTGATAATTTATTTGTTCCTCATCTTTAGATAAAATATATTCAGTCAATAAAAGAATAATATTCTATGGGTTGATGTTAAAATTAGCATAAAAATACATAAAGTAAAGCTGTTAAAAGAGTAAAAAATAATGTTTTTATAATTATATTAATATAGTAAAATTTATTGTTTGAAATATAAAAATTTGATGTTTTTAGTAAATTTCGTATCTTAAATTTAGTATTCAATTTGATTGTGAATATTTTACATGTTTAGTGTTTTGAATAGATGTTATAAGCTTTTTTTATTAGTAATATTATGAAAATACCTAAAGCCAGATATGTAATGATGGAATGGTTATATTTTTCCATAATTTTTGTAATTAATCGTTAGGGAAGTATTTGTCTCAAAGGAAATAGCTTGTGAACATTATTTACAGTGGATCTTAATTTAATATTTTTTTAAATGTTAAGTTGCTATTTTAATGACTATTATATCATGATAAATAAAAAATTATTTATAGCGACGAAATTTCTGCTGATTTATGAATATACCTAATAGATTTCGAGTTGCAGCGAGGCGGCAAGTGAACGAATCCCCAGGAGCATAGATAACTATGTGACTGGGGTGAGTGAAAGCAGCCAACAAAGCAGCAGAAAGATGAAGGGTATACACCGTTGCGGTTTTTGATGATATTCCGCAACGGCGTTGCTTAAATTTTCAGAACGTAGCCTGTCTGAAAACGAGGTTAACTATCGTTACATTATGATCGGATTAGTGAGAAAAATCGGTACTGATAATATGAATATCAAAACGATTACCACCTACATTCACTATTCTGAGATTTTTAGGGAAATTAGCTTTCTCATCAATAGTAACAACACCATTTGCATCACGATAGAAATAGAATGATCCGTTATTAATATATACTCCGGTGCTGGTATTTCTTATTGCAATCGCAGTAACTAACTCGGTCTCAAATGGCAGTATACCAACCAGTGCATAATCATCATCAGTTGTTGTTTCAACTGGACCCACGCAATGTGTATTCGTGAACATTGAGAATCTAATACCTGAATAAGTATCATCAATCAGTCTTAATGCAACTAGGCAGGTATCTTTTGGTGCCACTTTGAACTTAGATAATCCTCTAATTTCTCTATCAATATCTGGATGATCGTATTCCCATTCACGATAGCGTTGACCGGGTTCACAATTACTCTGATGACGCCATGCATAGACTTTTGATAGCGTTCCAATTCTTACTGAGCGGAATCTATCGTTGAGATCATAAGGCAATGGAATAATGATATCATTTTCTGGATAATGGTGCGCTTCACCCAGAAAGTATTTTCTATCGAAAAAAGTTGCACCTGTAACTAGCTTATTAGTCATATTTTTCTATTCCTTAAATTTTATTTTAAAAAAACGTCATCTTTCTTTTTGAAAGCGATATGAGAATACAATGAGTGTGGGTTCTTGTATTTAATAAAATATAATGAATAGGCATATTAAATTGTTGCCAATACAACATTAATATAATTGACATATCATTTTGTGCTGATGATTGAAATAAAGATTCTGAAATTAAAAATAATTGAAAATTCCTATCAAAAGATATCTTCATTTGGGTAGGGGATTATCCCCTAATGTAATTGATAATTTTTTGTATATGACTCAGTAGTGAATAATTAGATATTCATGGTATTTGATAATTATACCTCTCTGTTTAATGTTTATATAATGTAGCAATAATAATGACTTTATCTAGTGATATAAACTTATGGAGGCTGGGTAGTTACTACTTTAAATGGGTATGTTTAAAATATTATCTTAAATAGCCTATTTTTATAGGCTATTTGATAAATATCATTTTTCGCAATGGTATTTATTCTACCCGCCGAAAAATCACCAATTCAGGTTGTGCAATTCGGTGATAATCTTGGGTGTTAAGAATCACTGAGCGTTCAAGGCTGCCGGCATTAAAAGCCAGTTCATCAAAACGTTCAAATAATAAAGGGTCTGCAACCAGTTTCAGATCTGGATGGAAACTAAAAGGTGGAATAGCACCAAACACACATTGAGTCAGTTCAAAAACTTCCTTAGGACTTGCCAGTGAGGCGCGGTTGCCTCCGATCTGCTTTGCCAGTGAAGAGAGGTCTGCTTGTTGATCCGCAGGCAATACAGCGAGTACATATTGGCGAAACCCTTCTCCCTTAACATGGCAAACTAATCCTTTTGCTCCTTGTCCAAGTTGTGTACCACGAATTTTGGCAACCTCTTCAGAACGTCCGGCGGTTGGATGTTCCATCACCCGATAGCTGGCATGATGATTATCCAGTAATGTGGTCAGGCGGTTAAATATTTCGTTAGAGGACAAAATAAACTCCTAAGTAATAACTTGGTGAATTGATATATTAATCTTCTAGATTATTGTATTTATTATATTGCCAATTGCATATATTACCAATAGGGAAATTATCAAATATCTATTTTAATAAACATTATCTAACTCTATCGAGATATATTTATATTTTTTGAATTATGTGGTTTAAATAGAACTATTATTTATGTTTGTTGCAAGAGAATGATCTGTAGTTCCATTAGGTGATTTTTAAATTTTAATTTTTATATATTTTCATTCTAAAACTATTTTAATATTAAGGAATTATCAATAATGACTACAAATTTTTTTATGCCATCAGTAAATATGCTTGGTGTGGGCTGTCTGGTTGAAGCAGTAAATGCAATGAAAAGTGATGGTTATAAGCGAGCATTGATTGTGACTGATCGGGTTTTAAATGAAATTGGAGTAGTAGCAAAAATTCAAGCTTTATTATCTGATGTTGATATTGAGAGTGCGGTTTATGATAGTACCAATCCGAATCCGACGACAGTTAACGTTGAGGAAGGTTTGGATATGCTGCGTCAGCATAATAGCGATTGCGTTATTTCCTTAGGTGGTGGTTCGCCACATGATTGTGCAAAAGCGATTGTGTTGGTCGCTGCTAATGGGGGAGATATCCGGGATTATGTCGGTATTGGTCGTTCATCTAAACCGCATTTGCCATTAATCTCAGTCAATACTACTGCGGGTACTGCGTCAGAAATGTCACGTTTCTGTGTCATTACCGATACTGAGAGCCATATTAAAATGGCCATTGCTGATAAGAAAATAACACCTGTTTTGTCTGTAAACGATCCAGAATTGATGGTGGGCATGCCGAAAGGGTTAACTGCCGCAACCGGAATGGACGCAATGACGCATGCGGTTGAAGCTTACCTCTCTAAAATGTCCAATCCAATAACCGATGCTTGTGCACTGAAAGCGATCACGATGATTAGTCATTCTTTACGCCAGGCAGTCGCAGATGGGAACAATATAGAAGCACGTGAAAACATGGCCTATGCACAATTCTTGGCGGGCATGGCGTTTAATAGTGCATTACTGGGATATGTTCACGCCATGTCTCATCAATTGGGTGGTACTTATGATTTGCCGCATGGGGTATGTAATGCCATTTTGTTGCCACACGTTCAAGAGTTCAATGCCAAAGCGGTTGCGAGTCGTTTGAAAGATATTGCCGTTGCGATGGGGATAGATGTAAGTGCTATGAATGATCAGCAAGGGGCTGCGGCATGCATTGCTGAAATTCGTAACTTATTAAAAGATATTGGTATTCCGTCGGGTTTAGCGGAATTGAATGTCAAACTAGAAGATTTACCCATGTTGGCAACTAATGCCTTGAAAGATATATGTTGTTTGACTAATCCCACTCAAGCTACCCATGAAGAAATTGTTTCGATCTTTAAAGCGGCCATGTGATGTGTAAATTTTCATTTTATTTTGTGTAGATATCTATGCCCAATTGGGTGAGGAGCAGTCACTAAAAGGCGACGTAGACGTATACGTCGCCTGATAGTCGTTTTTCGTGCAGAATGTTTATATTGTCAGGCGACCTCGTAGCACGTTACGGGTTTCAATAGACGATTAACTAAATAGATCCGCGATACTATGAAGTGACCCAAAAAAGTACCATCCGGTTACTGGATCGATTTGAATAAGTTATTAATTATTCTTCGTTCACATTAATGATGCGATCTTGCTTAGGATAAGCAACGGGGGATTTTTCAGCGAAATATTTTATTACAGCATCAACATCAGGCACGCTATATACAGGATCAATACCCTCGTTAAACACAGAGAAGTTACTTCCCCCTGTTGCCAGAAATTCGTTAGCAGCCACACGGTATTTTCCATTTAATTCAACGGGTTCACCATTGATTTTCATCGAGCGGGTAATAACACGATCGCCTACTGGTTTGGTGCTATCCCACTGATATTCAAAACTATGAGAAACCGCCAAGATTTGCGAACGTGAACGATCCCATTGTTGTTCCAGCAGATGTTTAATTTGTTCACCCGTTAGTGTCTTGGTTAATAATATATTAGAGAATGGCTGAACAGCGTAGATAGCATTGTAAGTTACTTCACCACCGGTCATGTCAGCACGAATACCGCCGCTGTTAATAAATGCAATTTGGGCGCCACCATTCTCTTTAAGTGCAGCAGTATACAAATGGGCATCTGCGACTACTTTACCCAGTGAAGATTCACCAGCACGATTAGTTTTCCTATTCAGATCGCTATCCAACTTACCAATAACCCGGTTTGCCAATGGCGCGGCTATTTTTTCATATATATCCAATACTTTAGTCACTTCTGGATCTTTTTCATATTTATGGTTATCAACCCAAATATTTTCCGCTTTAAAATCCACAATATCCTGAGTGGATTTGTCCAGTTTTAGATCCAAGCTAGTTATTAACGCGCCATTAGCCTGTGCAGAGGTGACTGGCTTACCATTAATTACACAGTTATACGCTTGATGAGTGTGACCAGTAATAACAAAATCAATCTCTTTATCCAATTGGTTAACAATATCCAACACTTCACCGGTTAAAGCATTGCAGGCATTCGCATTAATCGGCTCGCCATCACTTTTTTGTTCAGCACCTTCATGAATCAGAACGCCTATTGCTTTAACACCTTGTTTCTGTAGCTCAGGTACCAAAGTATTAATGGTTTTAACTTCGTTAGCGAAGCTCAAACCTTCGGTTCCGCTTGGTGTCACGATCTCTGGAGTATCTTCCAGAGTCAGGCCAATGAAAGCCATTGGAACGCCTTCAAATTTTTTAATGATATATGCAGGAAATAGTGTCTTACCCGTTTGATTGACGGTGACATTTGCTGCCAGATACTGGAATTTAGCTCCCGGAAATGGCTTTGGCCCCTGACAACCAGTCACAGGATGACAGCCGCCATTCTGTTTACGCAGCAGTTCATTCTTACCTTTATCAAACTCATGATTGCCAACAGCAGTTGCTTCCAAACCTACTTTGGATAGCGTTTCAATTGTTGGTTCATCATGGAACATTGAAGAGAGTAATGGACTTGCACCGATCATATCACCAGCGCCAACAACAATATTGTTAGGTTTCTCTTTCTTTAGTTCCTTGATTAGCGTGGACATATGTTCAATGCCGCCGGGTTTATTGGGATTTGGTGCTTTCAGCGCACCATGAAAATCGTTCATAGCCAGGACACGAACATCAATAATATCTGCTTTATTATGATCGGGTTTAATGACACATCCGGCTAACAGGGCACTACTAATCGCCAAAGAAATTAATTTATATTTATTATTCATCTTGTTTATCTCTTGGTATTGATTTTGTGTTCTAGACAGTTAATCACATCTTATTTTTTGCTGTAACAAATGTAAAGTTCATCATGAAAATAGTAACCCGTATATATATCACTTTCGATACGATTCCAGTACCATTTCACACCAACACCATACAAATCTATTTTCTAAATAAGATCGGTTTTTGGAGGTGAAAGTTTTGATATTGGAATAAGCAATTAGTTCAATTTTTTATTCAGAGTTCAGATTAATTACCAGAATTCCATTTAAATGATAATTAATTAGATTTATGGAGAGTCACTACGATTAAAAATAGCAAAATTAGGATGAGTTATTGTAATATCAACACTGTCGAACCATTTATATTTACTCCAAGTATCCGTTAATTTATCCAAATCAAACGCATAATATAATAGAAATTATCAATTCCACCGGGTAGTACGAAATCGCCTCTCAACCCCATACGCTAATCCGTATCAAGGCTTTTCGTTCAAATTCCTATCTTTTTAATTTAATGCAGAATCGATTACCTCCCTACAAACCTATAATGGGTTGCATCTGAAGATAGCTGATTTTCAAATCAACTATTTTCAGACGAAGTTGTTTTTCAATGGTGACACTGGTGTAAATGGAAAATCAACCGTGTTGACGGGATAAGGATCTGAAATCAACCAGACACCTGACTCATCTTTCCCGTAATCGACGAATGACGGAACTAAGATCCAAATCTTGATCCTGTAGTAGAACCATTAAGTGATATATCAGGTCTGCTGCTTCATTCGTTAGCTCCTCTTTATTATTAACTGCCGCTGCCAAAGCCGTTTCCAACCCTTCTTCACCTACTTTCTGAGCGATTCGTTTAGTACCGCTGGCATATAACTTTGCGGTGTATGAGTGGTCAGGGTCGGCTGTTTTGCGACTTGCCAGCAATTTTTCAAGCTGATAGAGAAATCCCCATTCAGTTTGTGCCGGAGCAAAGCAACTGGGTGTGCCAAAATGGCAGGTAGGGCCGGTTGGGTCAGCGAGTGCCAACAGGGTATCATTGTCACAATCAGGATAGAGATTGACCAAATTAAGAAAATGGCCGGAGTTTTCACCTTTGGTCCATAGACGTTGTTTACTGCGGGAAAAGAAAGTGATTTTGCCTGAACTGATAGTAATATTCAGTGCTTCTTTATTCATATAGCCCATCATGAGGACATCGCCGGATATAGCATGTTGCACAATAACCGGCATCATATAAGCAACTTTTTCCCAATCCAGTTTTTCGATTTGTTGTGCGGTCAGCAAGTTCTTATCTCCACGCCGTGTTGTGAAAGGTACTGTTTTAATTCACCAATATTAATAATCTGTTTATGGAATACAGATGCAGCGAGTGCACCATCGACATTTGCCTGTTTAAAGGCATCAAGAAAGTGTTCTGGTGCGCCTGCGCCGCCAGAGGCAATGAGAGGGACATGACAAACGTCCCGTACCTGTTTTAGTTGAGTTAGATCATAACCATTGCGGACACCATCCTGATTCATCATATTGAGCACGATTTCACCTGCGCCACGGCGTTGTGCTTCTTTTACCCAATTGAGGGTTTGCCATTGGGTGGCTGTTGTACGTTTTTCATCACCAGTAAACTGATAAACCTGATAGCGGCTAGTGCCTTCATCAAACCAAGTGTCAATCCCTACGACGATGCATTGAACGCCATAACGATCGGCTAAACGGGTAATTAAGGTTGGATCGGCCAGTGCAGGGGAGTTGATAGAGATTTTATCTGCTCCAAATGAGAGGATTTGCCCTGCATCTTCGACGGTTTTAATCCCACCGGCAACGCAAAAAGGAATATCGATCACTTCCGCAACTTTGGCGACCCAACTTTTATCGACTACTCGTCCATCAGATGAGGCGGTGATATCGTAGAAAACCAGTTCATCTGCACCTTCCTTCGCATAACGTTGAGCGAGTGGCACAATATTGCCGATAATTTCGTGATGACGAAATTGAATGCCTTTAACCACTTGCCCGTCACGAACATCAAGGCAAGGAATTATGCGTTTTGCCAACATTGAATTGCCTCCGTCAGGGTAAATTTCCCATCAAGTAATGAACGACCAATAATAACCCCGGCTACACCGCTGGCAGGCAGAGAAGCGATATCATTTAACGTACCGATACCACCCGAAGCCTGAAACGCGATTTGTGGATAACATTGGCAAATTTCCCGATATAATTCGACATTTGAACCGATTAGAGTGCCGTCGCGGGAGATATCTGTACACAGGACATATTTCAGCCCGCAAGGCAGATATTGCTCAATAACCTGTTCCAGAGTGACAGAGGAATTCTCCCGCCAGCCATTGATGGCAACCTGTTTCATGCCTGTATCATTGATACGAATATCCAGCGCCAGCACAATATTTTCCGCGCCATAACGTTTAAACCATTGGGTAACTAATGCCGGTTGTTTTATGGCGATAGAGCCAATCACGATCCGGTTGGCTCCCGCATCAAGCAATGTTTTCACATCTTCTTCGGTGCGGATGCCACCGCCAACTTGAACAGGTATAGAAACTGCTGCAAGTAATTTGCGCAGTAAAGGGATCTGGCGGGCGGATGGATCTTTAGCGCCGGTCAGATCGACCAGATGAAGTCGTTTTGCTCCCTGTTGTTCATATTGTTGAAAGTAGGACAGAGGATCGTGTTGATAATCTCGTTGCTGAGCATAATCCCCCTGATGTAACCGTACTACTTTGCCATCAATCAAATCTAATGCGGGTATGATCATTGTGCTTACATCTCCAGAAAATTCTTTAATAGTCTGGCTCCGGCAGCACCGGAACGTTCAGGGTGAAACTGCACGCCAAAGAAGTTATCTTTGGCGATTGCACTGCTGAAAGTATTGCCATATTCAGTTTGCGCAATGGTGTAGGTATTCAGTGGGATCGCGTAGCTATGGACAAAATAAAAATAGGCATGGTCTTCAATACCACGGAATAGCGGGTGTCCGGCTTTTGGCAGAACTTGATTCCAGCCCATGTGTGGTAATGGAAGCCCGTGATTAGCCATTTTTTGGACGGGGGAAGCAATAACTTCGAGTAGGGAGATATTGTCACCTGTAACATTATCGCTTTCTTCGCTGGTGGCAGCGAATAGCTGCATGCCAAGGCAAATACCTAACACAGGTTGACTGAGTACTTTAATTAACGATATAAGTTCCCGTTGTTTCAATTGATCCATTGCGGCACTGGCAGTGCCGACGCCAGGCAAAAGTAATTTATCTGCTGCCAGAATCGTTGCTGCTTCCTGACTGATTTCAGGTTGATAGCCTAATTTTCGGATGGCATAAGCTACCGATGACAAGTTAGCGCAGCCAGTATCGAGAATGACGACTTTCATCACAGAACTCCTTTGGAACTAGGCAATGTATCGCCTTCTACCCGAATCGCCTGACGCAGTGCTCGGCCAAAGGCTTTAAACAGGCTTTCTGCTCTGTGATGATCGTTGCTGCCTTTTGTTTTTAGATGCAGTGTACAGGCCATTGTATAAGAGAGTGAACGAAAGAAGTGCTCGATCATTTCAGTACTCAGATCACCCACCCTCTGGTGTTTGAATTCAGCTTTATATTCCAGATGAGGGCGACCGGAGATATCGAGAGCACAGCGGGCAAGGCATTCATCCATTGGCAACACAAAACCAAAGCGGCAGATGCCCCGTTTATCTCCCAGAGCCAGTTTCAATGCTTCTCCCAATGCCAGACCGGTGTCTTCAACGGTGTGGTGATCATCAATACAGAGATCGCCTTTAACCTGAACATGCATGCGGAAGCCACCGTGAGTAGCAATTTGATCCAACATATGGTCAAAGAACCCGACACCGGTATTGATATCGTTGCCACCTTCATGATCGAGCCAAACGTCAATATTGATGGATGTCTCTTTAGTGACACGTTGAATGTGAGCGTGGCGATCTTTACGGGTTAGTTGTTCACTGATGGCAGACCAGCCAAGGTTTTTCGGATGATAACGTAACCCCTGAATGCCCATATTTTTTGCCAGTTGCAGATCGGTTTCCCGGTCACCAATCACATAGCTGTTAGCGGTATCCATCAAGCCTTCTGCCAGATATTTTTCCACCAATTTTATGTTTGGTTTACGGCAATAACAGTTCTCTTCTGGTTTGTGAGGGCAGATTAAAACTTCATCAAAATGGATGCCTTGAGAACTGAAAATCTGCATCATCAGGTTATGCGGCGGTTCAAACTGTTCTAATGGAAAACTATCTGTGCCAAGGCCATCCTGATTGGTGATCATAATCAGCTTGAACCCCGATTTTTGCAGAGCAAGCAGAGCAGGAATAACCTCGGTTTCCAGTGCCAGTTTATCCAGACGATCAACCTGAAAATCTGTTGGCGGTTCTGTGATCAGCGTGCCATCCCGATCAATAAAAAGGAGTTTCTGGTTCATCAGCTTGCTGTCTCCTTTGGTTGTTCATTTGGTTGTTTATTTACAGTGGAAAGGGTGCTGATGGCTTCAACCACCTGCTCACATTCTTTACGGCTGCCGATGGTGATCCGCAGGCAGCCCTCTAAACCGGGCTGTTTGCGTTGATCGCGCAGGATGATGCCCTGATGCCATAATGTTTTGAAAACAGTTTCTGCGTCATAGAATTTCACCAATATATAGTTGGTTTCACTGGGAAATACCCTTTCAACGATAGCTAACTTATTCAAAGCTTGTTGCAAGTCATTGCGGTTTTCCCTGATCTCAACGACACGTTTTTGCATAATTGCGATACTTTCTGCTGTCAGTGCCTGTGCTGCAATATCCGCAACAGGAGTAGAAAGCGGGTAAGGTGCAATCACTTTTAACAACAGAGTGATGATATCCACAGATGCGAGAGTAAATCCACAGCGCAAACCGGCTAAAGCAAAAGCTTTCGAGAGGGTTCGCAAAATGACTAAATTTGGATAGTTTTTTAGCCAGCTTGCGATATTATTTTCCGGGCAAAATTCAATATAGGCTTCATCGATAGTGACAATTGCGCGGTTAGCGGCCAGTTCCAGAACTTTGCGCAGTGAATCAGAATTAATTGCGTTTCCTGTTGGATTATTAGGGCTACAGATATAGATCAATTTTACCCGGTCAAGGTTATTTTCGATCGCTTCAATATCCAGTTGCCAATTTTCCAGTGCGGCAATTTTCTTTTGTTCGACACCAAAAGCTTCAGCGCTGACACTGTACATACCATAAGTCGGAGGGCAAAACAGAACCATATCTTGTCCGGGTTCACAAAATACGCGGATGAGAAGTTCAATGGCTTCATCAGCACCACGACAGGCTAGCACTTGCTCAGGTTGTAAACCGGCATAGGCGGCATAACGACGGATAACCGAGGCTGGCTGGCAGTCAGGATAGCGGTTCAATGTTTGTTCAGTGCATTGAAAATCAGGAGCTAGTGGGTATTCATTGGCATTCAACCAAACATCGCCATTGCCGCCAAGGCGACGAGCAGACATATAAGGGGTTAATTTGCGGATATTTTCTCGTGCCAACAGATTGGCATCAAAAATGTTATTCATATTCACTCCTTGACCGGCAATATTCAGTGCCGCCACACGTAAGGTGACAGCGTTTTCATGAGCGGTCAGTTGTTCTGCTTGCGCCAGTGTTTCAATGGTCTGAGCTAGGTTCAGCAGCCCTTGTGGCGTCAGTTGTTGAATTGTCATACGTTTTAGGAAATCCGCCAGACCAAGGCTGGAATGGGTCGAGGTGTAGCCATAAGTGGGTAATACGTGATTGGTTCCTGATGCATAATCTCCTGCGGATTCCGGCGACCAGTCACCGAGGAAAATGGAACCGGCGCTAGTGATTTTTTCAACCAGTTGTTCTGGTTGACGAGTTTGAATAATCAGGTGTTCTGGGCCATAGCGGTTGCTGATTTCCACACACTGTTGCAGGCTTTTTGTCACAATAATCCGGCTGTGCGCTAATGCCTTGGCGGCAATCTGGTTGCGGGGAAGCAGGAGAAGCTGTTTTTCGATTTCCGCTATCACTTTTCTGGCTAACGTTTCATCAGGCGTAACTAATATCACTTGTGAGTCAGGGCCATGTTCTGCTTGTGAGAGTAAATCGGCCGCCACAAAGACGGGGTCTGCCCCCGCATCGGCGATAATAAGCAGTTCCGATGGGCCGGCAGGCATATCAATGGCGGCACCCTCTACGTGCTGACTAACTTGTCTTTTGGCCTCAGTGACATAAGCGTTACCTGGACCAAAGATTTTATCTACTTTGGGTACGGATTCTGTTCCGAATGCCATAGCGGCAATGGCTTGAGCGCCACCAATCTGGAATATTTCCGTAATTCCACACAGTGTGGCTGCATAGAGAATTTCATTGGCAATCGGTGGTGGGGAACAAAGTACAACTTTATGGCAACCCGCTATTTGAGCAGGTGTTCCGAGCATCAAAACGGTAGAAAGTAATGGTGCGGAACCACCGGGGATATAGAGCCCGACAGAATCAATAGGCCGTGTTACTTGTTGACAATAGACCCCAGGTTGGGTTTCTACTTCGATCTTTATAGGTTTCTGCGCTTCGTGGAAAACGCGGATATTATTCATTGCCCGTTGCATTGCCTGTTTAATGTCGTCATTCAGGCTGTTTTCTGCGGCGGCTATCTCTTCCGGTGAAATACGGATATTTTCAATAATCGTTTTGTCCAAATGTTGGCTGAGTTCACGCAGAGTGTGATCGCCATACTCTTTTACCGTATGCAGAATGTGTTCCACTGTACGGGAGATTTCTTCGGAAGCTGAAATAGCAGGGCGTGTCAGTAAAGCGCTTTGCTGTTCATCATGACATTCCTGCCAACGGATCAGGGTATCGAAACGGTTAGTCATTTTCGTTTACTCCATCATTTTTTCGATCGGCAAAACTAAAATGGAGCTGGCGCCAAGGGATTTAAGCTTCTCCATTGTTTCCCAAAACAGTGTTTCACTGCTCACCATGTGCATGGCAACGCGGTTCTGATCCCCCGCCAGTGGTAGAATTGTTGGCCGTTCTGCCCCTGGTAGCAGAGCAATCACTTCTTCGAGTTTTGCACTGGGTGCGTGCAACATGATGTATTTGGATTCACGGGCCTGAATCACCCCTTGGATACGGGTCATCAGTTTCTCAATCAATTGCTGCTTATCGGCGGGCATTTCACCATCACGTTGAATAAGACAGGCTTTGGAACGGTAGATAATTTCTACTTCCCGCAGACCATTCGCTTCCAGTGTTGCGCCAGTTGAAACCAGATCGCAGATGGCATCTGCTAACCCGGCGCGGGGAGCAACTTCAACTGAGCCATTTAGCAGACAGGATTTAAAGTGGATTTTTTTCTGATCGAGATAACGTTTTAACAGGTGAGGGTAAGAGGTTGCGATACGGGCATTTTGTAAACATTCGACGCCAGTATAGTTGTAGTCTAGAGGAGCGGCCAGTGAAAGGTGACAAGTGCCGAAATCAAGACGGCGTAAAGTGAAATAACGTGGATCTTCTCCTTGAGCGCGACGGCTTAATAGCTCTTCTTCCAGCACGTTTTCACCGATAATACCCAGATCGACGACGCCATCCATAACCAACCCTGGAATATCGTCATCACGTACCCGCAAGATATCAATTGGCATATTTTCCGCGAATGCGATTAAGCGCTGTTGTTGCAGATTAATTTTAATACCACAGCGAGCCAGTAATTCTCGTGAATCCTCGCTTAATCGGCCTGATTTCTGCATTGCGATACGTAAACGTGATTTATCTAACATTTTTATCCCCACTTAAAATCGAAAACATAAAAAAACCCCCGGAAGGATCCTTCCGAGGGTTTTTATCGCATTCATGCCACCGGAAGACCTGTTAAACGTCTTCCAGCACACAACCGCCTGAAAGACTAATCAGGATGATGATGATGGTAATGGCTAAATTGAATGCGGATCATAATGATTTCTCTTTATTTATTATTGCTATCGGTGACTGTTTGCTGCCGGTTGCTTTTATTCACTGACCAACAGAGGTTAAATTTTTTGCTTGCTATTCAACCTATACGATTTGACGGCCTAAAAGCAATCTATTTTTTTAACAGTAAATTTATATTGTAATAATGTTTTGTTTTTACTTGAAATATTGTTTTCTATGGAAGAAATACAGTATCAATAATAACAGTGGCTTAATGTTCGGATTGTTTGCATAATCAAAGTAATATCAGGCATGGCAGGAGTGGTGATGAAAAAAGTTTCCATTATTGGTCTGGGTTGGTTGGGGATGCCATTAGCCAAGGCATTGAGTCGCAGTAGTATGCAGGTTGTTGGCAGTAAAACGACGCCAGATGGTGTAGAGGCAGCACGTATGTCTGGTATCGAATGTTATTTGTTACAACTGGAACCTCAGATCAATTGCGCACTTGATGATTTAGAGCAACTGATGGTAGCCGATGTGCTGATTATCACTTTACCGGCAAGCCACACTGCTGGTGGCAGTTATAACTATGTTAGGGCAGTTCAGTTAATTGTCGATACGGCTCTCTCATACTCTGTGCCAAGGATTATTTTCACCAGTTCTACTTCTGTTTATGGTTTTGTTGCTGGCAATCTCAATGAAGATGCGCCTTTTTGCCCTGAAACACTTTCCGCTCAGGCATTGGTTGAATTAGAGAATTGGTTGCACAAACTGCCAAATATTTCTGTTGATATTTTGCGTTTAGCCGGTTTGGTAGGCAGTGGTCGTCATGCCGGGCGTTTTCTGGCGGGGAAAAAGGGAGTTAAAGGGGGTAATCAACCGGTCAATTTAGTTCATCAGGATGATGTTATTTCAGCCATTAACCTATTAATTCAGAAGAGTGAAGGTGGGAATATTTATAATTTATGTGCGCCTGTTCATCCAACCAAAGCTGAATTTTATCCTAAGGCCAGTAATCAGCTTGATTTAGTTCCACCTGAATTTGCCAGAGAAGAAATTCAGGTGGGAAGTAGGACTGTTGATGGCAGTCGTATTTGTCAGGAATTAGGATTTAAATATCAATATCCCGATCCTGGATGGATGCCAATGAGCTGATTTTTCTCAACTTAATTCAATCATAACAATCTCTTTGAACGCGGGTCTTTCTGTCATTAATTGGTACCAGCGTTCAATATTTTTCAGAGATGGTCGTTTGATTGGAATATTGAGCCAAGGATAAATCATGGGTCCTAATGCAATATCAGCCATGCCAAATTTATCGCCAGAAAGATATTTCTGTTCTGCCAGGGTGTTATCGACCACTTTCATCAGTTTTTCGATTTCAATCAGGGTTTGTTCTATTTGTTTTTGATCCCGTTCTGCTTCAGGTGTGCGAATAAAACCTATTATGAGTTGCCTGAGATGAGGAAACAGATGTGAACCAGCCCAATCCATCCATTTATCCGCATTCGCTCTCTCCTGTAGATCTTGTGGATAAAGTATATCTTTACCAAATTTTGCGGCAAGATAACGAACAATTGCGTTGGATTCCCACAAAATAAAATCGCCCTCCTGTAAACAAGGGATTTTTCCATTCGGATTCATTTTCAGATATTGCGGGTCATCCAGTTTGCCAAATTTACCGCCAATATCGACCTGATTATGCGGTACATCGAGTTCTTTCAGACACCAGAGCACTTTTTTCACATTGGAAGAGTTTTTACGGCCCCAAATGGTTAGCATGGGTTTCTCCTTGAGTCGGGATGATAAGAAAATCGTTTACTTGTTACCAATAATGTTCCATCAGATTAAATGAAAACCAATGATCAGCACAATCTTTACACTGTTTACGTTGGTTTCTTGTCGTACAACATTTTATACCCTTCATCTTTCAAGCTGCTGCTTTGTTGGCTGCTTTCACTCACCCCAGTCACATAGTTATCTATGCTCCTGGGGATTCGTTCACTTGCCGCCGCGCTGCAACTCGAAATCTATTAGGTATATATTAATAAGAATTTGACATTTTTTCTTATTAAGTAAAGGGGAACGATGATGAAGAAAAATCTAGCGATGACGATGAAATGTGTTATTGCGGTGCTGACAGTGGCATCGATGGTAAGTGCCCGTGTTTATGCATCGGATGAACCTGTCGTTCCACCAGTGGACGCTAGAGCTTATGTGTTAATGGATTATGACAGCGGTAAAATTCTGGCGGCGGGTAATCCCGATGAGCGGCTTGATCCAGCCAGTCTGACAAAAATTATGACCAGTTATGTTGTTGGTCAGGCGATAAAAGCGGGAAAAATCACGTCGGAAGATATCGTTACTGTGGGAAAGGATGCTTGGGCGACGGGTAATCCCATACTGAAAGGTTCTTCTCTTATGTTTCTTAAACCCGGTGATAGGGTAAAAGTGCTCGATCTGAATCATGGTGTTGTTGTTCAGTCTGGCAATGATGCCAGCATTGCTTTAGCTGATTATGTGGCGGGTAGTCAGGATGTATTTGTTAGTCTGATGAATAATTATGCGAAAGCACTTGGGTTGACTAACACCCATTTTCGTACGGTTCATGGGTTAGATGCTGAGGGCCAATTCAGTACTGCTCGTGATATGGCGGTATTGAGTCAGGCTATGATCCGTGATGTTCCTGATGAGTATGCCCTGCATAAAGAGAAAACATTCACCTTCAATAAAATCCAACAGCCTAACCGTAACCGATTGTTGTGGAATAAAAATATGAATGTTGATGGTGTGAAAACAGGATATACCAGCGGTGCCGGTTATAACCTGGTTGCTTCAGCAACAGAGGGACCCATGCGGCTGATTTCTGTGGTGCTAGGAGCACCAAGTGATCGGATTCGTTTCGCTGAAAGTGAAAAATTACTTGCATGGGGACTCCGTTTTTATGAAACAGTGACGCCGATTAAAGCTAGCGAGCCGTTTGTTTCACAAAAGGTTTGGTATGGCGATCACTCAGATGTTGCTCTTGGCGTGGAAAAAGATGCGGCGATCACCATTCCTCGTGGGCAGTTGAAAAATCTGAAAGCCAGTTACACGTTAAATCAGACTCCACTAACCGCGCCTTTGACGAAAAATCAGGTTGTCGGTGTGATTAACTTCCAATTAGGGGATAAGATAATTGAACAACGTCCTTTGGTGGTTAAAGAGGCAGTAGAGGAAGGTGGCTTTTTTAACCGTATTTGGGATTTGATTGTGATGAAAGTGAGTGGTTGGTTTCAGGCGATTTTTGGTTGATTTGACGTCAATATGAGGTTTATGTGGCAGGGTGGGTGGAGTGATATTCTTCCTGATTTAGGGCGCGGCATTTTGCCGCGCACGTTTTACACTTATTTTTTTCCATCCAGAGAGCAACGTTTGCTATTTTTTACCGTAGATCCGTTGTACCGGCCTTTGAATAACAAGACACCATCAGGTTTATCTTGCCAGTAAGCCCATAATTCGATCTCGGTTCTAACATGATGGCCGATGTTTTCGTAACGAATATGTGTAGGTGATAAACCTCGATAATTGCGGGTTGATGTTCCTTCATATCGGAGTTCATAGCTAGTAGCGAATCCTGTTAAATCGCCATTTCTGAATAGGATACAGGTTGCTACGTCATGAAACTCTACCCATCCGTTAAGTGGTTTATTTTCACCTTCAGTTTCTATTTCAAAAACAATGACATTTTTGCCAGTTTCAGTTTTGCCAAATACCATCAGCTTTCCATCTTCGATGGGGCGCAATAAGGATATTGAATTCTTTTCTGGGTCTATAATTAAACCACCATATTCAACTCCATTGACACTGGCTGTGTAATTGGGAAAACGATTAACATGGCCTCCTCCGAAAATAACAAGAGGTTCCTGAGGATTTGAAACATCAAGTTCACCGGCAAAAGGTCGGACAGCATCACCGTCAGAAAAAATCTTTTCACTTTCTCCAGTGCCAATAGCGCCATATATTTCTATTTTACTGTTCCAGGCAACTTCATCTTTTGCTATGGGAACAATAATGAGGTTCTCAGATACTAAGATTGGTGGAGATTGGTAAGTAATCCCCTCAAAGATAACATCGTAAACATCAAAAAATTCAACACTGCCCTCAACAAATTTGACGGCCCTATGCCATGCTCCATCGTAGAAATGATCTGTTGCATAACCTGAGGATGGCTTTTTAATACGTTGGCTTTCTTCTGACATTTTATCACCTATTATGAAGAGTAATGAATGAGAGAAAAATAGATATTTCAGCATTAAAGATAGTAGTAAGCGTTATTGATACTTGTCAAGAAAATAGGATTTAATTGGGCTTTTTATTATTTCATAGGTAATATTAGATAGAAAACTAATTTGTGATAAATTAAGATGTTAACGTTCAAAAATAGATTTAATACAATTGTTTTGATATGTTGTTATTGAGTGTGTTAAATGTATGATCAATGAATTTATTAGGATTAATTTTAGGTCTATTATTGTCTTTTTATTATTGTCGTAGGTTTTTATTTTATATTTTAGATAATATTTAAATTAATTGAATATAGATTAATGACATTAAAATAGCATTATACCCTTCATCTTTCAAGCTGCTGCTTTGTTGGCTGCTTTCACTCACCCCAGTCACATAGTTATCTATGCTCCTGGGGATTTGTTCACTTGCCGCCGCGCTGCAACTCGAAATCTATTAGGTATATTGAAATAATATTTTTAAATTTAAAGCGATGTTGCCAGAACAGGCAGAATCCTGTGGTTAAGGTTCTGCCTGGAGAGGGGAATATATGATAGAAAATGTTTTTAGCTTTTACTCAACATTAGTTTTACTCTACCAGAGAAATGCTACACCCAATTTATATTTTAACAATGAGGAATTAGGTGCAGCTATTTAGCAACTTATGACTCTATATTAAGAATCCAATAATGTTGCGTTGTAGATATAATTGTAACCACCAGGAGAAACCGCTGATGAAGAAGTTATATTTACACGTTTGTTATTACTGCAAGCGCTCAGAAGAAGATGATACAGCGCTGCACCTCTGTAGTCTTGAGCGTTCCACCATAACAGATAGTTAAATTTACCGTTAGCGAATTGCATAGTGACAGTCACTTGCAATTGGTTTTGATCAGGTGCAGCCTGAACTGAAGTTACTGTACCAACAGCGAAATAGTAGTTAGGAGTTGGAGAAGTTTGTTCAGGTTTATTTTCTGTTACCACTTCATTAGAAGAAGGATTTGTATAGTTCATCGTGTTAACCTTTTAATTTAATGTAATTGGAAAAAATAATTTTTACCAAAATTTACGGGCAGTCATTTGTCCGCCGAAGAAATATAAGGTAATTGGTAATTGTAATCTATATTAAAAGTTTATCTGTGTTATATAATTATTGATGCTGTTAAAAAGTCGCCAATAATATATTTCCTCTAAATGGTTATAATAATCAAATGCATCACTCTAATCAAAAAATAATATTGATATTTATTTCCTGCTGTTGAAATGGAGAAATTAATAATCTGTTCAAGTGGGAATTATTTATGCAGGATGTTCTTATTAATAGAGTATGGGTACGGAAGGGACAGTAGGAATTGAAGCGTACTGGCAGTATGTGGTGAATGATTTAAATTTTAATTTTCTAGTTGATATTTAGATAAAACATTGTGAAATTATTCTTATCCTATAGTATTTAGTGTGGATATATATAACTGCAAGATCTGAAATTAATTTATTTAAATCTATTTAATATTTAATAATACCGTGGTGCATGATATTTTATTAATAATTACAATGTGGAAATATTATTGATATAATTACATCTGTTGTTAAATATTCACAGTGTGCAATAAAGAGATGTTATTCTACCCTGTTTTTAAAGATTGAGTGGATGGCATGTGCTATTTTAAAATGATTTATAAAATAAATTTTTTTGAGTGAAATTAAATTTTTATAAAAATATATTGATATTTTTGTATGAAATAGATGGCTGTGTTAATTAATTTTAATTTATTGAAAGTTTGTTTTTTGTTATTTTTGTGCGTTTATATTTTTATATTAAATGTAACTATGGCAGGCAGAGCATTAATATTACGCTCTGCCTTAGATAGGGTAGAATGTGCCGTTATATACCCTTCATCTTTCAAGCTGTTGCTTTGTTGGCTGCTTTCACTCACCCCAGTCACATCATTATCTATGCTCCTGGGGATTCGTTCACTTGCCGCCGCGCTGCAACTCGAAATCTATTAGGTATAAAAGTCAGCTTCATTATACCAGAGAAATGTTGTGCCAAATTCCTATCACAACAGTACTGTATTTTGCGATCAATGAGATCGCTTCAATCAGATTGAGTTTCTATTAGGAGTCTATTATTTGGCCCAAGCATTTCAACAAACAATTATTTTACATAGAGATTTCCACGCAATTAATGTAATCGCAGCCGAGAGGACCAACTCTTCCTACGGTGCCTATTTTCACATCTTTCTTAGCACAAAGCGCTTCCATCAGGACTTTATAAATCGCCATGCCTCTATTGTCTAGCAGATTCCATTTCAAAAGCATTTCTTCACATGTGCCATCAAGCATTAATACAGTCACCATAACTTGCATAACTTTGTCTGGCATAACTTTCATTGCAATAACTTTACAGCTACGTAGCATTACGTCATCTACTATATCTTTATCTTTAATTAAAGAGGGATGCATGTCGTTAATCATAATATAAACTCCAAAATATAATTTAATTAATTGATAAATAAGCCTATATTATCTCAGAATAAAGAACGGCAAACCGTCCGTTTGAGAAATATAAGGTGGTTGGTACTTCTACTATAAAAGCAATCTACATAAGAAATTTTTTTCGCACTAAAAATATAGGACAGTTAATGTTTTTAATTGGCATATAACATTTTCTCTAACACATATAACTATAGGTGCCATTTATAGGTTGTCAAATAAATTTGGAAAAATAATGTAATTGCCTGATATATTGAGTCATTTTATTAAAAAATAGAAAATATATTGTTGATGTGAGAAATATAAAATAACTGGAATTTTTTATATCGTATATAATTATATTAAATTAAAATATAATTGAAAATTTATTTGTTTTGAATGATTAGTTTTATAATTAAAATTTCAAATTATATTTTTGATTGTTGTAAATAAACATGGTTAATTTATTTTCTTGAAATTTATATAAATATTAATATAAATGAGATATTGTATGTGTTTTTTATAAAAAAAACTTTTCTTTATGAAGTGTTCGTCTATTATTTAAAAAACTCAATAGTATATAAAATAGCAATATAACTAATCATTTCAATATTAAGGTTAAATTGTGTTAGAGTAATTTTATATTTATCAATAAATTAATGCTATTAGAAATAAAATAGTTAGAATTCATTATTCTATTGAATACGGCCGTAGATTGCTTGTTTTTGGTAGGGAGTTAATACATGCATTTAGTGCTTTAGCAGTAACACATTTAAGACAATACTGGGGAGGTAGTTATAAATTGGTTGACAATATAGTGTTAAGCTGTTGTTGGGAAAATAATTATCGTTTTTTAATGGGCGTATATACCTAATAGATTTCGAGTTGTATCGCGACGGCAAGGGAGCGAATCCCCGGGAGCATAGATAACTATGTGACCGGGGTGAGTGAGTGCAGCCAACAAAGAGGCAGCTTGAAAGATAACGGGTATAGGCTCACTATTCTATGATGAAGAGGTGGTTATATGTCATATCTTGATCCGTTAGCGCTTTCTATCCGTTTTGGAAATCGCAATAATTTAGGCGCTGACAAGCGGTGGACGGATAAACCTAATCCTCTCCATAAGCTTAATCAGGAGCAATTTACTTACATTTATGAGGATAGTCTGCATTTTCTTTATGGTCGATATAGATTCAATCCAAGTAATGGACGAGATAATATTTTGACAGATATGCAGGTGTCGAAAATCAAGACGGGGAAATATATTGATCAATATGGTCATGATGAACAGTATGAGGTTCTTGGTCTCCTTGGTGGTATGGGAACATTTCCTTTACATTCAATATTCGGTACGTTCAGAACAGAAGAAGTCGATCTGATTAGTTACTATTTTTATATTGCATATGTATTGACGGGTAATTATTCAATTCAAAATCGTTATTTTTACCAAGGTTATCCAATGGGGCCTAATAACGATGAAGGGTTAGATTATCTTCTTATGTGGAACGCCGTTGATATCATTCCACCACCGTATAAGCCGGGTTTGCCACGATATTTCCCGCTGATTAACGGTTATATTCTCTTTCCTTCAGCAACTGAGGCTGTAGTTATCTCTAATATTTCTACTGATGCCAGGTTTATCCGTCTTGAGGAGACTGGCAATAGGTTTCCTTTTACTGGAGAGATTGCGACCAAGACGCCTTATATCCTGACAGATAAGTTGCGGCAACAATGGGACGAAGAACAGCAGCAGGGGGTACCAATAGACGAACGTGGATATTTTAACGAAGACGATTTGTGGCAATATGATGAACAGCAGGGGGATTGGGTGAAGTGGGTGGTGTAGCTTAAATTTTTCCGCTAGCTAGCTCATGTCATTATTCGGTTGCTGCTCGCTTGAAGAGAACAGCAACCAACTGTTTATTATGCAAATAGTGAGTAGAGGACAGCAGAGATAGCAACTAACCCCATAAAGATGACAAACAGATTACTCAGCTTGCCGCTATATTTGCGCATTGCCGGAACTTTACTGATTGCATACATTGGCATAATGAACAGCAACATTGCGATAATAGGACCACCTAATCTTTCGATCATTTCCAAAATACTTGGGTTCAGAGTAGCGACAATCCAAGTCGTTACTAACATAAAAATGGACGTGATACGATTCAGCTTTTTAGGCTCAATAGTTTTACCTTGGTCACGCAATGTCTTAACCACGATACCATTAAAACCTTCACGCGCACCCAGATAATGGCCAAGGAAAGATTTGGTAATCGCTATGAATGCAATAAACGGAGCAATGTAGGCAATGACTGGTGTATTAAAGTGGTTAGCCAGATAAGACAGAATAGAAATATTTTGTGCTTTGGCTTCCGCCAGATTTTCTGGAGACAGGCTCAATACGCAGCTAAATACGAAGAACATCACGGTTACAACCATCATGATATGGGCGTAAGCTAGAATGCGGGAGCATTTTTTCTCAGCATTTTCACCGTATTCTTCACGTTTTGCCACAGCAAACGCCGAGATAATTGGCGAGTGGTTGAAGGAGAACACCATTACCGGGATCGCTAGCCATAGAGTAATGAGCAGCCCATGACTTGCACTCGATGCAGAGATGCTGATGTTTTCGAAGATTGCGGTGTTCCAGTTAGGGATCAGATAAAACGCCAGCAGCATCAAAACGGCAACAAATGGGAATACCAGTACGCTCATTGCCTTAACAATAGCCTGTTCACCGAAACGGATGATGGTCATTACTCCAATAATTAGGATCAGAGCCAGCAGGGCACGGGGGGGGGATGGCAGATGTAATTGGTGAATAATAAAGCTGTCTACGGTGTTGGTAATAGCAACGCTGTAAACTAAGAGAATTGGGTAGATAGCGAAGAAGTAGAGCAGGGTAATAAGTTTACCTGCCAGGCTGCCAAAGTGCTCTTCTACTACTTCGGTAATATTTTCGCCAGGGTTTTTACCGGATAGAACGAAGCGACACATCCCACGGTGGGCGAAGAAAGTCATTGGGAAAGCCAGTAGCGCCATCACCAAAAGAGGTAGTAGGCCACCAATACCGGCGTTGATGGGTAAGAATAATACACCGGCACCAATCGCAGTACCATATAAGCCAAGCATCCATACTGTATCTGATTTACGCCAGGTTTTATAATCGCTTGGGCGGGTCGCCTGCGATGCGATCGTACCTGTTTGAGTCATATCCATAGTTATCTCCGAGAATAACGCGGTAAATTAAAAAATGAAATCACAATGCCGCAAGTATGCAATAAATGCAAATACATGTGGCTTAACTCTTTCTTTATAAAAAATAAATTTTTTAAATATCGCTGGTGTTTATTTAAACGTTCTTATTACCATATTAACATTTTGGTCGAAAATTGGACTTTAAATTAACAAGCCAAAATTTTCACTTTACTTTCTTTTTTGAAAGAAAGTCTGGAAATTTTAAGACCAGACTTTTGATAGCGGCAAGATAGCGATTTTTAGTGAATAGTACCGTGATCATAGTCTCAAATGTATAATGTATCTCGAAAAGTCATCATGTTACGAGATTTAGTGTAATTGTTGTCTAAATATTGTGAATTTTAATGAGGTTAAATTATAACCTCAATTTGCCCATTATTCAACTCTCATTATTCTCTTATGTTTTTGTTATTTCCTGTCTGTTTGTTTACATATTAATGAATAAAAATGGTAAATAGCGTAAATGGTTAATAAATTGATAAATATC
>NZ_NMQR01000059.1 GCF_003545805.1 Photorhabdus sp. CRCIA-P01 | reverse complement strand
ACTCTAAATTCTGCTTTTTTCTCTCCGTTATCGATAGCTATAAAATAAACTCTTTTTTAAATGATGAGTTTTGTTTTTCACTTTCATAATTATTCACCCTCACGAAAGAAAAAATTCGGTGATAGCGATGTAAGTTCATATCTGATATTTCCATATGAATAATCACAGCTAACATCATCTCTTATGACAGAATTAACGATAAAGGTTTTAACCCTAACGCCTTTATATTCACGCAAAATAACAATATCGTTTTCCTCAATCACGGGCATAAATACCGATACATCAATGCAAAGCTGATGATTTGACACAATGCAATCAAAATTTCTAGTTGTTAGATCATGATATCTAGTCATCCCATACACTCCGATAATGTTTCTGTTCCATCTCGAAAACCTCCTGACAGGAAACACAACGGGTAACACCCATAACTTTCATCCGTCGCTCTGCTGGGATTAATTCCCCACAATCTTCACATTCAAACGCAGAAACACTAACAGGGCGATTTATATGCCTTAATATTCTACGTTCTAGTATTTCATCTACATGTTGGCAAGCACGGTCGATAACATCAGACATAGTGCCACTCCTGAGCCTGACGCTCGACGTTCTCAGATTCACGTTGCAAAAGCGCTGCACTGGCCGCGTGATCCATTTTATTTTTCAGAACATGTGCAGACAACTTCGCTAAACGGAATGAAAATAAATCTGCATAATGCTTGCGTTCATCCTCCCGCACCTTTTTTATTAACTGCTCAATACCTGTAGCTTTCATTTATTAATTTCCTTGTTTTTGGTAATAAAAATCCCTGACGTGTTAGCGCCATTAAAATCAAACCGGTAATTATCTTTATTTAATTAGGCAGTGATAGATTATTCGGTAATAATGCACTCGTTGCCTTGATAAGATTTATTGCTCGTATCAAATTAGTCATTTCTTCACTGGTTAATTCATTCAATGCCAGTTCATGCCTATCAGTTGGTATACGTGCTATATAGAAAATGGCTGCTAACACGCGTTTATTATCCACATAATTTTCGCTACGTTTATCTCTCATCTCATTAATAAAGACACTTAACTCTTTATTATCAGATTTGAAATATTGTGCCCTGACTTGAGCGACTTTATTTAATCCATTAACCCGCGTTTCAAAAGATATTGAGAATGCGCGTTGTTCACTTGATTCAAATTGATATTCCGTGTTCATATAAACCTCATCGAATCAGGAACAGAATAAAATAAGCAAAAGCACATAGAACGATGGGATAGATAAATCTATCTTTTTTGGGTTTAAATGACTCACCAGTCAATTTATATTGGTGTTCTTGCTGCTCTAATGCATTCATACTAACAATACTCCAACACCTGCAACAACAGCCGAATTGAATGCAGGGTTAGAATGCAATCTTGATGAAATTGTGATACCCGCAAAAATTAATAATCTGATCGCGTTATTAACCGCCTTCTTAAACTCATCCACACGGGTATGGTTGAAATGACCTCTCGAAACAACGGCACTTGCCAGTTTTCCCACTTCAGCCGTTGCACCTAACAAATAACTCGACATATTGGAATCACAAATCTCATTCACCGGCACTGATGGTTGACACTGCAATTGCTCCAGTAATCCATCCAAAATAGATGCGTCTTGCGTTGCATCGGTTAACTTCATCAAGTCAACACAAGTCAGCATATGGGGCTGTTCAGGGTTCAGCTTGTTGCGCAGCATTTGCGGATTCATTCCGATAGCTTCCGCAATTTGAATTAAGTTTCCCCTATGAGTGTTGGCAAATGCCCGGCAAGCATGATCAAAGTGTGTATGTTTGGAAACTTGATAATCAAACATTGTTATTTACCTTTTTATTCACATAATGTGAACGTTAAGACCAAACGAGAACGATTATTGGGAAACCTAATCCTTACACCAATCCCACCAATCAATGAAAACACGCTCATTTGATTTTTTCTTAGGCTTAATTTTTAGCCTACCAGTAGCAACATAATACTTAGCTGTTCTCTTGCAAACGCCTGATAATTCACAAAATCTATCATACGTAATCCAACGTGATTGAGCTTGTATTGAATTAACAATCTGCATAGTACATATTCTCCTTTTGTGTTCCATGTTCTAAACTTTTTGTGATTGTATTACCTTGCACTTCAAAGTACTACATTGAAGTACCTTACAACCGAGATATTACGATCGCCATATAAGTACGTCAACTAAAAAAGTCCTCCTTTGGTGAAAAAATGCAACAGTACGCAAATGCAAGAGAAACGATAGATAGAATCTGTTTGGCATATAAGTTTAAATCATATAGCCAATTGGCTAATTATTTGTCGATCAGCAAGGGATCTTTAGGGAATCGTATAACAAGAGATAATTTTCCTTACGATATCGTCTTACGGTGTGCCTTAGAAACCGGAGCTTCCATTGAGTGGCTTTCATTTGGTATAGGAAACATGAACAGCACCATAGCTGAAACAGTGAAATTAACCACATTCGAGCTCGTTGATGAAAAACTCCAACAATCTAGTTCCCTCACCTTTGATAAAGACATCCTTCCTAAAAACTATGGTGATATTGAAGCAATCAAGTATGGCGAAAATATTTATTTCATTGATAGAAAACAAAAAAATACCAATGATGGAAAATGGTTAATCGAATTCTCAGGAAAATATCAATTCAAGGAATTGGAATTGATCCCCGGCAATAAAATACGTATGGATGGCGGTAAATATCCTATCGACTGCGATATAGATGATATTACTGTCCTAGGTAAAGTTATTTCTATTTATACGGCCTTATAATGTCTATCAAAAAAATTGATTCTGGTGAATGGCTCTGTGATCTACGGCCCAATGGCGTGAAGGGTAAACGTATTCGTAAGAAATTTGCAACTAAAGGCGAAGCTATTGCTTATGAGCGTTATATCTTGGGTGAAATGGAAGATAAACCCTGGATAGCAGAGAAAGAAGATAACAGAAAACTATCTGAGTTAATTTCACTCTGGCATTCACTCTATGGCCGAACACTAGCAGACCCCGCCAGATTACTGTCAAAACTGACGGCCATCTGTAATGGGCTAGGTGATCCTACTGCTAATCAGCTTACTGCCGCTGACTTTAGTAAATACAGAGAACAACGGTTAATGGGTTTATTACCTGACTCAAAAGGTAGAATCATGGCAGTGAAGCCAATCACAGTAAACCTTGAACACCGTAATTTATCGTCTGTTTTTGGTACTCTAAAAAAACTTGGGCATATTAACTATCCTAACCCATTATCAGGTTTGCCAACATTCAAGATTCAAGAAAATGAACTGGCCTTTTTATATCCTGATGAAATTATCCATTTACTGGATGCCTGCAAGGAATCCAAAAGTAAAGACTTACTTTTAATTACCAAAATCTGTTTAGCTACAGGTGCCCGCTGGAGCGAAGCGGAAGAATTAGAAGGTAATCAAGTAACCCCGCATCGAATTACATTTATCAAAACTAAAGGCAAACGTAACAGAACCGTACCTATTTCCGAATCACTATATAATCGGATTCCCAAGAAACGAGGTAAATTATTTACCCCATGCCGCAAATCTTTTGAACGGGCGGTAAAACGTGCTGGAATTGACTTGCCAGAAGGCCAATGTACTCACGTTCTACGGCACACATTCGCCAGCCATTTTATGATGAACGGAGGCAACATATTAGTATTACAACGAATTCTAGGCCATACAGACATCAAGATGACTATGATCTATGCACACTTCTCCCCTGATCATTTAGAAGACGCAATAACAAAGAACCCTCTCACACAGTTGGAGTTAGAGAACCAATAAGATCCATATTGTGTCCACTCAGTTCAAAAACCAGTGTTCTACATTGTTCCTTATTTCACTGTAATACATTGAAAAATAAAATAATTATATGTTTTATATATATCTCTAGGAAACTGTAGGAATTTCGGACGCGGGTTCAACTCCCGCCAGCTCCACCAATTTAGCAGGGACAGTGACAGGACAATAGCTTTAAAAACAGTGAGTTAGCAAAGTTGATTGGACACTGACCGGACAATGAAAGGACACAAAAGGATACGCAAAGGAGCCGCGAAGCTTTTGGAAAAACCAACCATAATTAGGTTAGTTTTTTTATGCCCGTGGCAACCAACCAACTCCTCACAGTCAGGTGTTAATACTATACTCATTAAAAGGGCCAACACCTCTCTTATAATGCGTAGTACAAAATAAAATGCCTCATCAGATCCCTGCCTCATGGGGCATTATTTATAAATCCAGCACCTGATACCACCAGCTTTTGATGCACACATGTAAATCAACTTCATATAACAATCGCCTTAGTGATCAATATTTCTGGTGTGACATATCCTAATGTTCATGGAGTCTTGTTTATGTCACTTAAGCGGTCATTTTATTTACCAATGTCACCCTATCGGCGAAATGGCTATACTATGATGTGTCGATAAACAGTTTATATTTGTGGAGTAATTTTGAAACGTATACCGCCAGAATTGTTTAAGTCTGAAATGAAACGAAAAGGCTGGACGCGCCGCGAACTGGCTATACGGTGGGGCAAATCAGAAACATGGATCAGCAAAATAGTGAATAATATAGAACGGGATCAACACTGGAATGATGCCCTCAATGGACTACCTGAAAACGAAAATCCCAGGTAAACTATAGGTCACATTTTTATTGCAGAAAGGTGACCTATAGTTCATAATTCAACATTGAGAGACTATTTTCACTGACGCAGAGCTACCGGGCGGGCACCCGATAACTCTGCTTACCACAACTAACTATATGAGGTAGTTAATTATGGCTAAACGCGATAATAAAACAATTCAGCGAATTTCCCAAGCCGAACGTTTTGGCAAAGTAGCTAAAAACGGCATTTCTTTAAAAGGAAAATGGTTACAGGAGGCGGGATTTACCTTCGGAATACCACTAAAGATCCGGGTGATGCCGGACTGTATTGTTATTACCGCCCAGAACACCCAGGAACTCTGGCAATGCCTGGAAGGACTGAGTATTGAGCCATTTAACCCCAATGCTGCTATTGACTGGATTAAGTATTATCCTGGTGGGTTGATGATTATCTAATAGACTAAAGCATAAATGGACTACACCTTTAAATGTTGGATGGTTATCCAACATTTAAAGGACGATTCAATCAGAGTAGTGCAGAAAAACCATATTTGATTAAACTTATCTAACTATTGGGGGTCGGTTCAATTGGCCCTGATTCCGTTATTCTAAGGGTTTTTCGGGCCAGTTAATATCTGACGCTGAATTAACATCAACGCGGTTCAATAATACTCTATATTTTTTTAACTCTGTTAACAGCGATTTTTCCTCATCACTCGACATCCCCAAATCTACAGCATCTTGTAACGGAGCGATCTGTTTACTTACAGTGAGCATAAATTGCTGTTTCTTATGTTTTGCTTGCTGCTGCTGTTCCCGTCTGAGCTTTATTTTATCACTTTCTGATATTATCCACTTTTCACTATCCCATTTGTGACAAACAGATGGCGCTTGTTTTGTAAGAATTGGATAACCGTCTTTATCACTGACGATAGCAAAACCGCATGATTGACCGTCAAGTAATTCATTGTGTTTTTCTGCTGTTATTTCAACACACTCTTCATGAGCTTCATTATAAAAAGCATATTCTTTTCTGGAAAAATAGACCATTTATACCCCCCAAAATAATATATGTACAACTTTGCCTGGATTCTCATCATTGTTGGGAGTACCTGCTTGATATTCAAATGTCGATAGTGTTGCATTACGTACTAATGTGTGACCAGTTGATGTATTGATACTTGACATGCTTGCAATATAGCCAAAAAGCTTATTTTTAAAAGAAATTGGATAATTTACCTTTATCCATGATTGTTGAGCTGATGGGACTTTAACCCATTGAATAATTACCCCCGTATCTCCACATTGCCACCAGCCATTTTCGGATTTTATAGCTGTATTTTGTAATGCAAGAGTACCACTTTTCTCAGGCGTTAATATATTGTAACGCCGCTGATTTTTGGGATCGTCAGAATAGATATGCAACAATTTCCCTTCAGAACCGTTAATTCCCAATACATACCCATCTTTCGATTTGAAACACAATTTAGGAAAAGGAGTTTTACTGTCAATCAGTAAACTGCCAACAGTTGCGGTTTTATTGCTAGAAATGCGCAAGAAAGTATTATCGCTCTCAGATTTAGCATAACTTCCCACATCTTCAGCATTCAAACTAATATCCCCAGCCAACGGCTTCCCGTTAATTTTCCGACTACTCGGCACGGCACTTTTCGCCAATTCTACCGTTTCCGATAAACCGATATTTTTTACAAATTCAGTTTTATTGAAGATGTCAGCGCCATTTTGATTTTTAGCGAGTTTACTATTTGCATTATCATTTACATCGGAAGCAAGTTTATGAGTTGCTGCAAGTATATTACTGTTGCCTGTCTTATCAGTAAGCTGAATAATTCCTTTTTGGGCTAATGTGGCATCGGGAATAAAATCTTGAGTTGCAAGCTCTCCCAGTCCTAAATTATTACGCGCTGTCGCTTTGTTATTAATATCAGATAAGTTATTGGCTTTCTGTAGAAATAACCCCGTTAGGATCTGCTAACAGATTTTTCCAACCGGAAGCTGATGTACTATCCGGATCTGTATTGTTATCTTCTACCCCATTCCACCAAATTTTACTTCCATCATCACTGGCAACAATAGCCCCTTTAGGATAACCATCAATGGCAGCGCTAAAATCAGTATCATACGAATACAGGCCACCAGACATTGAGTAACGTATTGCGGTAGTAATATCATTCAATATCCCGTTCATATCCTTGCCAGATGGAGGAATTCCACCAGCAGATATTGCTGTCATCGTTAACAGAGGAAAACCGCTCTGATACGTAGCTATGCCTTTCGCCAGACTGTTTTCAGTAGACTTTGTCGCAATTTCGTTATAGTTTCCATCTTTTGCGAACGGAACAGTAATAAGAGTAGGTTTTTCAGTTAATTTCATTTTTCGGTATCCTTTCGACAATAGAGACGCTGACACTGGCTGGATACGGTAGTGCTCCCGATGTTTGAACAATTGCTAATTCTGCTGTTGATAGCTGAAATTCAAATACATAACTCATCTTCATATTTCCATCATCAGTGATATATGCACGTCCGCTATCGCTAAACATATAAACAAGCATTCTGTTGATGTTTGGTATAGTGCAATCAGATATATTTGACATGGCTTTCATCATAATCAGCTTTCGATACATCTGATCTGATAGTTCAATAGTTTTTGTTTTTGACTCCCCGGCATAAAATGGTGCTTGGTCAAATGGATTTGGATCTATTGTTGTCAAAACATTCAGTAAAGCTTCACCAAAACCTATATATTTTGCATTTTCATTAACAGTCAGCCGCCTGCTGACATTCACTATTTTTCCCCACACATCCAGCCCGTAAGTATTTGCTGTGTCAATATTCCAAATCAGATCGTAAAATGTATTAATAAATTCAGTAGAGGAAACAGCAGCATTGAAACTTCGAATAAGTGAGTTGAGTTTTGGGCTAGCGGCATACTGAGCAAGAATAGTTGCTTCCACATTTTCCATTTATGAACCTACTAATTTCACGGATATATTATCAGTGTCAAGCGTTGGGATTTCATCAATACCAAAACTAATTGATGTTGAATAAGTAGTACCGTCACGGCTAAGTGTAATGCTGTAAATATCAACACTCGATGTATCTATGTTATAAACACCTGAATAATACCTACCAGCAAATAATGTAGATGCTATTCTTGCTCGTGTTCCACCATCTTCTCCGTTAAATGCTTGCGCTATAGCTGATTTAACTTGTGTTTCAATATCGGCAGGAAGGTAATCGCTATCAGCAAGTGAGACATCAACATAAACACGAATGGATGTTGGTATCACATATTTAATTTCATATTCGGGATAAGGCTGAACATAGTTTTCATCATCCACAATTTAGTGAGTTGTATTTCCGTTCGTAGGAATACCTGGAGGCTTTTTCTTCCAGATTGCTCTAGCGACATCCTCAGTCTTTCCCCCATACACAGTAATATAAATAGAGTTCGGCGCTATTCTGTATTTTGATACCCCGACTGTTTTTACTACCGAAGTATCATTTGAAATAACATATGCGTCTGCCGCGCCATTTACTTCTAATACTGCCGCATAAATGGCATGTAATGAGTTTGTCGCATTTTTAGCAACAGATTGTCTTCGACGGTATTCAAAGTTAGATCAGGTTTCCTCATCTGTGCCAGGCACACCAGCACTCGCATTACTGATACCAGACCAGCCGGGCACCGAGCTATAAATCGTGTTCAAGTCATCAATTTGGCATGCTAACGGCCCTGTTGTTGAGTTTTGGAAAACAACATCAACAGAGCCGCTGTCCGGGATCTTGGCCTCTGTTATTGAATGATATAGATACCCTTTTTTATCTTGAGCAATACTACCAATTGGAATAACTGTATTAACTAATCCAATACATGTTGCTGTTACCGTTGTTCCCGATGCTGGAATTCGATCTAAAAAATAAATTCGTCCGATAGCATCTTGAAAACGTCCGGTTGCATAATCCGGGTTAATTTGATTGACGATAGCAAGTAACTGATCGTTCTTGTCAGCAATGATAGCCGCATCACTCATTGCTATTTGACCTTGCGGTGTTGTTAAGCTGATACTCATTGCACCACCCATTGCTGTAGCCAAATCATTTAGCTACCCATTTAAAATATCAACTTCGTCGGGCACAGTTAGACCCGTCTTTGTAAAAGTTACACTTGGAACACTTGTTGTCAGTACTACAGAGTTAGTCATCAGAAATTTACCACCACTGATTGATTATTTGTGTCCGTTATTGTCATCGTACCCACAATAGTTCTTTCGTCCCCGCTTATAACTTCACAAATGGCAGACTGAACATAAGGTAACTTCATTGCTTCTTGTTGCATTTTGCTGTTAATTAATTGAATTCCGGGCCAATGACCAAGAATGCGCTGATAATAAGGAATACCTAATGTTATGTCGTACCAACACTCTCCCAAATATGTACTACAGGCACAAGCGACAGCCTGCGCTACAGAATAGGGATTATCAGTAATGGCGATATTTCCAGAATCATCTAATATCAAATCCCATGATTTGATATCAAGAAGAAATGAGCGAGTTTGCATTTTCGATCCTTATAGAAATAAAAAAACCGCAATTAAGCGGTGTAGATATGAAAAAACCCGCACTGTAGGCGGGTTTATTGATTACTACTCAAAAAATTTTAGGCGGCTTGGCGATGATTCTTACGCTTTCCTTGAAGCTCAACTTTTGGCTTATGCTCAAACATTTTTGGGGCAGCTTTTATCAACAAGTCAATAGCTCCACCCACAGCAGTATACACCTGCTGCGTATCAAATTTTTTGATATCTTTAATGGCTGCTTTCTGCTTTGACATAATGACTCCTAAGAGATTTTCTCTCCAATAGCTCCGAGCCCATAAGGGGTATTCACATTAACAAAGTTTTTTCTTGCACAAAAAACAAACTAATACTTGTTGGTTTCCGTATGCTATCACTATAAGCTCTAGTGTCTAGTCTTTTTTTCATCAATCTTTGATTGTCCTGAATATTGTTTCAAACGTATCAATATCAGCCTCCATAATGTAACCACACTTAATCATGTTAAATCCATAGGAAACGTAATAGGAGATTACTTCTTCAACAGGCTCAATGATCCGGATATATTTACCCTGTGTAGATTTACAAAACATGTAAGCAGCCATCAGGGTAAGTTGAAACATTTTCCCATTTAAAGGGTGTTCTGCGTCAGCACGATAGAAGTTCTCTATCATATGAATCTCAAAACTTTCCTCATCAATGGAATACGTACATAAAGCTAGCCCAGAAGGAGGCCCTTGCACATTCCCACATTCTACCAGCTTTAAGCAAAATTCAAATTTATCTTCTCTGTTTCCTATCCTAGACAAACATTCATCCCAATTTAGTTCGCCGTATCCGCGAGAAAGGATTCTATAATCATCATCAGAGATATCCCCTACAGCAAGGTTAAGCTTAAGCTCATCAACAATAATCTGCATGCTATTTCTTACCACATGCCCGATCTGCTCAAGATTAAACATTCTTTATATCTCTCATTTTTAATTAGTTGATGTATCTTACAGCTTTTTGTGATTATTTCATATGCTATTTAACTCTTCTTGTCATTAAAATGTGCACTATTTAACAATGACAAGTGAGTTAACAATTAACCCTAAGCCAAGAATAGCTATATCCACCAGTATGACTAAGGTTTATAATTTACTGTTCTCTATTAATCTATGGTATGTGATTAAGTCTGGACTCTCTGAGTTAGTACCAAGAGGCAATTTACCTTATTTTATTCTCTAAACTTCAGCTAGAATAAATAATGTTGGCTCAATGTGATTAATTTTATAGTACAGAACAACTGCTTCTATCTCTTTATCAGTCAAAAGAAGCTCTTTTCCTAGTCGCACATACCATAACCTTTTCCAATTTCACAGTTCAGCATAATATTGTGACCTGTTGAAGCAATGACCGAGAAAAATAAGAATCTACCTAGGTATCACAAAGATTTCTTCATTTCTACATATTTATCATCCTTATTTACAGCTTTAACTATCTTACTCCACTTCTCATTCTCTTCTTTTTTTCTTGTATCACGCGCGGTTCACGTCTCAGTTTGGTAAAATTTATAATAATAAATCCAGATAAAAACAATGCTGTGTAAACTGTGATTAATAATTTTTTTTCTCACCACCTTCACTCCGGCTTGTTGGTTTTTGAACCTCCAGATTCTACACCACCATGAACGTGCGATGAAAGTTTAATACCATCTCCTGTAATTTCACCCTTCACTGTTACGGTTCCACCGAATGTTGCATTTCCACCGTTACCGCCACCACCTTGAATAACCGCACCATTTAATATAATAGATGGTGAGTTTATTGTGATTGAATTTGATGAAGTAATTTCCGTTGTCGGTGCGACTACGTTAATTTTATTCGGTGAGACAATATTTATCTGATTATCTACGAATTCAACATATTGTTGTGGTTCTGCGTTTAAAACTCCACCCAGATAAATTGCGTCTGAATAATTGTGTGTTCTTTTTGAACCTGGCAATGCCGGTGCTTTTGTTGCTCTGACGCTACCTGATATCACGATCACAGATAGCAATTAGACCAATATCACCAATCACTGGATTCATAATGACAGCACTGTTACCACGCTGGAGGCGAAATATTGGAACATTATAGATTATTCCATTCTCGATTTTTCTCCCGGTTCCCGTCATATTATGCACCATCGGCTTGACATCTACGGTTTTCCCATTCGATTTAATGATAAGACCCAAAGTGATAAAAACATGCTGACTGAGAAATTGCCTCATAACAAAATCAAGGGTATTCGCCTCACTACAAAAATCAGCTGGCTTTGTTGTTAATTTTGGCATTGTTTTCACCCTCCTCTTTTACTGGAGTGCTGTTAAATGATGTGTGCCACTGACCACCACCAAGCCAGGATGTGAGATAGTGCTCCACCCCTGTTATCAGATAAGTGCCGCTAGCATTCGGTAAAGAGGTTTCTATTTGTATCTTACGACCTAAAATAATTTCATTACTGAAAAGAATAGTTGCTGTTATTCCCACGCCAGTAAATATGGGATAGCCAATCAACCCATATTTGGGAGACGTAAATAACAATTTTTCAACTTTCGGTTGACCATGCGGCCAAATAGTCACTTTATCAATCCCGAAGTCAGTATCTATATCTAACGCATTTGCGGCTTGCTGGATTTGATTAACAACATTTCCAGTAAAATTAGGATTTGAGATAACACCTTTGGCGCCATAATTTTCAACCGTTAGATCGGCTTTTTTAGCCATTGCAGTAATAATATCGACAATATCCACATCTCCCGATGCAGTGAACGGTTCAACTTCCTTTGCTCTTAGGCCAAACATCACACTGGCTGTTATCGTCAGGGGAGTATCGGGTAGCACCCAACAATACCAGCGCACGAGCGATCTCTACCGATTTGCCACCACCACGCCCGCCATACGTCCAACGCCAGCGAACAGAACCTAATGTTCGGTCATATAAAACTTCTGTCGCCCAGTCACTACTAAAAGCGTACAGAACACCATCTATGATGACTGGGCTACCTGTTTTCCCTCGCGCAGTTTCTCCATGTGAGAAGCCCAGACATCAGCCGGACAATTGGCAGGAGTGACAATGCAGACCTTGCCGTAACTCAAGCCAGCAAGATCAACATTAACTTCTGTCTTATTGCTGCTCATGTCGATACCGGTAAGTTGCGCAGCGTTCTTAATGTTCGGCGCAACCTGTCCAAATTTCTTATCAGCCAGCGCTTCCTTCCCTGCACGAAACGACAATTCAGCTAAATGTCCAGCATTGAATGAAACAAATAACGCCGCTTCGTTTCTCAGTTCTCGAATGCGGGCTTTTATTTCAGATCTGCGTATCAATATGGATGATTGAGAATCAGCGCGAGCCGGAGAATAACCCGCGCATATTGCCGCCTCTTTCATCAGCATACCCGCAGCTATGTTCTGAGCAAACTGTTCGTATTGCGGCTTTAGAATCCCTGCGGTTCCCTGCGAACTTTTCAGACTCCAAGATATTACTGGTACTACTTGCTACCTGACTTTGCGCCTGGTTCGCATCAGGTTCGCACTGCGTACTTTCAACAATAGTGCGAACCCATTCCTCAGTCTTTGCCCTCTTGCGGATTGCAGCATCACTAATACCGTACTTTTTGGCAATCTCTCTGATTGAGATGAGGCCGGAACGGTAATCGCGCTCTATTCCCTCCCAGTCAGTATTTTTTGCCATTTCATTTCCTTTAGACATAAAAAAGGCCGCCTAAGCAACCGGGTGGAATTTATTTAGCTATTGGCGGGTTGATAACACTAATTCATTCATTAAACACAAATCGTTTTGAGGAAAGACTATCCAAGGCATCAATGACATCATCTTGTTTGGCATTCCCTTTTATATAATTATCAACAAGTGCAATAACATTTTCCTATTCCTTGACCACTTCAGTTCCATCAAAAAAATGCTCACAGTAAATCCAACACCCATGCGCATTGGTCATCGACCTTGTTAAAACTTCAAACTGGTTTGATAGTTCTATAGCATCTAAGTGTTTACTTCTTTCGGCTTCACCTGCGGTTAATATTTTCTTCCCAAAACTTGCTTTAGACATATCAAACCAATCAGGCATATATATGATGCTGTCTATCACTTGTATAAGTGCTTTTTTAAAATCCATTTTCACCTTTACTTTTTCCTGCTTTTTCCACGTAGTTAACGCTTTCTTTGCGTAAATAACTGCACAGAGCGTCATCAAACCAGAGAACCACGTCCCTAGCATCGCATAAAAAGCCCACCTGGCCGAATCCTGCGCTGCAATCATTGCCTCATAAGAAATAAGATCTGTATCCATATTCACCTCATCATATAAATGAGATGATTATCTAATTTACTGTTAACTCTATCAACGCCTCTCGTAAATGGCGTTTATAAAGTTAAATGATTTGTCCTAAGGAAACTATGTCATGGTTAATACAAACAGACTGCGATAACCTGCGCCGAATTGTTTCCGAATTGGAAATAGTTAGATTCAGAGTTTCCTGCTAAAAAGTCGGCATCTGTCCACTGGGCGCTCATAGCTAAATCACTACTATCGAGCACTCTGTCAGTAGAATGCTCTGAGTTAGTTACTATTCTTCATTGGTTAGCAACTATAGAGGAAATCCCTATTGTTGATTTAAATCGTTGATTTCAAGGAGCTCTATAACATGCAGATATAAAAACCACCAGCGTTAACTGATGGCTATTTGGAATCCTTCAATGGCAGAATCATTAAATTCTGTTAGTGCTAGCTACTACATTTAAGCTTAACACTCAAAAATGTATAATCATCAATAATATCTTTTTCAATCCGGCGCCTTAAGCTTGCGGAAAATGCCGATGGTAACGACATTGTCCTTTCTGAAAATTGAGGTCTTAACTCCCAATGCCTATATGCCCCATCTGACATCAAGGATAAAATTACATTATCACCATCACTTATTTCATTAATGTCTTTAACTATCACATCAAAATTTAGTGTAATATCATTAGATAAGGCTGATGTAAGAATAGTAGACAGTCTTTCTTTGTGGTTTCTTAGGTTTCTCATACTATGCTCCCCAGAGTCTAAAAGCTCTTGGTACTTAGTATGGTCTTTAGTTAATTGAACTAATTTATTTTTATTTTTAAAGTAAAGTCGGCAGTCGCCTACATGCCCTATATAAACCTTTAAATCAACTATATGGACGATTGTTAACGTGGTAGCAACACTAAAATCAAACTCATCTATCGCTTGCTTAGCCCATGAAAATGCTTTCTCGATGCTAAAATCTGGCTCTATCAACGCTTTTTGAATTGCTTGTATTGCGCATTTTGACGCTAAATCAGCTTGCTCAGTTGAACCCACTCCATCTGCTACTGCAAAGACGATATTTGAATCACTATCGATAGTTGGAGGTAAGAAATAATCTTCATTTACAACTTTACCGTTTGCAGCATCGCTAAAGCAGGACATGTCAACTATTCTATTCATGGCGTTACCTCCATAGCTTTGCAAAAATCAATTAATAATTCATCTGCGTCAGCATATCTATCTTCAAGCCAATGCGCCCTGCATTTTGAGATGATTTTTTTTAATTTATGAGTGAGGTTTTTTGAATATATGTCACTAATGACACGACCTATAGCATAAATATCAGATTGCTTAGAAAACAGCCCGCTCTCTGTTATTTCAGGAGCCCTGTAACCATCAGTTCCCATTCCATTTGGTTGAAATTTTGTTTTTACCTCAGCTCTGACATGATTTAAGTCTTTCACTAGTCCAAAGTCGCTGATTTTGTATCTTCCATCGCTGTATTTCAGAATGTTGGCTGACTTCAGATCACGATGAACATAATTATTGTCGTGTATAGTTTTAACGCCCTTAATTATCTGCCGCACCGCCATAATTTTTTCGTCCGCAGACATTCCACCTTCCATAGCTTCCAATAAATTGGCTTCAGCCTTCTCCATGATGAAATAAGGCTTATCTCCTACTGTACTAAAAAGCACTATAGGAGCTATAGAGTCGTAATTAATTGAATTTAATATATATTGTGTTTTAATTTCAACCAGAAATCGTTCTCTTAAATCAGCAATTTCCTTTATGGCTGTTTTATTATTTTCAGGTGAAGGTGAAAAATATTTTCGTGCATACTTTCGCGAATGAGTCTTCCTTAAATTGTACACATTAACTTCATACACTTCACCGAAACCACCACGCCCGAGACTCTTTAGATCCTCAATAAAATAATTACCACATCGATCCACACTAAGTCCTCTGATAAGAAGCTACGGAATTATAAGAGTCATTCTCATCCTGAACTATAACTAATCAGGAAAAATAATATTTACAAATTCTGACCTTATCATACTAGCCTTAGTGGATGTGGAAAATAATTAATTGATTTTTCAATATTTCATTTCGTCACCTTAAACATTCAGTCTTCACATAACCCTGCAAATAGCTTAATTTTGCCCGGTCGTTGATGATGCTTGCCCGGATATCGAGAACAGTTGATCCAGCCTCTCCAGTGAGTTCGACGGCGGTTGCATCGCCCAAGCTGCCGGAGGCAGTGGTTGCAGACACGGGACAGGTGGCCGCGATGTGCAACCGACGACGACCAGCGGCAACATCATCACGCAGAACATCATTTTCAGATTTAGCATTAGCAAGTTCCTTCGTATGTTTCACATCCAACTCGTTCAACATCGTGATGTGAGAGTTCTGATAGTCGATAATGTCTGTGAGTTGCTGAATGTCTTCTTGCTGCTGCTTTGTAACACGTTGCTCTTTCTGTAACTCAGAGTGATAATAATACGCTGTCAATGAAATAAGGATCAACGCTAGTATCGTGTAGTAATGAAAGCTAAATTTCATAGCAACAACGCCCCAGAAACCAGTCCCATCCATCTTTACCTATCAAAGTAAAAACAAAACCAAACAGAAACAATCTTCCGGCCAACGAATGTCTATTCATCCAACCCCCAGCAAGTTAATTCCGATTCCTGGACGCGTCGCTCAACCTGACCATAACAGCCGTTTGCCTGCCCTTTGGTTTGTCGGCAATCTCGACCATCGTCAAATACCCAGCGCTTTATCTCAGCACAAGCGCCTTTCTTATCTCCGGCATTCAGCTTTCGATAAAACGTGGAAGAGAAGCATTTCGATGGGCCAATGTTATACGGGCAAAAGCTGGCAATACCTGCTATCTGAGGTTCAGTTAATGGCACCCGCACATTGCGTTTTACCCATGCGATGGACTGCTTTGCTTCTTGTGCATTGAGGTCACGGCACTGATTCGGTATTAACCTCATCCCTTGACGAATAGGAGCTCCATCAATCCGAGTCACACCTCGGCAGATTGTCCAGACTCCACCCGCATCCTGATACGTTGATAGCCGGTTACCCTCTTTCTCGTCCAAAAATTGAGACAGTATCGCCATAGCACCTGCACCAGAGAGAACCAGACCGATAACCGCAGCACTTAACTTACTGGTCTTTGTCATTGCGGCTAAACTCCCGATGCTTGTAGTACCAGTTGACCCCAAAGGTACCAACAGTGCAGATAATGCCAATAATGATGGCCCAGTCGTTCAGCGACAGAGCGCCAAGCATTGCTGTAAATGCGCCCCAAGTGTATGCAATGGGGCTGGTGTATTTGTCCATACGCATACTTCCATCCCACTGATGGAGTGATCATTTAGTTAATTTAATTATTTGGGCTGATTTGCCCGGTATTGATTTAAAAGACTTAATAAGTATCAGACTTCACTGTATTAAGAGAAGAACGTATACTTGCAACAAATTTGAATTACCTGACATACACATTTTTATGAGCTTAATTTACATACGACTATATATTAATAAAATTGTTGTTCGCAACGTCAGCACTGGTAAAGAAGTCTCTGGTACCCCCAACACTCCCTTTACTACATCTCGTTTATTACTAGGGCAAATGATACCTGCAATGTTTTTGCTTAAAAAACTAATAAAAAAAGTGAGGAAAAATACTTGGTATAACTTTTTTTTATCAAACCATCATGTGATTATTCAGCCGATGGAAATGAATGAAGGTGGACACAGTCAAGTTGAATTCAGAGCTTATATAGATCTCGCTAAGAGCATTACTTCAAGTCAAAACGTTAATCTCTGTTCACCGAGATTACTACCACTTTCTGACGATGAAATCCGCCAAATACTATCCAACAATTCATTATTTCTCCATAACAACTAATGAGAGAAACTCAAATAACCCCTCACCGCAGCGAGGTAGTTATTCATATCATCGCCCCAATTTCCTGCTTGGTTTGATTAAAGTATTCTTCTTCTAATTCTACACCCAAGACACGACGATTCAGCTTTAGTGCTGCTTTTAGTGTTGCGCCCGATCCCATAAAGAAATCTGCCACTAGATCTCCTTCTCGGCTGCTAGACTGGATAATATGTGCCATCAAATCGGCGGGCTTTTCACAAGGGTGTTTGCCAGGGTAATACTGAACAGAGGGAAACATCCATACATCGGTATAGGGAACATCAACAGTTACAGAAAACGGGCGACGCAGCAGCCCATATTCCCGACTCAATTCTTCATACTGGCGTGATAAAGTAAGATGAGATTCTACTAACTCATGATACAACCTGTTTAATTCTCCGTTCTGGTGTTTTTCTCTGGCTATCCGAGCGAACAGTACTCGCAGCTTTTGGTAATCCACTTCATTGGGTAATTGCCACTGGCTATCACTGAACCAATGACTGGCCATCTGTTTTCCCGTAGCAGCGTTAATTTCTTTTGCTGTAACACCCAACGCCTTTCGTGCATCGCGAAAATAGTCCACAAGAGGTTTAAAGACATATTGCTTAAGTTCGCGGCATTTGTGGAAATATCCATCACCTTTAGGTTGATAAGGCCCCTGATAATGTTCAGCAAATATGATCCGTTCCGTGGAAGGGAAATAAGCCCTTAAACTTTCTTTATTCTGCCTGCGCCACGGACCAGAAGGTTTTGCCCAGATAATGTGGTTAAGCACATTGAACCGTTCACGAACAAGGATTTCCGTATCAGACGCCAGACGCGAACCACAAAACATATACAAACTGCCGTTGGGTTTCAGCACACGCCAGAATTCAGTCAGTACTTCATCCAGCCATGCAAGATAAACCATTACATCCTCCCATTGTCTGTCCCAACCACACTCTTTCACCCGAAAATATGGTGGGTCAGTGGCTATCAAATCTATGCAGCTGTCTGGTAACGTTTTGATAAATCGTAGAGAGTCGTCATTAATTAATGTGATACCACTTAAATTCACAATATTTTCCATAAATCGATACTGGCTTACTCTCTGGTCAGCACAGAACAGGCAAATGGCTAGCGTCGTCAACTCCACCAGCCGTCCATTTCACCGCTTAAGAAGTTTACCCCATCAGGGGCAACGCTTGAAAAAGGTGTCGTTGTCCCGGCTTTCCATCAAGCCAGCCAGACAAAATTGAGTTAAAAGTAATTGGCAACGCGGTGTTGATAGCCCCGTCAGAGTTGAAACATCGGGAATAGAAACCCAATCATACATTGGTACTGTTTCTAAAACACATGAGGCTATTGTTGTCATATCTTCATGTTTTAGCATGATAATTTAAACCTTTGGTCAGTTAATGTGCATAGACACACATGTAACTCTGACCGATGACAACAGCAAGTCTTATCTGGATTTCAGGATCGAGTAGGAGGCAGGCTTTGACCCGCCGTCCTCTCACACCACCGTACGTACGGTTCCGTATACGGCGGTTCAGGTTATACGTTTGAGCCGTTGTATCGTGTCCGCGACTGATACCAGTCCCGCTTTATTCCACCGCCTTTTTGGCAGCGCCTGATTCATATGAGATGCCCCTGCATTCCACCACGCTCCGCGACCGTTCCACGCCGATTTACAGGCCCGGGACTCCGCTATGCCCAGTTGCATCAGTTTTCTCGCCCTCGCTGAGGGGGATTTCCACTGCCGCCACAGTATGCAGTATGCA
>NZ_NMQR01000058.1 GCF_003545805.1 Photorhabdus sp. CRCIA-P01 | reverse complement strand
GAATATAATTAATAAGTTAATATCTTCTCTGCTAATAATTTCACCTTTATTTTTAGTTAAATTAAATTTAGAATTTAGTCATTTACTAAGTGTTATCGGTTTATCCTTTTTTACATTTAGAGCTATAGATGTCATTTTATTTTCTAGCAAGCAGCAGAAAATAATAACTTATGAATATTTTGCCTATTTATTCTTACCATTAGTTTGGCTGGCTGGCCCTATGTATAGATGGAACAGCTTCAAACGTGATTTATTCGAATTACAAGTGCCAGTCTCTTTAGAAAAATGGTTTGCCGGTGCCGGGCAAATATTATATGGTGTAGTTCAGAAATTTTTATTCGCAGCCCTTATCTATAACGTATTTTTATCTGACTATATTAATAAAGACACTATTGAATCATACTTAGTAGTTGCTATAGGTTATAGTTTTTACTTATACTTTGATTTTGCAGGTTACACAAATATGGCTTGTGGCGCAGGTAAACTATTTGGAATAAACTTACCGATTAATTTTCATTATCCAATTCTAGCCAAAAACCCACAGGACTTTTGGCGTAGATTTCATATTAGTTTATCTGAATGGTTAAGAGACGTCATTTTTATGCCGTTATATAAGATGCTAATGGAGAAAGACTTTTTCAAACATCATAGACTTTTTGCCCAGAATATCAGTATTTTTATCACATTATTTTGTATGGGTATTTGGAATGGACTAGAACTTAATTACATTATAAGTGGTGCTTTATTTGGCTCTTACTCAGTAATGCATAACTGCTTAATTAATTACACCAGAGATAAAGAAAATATCGCTAATATCCTAAATACAAAGATCATCTCTTTCTTTGGCAGACTGACAACGTTAACTTTAATTTGTTTTTCTTTATATATATTTAGTGGATACGGTTTTATAAAATGAAATATCTTGACGAATATAGCGAATCAAATTTTGATTTATTAATCAACGATAAAATAATAGCGCCTTCTCATCCAAACAATCCCGCCATAGTGGGTTCAGATCAAGTCATTTATTGGCGTGATTTATATTATGAGATTAAAAAATGGCATTCTAAATATTTAGAATTAAATTTAAATCACAATACGCCTTTGATCTTATACGGGCACAAAGAAGTTAATTTCTTAGTTTCAATCTATGCATGTATAACCTATAAAATCCCATTTATTCCAATCGATATAATTTATCCAATGCAACGTTTGTTAGAAATTGCATCACTATCCAACGCGCCTTATTACTACGATGTCATTAACAATCAATTCAAAACGACAAACGTTGATTATATTGAATTTGATGAAGATAATGTTGCCTATATCATGTTTACATCCGGTAGCACAGGAAAACCTAAAGGCGTCGTTATTGGACGTGAAAGCGTTTATGATCTTATGCGATGGATGTACAATGACTTCAAACTGGGTGAAGAACCGGTGTTCATGAATCAAGCGCTATTTAATTTTGATTTATCCATGTATGAAACATTTGGTACATTGGTATACGGCGGCACATGTCTTTGCATTTCTCAAGAAACAACGACTGATTCTGAAAAATTTTATCAGGTTTTAAATCATTATCAGCCAACGGTGTGGGTTTCAACCCCCTCTTTTTCCTATAAGCAATTACTATCGCAGAATTTTAATTATTCCTTCTTAAAAAATTTAAAACATTTTCTATTTTGTGGGGAAATTCTAAGTAAAAATCTCGTTAAACATTTAAGGAAAAGATTTCCATCTTCAATTATTTATAATACTTATGGTCCCACGGAAGCTACCGTAGCAACAACATTAATTGAAATTAATGATCAATATCTCCATTCTGATATGGAATTATTGCCAATTGGAGAGTCAAGATCAGGTTCTACTCTAACATTAGAAAACGACGAAATTGTCATCTCTGGCTCTCATGTTATGAGAAAATATATTGGAGCCAAAACGGAAGATAATAATAGATTGACCATTGATCAACATGGAACGAGAAGTTTCCGAACTGGAGATATCGGCAAATTAATTGACAATATCTGGTATTGCTTTGGTAGGAAAGATAACCAAATAAAACTAAATGGCTATCGCATTGAACTACATGAAATTGAAGAAAGGCTGATGAACCTTCCGATTGTCGATAGTGCTGTCGTTTTACCATTAAAAAAAGAAGATGGCTCTATTGTACGTTTGGTTGCTTTTTGTAAATTCAAAACAATCCTTGATAAGGAAAATTTAGTTAACCTGCTTAAAAACAGTTTACCTTCTTATATGATACCTAGTGAATTCATCAATATTGATAATTTTCCAATCACAAATAACAGTAAAGTTGATACAAAATCTTTACTGTCAATATATAATAATAATGAATGTGAAGTTATAAAATAATTAACATAAAGCCAAAATATAAAACATGGATCTATATTTAACAAATTATCTTAACTCATAAATCATCTACCCACGAACCGATATAAAATTGAAATTATATCGGTCGGTAATAATTCAAATCAGCTTTAAGTAAGAAAAAAAATAAAATGATTTACTTGGTTATTTTATATTAATTTTTCCATTTATCCTATCATCCAACAGATGATAGTAAAACACAAGATGATATTATTATTACATTTATATTGGCCTCTTATAAATTCACATTCCAAAAATAAAATAACTCTTACTTATTCCAATATTTAACATTGGTTACCTCTTCCTGCTAAGATAAATTACAGTTGTCTTACACACCATAAAAAACCAAGTTAAATACAGGAATGACAAATGGAAGAAAATATAGAATTATCTCCGCCATATAAAAGTGTCATCGGAACAATATTATCATTGAAAACAAAAATAAAAGTAGAAGTAGGAAAACCCTCTCCAAATAATATAGAAATTAAAGTTAAACAAAATAATGGTCAGCACTCTATATTTTATTTAGATTGGAATCTGGATGTTAATATAAGCTTTGGTTTATCCATAATATATAACACATTACTGTCTTCATTCCAGAAAGGGAATAAGGTAAAAATAACTTATGAAGAAAAAAATAATTTTAGATATATAAGCTCAGTAAAAATAGGTTCACCATAGAAAATATATCAATAATCAAGAGATATTAACTATGACAGGTGATCAGCTCAGTATTCTCATCCCCCACTGATCACCTGTTACCCAACATCAAAAGAAGATTTTCTATAATTTAGATACTATTAGTCGTTCGCAATGTTGACCATAATGCTTTCATGGCCTTTCCTTTAGGGAAAGCAATATATTCCGGTTCAATTAACGACGGCCGCCAACTCATTTTATATTGACGTTGCGAAGCAGCAGGATAAACAATGCCACCTTTTGATGACAACCATTTGGCAACTTTATAAAAGATTGCCGAGTCATTAAAGTATCCTTCCTCGCCGAACTCCACCAAAGGTGTGAAGCCCAAATGAAGGTAGGAAACCACGCCCTCTTTCAGGAAGTCATTAATCGCGGTTTCATTAATAAATTGCATCGTGCCGTCGGGTATATCCGGTTTTTTTCGAGATAGATTATGAAACCATCCCGATGTTTCCCCCCAAGTGTAGCTATAAACAATATATGCCTGAATTTGTTCTCCCTGAGTTGCAATATAGACTCTGTGCTGGCCTGAACTCACTTCCACGGTGTTGAAATCAATCACCAATTTTTTCAGGGCCTTCGCATGTTTTTCTTTCAACCAAAGCTGATTAATATGTTCTAGTTGTGGTTTAAATCGATAATATTCCTCTTGCGAGCAGATCTCTCGAACGGTGATCCCCGCCCTTCTGGATTTACTGATCTTATTTCTAATCTGCTGAAACCGTTTGCCTTTCATGCTATACCCATCAAGGCTCAATGAATAACTTGCCCCAAGCTGGTTCACACAAAAGTCATTATTTTTCAACAATACAAAATCACTCTCATCACCGTGTAGAAAAACCGGGAAAGCCCTTTTTTCTCTGGTGAAGCTGAGAAAAGAGTGCAAAAGTGCAGCTCGTTCTTCGTCAGAAGCCAAGATACCACCTACACACATATGCAGATTTTTGTCCTGGAAGAAACCAATAGCCCCCTTTTGATTAGTAAACCAATATGTTTCACTATTAAACAACAGGCTACTCAACGGGTGCTTTGAATAGCAGAGCACTTTTCTGAGATGACTGTTGCTAAGAACATCCTGAGCGTTCCCGGTGGCAATAATCCGCGGAGCATCAAGCAACATGCTCATAACGCTCACCTTGATTATTTCGGGAATACTGGACAGGGACGAACCCATGCTTCCTAGCAATATCCCGAATCGCCAATGCATCATTATAATCAATAGATTTACCGATGCTTTGATGAACACTCACCCCTTCAAGCGCCACAGCGATAGTTTCCGATAAACAAGCGAGATTTACCCCCGCAGGTACATCGATCACATTGCAATCACTATAGGCCACTTTCTCAGGCTGATAGACCAATCCACCCTCGTAAATTTGATGGTTGCCATCACGAATGAAATCGAACGGTCTGGCCGCATCAAAAACGATGGCGGAATCTTTCAAGTAATGTGTATTCAAGAAAGGCTTACCTTCACTCGTTGCCGAGACAATAAAATCGGCCTGACTCAAAGAATGTTCATAACTCTCTATCGCTTCCAAACCAAAGGTATCAACGATTTCAAGAACTTGCTGATGTAATACTTGTGCATCCGTCACACCCGGATTTTGTTTAACAAACCATTTTCTCATCTTATCCATGACCGAATCTGGCTGGATAACATCATGAGTCCTTAACACTGCGGAGAGAAGCGCCTTGGTCAGTTCAGAGAGCAATACGCGTGCTTTATTGGGGCGGCTAACCAAGATAATCCGGCCAAAGTTATGAGCTAAACCAATGACTGAAAGCCTGCCTACGGAGCCTCTGGCCCCCACTACCGCCAATGTTTGCCGGGATGCATTCTCAGTCAACATTGAGCGTATCCCCTCAATCACCGCCACCGCCGTCAGAGAGTTGCCATTAGTCAATATCCGACCCTGCCGATTATTCACCAAGCTATTACCACCATTAGTAATAACCGAGGTATAAGCACCTAAGCCAACGATTTCAGCGCCATTTTTCTCTGCCACATCAAGATATTCCTTCATCAATACCGCCCGTTCTTTCGCCGACAATGCCATCATATCTTCGGGATTGATGGGGGAGAAAAGGAGCATGCCATTGGCATATGCCGTTGAACTCTCGACACCAAACTCAACCGCGATATCCGGATTAAAATCAATCGAGGAAACCTGCGTGATCCAATTACCGAGCTGTTTCTGCTGTTCCAGCGTGTAATTCTCCTTTATTGATAAGCAATAAGAATGAGCGAGCTCATTGACCGAAGTGGTATGAATCAAGAAAGCGAATTTCTTACCCTCAATCAATCCAGGGATAGGCGCTTTAATCTGGGCCAAGTTGTTATTTTTTGAAATCGGATAACTCACCGAAGCGGGTGGAAGCTCCACAACCGGTATGTCTATCAAGTGTGAAAACAGAATGTCATATCGTCCATTCTCAACCAGTTGACATATCTCATCAAAAGCCGTGAAAAACGTCTTAATATCCTCTTTGGAAACGTTAAGCGGTGGCTCAAAACGTACAGAACAAGGACGAGACATTAACGGCATGGTGAAAAGACCATAATGTTTCAACAAGAAACTACAAATGATATAAGCCAGGCCCCCGCTTCTTTGACTGAAATTGATAAATATGTTGGAAGCCGCTTTGCTGTCCTGTATTTCAAGACCACGCATCAACCCAGCCCCTTGCCAGTAAAAATGCTCCGGGTGTTTAGCAGACAATTGTTCAAGACATTCATCAACATAACGGCTGACTTCTTGAATATGGGTTAACGCCTTACCATCATCTTTAGTCAGATGCTCGATAACAGCAATCCCCATCGTTGCGGCTAGAACGTTATTGGCAAAAGTGGAGCTATGTTTCCTGTCGAACTCGGATAAATAAAGCTCATCTGAATATAACATCGCACCAATCGGCGAGATACCTGCCCCCAGCGCTTTAGAAAACAGGATCACATCCGGTTTCAAAGCGTAGAGCGTGGCTGCGCAGAATGCTCCCAGCCTACCGATACCCGTCTGAACTTCATCAAATACCGACAATGTGCCATTGTCTTTACACAGTGCCAAAATACTAGACAACGTATCTGGTGGAATAACTTTCATTCCGCCTTCTCCTTGCACCGGTTCAATGATAAATGCGGCAAATTCCCGGCTCTCCAGCTTTCTTTTTATTTCATCCAAATCTTCACTATCAACCTGCTCATATAATTTATCATCGTAGATAAAATCAGCTTTAAACCGATTTGATCCCGTAGCGGATAATGCCGAATAGGTTTTACCGTGAAAACTGCGATACAAACTCAGAATACGCTTTCTGCCAGTAAACAGACGGGTAAATTTAATCGCAGCTTCCACTGTTTCAGCACCACTATTAGTAAAAGTACAGTGGGTATATTTTTCCTTATCTATTTGCTCTGCAAGCATTTCAGCCAATAGCCGTACCTTTTTGTGAATATTGGGCTGAAAGAAGATAGGTTCTTTATCTTTAGTGAATCTGTCAATTTCAGCGATAGCGAAATCAGGATTATGCCCAAATGGCAGTGCACCATATTGAGCTAAAAAATCCTTAACAACCCGGCCATCCGATAATGTAAGCCGGTTATCTTGAGCAGACTTAATATCCAGTTCAAGGCCCACAGAGTTTAATAAACTCTCACGATATTGATTAACAAACATAGTTCTCTCTCTTTTTTTAGGTGCACAACGTCATGCTGTAAACAGCATGGGAAAATCCTTGAGTTATAAATAGGTGATTCTAAAAGTAATTAAGCTTGCTGCATGATCTGGTTAATCATTTGGAATTCTCCTATCGGATGAAATTTAAATAACTGTACTGCCAAATAGAAACTCATAATTTCTGGTGTTGTCATGACCTTAATCCCACCGCAACATCGGAATATGAAACTGGCAGTTTCCTCAAGGATCTTTTCCAAGGTATAACGTAACGCGAGAATCTTATGGACGGCGTTTTCATCCTGGCTAGCATAAAAGGCAATAATCAACATCTGACCGAGAATAACATTAATTTTATAATCCGCCTGGGTCAGGGTATATTTAATCGGTTGCTGTTCCACTACTTTCTCAGGAATAAAACGAGTAAGCCCATCAAGAATTCCAGAGTAAGTATTCGCAACAAAGTAATTAAATAGTGATAAACCGTAGGAAAGCACCATCTGTTGTTCAATCCCCTTATAATGAGAAAGTCGTTGAGGTGATACTTCGGCATCCAAGAATTTGATTTCTTGATTATCACTTTCAGCCAAAATTGCCAACTTCCAAAAGGGAATAACCTTAACATTCTGCACCGATTTAGAAATCATCACGATTCTCATCTCATTGTTATTATCGGTATCGCAGACGGATAACACATAATAATCAGCAATCGAAGATAAGGAACAAGGTTTCTTCGAACCATTAACAAGCAGTTTTCCCTCTTTAGAATGCATTTTAAGTGACGGTGTAAAAATATCCGTTCCAGGCAGGCCCTCTGCAAAAGCAGAAGCAACCAGCGCTTTTGATGCCATAACGCCATTCAATAATATGTTGCTGTCTTCGAATATGTCAGGAAATTTACTGCAAGCCAGTACAATATGATTATGCATTGTTAAGGCAATACCAACAGCGGGAAGCCATGCAGAGGCTTCACGGATAGTATTACCTACTTGATGAAGCCCATCCATATTGGATTGAGCCATCAAACGTAGGCATTGTGAAGCGGCCTCAGAGCCCAACAATAATCTTTTCAATCTATCTGGTGTCAGATGTTGGTATTTCCCGCTATTCTTCCTGAGTTCTTCAACAATATTTGTCATTTTTAATTCTCCTTAGCCTATTCAAATAACCTGCTGAATAAGGCCAATATCTACGCTAGACCCATATACTTAAGGCGTGACTGCTGCATCTGTTCAACCAAGGAATGAGATAGCTCAAGGCGAGATTCCACCGTAGAATCGGACAACAACATCCCAGGCGCTAATTCATAACCTTCAATAAAGCGCAAATGGTTCTGCATACCTCGTTGATAGAACATTTCACGCTCCACAAACAAGTCATCAACAGATACCTGGTTCCATAACGACAATCCTTCTTCGATACACTCAAGAGCCGATTGCTTTAGAGAACTATCATTTTCGAGCGCCATCTTGACGATATTTGCACACACCGTCAGATGTCTTAATTCATCAGCATTAGCTCTAGCCTGTGTCTCGGCGGCGACAATATCAAAAGGGCGCCACTTGATTTCGCTAAGCTCCGAAGTTGGCGCAAGCACCCCTTCCAGAACAACAGTAATAATCAATACACCTGCAATATAATCATTTTTCAACACCACCCACTTGTCGAAATAAGATCTCAATGTTTCCAGCATATTGGTCATTTTTCCTCGTAAGAGGCTTTCCATTTTTCCGGCCACATTGTCGATATCCGCAAAGCCTATTCTGACCAGATGTTCTCTGAATAATTTAGCATGTCTACCTTCATCGAATATCTGAGTCAGCATATAATCAAAGTTGATATTGTCAGGTGCCTTATCTGCAAGTAACAATAATGCTTTCGTTGCTTCATATTCCGAAGTCGATTTAAAAGAAAGCTCTCTGATCAGAGACTCCCGTAAATCACCCGGCAAATAGGTTAATTTAGGATCATTGGCATAATGGGTTCTTTTTCTTTGTTCAACACTTACCTGTTCAGTGAACCATTCATCCAAACCCCAATCTTTTGCTTGCATTTCTATTTCTGATGCCTGTTTAATTAAACTCATAAATAAATGCCTCTCCAAATAAGTTATCTCTACAATCATTTATTTCAATGAACAGTGGGCTGCTTAAATATATTAATAGATAACTTAGGGAAATTTCCCAGTACACCTCGATCCAGGCAGATATGGACAAATAGAGCAATAACGCTGTAATTGTCCTTAAAGAACCAGATCCAGAGCAAACTAATCACACTGAGTGTGAATAAATTGTGGCAAATATTATAAATGGTATAAAAAGCTGGAGGAGGAATTTCTTTTTTATTCAGTAAACTCCAGATCCGCCCAGGGTAATAACCAATAATATCAATCAGAAAAAATAACAAAATAAATTGCCACCAATTTATATAACTTTCAAGTTGCCAGGTCAGAAATAAACTGATAAAAAATAATCCTAGAAACTCCCAACGCAGAATTTTCAATGTATTAATCATCTCTATTCTCCACTATTTCTCTTTTCATGATTGCAATGATATCTCCTGGCTGTTTAATCCAGGCGCTGTGAGGATTACCTTTGAAAGATAAGGTTATTTCCCTAACTTCCGCGTTAGGTATAAGACTTGCTAATACTTGAGTAGATTTCAACGGAGCCCAATTATCTCCTTTCAAACAGATATAAACAGCCTTGGATAAATTCTTATTCTCCTTCCCCTTATAAGCACGGACATGATAATAATTTCCCGTACAAGCAGTTCTGGACCAGTCCCGCATTAACCCCTTAGCTTCTCTTATGCCAAAACCAATCTTTTTCCCAGGGAGATAACCATATAACGCGGTCAGAACATTAAAAATAATAGCTGCTGTTATTATCTGAACCCTCCCCATTCCCTGCCAATTCTTATACCATACGTTCCCGGTTGCCACACAAAACAGAGAAAATGGCCTGTCAGTTGAGCAGGCAAAGAGCGTCGCAATATGCCCCCCAAGACTGTGACCAAAGATAATAGGAATTTTATTGCTATTTAATTCAACAGCCTTATCTAACATTACCGGGAGATAATCCCTTAACAGATCGGAATAGTTATAGTCATTTTCTCGACTTGGTTTAGGTTGATTGTCTCCATAGCCTGGCATATCAGCAGTGACAACCTGAAAACCCTCTTTTACCAGTTGTTGTATTAAAGCGTCATATTTCCTGATTTCCACACCAATAGCAGGTAACAATATAACAACTCTGCCATTACTATCTCCCTGATAAACTTTATAATTACAGAGAAAATTGCCAGCCACTTTAAAATTATTATTTTTCATATCTACAGCGCCCCCATTAACTACATCACACTCCGGTGACTGACATCGGCGAGAAAGCAGCCAAAAAAATTCGTGTTTTAAAGGCTATAAAGATCAATTAGTTATCTATATTTACCTTTTCGGGCCATTGGTGGTTTTTAAATTTATTATTAACCAATAAAAAGCCCCTTATACTTTCTTAGTTACAGGCTATCGATAAATCAAGCAACATATATTATTTCCCAAATTATTTGCTGGAAGAATTATTTTACACTTCATACATAATTTAATTACAAATGCGAATTATATCATGAATACATTAACAAAATTAATTACCAATCAGTAATAATATCAATCCTGAATATATTAAACATATATAACAATTCCCACAGAACAATATGGTTATATATAAAAACAATCGATTAATAATGGAGATAGATGACTTTAATTGTGGAAATACATAAAAGCAAATTAACTTTATTCATGTTAAAATCAAACAATATATTCGTAAATTATTTCATTATCTTTACCAAATCAATTTAATACTTTCACCAAAACAAACTATTAACTCTTTACATTATCTCTTAATAACACTTACGCAATAACATTATTAAAGATTATAAATTATTACTTATATAATATTTAATTCATAAAATTAACCAGTCATTCTGATATCTTATTTTCGACTGGTTTTAATGATAACCATCAATTTTATGGGATCAGAAACTATCCTATTCGGCGTTATTGTTGCAGGCCGTTATTGTAAATAAATAGTGAACACAGACAGCACATAGAAATCAGATCTACACACCGTACGTAAGGAGTGACAGACAACATTTTCCACACATCGGATGAGTGTTTTTCAGGTTTATCGTCCATAATAAGAAATGAAAATGAATTCCATCTTATTATTCAGAGGACATTTCGATGAGCACTGCCGTTGCCAGTAAAAAAACAAAAAAACCTAAGATTACGGCGAATAATGCTGTTGCTAACGGGCAAGTACAGTCATTAAGTCGCGGCCTGACTCTTTTGGAATATATTTCCGAGTCACCCGGCGGTATCGCCCTGACTGATTTAGCCCAACAAGCCGGATTACCAAATTCCACCACTCACCGCCTTCTAACCACCTTGCAACAACACGGTTTTGTCCGTCAGATTGGCGATTTAGGGTTGTGGGTTATCGGTTCACACACGTTTATTGTCGGCAGCAGTTTCTTACAAAGCCGAAATTTATTGGCACTCATTCACCCGATCCTCCGCCGCTTGATGGAAGATTCCGGTGAAACTGTTAATTTAGCGATTCTTGATCATAGTGAATATGAAGCGGTTATTGTCGATCAGGTACAGTGTAATGCATTGATGAGAATGTCCGCCCCTATCGGAGGTAAGTTGCCTATGCATGCTTCCGGAGCGGGTAAAGCATTTCTTTCAACATTATCAGATAACCAACTGGTTCAATTACTGCATAAGAAAGGGCTCCATTCTTACACACAACATACCAAGACAACCCCTCCGAGTTTAAAAGAAAATCTGGAACAAGCACGTAAACAAGGGTATTCGTTCGATGATGAAGAGCACGCTTTAGGTCTGCGCTGTATTGCTGCCTGTATTTATGATGAGCATCACCAAGCCTTCGCGGCTATTTCTATTTCCGGCCCAGTCTCACGGATCACCGATGATCGCGTCACTGAACTTGGTGCCTCAGTTATCCGTGCAGCAAAAGAGATCAGTAAAGAATATGGTGGGATTCGTTAATTCTTTTTATTAAATTATCATCTCCTTCTCAGGGCATTGATTTTTTCATGCCCTGTCTTTTCAGAATAATAAATTCAACTTAATTTATCATCCCGCTAAAAATATTATCAGCAATATAAAAAAATAATAACGAAATTATTTAACTAGTCTGGAAATAATATCAGTTAAAAATGAGGAAAAGAGTCCGGAAATAATTATATCTTCGGACTCTTACATATATAGAAGGATTAGTTAATGGAACACTAATCAATGAGTATCATCCTGATTAAATCGCTTTTGATAAATTCCAAGTACCTGTCCCGTTGCCTCGGTTAGAAAGAAGTGAGGTATATACCTTATATATTGCGCCAGGAACACCAGCATTAAAACAAGTATCGAGAAATCCTCCATGAACGTTATTATAACCATTCAGAAAACGGATAATATCGCCTTCACGAACTTTACCATCATATCCGTTGGTTGTATCTGAAAAAATATACCATGTCAGAGTATCAACCGGACGTGCTGCTTTATCCGCAGTGTAAACATTATAGAGTTCAGGTGACGGCGCATGACCGTTAGTGCCGAGATATCCCCCATTATTCTGGTAAAGATTCACAAGAAATATAGCATCACCACTGTAAACCTCTGTTCCTATGCCTTTTCCACTCGCAGATAAAACTTGCCATGAACCTGTACCCGGACCACGCGTCGGCGAAGTAGCCGTGAGCACGTTATATTTTGCTCCTGGTACATTTGCATAGCCATTAGTGTCCAGATAGCCACCGTTGCCAAGATAGTTATTTTTAATATGGATTTTATCACCGTATAAAATTACACTAGCCATTATTATATCCTTAAATACTTTCACGAAGTTATATGTGTGTTTATGAGAATTTTCATGCTTTTAATTAAGAGTCAAAAATATCAATTATTTTTATAACCACTAGTCCAAGCTAAAAAACCTTGATTTCCAAACTCTATGAAATTATAGAACGCCCATAAATAAGTGGATATATTTTTATTTCTTAAATAAATCATTAAATATATGCTTTTAAATTAAACTCCAATTATGCCTTCCTAATAATAAATATATTTCATATTGAATCCAAAGTTTATTTTTATTAGGAATATTCATACCCCACACAAGAAAAACAAATAGGAATTAATTTATATTGAATTTAGCGAAATAATTTAATGAGGATAATAATATTAACTCTTGGTGAAAATGGCGGCTGCTAACAGCAAACGCCAATTCCCAATAAAATTAGGCTGAAACTTTAACAATAGAGTAAGTTTCTATCTCAGTACGTTGACTGAACCGCTGTTTGCGGCGATATGCAAATACATCTTCCACATGACCGTTTTTAATTCGTTCTTGCAACGCCCGCCAGTAGTCTGCTTTAAATAAATCACTATGCATCTCTTCAAAATAACAGCGAATACGACTGTCAGTGCAAAGAAAGTGTCGGAACTCCTCAGGGAAAACATCATTTGGCGCCACGCTGTACCACGGTTCACCGGCAAGTTCATCTTCTGGGTAACGCGGCGGAGGAATATCACGGAAGTTAACCTCTGTCATATAACAGATTTCATCATAGTCATAGAACACCACCCGCCCATGCCGTGTCACACCAAAGTTTTTGAACAACATATCTCCTGGGAAAATATTCGCGGCAGCGAGCTGTTTAATCGCATTACCGTATTCTTCGATGACATCTTGCAGCTTCTGCTCTTCCACCTGTTCCATATAGATATTCAGCGGTGTCATCCGCCGTTCCATATACAGATGTTTAATCAGGATTTTATCACCCAGATCTTCCAGCTTTTCTGGCACTTCTTTCTGTAACTCTGCCATGAGTTCAGGACTGATGCGGGCTTTATCAATAACGAAATTTTCAAATTCCTGTGTGTCGGCCATCCTCCCCACACGATCATGCTCCTTGACCAGACGGTAACACTCTTGTACTCGCTCCTGAGTCACCTCTTTCTGCGGCGCAAATTGATCTTTAATCACTTTGAAGACGCGATCAAATGAAGGGGAAGTAAACACTAACATCACCATCCCTTTAACACCGGGAGCAATCATAAGCTGCTCTTTGGAGAAGGTAATAAACGCCAGATATTCCCGGTAATATTCTGTCTTACCATGCTTCTGGCAGCCGATTGCCATATAAAGTTCAGACGTTGATTTGGCAGGCAGAATTTCTCTCAGCCATTCAACCAAAGCCGCAGGCAAAGGCGCATAAACCATAAAATAAGAACGGGCGAAACCAAATACAATGCTAGCATCAGCATAATCAGTCAGGCAGGTATCGATAAAAATCCCGCCAGATTCGTTATGATGGATCGGCAGCAAGAAAGGATAGACCTGACCTCCAATGCGGAGCTTACCGACTAACCAAGCCGCTTTGTTGCGATAAAATAGTTCATTAGCTATCTGAAAAGTTGCCTGTAATAATTCTGCGACTGGAAATGTCTGTTGTAGATAGTCTTCAATATAATGAATATCTCTCTCCAGATTTTCCCAAGGTAAACGCAGCGGCAAATCATTAAGCATTGTCCGTAGCATTAAGGCAAGATTATCATTAGGGAAAAAGTCACGCGATAACGGGCGAGGAATATCCCGAAATCTACGCGCAGGCTGCGAGGTAAAAATAAATAATTTATCCGGTGTCAGATTGCGATGCTCAAACAGACGGCAATAAACAGAATTAAAAAAACTCTCGGCAATTTCAAACCGGGGATAATCCGGTAATAAACTGGTATAAACAACCTTTACTTTGGCAATGTACTCTTCATCATATCCGAAAGCACTATGTATACATTTAAGCTGCTCAACCACCAGTCCAACATGATGATCATAAAGATTAATACGCTTTTTCATAGCTTGCTGAACAGCGTGCCAGTCAGCCTGTTCAAAGCGTTGCTGTGCACCTGAAGTTACCTCCAGAAAGCGGCCATATTGTGCATCAAATCCTTGTAAAATAGTTTGTGCTATCAAATGTGCTGAATCTATCTCCATCGCAACTCCTCAATATATTCAGCCTGCTTATAGCAGGCTGAATAGAATCAGAAATACAATAATCAAAACTGTTGCTCTTCCGTGGAACCTGTCAATGCGGTTACTGACGATGTTCCCCCTTGAATAATCGTGGTCACTTTATCGAAATAGCCTGTACCTACCTCCTGCTGATGAGAAGAGAAGGTATAACCACGGTTAATTGATTCAAACTCTCTTTCTTGTACTTTCTCCACATAATGTTTCATGCCTTCACCCTGAGCGTAAGCATGCGCCAGGTCGAACATGTTGAACCACATACTGTGAATACCCGCCAGAGTAATAAATTGGAATTTATAACCCATTTCCGACAGTTCAGCCTGGAAACGCGCAATGGTCTTATCATCCAAATTCTTTTTCCAATTGAACGATGGAGAACAGTTGTAAGCCAATAATTTACCGGGATATTTGGCGTGAATCGCCTCGGCAAAACCGCGGGCCATTTCGATATCCGGTGTTGATGTCTCACACCACACCACATCAGCATATGGCGCATAAGCCAAACCACGACTAATCGCCTGATCGATACCTGCTCTGGTACGGAAAAATCCTTCATAAGTCCGTTCGCCAGTAATAAACTCACTGTCATAAGCGTCACAATCAGAAGTCAGCAGATCAGCTGCATCAGCATCTGTACGGGCAATCAGCAGTGTCGGCACGCCGGAAACATCCGCTGCCAGACGCGCAGCAACCAATTTTTGAATCGCCTCTTGTGTCGGAACCAGAACTTTACCGCCCATATGACCACATTTTTTCACCGCAGCAAGTTGATCTTCAAAGTGAACAGCCGCCGCGCCAGCCTCAATCATGGCTTTCATCAGTTCAAAAGCATTCAGAACACCACCAAATCCTGCTTCCGCATCTGCCACAATTGGCAGAAAATAATCGGTATAGTCCGGGCTATCAGTACCAATACCATTTGCCCACTGAATCTGATCTGCACGGCGGAAACTGTTGTTAATGCGTTTTACCACCGCCGGGACTGAATCCACCGGATACAGGGACTGATCGGGATACATGCTGGATGCAGTGTTAGCATCAGCCGCAACCTGCCAACCAGAAAGATAAATCGCCTCAATACCCGCTTTTGCCTGCTGTAATGCCTGCCCACCCGTCAATGCACCTAATGAGTTGACATAGCCTTTCTTTGCCATGCCGTGCAGGAGTTCCCACAGTTTTTTAGCACCAAGCTGTGCCAATGTATGTTCTGGATTAACCGAACCACGCAATTTAACGACATCTTCCGCACTGTACGGGCGGATAATCCCATTCCAACGGTCACTTTTCCATTCTTGTTCCAGTTGAGCGATTTGTTGAGTTCTGGAGATTGTCATAACTTCTACTTCCTATCTTTTATTAAATTAATCGGATAATGGGGGTTTATTATTATTCGTTGCTTAGTCGAGCAATTGATATCCCGGCAGTGTCAGGAAATCTATCAGCTCATCCTGAGTGGTAATGCGCTCCATCAACTTGGCCGCATCGTTAAATCGCCCTTGACTGAAACGTGCTTCTCCAACTTCTTGCTTAATGACCTCCATTTCCTCTTCCAGCATTTGTCTGAACAAGCTTTTTGTTACTTTTTTACCGTCGGATAATGATTTTTCATGATGAATCCATTGCCAAATAGATGTCCGGGAAATTTCGGCTGTCGCAGCATCTTCCATCAAGCCATAAATAGGCACGCATCCATTTCCTGAAATCCACGCTTCAATGTATTGAACTGCCACGCGGATATTGGCGCGCATCCCTTCTTCAGTACGCTCTCCAGGACAAGGTTCCAGCAATTGCGCAGCCGTAATAGGTGCATCTTCTACGCGGGAAATAGCTAACTGGTTTTGCCGTTCTCCCAATGCTTTATCGAAAACTTCCATCACCGTGTCGGCAAGACCTGGGTGAGCAATCCATGTACCATCATGACCATTGCGTGCTTCCAGCTCTTTATCCGCCCGGACTTTATCCAGTACCCAATTGTTGCGTTCAATATCTTTACTGGGGATAAAAGCAGCCATCCCCCCCATCGCAAATGCCCCACGCTTATGGCAGGTTTTAATCAGCAAACGGGAATAAGCACTGAGGAAAGGTTGATCCATCGTGACAGACTGACGATCAGGCAGAACTCGATCACTATGATTTTTCAGCGTTTTAATGTAGCTAAAAATGTAATCCCAACGACCACAATTAAGGCCAACGATATGGTGCCGAAGATGATAAAGAATCTCATCCATCTGAAATACAGCAGGCAGAGTTTCAATCAATACCGTTGCTTTGATTGTGCCTCTCGGCAGCTCAAAACGATCTTCTGCAAAACTGAATACATCACTCCACCACTGAGCTTCGTGATAAGACTGAATCTTTGGTAAGTAGAAATAAGGACCGCTCCCCTTCGCCAGCAATTGTTTATAGTTGTGATAAAAATAGAGCGCAAAATCAAACAATCCACCGGCAATGGGCTCATTCTGATAGAGAACATGTTTTTCCGGTAAATGAAGCCCTCTTACCCGTGCGATCAAAACAGCGGGATCTGATTGCAACTGGTACTGTTTACCCTGCTCATTAACGTAAGAAATTGTGCCATTAACAGCATCACGTAAGTTGATTTGCCCTTCAATCACTTTATCCCAAGCCGGTGCTAAGGAATCTTCGAAATCCGCCATGAAAACTTTTACATTAGCATTCAAAGCGTTGATAACCATTTTCCGTTCTACTGGTCCAGTGATTTCTACTCTGCGATCACGGAGATCAGCTGGAATATTTTGAATTTCCCATTCACCTTCACGAATGGAACTGGTTTCCAAAATAAAATCAGGCAATTCGCCATCATCAATTTTCTTCTGCCAAATATCCCGATCGGCTAATAATTTTTTCCGTGCATCGGTAAACCGAACAGCCAGATCTGTCAGAAAATCTACCGCCTCAGGTATCAAAACCTCCTGCTCTGCTGCGCCAAATCGTTTAATAAACGATAATTCAGTCGCTAAAGTTTGCTGCGTCATCTATTCATCCTCATTTTAAAGCACACCTGAATAAGAGTAATAGATATTTAAAATAAATCAAAAACGATTTCCATTTTTTTATAAATTTATTTTTATTCAATAAAAAACAAATGGTTATATGACAAATTACCTATTTAAAATTAGAGAAATCAATTCCATAAATTACAAGATCATTTAGTTAAGTTTTTGTTATATAAGATAAACTACAAAAAGTGCGATATTTTGATAGGTGTTAATAACAGGAGAGTAGAAAAAATTAGAAGGGCTAAATGGCTGAATCTCAGCCATTTATAAAGATATTAATCCAGTGTTGGATTCATGTAGGTAAGATCATATGGCGTAATCTGGTACACATAATAATTCAGCCAATTAGAAAATAATAAATGCCCGTGACTACGCCATGATGCTAGTGGTTTTCTTTCTGGATTATTATCTGGAAAATAATTTATTGGGATCTTTGGATCTAAACCTGCTGCCAAATCACGTAAATATTCACTAGCCAACGTTCCTACATCATATTCAGGATGGCCTGTGACAAATACCATGCGTTTATCTTTACTCGCCAGTAAATATCCCCCCGCCTCCTCAGAACTAGAAAGAATATCCAAATCAGTATGTTCACGAATAACCTGCTCAGGAAAATCTGCATAGCGAGAATGAGGAGCAAAAAAAGATTCATCAAAGCCACGAGTTAATAACGCTAAAGGGTCCAGAGTAGAGTGATAATAAACACCTGATAGTTTTACTTCTCTGGTAAACTTCGGTAAGCCGTACAAAATATTCAAAGCTGCTTGCACAGCCCAACAAATAAATAAGGTAGAAGTGACATGTTCCTTTGCCCAACGAATGATTCTTTCAATCTGCTCCCAATATGCCACATCTTCGAATTCAACTAATCCTAATGGCGCACCAGTAACAATTAAGCCATCAAAGTTTTGATGTTTTATCTGCTCGAAATCACAATAAAAGTTATTCAAATGCTCAGCGGGCGTATTCCTACACTTCCGGTTATCTATTCTCAATAGCTGGATATCTACCTGTAAAGGCGTATTGGATAGTAATCTTAAAAATTGATTTTCAGTCTCAATTTTCTTTGGCATCAGGTTAAGCAGCAATACCTTTAGTGGACGTATATTTTGAATATTTGCACGAGTAGATGTCATCACGAACACATTCTCATTTCGTAAAAAATTCACTGCGGGTAGTTCATCCGGTATACAAATTGGCATGCTATAACCTCTATTTTTTATCCATTTACACGTTTAGACTTCCAGACAGCTAAATCTAACTAAGTATTAACAGAATGTCGAGGCTTTACTAGATAAGCTGAAATTATTTCATTTTTAGTTTCACAACAATGTTCAACATGATAATAGTTAATAAATTTTTAGTATTTATAACAGGAAATAATTTAAATTATATTTATTATATGAAAAAACAATAAGGAGAATTAAATTAGAAATCAATGGCATTTTCATTAGAAATAAGGAAGATCAAAATAAAAAGGTAAAATTATAAGAAGTCAAATTACAAGCTATCAATATTAAAAACAATACACTCTAAGAAAGTAACAAGACTAATTGATAAAATATTCTTATCATTAATATGGGCTATAAGGTTTATCTTCAATACTGGAATATGAAATTTTCTTATAATAACAAGCTAATTTGAATCAGATGCTAATAATAAGTATGGAAAGAGAAAAAATAGGCAATTACACAATTTAAATTACAGACTCTAAAACAGATATTCGAACTCATTAGAGTCTGTTAATAACCGGCTCGATGATGTTTATAAATATATCGTCATGCTCGGCTGAACTTAGGATAACATTACTCATTTTTTTCCTATCAGTTCAAAAAGCTATTTAAATTATTTTTTATGTCTGCTATCACTACAACATATTTTAATTATTCAAGACTGATAAGACCAACTATCTGTTTCTTAAAGGGAATAAGTAAATAAATAATACCTTAAAACGCAAAAACCCCCAGCTTTCGCTGAGGGTTTCTACTCTATTTAAAGCCTGGCAGTTCCCTACTCTCACATGGGGAGACCCCACACTACCATCGGCGCTACGGCGTTTCACTGCTGAGTTCGGCATGGGGTCAGGTGGGACCACCGCGCTATCGCCGCCAGGCAAATTCATTCCGTTCCGGCTGTCGCTTCCCTTTCGGCCGCAACACCCAAAACCAATCTCTGAACAAGCTGAATGAAACTCTCTCCGTCTTCCGACCGCTGTCTTATGACGCCAAAACACCTTCGGTGTTGTAAGGTTAAGCCGCTCGGTTCATTAGTACCGGTCAGCTCAATGCATCGCTGCACTTACACACTTACAC
>NZ_NMQR01000057.1 GCF_003545805.1 Photorhabdus sp. CRCIA-P01 | reverse complement strand
CACCAATGTCGAAAGTCGCTTCGGTTATATCCACTTCATGCAGAGGAAGGAACTGTACCAAATAATGCTGACGTATCAGCTGATACACTTTACGCTCATCATCAGTCATCTTATTCATATCACAGGGCTGTTTTGTCGGAATGATACCGTGGTGCGCCGTGATTTTTTTGTCATTCCAGATACGCGAAATCAACGTCCTGTCCAGACTATCTACCACCACCCGCATAGCAGGATCACTTTTAACCACAGCATCCAATACTTGCGGAATTTCCGCCTGCATGGCCGTAGGCAGATAACCACAATCTGTACGAGGATAGGTCGTAGCTTTATGCGTCTCATACAAATTCTGGGCAATATTCAGTACCTGCTGAGCCCCCATGCCCCATTTCTTCGAGCACAGCTGTTGCAAACTACCAAGATCAAATGCAAGCGGAGCCGCATGCTTTTCCCGTTTAGTATTGATTTCCAATACCGTAGCTACACCAGCTTGTTGACATAACTGAACTACCGCCTGCGCTACATGCTGATGAATACAACGTTTTTCTTCATCACAATAGGTCGCAGCGGGCACCCAATCCGCCCGGAAAATTCGTCCGTCACACTGAAGGTCAGCCACCACCTGCCAATAAGGCTTAGCCGTAAAAGCGATAATCTCCTGATCTCGAAAGACAACCAGTGCCAAAGTTGGTGTCTGGACACGTCCAATAGACAAAATGTCACTATATCCGCCTTCACGGGCTTTCACGGTATAGAGTCGAGTAAGATTCATACCGATAAGCCAATCTGCTCTGGCTCGTCCCAGTCCCGCCAAATACAACGATGCCGTTCGTTCACCGGGCAAAATATTAGCAAGCGCCGCACGAATACTCACCTCATCCAGAGCAGACAGCCATAAGCGAGATATCTGTCCCTGAAACTGGCAATAATCCAGTAACTCCCGGGCAATCACTTCCCCCTCTCTATCAGCATCAGTGGCAATCACCACTTCATCCGCTTGTTTCAACAGACAATTGATAACAGCAAACTGGTCAGCCGTCTCCTTTTTGACCACCATTTGCCAGGACGTCGGCAATATCGGCAATACCGATACCCGCCAGGGAGCACCATATTGTTCACCGTAAACTTCTGGACTGGCAGTTTCCAATAAATGCCCAACTGCCCAAGTCACCGTCACCCCCGGCCCAGTTAAATACCCCTGCCCACGCTTTGTTGCACCTAATACCGTCGCAATATCCCGCCCCTGAGACGGTTTTTCACACAGAAACAGTTTCATCGCTTATTTCTGCTTTACCGTACTTTTTAATGCAGGAGAAAAAACAGAACGTTTTTCACCCCGCATAACACCCTCATCCGGTAGCCCCAAACGGGTAATAGCTTCCCTGCCAGCAGAGGTTTGGGAAAGGATATCGTCACGAGTAACAGCAAAGCTACGATACGGCTGGACAGCACCGTAGATTTGGCGTACCCAGTGCCCCCCTTTTTTTAAAAATCCGTCACATTGCTGACGGGAAATCAGCGCATAGTGGTGTGCCTGCAAAGCTTTCATCACCAGTTGATCGTAACCCACTAATAGCCAAACACAGCGGTAACCCAAAGGAGTGCGACTGTAGACACCAATATTGAGCGGGGCGATAGAAGCAATATCAGATAAATGGATCTGAGCAGGTACCCCCGAGAGTGTAGCCTCCAGTTCCGCTAACGCCGCCTGCATCTGGTCATGAGCAGAGGCGAGCTTAGTTTCCAGTGCCAACATCGCCATATCGGCATACGGATTATCTATCAGGGAATCATGGCTAATCCGACCGGCTAGTAAGAAAAATCGCGGCATGCTAATAATCACCGGTTTATTCTTTTTGCTGCTTTCATTCCGGCGACCATTCCACAGGCTGATAGCGTAATGAGTATGCAACTCAATGGTAAGTGAGGAATGCAGTGCGCCTGAGCGAACAGCATACGTATCTTTAGTTTCAGTCATGGTACATTCTCTCTGTGACATTAAGGGTCTCACTGAGATAGTTGCGTTATCAGGCTGTTACCACAATTCAAAACTCTTTTTTCCTCACCCCAAAAACCTGATTAGCATCCCATAACCCTAATGATTAGACTCTAATCACTGTATGTTGTTCGAACCATGATTAGACTCTAATCACCATTTTTATCTATTTGATGACATTTAAAAATACCCATATGCCTCGGAACGCCTGACGCTATAACCCCTTTAAGACTCATCCAAAGTGACCCTATTTATCTTTTCATCAAATTCTGCCGAATTTCAGCAATCACGTTTCTCATCACAGCAGGAGTGGCCTTTCTTCGCTCCTCTGGCGCAGAAAAAATTTCTTTCTGGCGGCGGGCAGGTATAGTTTGCTTTGCACCAAGATTTTCCACTTTGTTCGCTATGCCAGGATCGCGTAACTCCCCCTGCCTGGCACGCTTCATCAGTATCAACAAGTACCCCACCGGGTTTTTTAACGAACCGCTTTCCAATGGAGCTCGCAGACTATCCAACACCAAATGCCTCTGATCAGGCGGAAGTGCCTGGAGTTGTTCCGTCAGCATTCTGATGTCGTCATCAGAGAGCTGATTTCTTAACGCTACAGGCAACAAATGCTCAACAATCGGGTTATCACCATCCGATGTTGCTACGTACGTATTTTTATTCACACTGTGTGTGAAATGACGTACGTAACCGTTCGATTGCCGAACTCTGTCATAACCCATTGATTTTAGACTGAGTTCGGCTGCCGAATTCGGATTACTGTTCCCTGTTTTTGTATTGAATTCGGTTTCCGAACTCAGTCTGTGCTGACCTTTTGGATTAAGTTCGGTTACCGAACCTGGCTGACTTATTGCTTGCAACGCCGCCATTTGTTGCGGCGTTTGTACCTGACCTAACCGATTTTCCAGTAAAGCAATGCGGGAGCGGCGATGGCGCATCATCGGATCATCTTTAACTTCCATCAACACTGACCAGGCAGTCTGGCTAATCACCCGGTTTTTGTGACGACACGCCTCCCCCACCGTGTCCAGCCAGTTGGGATCAAGCGCTTCAGCATCATGAAACATCAAGGGTTCATCATGCTGAGCATAGATGTTTCCTTTCACACGCCCCTTATCATCCCTGACTCGTTTGCACAAACTCAGCCAACCGGTTATTCGCAACATCAGTAATACTCGGCTGACGGTTTCCCGTGACGCCTTACCACTGTGCGGAGAAGCCAATTGCAGTTGCAGTTCATCATAGGTAGGAAAGACTGCCCCTGCATTTTGTTGTGCATACAGGCGTATCATTATCCAGGCCATCTTATCGAGTGGAGACAATCGGGTATCCAGGATTAACTGACGGGGAATGGCATCATGCACATTTCCCAGATACAACAACCCACTGCGCAACTGTTTTTTCTCATCGCCCCCGCTTTGCGCTACCAGTCGTGCGTTCATTTGTTCTAGCGTGAAAGCAATGAGGCTATCAGAGGACAAAGGGGCTTTCCGTGCGTTATTTCCAGATTTCATTGTTGTACCGCTCATGTGTCATCATTTCCCAATCTCGTCCTCCGTTACGACTCAACAACCGCCAAAACATGCCAATATCGATTTTTAAGCAACGATAAGAAACCTTACCTTTGCCTTTCGCTCTGATCCGAGTGTAATTTTTGCTACCCTGCCGATAACGTTTCAATTGTTCTACCGCTTTCCTTCTATAGACAAGCGGTACAGAACAGGGGGCCAACAAACCCTGAGTGATCTCTGTCTTTTTCACCGGTCTTGCCGTCCCTGGCCAACCTCAGGTTTCACCGTGTTCTTTTCATCTTCAATCCAACCACGTACAGCATTCCAGACTGCCGTCAGTGACACAGCCAGCTGTTCAGCAGCCTGCATCATCACATCCAGCCCATCTGCACTATCCAGATCAGTGACATGCGTTTTCCATAGTCGCCAAACCTCAGCACTTTCTTTATCTGCCAGCATAAGACATCGCCCCTGGCGAGCTTCAATGCCTAACATACGACGACGGGAACTCACCTCAACAGAAGTCAACCCAAAGTAGTGTTGCATCAATTCAATTGAGCCCCCCAACATCAGAGCCTGATCAAGACGTTGTAGACGTTTTTGTTCACGCCGAGCTTGTTGCAGCATTAACGCAAAATTTTCATGATGGATACGAAGCGTAAGGACTGACACCGGACTATTCATCAGATAATGCAAGTCTTCCACAGTCAGGCTGTGTAGCATCCGCATTTCTTCGTCCATCAAACCCAGTGCTTCACAACGACGGAGATAACCCGACTTCAGCTCCATGACCAGTTGTGTCAACAAGGCGTTGGCTACCTGGGATATCTGACTCATAAGGCACCTCTCTCAATGCAATAGTCTGAACAAAATTGGAACACATAAGATCTGAACTTACTAACCACGACGGCCTCTGATAACACGTCTGACCTGTTCCCAATGCTCAGCAACTTCCTGACACCCAACACACAGCCGTACCCCCGATAAAATCTGTCGACGTTGCTCGTCAATCCGATTACCACATCCTTCACAATATTTCAGTGATACCCTACCGGTATGCATCTCCCGCCGGACAGCCGCTATCCGTTCCTCCAGCCACATCGCGGTAACAGCCTGAGCCGTTGTGTCATCAATATCATCAGACATTGCAATCTCCCTCCGTTGAAACGATTGACAACTCGCGTTGCAGTTCACGTAACCGGCGCAGCACCCGAATAAGACGCATAAATTTCACTACCGCCACATCAGACAATACTGGCGCATCCTTGTCAGACCCTATAAACCAGGTTCCCAACATGTCTATATCTGATTCACCGTTATTGTCACTATCCCCCGTTAACGACAACAGAACCTGTACAAAACGTGATGCCGTATGGGAATCAGCTAATCGATAACCCACTTCACAGGCCGTATCTTTAGCTTCCTCAAGTTCATCCGCTCCCCCCATTTCTTCGGCTAACTCGAATGCCAAACGAAACGCCATATCTTGTAAATGCTCAATATCATCTCGTACCGGTGAGATAGACCAGATATCACTGACCGGCTCCAGACCAGTCTGTGCAAAACTCAATCCATCAGATGGCGCGGGCTCTGTTAATAATGAAGTTTGTGGTGGTGTTGGAAGACAGTGATTAAATCCACTTAACGTAGAGGGAATTGTCTGCGATAAAGGTGCTGACATTAAAGGCGCAATATCTTCCTTATCCTGTATTGTCGATAATTCACTGGATAACGTTGGCCGAGTTTCATATACATCAGGTTGAACTTCAATTTTGGGCGGACAAGCTTCATATTCCTCAGCCTTTTTATCTTCCAGACATTCGATAACCTCCCCATGCGACTCAGACTCCCCTGCCGAAACACAAGCAGCGCTTTTAGTCACAGGCGGTACCGACTTTTCAGACACTTCAGCGGCTTGTATATCCGCATCGCGCAAATGTTCAGCAATAGGAGGGGGCTCACCAAATAACTGACGACGGTTTCGTTCTTTCGGATCGAGTTCCAATAACCAACGATCATAATTAAGGGCAGGATGTGGCAAAGCTTTTATTAATTCCCCAATCAGTTCATCCCGTAACATGTCAAAAGAATAGACTTCAGGATTATCAAAGCGCTGACACACCTCACCAAAAACTGAATCGAAGTCCTTCTCACACGATGCCTCTGAAGAAAAACTATTCCATGTTTTTTGAGCATCAATGCGTAAAGACAATATGTTTACTGCTTGCGGACGCCCCATACCAGATATCAACAAATTGGGCATATGAGGATATAAATATTGCACCGTGTTATGCATCTGACTGATGCTGGTTTGTGATATTGGAAACCCTTCTTGTTTTAGTAAGTCAGTTAATTCTCGTTGTGAGATAGGTCTTCCCAGACATTTCTCATGCATAGAACTTGCTTTGCAAACACCGAGGGCTTTCTCTATAAACGTTAAATCCCCCCGAACATCATTTTCTGCCAGATGCCCGATGACGCACTGCAACCGACCTGGCCAGGGTTTAAACAAACAAGGGATTCGAAAAAAGCGTTCCTCACCCGTTTCTTTCCATAATTCACATAGGATTTGGTAACGGGTATTACCTCCATCACTGAAAATGTAAACATTTCCACTCTCTTCTGGATCTCGCGTCACTTTCGGTACAGAATCCAGTCCTCTGGCACGAACAGAAGCCTTAATATCGTCGAAACGGGGATTACGACTGAGGCGAGGGTTATCCGGGTTTGGCTGTAACTCATCTAGCGTTAATACCATTGGCATTTCTGCTATAGGCAAAACAACAGTACCCGTGAGTGATTGTGGTGTTTTGCCACGTTGAAGTATTGCGTCACTTAGAGAGGTTTTATACTTACTCATCTATTTCCCCTTTCAGCACCAAGATCATAATACTTCTCAGTAAGATCACTAAACCGGGTACAGGCGCCATCAAACTGGATCTTGACTGTTCCAATCGATCCCTGGCGATGTTTACCAATAATGATTTCTGCTACCCCAATATCCGATGTATTGGCGTCATACACTTCATCTCGGTAAACAAACAAGATCAGATCAGCATCTTGCTCTAGCGCTCCCGATTCCCGTAAATCCCCGTTATTAGGGCGTTTATCTGCACGTTGCTCTAGTTGACGATTAAGTTGTGAAAGCGCAAGTACTGGGCAACCCAATTCTTTACCCAGCGCTTTCAAGCTACGGGAAATTTCTGCAATTTCCTGCGTTCGGTTTTCCTGCTCCGGGCTTCGGATAAGTTGCAGATAATCCACCATAATCAATGAAGGTCGACCGTATTTGCGCACATTCCGGCGGGCACGGGCGCGTAATAAAGCCGGGGTCTGATAACTGCTGTCATCAATTATCAGCCTATTTTCCCATTGAATTAGCGTCTCCATTGCTCTGCTGAGCCGTGCCCAGTCTTCATCATCCATTAATCCACTGCGCAGACGTTCAAGCGGAACACGCTCCAACATGGACACCATCCGCATCAGTAATTGATCCATCGGCATTTCCAGACTAAAAATCTGAACAGCATCATCAGGGGCACTCTCCAGTGCGCCCAGACAGAAAGCCAGTGCCAGTGCGGTTTTCCCCATAGAAGGCCGACCGGCCAGCAGGATAAGGTCACCCGGCTGAAGACCACAGGTTTTGGTATCCAGTTCACTAAAGCCTGTCGGGGTACCCGTTACCCCATTACCGCCATTGGCCTGCTCTAATTTTTCAATCAGCAAACCCAGCCCTTCTTTCAAGCTAATATCTTGATGCGCAGCTCTCTGCTCAGACAGCGTATATAAACGCTGCTCAGCCATTTCAGTAATGTCAGTAAACTCAGCACGGGGATGACTAGCCTGAGCGCTCATCTCATTTCCCAGCGTTATCAACTGACGCAAGCGACTTTTGGCCTGAACAATTTCCGCATAGGCAACAATATTTGCAGCACTCGGTGTGTTTTTGCCGAGTTCGGCTAAATAAGCAAATCCTCCAACCTGTTTTAATTGCTCCTTTTGCTCTAAAATTTCAGACAACGTTAGTACGTCAACAGGCAAATTGGCCGCAAACATGGTTGCGACAGCGCCATAAATCCGTCGGTGAGCGGGCAGGAAAAAATCATCAGCATGTATCAGCGGTATGATTTCATCCCATCGATCATTGTCCAACATCAGTCCACCGAGAACAGCTTGCTCGGCATCACAAGAATACGGTTGTTCAATGCCATCCGGTAAAGAGAAAGGGTCACGCATTCTTTGCCCCCTTATTCGCAATCAGTGCATCAAACTGTTCATGCCATTCAGGGAACAATTCACAAGCCAGACAATGCATCGTTTGCGCAGCAGCAGGACTTTTACGGGTAGTTTTGTATTCAAGACGGTGAACAGGTTGAGCACGTACATGCCCCAGCTTATAAATATCAAGCAGATCGATGCGGGTTTTCAGCAGTCGATACACTATTCGCCCATCAAGCGAGGTCGTATCGTAACGCTTATGCTCGATAATATGGGCCAGTTCATTCAACGTATCGCGGTCAAGATTAGTCCCCTCAATGCCGTTCGCCAGTATCTGAATTAAAGGTAATCGAACACCGTAACGCTCAAACGATTGCAGTCGCGTCAACATCCGCAACGATCCCCGCAGAAATTCACGGACATCTGGCAGAATGGGCTTAATCACACCCAATACAAATTCAGTGGCCGTCAGCACAACCAGCTCCGCCATCACACCAGTAGCTCCCTTTGAATCAATGATGATAGCGTCATACTGGCTGAACAGAGGGTGCTGCAATATATTCCTCAGACGCAAACGTCCATCGGGTGCATGAAGCATGGCCGTAGGCAGGAGTTCATCAGGATCATTGGAAATAATGACATCCAAATTATTTATCACTGAACGTGAAATAATCTGGTCTTTCTGACCCAGGTCAACAGTTTGCATAAGAAGCTCATACAAACCAGCTGGGGCTTCGTACTCAAGTGCAAAAATACTGCTTGAAGTGGGTTGAGAATAATCAGCGTCAAGAAGGAGAGTTTTGAATCCGGCATCAGCAAGAAAACCGGCTAGGTTGGCAGCATGTGTGGATTTACCCTCGCCACCTTTAGGAGAAATTACGGGAAGTATCTTCATTTTGCACACTCGAATTTAAGTAATTCGAAATATGAAAAGTACTAACCCAGTATCTTAATTACAAAATTCTCGCATTGATTACAAAACACCAACATCTCAGCAAGAGGATTGAAAATCCTCGTGTCGGTGGTTCGATTCCGCCTCCGGGCACCAATTCAAAGTGTGTTGGTTGAGAGATTAAAAAACTCGACGGGCGTTCAATACAGGAACCTAAAAGTGCATAATTGTAGATTGATCAGTCTTGCGCTACTTAGATATAAGTATAAAGGTTCTAAGATTAGGATATCTGAGAAATCAGATGTTCTTTTTTCGTTCGATCGCAATATTCACAAGTTCCATTGCAACTGTCAAGCCATCCAAACCAAATCAATAAATTAACACGATGTTGGGTTCAACAAACCGGCATCTATAACTTGCACCAGAGGGTTCTCACACACAGAGCCTGCATTTATTTTTCTTGTAACAAAATCAAGACCATTACCCGTCAACTTCACAAATGATTTGGATATTGCTATAGCATTTTTGAAAACGCGAGCATGGTCATGTTCTAGTGGTGTTGTAGTCAAATAATTTCGGCTAGTTTCATAGATCTTTGTTGCAACTTTCCGTATTCAACCAACAATGGATAATTATCATTTTCTCAGTCGATGAATCTGATATCTAACCCGGAGCCAACATCCGCAGTGGATTCAGTAAAGAGATATCTCGGATGTGTTCTTCACCAAGGCCAGCGGTTTTAAACCAGCGTTCACTATCGCTCAACCACTGCTCAACATCTGGCTGAACTGGCTGTCCAAGATCAGAGCTATAGACAACATTATTCACCTCCGATAACACTTCAAAAAAATCCTCGGTTGTCTGATAACCAAGATAAACAGTTAATGCCGTTTGCTCCACATAAAGCCACTCATGCTCACCCAGCGCTTTAAGATCTTTCGCTTTTAATCCTGTCATAGGGCTGGCAGGTTGGTTCAGCATGAACTTACAACCACCCGCAGCAGTAATCGCATCAATAAGTTGCATAACCTCATAACGTGAAGCATGGCCGGATGACAACACAATATTATGCTGCTGCGCAAAACTAATTAACTCATGGATCTCGTTATGCAACCGCCCATTGCTATCAACAACAGATAAAGGTTGCTGTGCGAAAGTTTGCGCGAAAGCATTTGCCCAAGCACGTTTCATTACACTTTTATGGCTTGTCGGGACAATAGTTGGCAGATGAACCAACAGCCGCGGAGCTTTACAGAACTGGTACTGACTCAGTGACTGGATAACAGAGTTAATTGCCAGCCCTCCAGCGGTTGCGTTCAATACTACCGAACCAAAAACCGGAAGCCCTGCCTCCTGAGCCAGTGACGACAAAGCAGTAACACTCCCCAGGTGGTTTTTAAGTACAACTCCACCACCATGTCGGGCGTATTCCCTTCCAGCTTCAAGTACATTGTACCGCCGAATATAACTATCGGGGCGGGCATGATAATGTACATCCAGAAAACGAAGTTTTTTCTCCCAGTATTCTATAAATATCTGACTCATTGAACAGCTTTCCAAGGTACGGCATATCCCAGTTTTTCACGGGCGTTAACCAGATCTTCTCCATTAGTTATAGCCTCAATAATAGCTTGTTCAGTTTTGTCAACATTTTCCGCACGCTCAATAACAGTAAGCAAATGCTGCTGCGGGATGACTAGCGCACCATTATCATCAGCAAAAATCCAATCTCCTGGGGATATCGCTACACCGCCAATATCCAGAGTGCATTGTTTTGCAGCAACCTTGGCACGATTCTTTCCGGATACCATATAAACCCCCGTCGTGAATAAGGGATATTCCAATCTGCGAACCTCAGACAAGTCTCTGGCTGACCCATAAATCACAGAACCTGCGATTCCTTTTTGTACAGCCTTAAAAGTTAAGATATTACCCCAACTGGTACAATCCGTACGTCCCTGATTATCAACTACTATTACATATCCAGCAGGTACTTCATCAATGTAATTTCCAGCATTAAGAAACTTACCCTGTTCCGGAATGATAGGTTCATAGCGCACAGTAAAAGCAGGTCCCGCCATTTTAATCCCGACATTACTACGTGGCACAATTCCAGCCAATCCAGCAGGAATATGCAGACTATCCATTGCATCCGATATGGCCGCACTATCAAGCTCCATTAAACGCTTTTTGATTTGATCAATTTGTATAGTTTGCATTACATTTCCTCTTTGGATGCACGTGCGCGCAGGACACTCCAGGCGGCGTATTCTGGTATAGATTGTTGCAGTAGCAATTTATTACATGGAAAATCCACCGAATATTGTCGTCCTTCATCATCTATGGTCGTCAGGGTCATCTGCCCAAGCATTTCTTCACCAGACAAAAATGAACTTATAGAAGGAAACGCTGTAATATTCACCGAAAGAGATTTTGAAGGACTATTTACTGCATATGTTGTGTGTAGATATGTATTTAATTCATCATCATCCGTGAACCAGTTAATACGGTATTGTTCACTGAGTTTTTCCATAGCAGTCATCTGGCAATCACTAACCAATTTGTTTTCAAACATGGCGCCAAAGTTAGCCAATTGCTGTACGGAAAGAGGGGAATTAGCAGGAGTAATAACTTGTACTACTACATAAGGCGCTTTCCACAGATAGTGAATATCACACTCAACACCATCAAAGAATGCGTTCACCATCGTACCTACTTGACTTTCACTAACGCCGATGAGTGTCCAATGGTAGTTTAGCTCTCTCATGCCAGCTACTGGAGGGATAGAATGTTCCTCTGACAACATTAACCGCATTTGGGAGGGAGGCCCTGGCAACACAACTATTTTGCTACCATCAACATTAAGACTGAAACCAGGTGCTGTACCTGTAATATTGGGAATAACCTTTGCTCCGGACGGAAACATGGCTTGGAATCGATTCGAGGGATCACAATATACTCCCAGTTTTTCCAATTGTTGCTGGACTTCCACCCAGACATTATCACGTATTTCCAGAGGGCTTCCTGCCGCTTTTGCTATCGCCTCACGGGTTTTATCATCCGGTGTCGGGCCAAGACCACCACACACAACAATGAGAGTATCCTGCCCCAGCCCACGAACCACTGCGGTAGCAATCTGGTTAATATCATCAGCACAAACCTGATGTTGCTTCACCTTATATCCCTGCTCCGTGAGATATTCACTAATATCCTGAAGATTAGTATTAGGATATTTACCACTCAGGAGTTCATCACCAACAGTAATAACCGATGCAGAATAGCTAGTGTATTTTTTACTTAGAGCACGAATAATAGCCCGAGCCATTTGTTGGGTTGTTGCGCTACCACCCAGATCATAAGTAACAGTTCGACCTTCACGTATCACATTATCTACTGCACAGTTAATTTGCCGTGCTGCATCAGCAAAACCAAGATGTTCCAGTAGTAATGCGATTGTGTAAAACATCGCTGCCGGATTGGCTTTATTTTTACCTGCCATACCAGGCGCACTACCGTGTACAGGTTCAAAGTATGCAATATCACTACCAATATTAGCGCTAGGCGCTAAACCAAGCCCTCCCATTACGCCCGCTGCCAAATCAGACAAGATATCACCGAACATATTCTCAGCGACAATGACACCAAATTCATGCGGTTTTTTTACCATCCATAAAGCCACTGCATCCACATTGTGGATATCCGCTTTTATTTCAGGGTAACGCGCCGCAACGGTATCGAAAATACCTTTTGCAAAGTGCCCACTTTCCCGCATTACATTTGGTTTATCCGCGAAGGTTACACGGGAATAATTATTTTCCTTTGCATATTCAAATGCAGTGATAAACAAACGTTCTAAACCAAAACGGGTTTGTAAACGGACTGTCCATGCCGCTTCTTCAGGACCATATTTATCTATATTTGGGTGCTGTAACCAAGTCGTTGCAGTCACGGGAATTCCTTTAAAATCGAACCCTGCATATAGTCCTTCGGTGTTTTCCCTGATAACACAACAGCGAAATGGTTTACGGTCCCCTTCTACATAACGCACTGGTCGGATATTTGCATATAATCCCAAACGCTGGCGTAATTGGATAACAGGTGACACATAATTTCTCATTTTCCCACGCAGATGCGGCGGCAACGCTTGTTGTGCTTCTTCTTTACCTTTACTGGTGATAGCGCCGAGTAACACCGCATCTACTGAAGCTATTTTTCCCCAAGTACTGTCAGGTACTGGGTTACCTTCTTTTTCCCAACAAGTCCAACCAATATCCCCAACTTCCAATGTCACAGGAAGATTTAAAGCCTGAAAAACCGGAAGGGCAGCATCGCATACTTCCTGACCAATACCATCCCCGGGCAATACAAGAATTTTTTTATTCATAAGATTTTGAGCCAATCGTTAATTACATTGTTAATAAATGACGGCTTATCTTCCCAAGGCCGCATTCCTGCTCCATCCACGACAACAAAACAGTGCGTAGGATTAGTGCTGACCACCTGATTACATTCTGTGGCTAATTGCGAACATTCGCCAACTATGCTCAGAAATTTTCCTTTGTAATTGCACAATATTGTTCTGGCATCCAGTTGTAGCAACAGTGAAAATCCCACTATCATGCGTTCCCGAGCAGAATTTCTTAAATGGTCAGGTACCGCAGTCATCTTAGGAAGTGGAGTTCCACCTTCAGGAATAACAAAGTCATGTAACACAGAAATCGCTTCATCTAGCTGATTTCTATTCAGTAATGCTATTAATTGTTCCAGCCTATTGGTCAACAACGAATCAGCATATCCAGGACCGCTCACTGAGATTACTCCCGTGAGATTTTTCAGGCGCGACGCAAGCAATTGCACTAGAGTACCTGACATCGCAAAACCGATAAGCAAATAAGGCTGGGAAAAACGTTGATTGAGTTCAGATTCAATAATATTAATAGCGTAGTCGGGATCAGATGAATTAATTAAGGATAATGTATCAATAATAGACACCTGATATCCCACTTTCTGTAATAATATGCGCAATGGAGTGCAAAAATCGCCATGATCCCAAAGCGGCATTACAGGTGCAAGAATTACCGCTTCGAGACTGAAACATCCGACACGGTTATTATGCTGTATCATGCCGTTGCTTCTCGCAAAGATTTAACAACCTGAAACGCATAATTAATACCATTTCGTAACCCTTCTTCGAGAGCTGTTTTATTTTCCACACTCAAGTTGTACATACCCATCATTATATCGATAAGATCGCGCCTGGAGGCGGTAAAAAAATGATGGGATTGCAGTTCATTGAGTTGATTAAATACTCGTTCAAGGTCATATTGTTTACTATTTTGGCTCAGATTGAGAAATGATAGCCAGCTTTCCAAATTGAGATTTCCGGCGCCTTTTCCCATCCCTGATAGAGAACTATCAATAAAATTGGCTCCAGCTCTCATAGCTTCAATACTGTTCGCTGTGGCAAGACCCAAATTATCATGAGGATGGAATCCCAATTGCAATTGCGTGGCAGACTTTAATTTATAAAACATCTGCGCTACCTGTTCAGGGAACAAACTACCATTTGAATCCGCCAGGTAAATAATATCAGCACCAGCTTGTTCACACTGTTTGGCAACTTCAATAATTTTACTGATAGAGAGCTGACTCACTCGTGTAAAATTAATACCCACAGCCATTCCAGTAGATCGAGCAATCTCGCACAACTCTAAACATGGCTGCGGGTTATCAGCTTTAATACATAACCTAAGCAAGCTAACGCCATTCGTCTTCATTGCATAGATATCATCAGCATTGATATTGTGAGGATGGGCAATGACGACCAATTTTGCCTCAGGTACCGATTGATGAATATCTCGGATATAACTATCCGGAGACATACCTGTTAGGCCAATATTAGAGATAGGTTTGAAAGAACCATTGCGATAACCGATTTCAAACCATTCCACGCCACTTTTAGTCAACGCTTCAACATGCTTTATAGCGTATTCTGTTGTAAAATTAAAATTATTCAGGTATCCACCATCACGTAATGTGACATCTATATTATTAACCATTTTTCATTCCTATTTTAGTTTCTATTGTTTGTTTTTTACTTATTTCTTTATTGCCTCTATTACCCGTTATATAAATAATGCTACCGGCCAAGGAAACAACTGTGATGATAGATGCCACTTTAATAGGTTCATGGTGAGATATATAACCAATAAGCAATGATGCCAGTCCTGCACTACCTAATTGCAATGTTCCCATTACGCCGGAAGCTGTCCCAGCTGCTTGAGAATGAGTGGCAATTGCCGATACAGTACCTAGTGGCAGCAAAAAACCATTACCGAAAGTCAATACTGATATTGTTAGCACAGAAGTTATCAATGGGTAGGAACTGAAAAACATTTGTATCGTGAAAGCAATACCTCCAACAGCAAAGATGAGATAGCCATGAGAAATCGTCTTTCTAATGCCCTGCTGGCGACTTAATTTTTTAGCAGTAAGATTACCCAACACATAACTCAAAGAGAGCATTATATAGGTGTAGCCAACATATTTTTCTGGTAATCCCATAGCTGTAAGAATAAATGGAGATTCAATCAAATAAGAAAAATATGCCGTATAAGCGAAGCAAGGTATTGCTGCATAGTAAAGAAACTCTTTATTTATTATCACCTGGTAAGTACTGACTAATACATTTTTAACACTCAATTTTTGGCGTTTTTTTATTGGTAGTGATTCTTTCAGAACTAGCAAGCACAACATAAGCGTGACTGTTATAAATAAAGTAAGAAATAAAAAACAGGCTTTCCAACCATAATATTCATTTAACACACCGCCGATCATTGGTGCGATAGCAGGTGACATTCCCACAAAAGGGAAAATAATCAGATACAAATTGGCTGCTTCTTCCTTCCCCATCAAATCATTAATAATGGCACGACTTAATGTAATACCAGCACAAGCGCCTACTCCCTGGAATAAACGCAATAATAGCAACTCATTAATATGCGTACTGTAAAAAATACCGATTGTCGAAATCAGCCATATAATCATTCCAGAAATAAGAACCGTTTTTCTTCCTAAACAATCACTTAATGGCCCATAAATAAGTTGAGAAAAAGCTATACCAAATAGAAATATAGCTATTGCACTTTGTATACTAGATTCGCTAACGTGATAATAGTTTCCCATTTTACTCAAAGCGGGTAGGAATATATCCGATGAAACCAGCCCTCCCATAGAAAGAAAAGCCATTAAAACGACAAATAATAAAGATGAAGATTTATTGTTCATGGACTATTAACCAATCAATATAATAAACATTATCCCAGAATAAATTCCGTATAAAATATAAAACCCCGTACCAGTTAAATTTATATTAAATGGACGCAATCACTTATTTAATGAATAAATTAGCAATATTAAAACAATTTTAATTTCACATTGACAAATCTCACATTGGCGTAGTTATTAAAGCACCAGCTCATACTTAACTCAAAGAAAAACACCCACCTATTTTTAGGTAATAAAATTCAGCTCAGTTTGATAGACAATTAATTATAGATATGCTTATAAAGATACCATAATAAACAATTAATACCTTGTATGTAAAAAACAATAAATCACTTTGCATATCACCTTGTGCTGCAAGAATTAATAACGCTTCATAACAACATAAAAATCGAACCCCATTCATTCTTTAAATTAAGAATTTTTTACTCTATAAACACCCCCCCCAAAATAGTGATATACTTTTACACAAACTCTTTAATAATTAACATTTATAAAAATAAACTCACGTAAATATCAACTGAAAGTATAGTAACACCAACATCATTTTTTAGTAAACAAAAAAACATAAAATTTAAATTCAAAAACAAATAAAAAAAACACAAAACACAACATATAATACTAAAAACAAAATTATTATTATGATAAATATAATAACAAAAGTTATTATTTGAACAATAATATATTTTTAAAAACTCACGGACTAGTAATACCAGATCACATTTCCCCATCATTGTTAAGACACGAAAATTAAGGAGGTACGCGGACTCCTTCGCGGTAATACGCAACTACAAGAAACGCATAAGGGAGGGGAAAGCATGACAGCAAGGATTAAGCAGATAAGGGAAGTGCATTTGAGCCACGAAGAAACGCTGGCTGGTTAAGCAGCTGAGCTGGGCGGAAATACGCGCCTGTGCGGTTGATGACAAAGAGACATGGGTAATCAGAACAGCTTCAATCAACGCTGGCCTATCATGGGTATTCGCCACGGTAAGAAAGAACAAAACCGGAAGATCACGGAGATCTTCCGGCTTTTTGATGTTTATTCTCTACTCAGAAGTAATTCCTTCCACTTCTCAAGATAACCTTTGAACTCTGCTATCGTGGCAATTTTCAGGCTTTCTTCGGTATATTCGTTAAAGATTTCAACACCATCCGGTTTGATGGTTACAGTATGGGCATTGCCTGTACCTTCCCATTGTGGATTTTGCCCATTTTCTACAGAATTACATGCTGCGATATATTCGTTAGCAGTATGTAAACAACCTTGAATATCATCTTTCAAAAACCATTCAACAAGACGATTTTCTTCGTCTGCATCAACGCTACAATAACCATCTTTATCAATGTAAAATTTCATTTGTTGTTTAAGGTTCATAAATAGGATATGCCGTATTAATGTTTCCATTTTTATCTAAATAACCACCAATTTTCACTCCACTTGGTGATATCCCCTCCCACTTACTACCTTGTACAGTGGCATTTTTCAATGCCCCTTTAATTTCTGACATCACCTGCTGACGATTCCAAGGTTGTGGGAAGAATGATGATATTGGTCCTTTCTGAACCCATTGCCCCGTTTGCGAGTTCAATACTTCAACTCTTCCGCGATAGACGCCTTGAGCATTTGGAGGAGCTATGATTTCAGTAATGCGCGCTCTTCTTTGATGACCTATGCTTGCTTCATGATGAAAACCAACCGCATTTCCTCTTCGGTTTATTTCACCATGAAAAACGTGTTCAACATTAATTTTTGACAATATACCCATTTCATCATGAGCTTGATGAATCAGCTTTGAAGCGGTTTCAAGGTCACCATGTTTCAGTGCCTTATCTGCTCCTTTCAGGAGTTTCCCAGCAGCATCACCAGCCCCTGGTATCAGGCCTACTGCCGCTGCTAGATAATCGATCGCAGTTTCTGCTTCGGCAAACCCTTTAATATCTCCAATCACAGGAAGAAAATCAGCAGATACGCTAAATGTTGCCGCAGCTCTTTCACACACATCCGGTGACTGCACACAAAGCTCGGCTGTTTTTTCTTCATGGGCTTTTATTGTTCCAGGCTTATGCTTTTCCGCAGCACTTAGAGCATGAGCTAAATGATTGTATACAATCGTTATCTCTCCGGAGTTAGCGCCACTGTTAGCACCCTGAGCACTATTTGTAGAAAATGCACCAGCAATACCACCAACGATTTTACCTCCAGCTTGTATTTTAGCCGGATCGCTGAATGTATTATCTAAAGTTGCATACGCAAGCGAAGCCGCCAATGAGCCAGCAGCAGCACCTTTGGCATCCCCTCCGGCGATTTCCGCACTAATACCTGCAACAACAGCATGGCTTAATGCTTTACCTGCATGCCCTAAAATTTTTCCATTATCACCGATCAGCTTGGCGCCTTCCGCATTAATCTGGTTACCAATACTGCTCAATAATGCAGTTTGCAGATTGTCAGTAAAACTTCCTCCATTAATGGCAGTGCCTATTGTTGAACTCACTACGGAGTGCGCCGCAATACGCTGTGCCACCTGACTCCAATTATTATTACTCAACAAGGGAAGTTTGGTTTTTACGGTATCGACAGCACCGGTCCCTTCTACTAATTTCCCCCACCCCATAGCGTGGTCTAATCCACCTAATGCGCCACCCACAGCCATTTGCGTCACGAGGGATTTAACTGAATCGCGTTTAGCTAAGGTTTCCAGCGTATTAGTGATATTCCCTTTATTTTCAACTAAGGCAACAGCAGCCTGAGAGGTCAACCCTATCATACCGCCATAAGCAGCACCATAAACCGCACTCGCCATTGCACCTGTAGCACCCATAGCACCACTTCCTGCCCAAGCAGCAAGGCCTGAGCCAGCAGTTGCTGCTGCGACAGCAATCGCAATCACTACGCTAACCACTGGATTTAAGCTTTCGCTTTTCTTGTCCCAGCTACTGTAAGCATCCTTAACCAAGTTCCATTGTACATCGTTGCGGCCTTTCAGATTTTTCAACCATTCGATACCGGATGTGTTACCAAGTATCACTAACGCATCTTCTAGTGATTGTCCTTCTTTAACTTTCACATCTGCACTGACGCCTTTCGCCGCACCCACCGTCAAAGTACCACCAACATGAACTGACGGTATTACCCATTCCTTCGTGATGCTACCTTGATCGCGGTGTGTAATAAACAAGCCTTTTGACGTCGTGATGGTCTGCTCAAAATCAATATTTGGCATCGCCCTGAAGTTCACTTTCCCCATCTGGCTGGTGATTTTCGCGTTCTTATTGGTTTCGATCTTACTCGCTTCCAATGTCACATCATCTTTCGCCATTAGGTTAATATCGCCACCGGCGGTAAATTCGGTGACTTTATTTGTTGAACTCTCTTTTATTCTGGTTTCCGTCTGAGAACCAAAAATTTTACAGGACTTAATACCCGCGCGTCTTTTACAGCTTTTACGTTCTTCTTCCCATCGGTAGGTTTCTTCCATCGCTTGCGCATAAAGAAAGCCTCCTTGTGCCGCGATATCCATCGCCCCCTTAGCAATTAACTCCGTAGCTTGGAATAAAATACTGCCTTGAGAGCGAATAGTTAATGCACCACCACTATTAAGCTGGCTAGCATGTTGCGTAAAACGCCCAATGTTACCCTCTTGGATAAATTCTTTTGACGACTCGAAACGAATATTCCCACCAGTAGAAAGCATCATATCACTGCCGGATATCAGACGTGTTCCGTATGTTAACAGGTTACCTGCCGCAACTAATGTGAGATTCTTGGCAGCATTAATGGAGCTGGTTGCATAAAGGTATTGTTTATAACAACCCATTCCAGTGCGAAGTTGACCATCGAACACCGATTTTCCTAATGCCCTCAGTCAGTTACAACCCGTTTTTTCCAATGTCCGTTCACCGCCGAACCCAAAACCCCCTGACGCGCTTTTCGCTCCCGACGGCCCGTTTTTCCCGCCGGGCCTTTGTCAGCGTAGCGCCTTTTTCGGCAACGGGCGAACGTCGCCCAGCTTGCCTGGGCGGCGGGCGCACGTTCTGCGGGCGCGGGCGGCACAGAGCCCGCAAGCGGCGCCCCTGCGACGCTCTGAGGCACTGTGGCTTCGGGTTGCGCATGGCCTTGCATGACCACACGGTTTTGTTCAGGGAAGCCCCCTCAGGGGGCTGCACGGGGCGGAGATGGCGAGCACGGCAACGAGCAACGGAGCGCAGCGCAGTGTGAGCCGCGCGCAGCCAGTAAAGCAGGGTTGGGGCGGGGGGCGGTAAATTAGCGGAGGCCGCAGGCCGACCTGCCTTCAGGGGTGTTGGCTGGACGATAACGCGGCAGCTAAAGAAGCACTCTGAGTT
>NZ_NMQR01000056.1 GCF_003545805.1 Photorhabdus sp. CRCIA-P01 | reverse complement strand
CTTATTTACTTATTTACTTATTTACTTATTTACTTATTTACTTATTTACTTATTTACTTATTTACTTATTTACTTATTTACTTATTTACTTATTTACTTATTTACTTATTTACTTATTTACTTATTTACTTATTTACTTAATAGGTATGGGACACCGGATTATTGAAGGCTGGATAATGTAGCTCTATAAGCCTAGTTTTGAGAGGGGGACTATCCGGGTGGTTGGGTAGGCCCATTCAATCGCCGGTTATGTACCAAGTGGTAGATAGAGCGTCATTGGGTTATCGCGACATGGAATAAATCCGTAATGTTCGTAGAAACTTTTGGCCTTTTCTCCCTTTACATCGACCATAAGGGCATACGCGGCGACATGCTTCTTGGCCTCAAAGCAACGCTCAACTGCGCATCCTATCAGGAGTCGCCCTAATCCTCGTCCGTGGTAATCTGAATGCACCGCTAACCGCCCCATTCGAAAACAAGGCACCGGATAGCGTGGCAATTTGTGCTGGATACGCTCATCTAACTGGACAATATCGATTTGCGCAGCGCTTAAGCTATAGTAACCCAGTATGGTGCTAGGGACGTCGGTATCGACTAGTACTCGCACAACGGCAATGCCTTTTTTGCTTTGTTGAACGGCAAAGTGCTGAAGGTAATCGTCAAGCTCGTTCACTCCAGAGGTAAAAATCTTGCGTTGATGGTAGCTTGGATCAAGGAATTGCTCTTCAAACACGTTTCACCTTGCGCGCAGCATTTATTGCGTTTTGTAAAGCAGTATTGGGGGCGAAAGCGTCATTCAAAGCGATTGTGAATGCCTGAAAATCCTGGACTGTCATTGTCATGCGAGAGTCTCTATCTAATAGCTCACGTGCTTTCTCTTTAGCTGCTGTGCGCACGAATGCGGCCATTGTTGTGCCCATTAAAGCCGCAGCGCGAGAAATAACTTCCTTTTCATCTGTGTCCATCTTTAAATCAAATCGAGCGATAGCAGTCATTATCATTCCTTTTTAAGTACGGTAAATTAACGTATACGGTATTTTTCTGCATAAAAATTGAATAAGCAAGTTTTAATATTGAGTTTGTATTCCCACATTACATTGTCATTGTTAGATCATCTCGGTTTAATAAGTAAAGTCCGTCATAAGCCTTCGTCCAGTATGAACTGTTGTGGTTCATAATTTTGGATATCTATTCTCGGATGATCTTTCTCTTTTGACACCCAAAACAGACAAAAGTCTGGTCACTTTTTTACATAAGCAGGGCAGGAAAAATACTAAGATGTCCTTAATTAATTCAATTTATGTTGGAAAAGATAATGCCAATTTCACCTATTAGCAGCCATATGCCGCTTAGCCAAACGCAAGCTCCCCAGCACACCGCAGCTTCTCCTCTACTCGAACAGGGCAACCGCTTGTTCGAACAGTCTGCCCGACGTGGTCCACTGCACTTCCAGAGTTCGGATCTTAAGCATTTGATCGCTGAACTGCGCCAATTGCAGAGTGCCCCCAATAGTGCGCAGGCTCAACGGGTGCAGGATGCCATCCAGCACTGGGAAAACCACCACCCTAAAGAGGTGGCGTCCCGTAGCACCCGCCTTGCCGAGCTTAAACAGGCTCTGGCGGAACAAGGCGCCGTGGTGCGCACTCTCCAGCCAAAGGTGATGACGGCCGGTCCCCAAGCTGTGCTACAACAGGCTATACCAGCTTTACAGAAGATGGAAACTTACGCATGCACCGATGCTGGCACTTTCGTCAGCAAGCAGAATTCCCATTATCAGCAAATCATGGGGAGATTGCAGTCATTCAATGACAATCCGGATCGCTTGAAGGCTAACAGCCAGGCTAACATGATGTCCAACATGGCGGCTATTGCCGCTAGACAAGGCAACGTCAGCTTCAACCAACTGCAATCTATCGCTGCCCGTGTCGCTCAAGCTCAGGCAGGTTGCTGCACCACTTTGGCCTACTCTGCGGCAGCCGAATTGATGAAGCACAATCAAGGGGATCAGCAGCGTATTGAGGTAGTCGCTCATCGTGGCGCTAAGGGGCATACCCAGACTCACTGCTTCGTGGTGGTCGGTCGTGATCCCAATAGTGAACTCAGCAAACCCGAAACTTGGGGTCCCCAAGCACGTGTCATCGATCCTTGGGCTGCGACCATAGGTGGTAAACTGCAAGGTACGCCGAGTAATCCTCCGATCGATAACTTGTGGCCGCCGACTGAATCGGTATTTGACAATCATAAAGGGTAACTATGTTCAATGCTTTATTATCGGAGCTGTGCCGACGCCTCGGACAGACCGAAGAGTCTCTACACTCGGAGGGGCTCGATCTGCCGCTCGGCCCTTTTAGCTTGCACATCCGCCAACGCGATGAGCTGGTGACCTTGTTTATCCCACTAGGTAATGTTGAACCTTGTTCGTTGGCTACATTGGCCCACTGGCCATCACTGCAATTGAGTCGCAGTGGTGAGGGCGAGACTCTGCTCTGGAGCCGTGAATGGTTGGAGAGGCTGGATGCTGAGCTGTTGGCCAACTTGGTCGAGCGGATGTTACAGCAAGCCAGGGACCTTACGGCTACGGCCCCTATCACCGAAAGCCAAGAATGGCCGCCGTTCAGTATCCAAGGGACTTCGTGGCACAAAGTTTAGCAAAAATCGTTGTAAACTCTCGCCCACTGTGGGCGGAAAGATTAGGCGAAAAATCTAAAGGGCTTTGAGAGATTAATCAGGTGCATTATTGCAAACTTTAATCAAGGGCGGTTTCCCGCCCCTGACAGATTGAAGAGAGTTTCAGCAAGTCAAAGGATGCTGATCTGTGCTGACATGGTATTCTGAGGCCAATTAGCGGAAGTGTTCTGGTATCTGAAGATACCATTCTGGTAGCCGTCGAGGTTGTATTCCTTAAGGAAACCAACCACAATTTGGCCTCCAGCACATGGCCAAGTGTAGTGCCCGTTTGTAATGCAAACTGGTGTGGAAGAGTACAGCGAGTATGGCAGTATACCGCCGTTCATCCAAGTCAAGGAACTGTATCCGTAGCCAATTTCCAGAACGGCGGCACGGAGCTGGTACCCTCCGTGATTGCAGTTCGTCACCGGTAAGTTGGAAGTGTATTCCCATCCGCAATTCGTCGAGCCAACGGCATAGACCCACATATTGGTTAGTGGAGGCGCGGGGACGTAAGCTACCTCAGACTTAGTGTTGAGCTCCTTCTCTTCGGCCCGGATGGGGCTTTCAGGGTTAGGCAGCAACTGGGATTGCGCTGTCAGGACATTTTGATTAGTAGGGACTTTCTGCGGTTGCTCTGTTTGGGCATAGGCATTGACACCAAACAAGGAAGCAAGAGATAGCAAAATGGCAAGTTTATTTTTCTTCATGATTTAATCCTCTTAGAAATTGGAAAGTACAATTCTAGGGAAGTGAGCAAAAATCACATTATCAAAATTTATGTATTTGTGGGGATTTAAGCGACTTGTGTCACGTATTTTCTTGTTTTATTGCAGGTGATAGAGGGTAAATGATAAGTATTTTTTCTTAAATTAGACTTCGTCTGGTGAGAAATAGCTTCTTTTTTTATTGTCTATTGAGCACATCTTGGACAGGATTGTCTGGAGAAAAAAGATACCAATACCGTGCTCAATAATGTCACTACCGCCGTGCGGAGATTGTCTCCTGCTGACAGCGACTAACCTGTATTTCGCATTCCCGCGGCTATACCAGCAATGGTTACCATTAAGGCTTGTTCAACCTGTGGATCGGGATGTTGTTGCTGACGGGAACGCAGTAATAGTTCTGCCTGTAGGACGTTTAATGGATCAGTGTAAACATTACGCAGGGCGATTGATTCTGCAATCCACGGTAAATCTGCCATCAGGTGTTCATCTTTGGAAATGGCTAATACCGTCTTAATATCCGCAGAGAGTTGCTCGCGTAGTTTCTGACCTAACGGCCATAAGTTCTCATCTACCAGACGATGATCGTAATATTCTGCCAACCACAAATCAGCTTTGGCGAAGACCATTTCCAACATACCAATCCGAGTGGTAAAAAAAGGCCAATCACGGCACATTTCTGCCAGTACATCCTGTTTCCCATCATTTATAACTTTTTGTAGCGCAGCACCTGCACCTAACCAGGCCGGCAACATTAGGCGATTCTGTGTCCAGGCGAAAATCCACGGGATAGCGCGTAAACTTTCCACACCACCCGCCGGATGACGTTTGGCTGGACGAGAACCTAAAGGCAATTTAGCTAATTCCTGTTCTGGTGTTGCAGCGCGGAAATAAGGTACAAAATCGGGCTGTTCACGCACATAATCGCGATACATCTTACAGGAAATATCAGACAGGGTATCCATCACCTGATGCCATTCTGGTTTAGGCTCCGGTGGAGGCAATAGGTTTGCTTCCAGAATCGCACTGGTATACAAGGCTAAACTACTGATAGTGACCTGTGGCAGACCGAATTTAAAGCGGATCATTTCGCCTTGTTCGGTTACACGTAGGCCACCTTTCAGGCTTCCCGGTGGTTGGGAAAGCAGCGCTGAATGTGCCGGTGCCCCGCCACGGCCAATGGTACCACCGCGACCGTGGAACAAGGTCAGCGTGACGCCCTCTTTTTCACAAACGTTGATTAAGGCATCCTGTGCTCGGTATTGCGCCCATGCCGCCGCCATCACTCCGGCATCTTTTGCTGAGTCAGAATAACCAATCATCACCATCTGTTTGTCCTGAATCAGTTCACGATACCACTTAATATTCATCAATTGCTGAATGACATTTTCGGCATTATTCAGGTCATCAAGGGTTTCGAACAATGGGGCAACGGGTAAAGTGAACGGACAACCAGCTTCTTTCAGTAGCAAGTGAACCGCTAATACATCAGAAGGCACTTTAGCCATTGAGATAACGTAAGCGGCGATAGCGTCTTGCGGTGACTTAGCAATGACTTTACAGGTTGCGAAAACCTCTTGCGTTTCAGCGTTTGGTTGCCAGTTATGTGGGATCAGTGGGCGTTTTGAATTCAGTTCATGCAGCAGAAAAGTCTGCTTCTCTTCTTCGGACCAGCTTTCGTAGTCTCCTAATTCCAGGTATTGTGTCAATTCAGACATGGCGGTTGTATGGCGGCTGCTTTCCTGACGGACATCAATGCGTACCAGTGACAAGCCGAAGCAACGAATACGGCGCAGGATATCCAATAATTGGCCGTTGGCGATGATTTCCATTCCACAGGTTTTCAATGATTGATAACAGGTGTAAAGGGGTTGCCAGAGTTGTTCATTATCCACCAGCAGATCGGTGGGTGGCAGAACTTGTTCCCCTTTCAGCCGTTTCTCTAAATATTCCAATGTATTGTTGAGTTGTGTTCGCAGTTTTTTGGCAATTTCCCGGTAAGGTTCTAGAATTTCATCGCCACCTGCTAGTTTACGAACTTCTGGTGTACATTCAGACATGGATAGTTCAGAAACCAGAACCTGAATATCTTTCAGGAATAGATCGGCTGCTTTCCAGCGGCTAAGCAGTAACACATGACGAGTAACTTCAGCCGTTACATTTGGATTACCGTCTCGGTCGCCACCCATCCAGGAAGTAAAGCGGATAGGTACCGCTTCGACTGGCAAGCTGTAATCAATTGACTCTTCCAGTTGTTCATTGAATTCACGCAGGAATGCTGGCACACCCTCCCACAAGCTGTTTTCCACCATAGCAAACCCCCATTTCGCTTCATCAATTGGGGTAGGACGGATTTTGCGGATTTCATCGGTATGCCATGACTGGGCAACTAACTGACGCAGACGGCGCATAATGTTGTTACGCTCATAATCCGCTAGATCATCGTGATCGAATTGCGATAGACAGGTGTTAACAGCTACCAGTTTGTGAATCAATGTACGACGCGCGATCTCAGTTGGGTGAGCGGTGAGGACTAATTCAATAGACAGTTCATTTACCGCTTTTTTCAGATCGTTGTTACTGAAATTTTTTTCTTTCAAGCGGGTGAATAATTTCGCTAGCGCAACGGGGTTACTGGCAGCTTCACCATGTGGGGAGATGCTGTGATATTGCTCTGCGACGTTTGTCAGGTTGAGAAATTGATTGAAAGCACGGGCAACTGGCAACAGTTCATCATTAGATAGGTTTTGCAATGTAGATAATAGTTGCTGGCGGTGTGCTTCATTACCTGCGCGGGATGATTTGGATAATTTGCGGATAGTCTCGACTTTATCGAGAATATCTTCACCTAAAGCGTCTTTGATCGTGTCTCCGAGCAGCTTACCTAGCATGCTGACATTACTACGCATTGCAGAATATTGTTGGTTCATGTGACTCTTAGCCTTTATTGCTGGCAGAATGTTGATTCTGTTTCTGTAGAAAAATTTCATTTAAGTGGCGGAAAGTTATTTTTTTGTGTCGCCACAGTGTTGCATTGACCCTAAGCCCTCATATTCATATCAGAAAATAATCAGTTTGGGCGAAATTTCTAAAATTTAATGGCAGGCCATGTTCTATAAGTATTACTTATGCTCAAAAGGTTTGGGAAAGGTGCTTTTGTTGCTTGTTATGGTGTTTGAGTCCCCCTGACTTTTGGGGGACGAGTAGAACAATTAATCATTGCTTAGACAGAAATGATCTATTAACTGAGAAATTATCTTTCTGGTGGGTTCAATAAACGACATATCAATGAACTCATCCGGTTGATGTGCCTGTTCAATAGAACCAGGGCCAAGGACTAAAGTTGGGCATACTTCCTGAATGAATGGCGCTTCGGTACAGTAGTTGACCGTTTCAGCCTTGCGGCCTAGCAGTTTCTCAATCATGTCAACCATCTTGTGATCGGTTGGGCATTCATAACCGGGAATAGGGGCATGTAATTCATCGATAGTTAAGCGGCTAGGCCAACGTTGCTTCACCGGTTCCAGGGCCTCGTTTAACAGCCCGTTCAGATCCTGTAACGTTAGTCCCGGTAATGGGCGAATATCCATATGCAATTCACAATGTGCGCAAATCCGATTTACCGCATCACCGCCATGAATATAGCCAAAGTTCATGGTCGGGTATGGAATGGTAAACGCCGGGTTGTTGTAACGCTCTTTTAGCATATTGCGTAGTTCAATCAGGTGACCAATAGATTCGTGCATCAAGTCAATGGCGTTTATACCACGGTCTGGATCACTGGAGTGCCCGGATTTACCAACAATGCGGATAGCGTTCGATAAATGTCCTTTATGTGCACGGATAGGATGCAATGAAGTGGGTTCTCCGATAATAGCGAAATCTGGGCGGATAGTGGTACTTGCGGCAAAATAGCGGGCTCCTGCCATTGTCGTCTCTTCATCCGCGGTTGCCAGAATGTACAGCGGACGGGTTATTTTACTGACATCAATGTCCCGCAACGCATCAATAATAAAGGCGAAAAAGCCTTTCATATCTGCTGTACCTAAACCGTATAGTTTGTTACCGCGCTCTGTCAGGGTGAAAGGATCTTTCGTCCAGGGACCTTCGTCAAAGGGTACGGTATCAGTGTGTCCACATAAGAGTAATCCACCTGGGCCACGCCCCAACGTCGCGAGTAGATTGTATTTTCCGAGGGCTTCGGGGACGGGTTGTATCTCAATTTCGAAACCAATTTCCTTTAACCAACTTGCCAGTAGGTTGATGAGAGACTCATTACTTTGGTCAATACTGACATCGGTGGCGCTGATAGATGGAGTCGCGATTAATTGCCGAAATAGCTCAATAAATGGAGGTAATTTAATATTCACTGTTGACAGCCTTTATTCATGATAGTATCAATATTCATGCATTTTTTTTGAATAAAAATACATTATCCCGTTTGAATACTGAGCACAAGGTAAAGATATCCTATGTTGAATACGCTGGTTGTTGGTGCAAGTGGTTACACCGGAGCAGAACTGGCAGCATATCTGCATCGTCATCCGCATACGAATCTGATTAGACTCATGGTTTCTGCTCAGAGCATTGATGCAGATAAATGCTTCTCAGATTTACATCCACAGTATAAAGGCATTGTTGATCTACCGTTGCAACCTCTGACTGATATTATTAATGCTGCTAAAGGGATTGATGTGGTTTTCCTTGCCACCGCCCATGAAGTTAGTCATGACATTGCGCCGCTATTTCTGGCCGCAGGTTGCACTGTATTCGATCTCTCCGGTGCCTATCGCGTACAAAATGCTCAGATTTATCAACAATACTACGGATTCAAACATAAGCATACTGAATGGTTAGCACAAGCAGTATATGGACTTGCCGAATGGCAGGCTGAAAAAATCAAACAGGCCCAATTAGTTGCTGTACCGGGATGTTACCCAACAGTTTCTCAACTCTCCCTGAAACCGCTGTTGGAAAATAGTTTGCTGGATACCGGCCATTGGCCGGTGATTAATGCTACTAGTGGTGTAAGTGGAGCAGGCCGGAAAGCCAGCATGACCAACAGTTTCTGCGAAATCAGTTTGCAACCTTATGGAATATTTACCCATCGTCATCAACCGGAGATTGAGGAACATCTGGGAACCAGGGTGATTTTTACTCCGCATCTTGGCAATTTCGCGCGGGGTATTCTTGCCACAATTACCTGTAAATTGAAGCCGGGTGTTACCGCGGAACAGATAAATGAGGTGTATCGGCAGGCATACAAAGATAAGCCATTGGTAAGGCTTTACAGCAAAGGAGTGCCAGCATTGAAATCCGTTGTTGGGTTACCGTTTTGTGATATCGGTTTTGTTGTACAGGGTGACCACCTGATTGTTGTGGGTACTGAGGATAATCTTTTGAAGGGGGCGGCAGCTCAGGCAGTTCAGTGTATGAATATACGTTTTGGGTTTGAAGAAACTCAGGCATTATTTTAATTATTGACGTGAAGGAGTAGAGCAGATGGAACCTTTAGTCATAAAGTTAGGTGGTGTGTTACTGGACAATGAAGAAGCATTGGAACGCGTGTTTACTGCATTGCAGGAATATCGGCAAACACACGAACGCCAGTTGGTGGTTGTTCATGGTGGTGGTTATCTGGTGGATGAACTGATGCAGAAGTTGCAGCTACCGATAGTGAAGGAACAAGGATTACGGGTAACACCCGCTGATCAGATTGGGATTATCACCGGCGCATTGGCTGGTATTGCCAATAAGACCTTGTTGTCGTGGGCGACTAAATATCAACTTGCATCAGTTGGATTATATTTAGGAGATGGTAATGTGGTCACGGTTTCCCAACTGAGTGAAGAGTTGGGGCATGTGGGAAAAGCGATGCCGGGCGATGCTAAGTTGCTGAAAACGTTACTGGATGCGGGTTATATGCCCATTATCAGCTCGATTGGTGTAACGGATAAAGGGGAGCTGATGAATGTGAATGCCGATCAGGCAGCAACGGCGATAGCTCAGACGCTAGGTGCTGATTTGGTATTGCTCTCTGATGTTAGTGGTATTTTGGATGGTAAAGGGCAGAAAATCCCTGACATAAATGTTGAGAAAGCAGAACAACTTATTGCTCACGGCATCATTACTGACGGCATGATTGTGAAGGTGAATGCCGCTCTAGATGCAGCTAGGACATTAGATCGTCCGGTAGATATCGCCAGTTGGCGTCATGCAGATCAACTGACTGATCTATTTAACGGTGTTCCCGTCGGTACTCGTATTCTGGCTTAAATTAAGTTTGATTAATTTTCGGCAAAGCTTTGCTGATAAATAACAACGGAATTTCAAAGGGTAACTTCATGCATACTAAAGATATTAAAAAAATCGTTCTTGCCTATTCTGGTGGTCTGGATACTTCTGCCATTATTCCTTGGCTGAAAGAGCATTATGACAACTGTGAAGTTGTTGCGTTTGTTGCAGATGTAGGGCAAAGCCGTGAAGATCTGGAGGGCGTGGAGCAGAAAGCTTTACGCTCTGGCGCATCAGAATGTCACGTTGTGGATCTGCGTGAGGAATTCATTAAAGATTATGTTTATCCGGTACTGAAAACCGGTGCTTTGTATGAAGGTAGCTATTTGTTGGGCACTTCAATGGCACGGCCCATTATTGCTAAAGCACAGGTTGAATTGGCACTGAAAGTGGGGGCAGATGCACTTGCTCATGGTGCAACAGGTAAGGGTAACGATCAGGTTCGGTTTGAAAGCACTTATACGGCATTAGCTCCTCAGCTAAAAGTAGTCGCTCCGTGGAGAGAGTGGGATTTACGTTCCCGTGAAGCGTTGCTGGATTATCTGAAAGAGCGGGATATTCCAACCACCGCAACATTGGAGAAAATTTACAGCCGTGATGAGAATGCGTGGCATATCTCTACCGAAGGTGGCGTACTGGAAAGCACTTGGAATGCATCCAATAAAGATTGTTGGGTGTGGGCAGTCGATCCAGAAAAGGCACCAGATGAAGCTGAATTGGTCAGTGTCACTATTGAGAAAGGCGAGGTTGTTGGGGTTAATGGCAAGGTAATGTCTCCATATCAATGCCTTGAAGCGCTGAATATTCTGGGAGCAAAACATGGTATCGGTCGTATTGATATCGTGGAAAACCGGCTGGTGGGAATGAAATCTCGTGGTTGTTATGAAACACCGGGAGGAACCATTATGATGGCTGCGTTACGTGGTGTTGAACAACTGGTTCTGGACCGCGATAGCTTTAAATGGCGTCAGCAGCTTGGGCTAGAAATGTCTTATGTCGTTTATGACGGACGCTGGTTTGCCCCGCTACGTCAATCTATTCAGGCAGCGGCTGAGACGTTGGCTGCGGATGTCAGCGGTGAAGTCGTGCTGAAACTCTATAAAGGTCAGGTGACAGCGATCCAGAAGAGATCAACAAATAGCCTTTATTCTGAAGCGTTTGCAACGTTTGGTGAAGATGAGGTTTACGATCACAGCCATGCAGCAGGATTTATCCGTCTGTATTCTCTCCCTTCGCGCATTCGGGCATTAAATAGTAAAGAGTAATTTCATTGTTCGTAGTTATGGAGGTAATGACCAGATCGTGAATTCATTCTTTGTATTTGATTTATCGAGTCTATTATCTCCATGTTGCGAATGAAGTTGCTGTTTATGAAAGGTAATCAATCACTCAGACATCAGATAATCAGGAACGAAAATATGGCACTCTGGGGCGGGCGTTTCAGTCAGAAAGCAGATCAGCGGTTCAAACAATTTAACGATTCACTTCGCTTTGATTACCGGTTGGCGGAACAGGACATTACCGGTTCAGTTGCATGGTCGAAAGCGTTGGTAACGGTTGGTGTGCTGACCGTTGAAGAACAACAAAGACTGGAGCTGGCATTAAATGAATTGCTGAATGAGGTTCAGGCTAACCCACAAGTCATCCTGCAAAGTGATGCGGAAGATATTCATAGTTGGGTGGAAGGGCAGTTGATCAGCAAAGTTGGCGATCTGGGTAAGAAGCTCCATACTGGTCGTAGCCGTAACGATCAGGTGGCAACAGATCTCAAACTTTGGTGTAAAGAATACATTTCACATCTCCATCAGGCAATTGTGGAATTACAGCAGGCATTGGTGATCACCGCAGAGAATAATCAGGATGCGGTGATGCCGGGTTATACCCATCTGCAAAGAGCGCAGCCTATTACATTTGCTCACTGGTGCTTGGCATATGTAGAAATGTTGGTCCGTGATGAAAGTCGGTTACAGGATACTTTAAAACGGCTGAATACTAGCCCGCTTGGGTGCGGTGCATTGGCGGGAACCGCTTATGATATCGACCGCGAACAACTAGCATCATGGCTAGGTTTTGCTTCAGCGACGCGTAACAGCCTGGATAGCGTTTCAGATCGTGATCATGTATTGGAACTGCTATCTAATGCCAGCATCAGTATGATTCATCTTTCCCGTTTTGCGGAAGATCTCATTTTCTTTAATAGTGGTGAAGCAGGATTTATTGAACTGTCAGATCGAGTCACTTCCGGTTCTTCTCTGATGCCACAGAAGAAAAACCCGGATGCACTAGAGTTAATCCGTGGTAAATGTGGCCGGGTGCAGGGGGCATTGACCGGTATGATGATGACCTTAAAAGGTCTGCCGCTGGCCTATAATAAAGATATGCAGGAGGATAAAGAAGGGTTGCTTGATGCGTTGGACACTTGGCTGGATTGTTTGCATATGGCAGCGTTGGTGTTAGACGGTATTCAGGTCAGGCGTTCACGTTGTGCGGAAGCAGCTAAACAGGGTTATGCTAACGCGACTGAATTGGCTGATTATTTGGTCGCAAAAGGTGTTCCATTCCGTGAAGCTCACCATATTGTTGGGGAAATTGTGATTATGGCGCTTAATCAGGGTGAGGCGCTGGAAGTGTTGGCATTGACAGAGTTGCAGAAGTTCAGCAGTGCAATTACTGAAGATGTATATGATATTTTGTCTCTGCAATCTTGTCTGGACAAACGCCTTGTAAAAGGTGGCGTATCGCAAAAACAGGTTATGAAAGCGATTGAAGAGGCTAAACAGAAGCTAAAATTAAGTTAGTCATCGTCAGCAGGAGGGGGATTAATCGATCCCCTGTAAAATAAATGAGATCTTTATATATAAGTTTTTAAGGATTATCTGATAGTCTTTGCCTCACATTGATATAATTATCTATTGGTAGTTTCTATCATTTATATTAAATATGTTGAGGTGGGAATGAATATCCGCGATCTGGAATATCTTGTGGCTCTTGCGGAGCATCGGCACTTTCGCCATGCTGCCGATTCATGCCACGTCAGCCAGCCTACGTTAAGCGGGCAAATTCGTAAGCTTGAGGATGATCTGGGTGTCATGCTGTTGGAACGCACCAGTCGTAAGGTTTTGTTCACGCAACAAGGGATGTTATTAGTGGAACAGGCCAGAACGGTTCTCCGTGAGGTTAGGATCCTACAGGAAATGGCATCACTTCAGGGGGAAAATATGTCTGGTCCTCTGCATATTGGTTTGATCCCGACAGTTGGTCCATATCTGTTACCTCATATTATCCCTGGGCTTCATAGTTTGTTTCCTAAGTTGGAAATGTATCTATATGAAGCTCAGACTCAAAGTCTGTTAGCCCAGTTGGATAGTGGCAAATTGGATTGTGCGATTCTGGCAATGGTTAAGGAGACAAGAGCTTTCATTGAAGTGCCATTGTTTGAAGAACCCATGAAACTAGCTATCTATGATGGTCATCCTTGGGCAGAGCGTAAAAAAATTGCTATGGATGAATTGGCAGGTGAAAAATTGTTGATGCTAGAAGATGGTCATTGCTTGCGTGATCAGGCAATGGGATTCTGTTTTCAGGCTGGCGCGAAGGAAGATACCCATTTTCGTGCAACCAGTTTGGAAACCCTACGTAATATGGTTGCTGCCGGTAGTGGAATAACCTTATTGCCTGATCTGGCAGTGCCACAAGAGAAAAAACGTGATGGCGTCTGTTATCTGGAGTGTAGCAGCCCTGAACCTAAGCGGTCTGTTATTTTGATTTATCGTCCTGGTTCACCTCTGCGTGGTCGCTATGAGCAACTGGCAGAGGCTATTAGAGTTAAAATGGGCACTTATTACGGGCAATCAAAATAGCCGGTTTAGGCCATTTAGAGCCGCGACACGATAGGCTTCAGCCATCGTTGGATAGTTGAAAGTAGTATTGACGAAATATTCGATAGTATTACTTTCACCTTTCTGTTCCATAATTGCTTGGCCGATATGAATAATTTCAGCTGCACGTTCCCCGAAACAGTGAATGCCAAGAATCTCTTTTGTTTCTCTATGGAACAGTATTTTCAGGCTTCCTACGTTCATCCCCGCGATTTGTGCGCGTGCAAGATGTTTAAATTGCGCACGCCCAACTTCATAAGGCACTTTCATTGCTGTTAATTGTTGTTCGGTTTTACCTACCGAGCTGATTTCAGGAATGGTATAGATACCCGTTGGAATATCTTCAATCAGATGAACTTCGGCGTTTCCTTTCGTCATCGCTTGGGCGGCAATTCGGCCTTGATCATAAGCAGCGGAGGCCAGGCTTGGATAACCGATAACATCTCCTACGGCGTAGATATTTTCGTTGCTGGTTTGATAGATCTTATTGACTTTCAGTAACCCGCGGCCATCGGCTTCCAGACCAATGTTTTTCAGCCCAAGAGTATCGGTATTGCCTGTTCGGCCGTTAGCATAAAGCAGACAGTCGGCTTTGACTTTTTTACCGGATTTGAGATGGACGATAACACCATCATCAACACCTTCAATTTTAGAATATTCTTCATTGTGGCGGATCACGACACCACTATTCCAAAAATGGTAGGAAAGTGCATCTGACATCTCTTGATCAAGGAAAGCCAGTAAGTGGTTACGCGTATTGATCAAATCAACTTTCACGCCTAATCCGCGGAAAATTGACGCATATTCACAACCAATTACTCCGGCACCATAAATAATCACATGCCGTGGTTCGTGATCCAGTTTCAGAATGGAATCGCTGTTATAAATACGGGAATGGGTGAAATCGACATCTGGCGGACAATATGGGCGAGAACCCGTTGCGATAATAATCTTATCTGCACTTAAAATATCGTGGTTATCGTCAGCATAGCGCACACTCACCCGGTGGTCATCAATGAATGTTGCTTCCCCGGAAAACATACGACACCCATTACGTTCGTAAAATCCTTGACGCATTCTAGTTTGCTGATTAATTACCATTTCAGCACGGCGTAAGATTTCAGCGAATGAAGAGCGAAGAATGCGGGAATTATCACTGTATAGAGGGTTTTGGTTAAATTCAATAATACGACTGACGGCGTGGCGGAGGGCTTTGGACGGGATAGTACCCCAATGAGTACAACCACCACCGACATTATTATAGCGTTCAATAACAGCAACGCTTTTACCCTGTTTCACCAATCCCATTGCTGCTCCTTCTCCACCGGGACCAGAACCAATGACAATGGCGTCAAAATGAATATGTTGCATAGAGGAAAGACCTGTTTTTACACAAAATTACAACGCTATATTAACATCGGTTGACTTAATAACCCAATCATCATAAGGAGTTTATGTCATCGTTTAGGGTGAATTGAACATAGTTTTACCTGCTACGCTAATCTGGCACAAAACCATGAAGCTTTTGGAAAATAAATAATTACCCAACGACCAAATTAACAAAGGGGGAATGCTCCCTTAATGATTTTTTGACTATGCGTAGTCACCTTTATCATCTTAATATTTAATAAGAAAATGCACTGAGAAAATGACATGGATCATTATAAATGACATGATAAGCACATCATTACGGCAAACGCGTTAAAATTTGGTATATTTCCTAACATGTAGTTCAGATAAAGAGTCAGGATTCGTGTGAGTAACGTTATCGGCATCAGAGCGAAACAGAAAGAAAAAACTCGTCGTTCACTGATTGAAGCTGCTTTCAGCCAGTTGAGTGCCGAAAGGAGTTTTACCAGCCTTAGCTTGCGTGAAGTCGCCCGCGAAGCAGGTATTGCACCCACTTCATTTTATCGTCATTTCCGCGATGTTGATGAGCTTGGGCTGACTATGGTGGATGAAAGTGGTTTGATGTTACGTCAGTTAATGAGGCAAGCCCGGCAACGTATTGCTAAAGGTGGCAGTGTCATCCGCACGTCTGTTTCAACTTTTATGGAATTTATCGGTAATAATCCAAATGCATTCCGATTATTATTACGTGAGCGTTCAGGGACCTCTGCTGAATTTCGCGCCGCTGTTGCACGGGAAATACAACATTTTATTGCTGAGCTGGCAGACTATTTAGAACAGGAAAGCTGTATGCCGAGGCATTTTACTGAAGTGCAGGCAGAAGCAATGGTAACAATAGTATTCAGTGCAGGTGCGGAAGCACTGGATATTGATTTGGAGAAAAGACAGCGTTTAGAAGAACGCTTAGTCTTGCAGCTACGGATGATTGCTAAAGGTGCATATTATTGGTATCGCAAAGAAATGAATCCACCGAACCCTAAACTTAAATAACTAATGAAGGAGGAGAACGAAATGATGGAACAATATCGCCAGGACAAAAGTACATTGTTACTCGCTTTTATTGTCGGATTAGCAACGAATGGAACGTTTTCAGCAGTTTTTAGCTCAGTTGTTTCTTTTTCAGTTTTCCCATTGATAACACTAGTTTTATCAATTTATTGTATCCATCAACGCTATTTGAATTATTCAATGCCAGATGGGATGCCTAAGCTGGTTGTTGCTTGTTTCCTCTTAGGATTATTTAGTTATAGTGCGATTATCAGAGTTGAATACCCTGAAATTGGCTCTAATTTTCTGCCCGCAGTAATGGGTACCGTTCTGGTATTTTGGATTTACAGAAAGGTAAAAATTCGTAAAGACCAGGCAATTATAGAAAATTGTCATTAATTGATGAAAAACGCCGGAGAGATAACTATCTGCCGGCGTTTCTATTTTATATGTTCGTCAAGGTATCAGTTTAATTTTTCCAGAAGCACGCCGCATTCCATATGATGAGTATAAGGAAACTGATCAAACAGAGCCAGATGGCTGATTTTATGCGTTTGGGTTAATGTTTCTAGATTATGGCAAAGGGTTTCCGGGTTACAGGAAATATAAAGAATCCGTGGATATGTCTGGACCATCTCAAGCGTTTTTTCATCAAGGCCGCTACGTGGCGGATCGACAAAAATAGTTTCACATTGATAGCTTTTTAAATTGATTCCCTGGAGGCGATTAAATTCGCGTTCACCATTCACTGCTTGGGTGAATTCCTCTGCTGACATTCGGATAATTTGTACATTATCAATACCGTTGGCTGCAATGTTGTATTGAGCGGCAGCAACGGATGGCTTAGCAATTTCTGTTGCCAATACTCGTTCAAAATTTTGAGCTAATGCTAGAGAGAAATTGCCATTACCACAATAAAGCTCAAGTAAATCACCTTTTGAATCCTTGGTAATATGAATTGCCCATTCAAGCATATGAATATTGACGCTAGCATTTGGTTGGGTGAAGCTGTTTTCTACCTGGCGATAAATCATTTTTCGGCCTGCAACAGGTAAAACCTCATCAATATAATCATGATCCAATGTGATTTTGGTTTTAGCGGCTCTGCCAATTAACTCAATGTCAAACCCTTTATTTTTTAACGCCTCACGCAGTCTTAATGCCTGTTGTGTCCATTCATCACCCAATTTTTTATGATAAAGCAGAGAAACAAGGATTTTATTACTGCAAGTGGACAGATAATCAATTTGAAATAGCTTATGACGCAAGATCTGTTCAGATCTAATGGAGTCAATTAATACTACCATCATTTTGTTGATTAACTTACTGGCGACAGGGAATTGAGCAAGGCGAATACGCTGTTTCGTCTGTTGATCGAACATAATATGGTACAAATCATCCTGCTCATGCCAGATTCGAAATTCTGCTCGCATTCTGTAATGAGATAGCGGTGAGCGGAAAACCTCTGGCCCCGGGGGTTGGAAAGGCGCCATCATGTTTTTTAAACGGCTGACCTTCTCCGTTAGTTGCTGTTCATAGCTTTCCGTTGGCAGGGGATTTTGCATTATGTTTGTTCTCTTATATCTGTAGTAAGAAAAATTTTCGTGCAAAATTGTAGGGAAAGAGTAAAGGATGTCCAGTTTTCTTATTACTCATACACGATCCTGTCTATGCTTACTATTATGAATAGGTTCAACGCTTCATCGTAGCGTGTCCTTCTAACAATAAATTGTGGGATGTTTTCTCTCATGATAAATAAAAATAGGTTTTTATTATTCACTGTTTCAATCGTGGTGATTTCTAGTTGGAATCAAGCCTCTGTCGCGGTGGAGTCGCAGGATTCATTGGTTGTGACGGCGAGTCGTTTTAAACAGCCGGTATCAAGCATACTGGCTCCTTATACTGTTGTAACACGAGATGAAATTGAACGTTGGCAGTCAAATAGTGTAGCCGATATTTTGCGTCGTCTACCCGGTGTTGATATTGCGCGGCATGGAGGTATTGGACAGTTAAGCTCTTTGTTTATACGTGGTACTCATGCTAGTCATGTATTAGTGCTGATGGATGGAATACGTCTGAATCAAGCGGGCATCAGTGGTTCCTCTGATTTAAGCCAAATACCTGTATCATTGGTTCAGAAAATTGAATATATCCGCGGACCACGTTCCGCTGTTTATGGTTCTGATGCTATTGGTGGTGTTATTAATATCATCACTACCAGAGAGAAACTAGGAACCAGCCTTAATGTAGGTATCGGCTCACATGGTTATCAAACTTATGATGGTGCAACTCAGCAAAAATTAGCTGAAAATACAGTTCTGACAGCAGCAGCTAACTATACTTATACCAAAGGATACGATGTTGTTGCTGATGGTAATACCGGTGGTTTTAGACAGCCTGATCGTGACGGCTTTATGAGCAAAGTGCTTTGGTTGGGAGTCGATCAAAAATTTAATGAGCAAGTCAGTGGATTTGTTCGAGCTTATGGCTATAACAATAGAACATCTTATGATGCGGATATTAATTGGAATTATCCATATGCTAGACCGGATACCCGTGAACTTTATAGCCGCCACTATGATTCGGGGGTCAGATTTAATCGGGGGATCTACTCATCCCAATTAATTGCAAGTTATAGTCATACAAAAGACTATAACTTTGATCCTCAATATGGGCGCTATGATAAATCCGCTAGCCTTAATGATTCTGAACAATATAACCTGCAATGGGGAAATACTTTTCAGCTATATCAGGGCATGGTTAGTACAGGTGTGGATTTCCAAAAACAATCGATAGAAGCTGGAACCAGTTATATTCCGAAGAGTAAAACGGTACGTAATACAGGAATGTATCTGACAGCACAGCAACAACTAAAAGATCTCATTTTAGAAGGTGCAATTCGTTCAGATAAACATTCAGAAGCTGGTTGGAATACTACATGGCAAGCCAGTTTAGGTTGGGAGTTTATTGAAGATTATCGTTTGATCACTTCTTATGGCACGGCATTTAAGGCTCCAACGCTCAGCCAGATGTATGGTTTTGGTGGTAATCATGATTTGAAACCGGAAGAAAGTACACAATGGGAAGGCGGTATTGAAGGCGTCACAGGCCAGCTAAATTGGCGTCTGACTGTATATCGCAATGAGATTGAGCAATTGATCGATTATACAAATAGCCGTTACTACAATATTGGCAAAGCAAAAATTAAAGGTGTTGAATGGACTGGCTTAATGGACACTGGCATATTTCAGCATCAATTGACAATACAATATATCGAACCCCGTAATAGTGAAACTAATGAAATTTTAGTTCGTCGTGCGAAGCAGCAAGTGAAATATCAACTTGACTGGCAGCTATATGATCTTGATTGGGGGTTAACTTATCAATATCTAGGGCGGCGTTATGACAACGATTTTAGTGCATTCCCGGCTAAGCGTGTGAAATTAGGTGGCGTCAGCTTTTGGGATTTAACGGTTTCATATCCAGTCACTTCTTATCTGACAATTCGTGCTAGAATAGTCAACCTGCTTGATAAAGATTACGAGACAGTTTATGGCTATCGCATTCCAGGACGTGAATACTACCTCACTGGGAGCTATAACTTCTGATTTAAATAAAGCCGCACGCCCGACAGTTTTAGTGTTTGATTCTGGGGTAGGCGGCTTATCTGTTTACCAAGAGATCCGACAATTATTACCAGATCTCCACTATATATATGTTTTTGATAACGAAGCATTCCCTTATGGTGAAAAATCGGAAGAATTTATTGTTGAACGAGTCGTTCAAATTATTGATGCCGTTCAGCAAAAACATTCTTTGGCAATAGTCGTTATTGCATGTAACACCGCAAGTACCGTCAGTTTGCCAGCTTTGCGTGAGCGGTTCCGTTTCCCGGTGGTTGGTGTGGTTCCAGCGATAAAGCCCGCCGCGAAGTTAACTCGTAATGGCATTGTTGGGCTATTGGCGACGAGAGCAACAGTTAACCGAGCCTATACAAAAGAACTTATCGAAAGATTTGCGATAGATTGCAGAATTGAATCTATAGGTTCTGCTGAGTTGGTAGAATTCGCCGAAGCTAAACTGCATGGTGGTAAAGTATCTTCCGACGCTTTAAAAAAGATACTGAAACCTTGGCTCAGAATGAAAGAACCACCTGATACGGTGGTATTGGGTTGTACTCACTTTCCACTATTGGCAGAAGAATTAGTTCAGGTACTGCCTGATGGTACACGCTTAATTGATTCCGGTGCCGCTATTGCCCGAAGGACAGCTTGGTTGGTTAAACATCAGGAGAATCTTGTTTGTACTTCAGCAGATAGCCTTGCTTATTGTATGAAAATGGATGCTGAGACTGATGCATTAATCTCTGTTTTACAGGAATATGGATTCTCAAAACTGGAGAAATTGATAATTTAAGTTAAATTTGGCGTAATAATCAGCAGTCGTTAACTTTTTTTAAAATAACTATTGCCAGCGCCGAAGAACGCCCTATAATGCGCCCCCACTGACCGACACAACGCTGATAAACATTGTGAGGTCAGGCAGAGGGAAAGCGAATAAGCGCTTGACTCTGCGGGCGAAAAGCGTAGTATACGCAGCCCGGCTGAACGAGAATGTCATTTTTTAATTCAGCCTGCTCTTTAACAATTAATCAGACAATCTGTGTGGGCACTCACAAGACCGTATCACCAAAAAATACGTTTTAAAGTCTTGAAGAGTGAACAACAGTGAATTCATTACGAATGAACGGTCAGTTTCTTTGAGCATCAAACTTTAAATTGAAGAGTTTGATCATGGC
>NZ_NMQR01000055.1 GCF_003545805.1 Photorhabdus sp. CRCIA-P01 | reverse complement strand
GCTCAATTTCCATCTGTTCAATCGCGTCAACCGGATCGTCAGTGCGGATAATGTCCTGACGAATACGTTCACGCAGATGCTGATAAACAGCTATAAAGAACTGCACTTTACGTTCAGGCCGTTTAGGATCTTCCGATAAACGCAAAGCATCACGCAGATGTTCGTTATCAGCCAACGCAGGCTCAACATGGATTATTTCACTGACCGTGCAGGCTGTGTGCTGTGCCAGTTCTACCAGCAGTTCAGGACCTTTACTACGAAAGTTATTCACATCATTCATGCTTTTTCCTTGTGACGCGGTTCCGCCACTTCTTCAGTTTTTCAATAATGCTGCTGGCTTGGCCTGAATCCAACCACTGTCATCGATATCCGTTTCATGCTTAATCCAGTGAGCTAAGGCTTGTTCAGAACTATTATGAACAAGCCTTATAGATGCCATTTCCAACCACAATGTACGTATCTTCCTTGATTGGGGATGGCTATCTAATGGACATGATGTTTTGGATTTCTTGGAGGGTTTAATCTTAAAACCATGCCTTTTCATTGCTTCCAAAAYGCGAGTTAACTGCGGGATATCCATTTCCCGCGTAGAGGCTTTTCCGGTTTCTGAAAGTAGCATCTGGCGATACATATCTTCATCTAGTTTTAAATTACTATTACTACGTACAATATGAATAAGCTGAATAATTTTCTGTTTTGCCATCTTATTCATCCTCTGCTATGTACTCTCTAATTGAGTAAACTAAAATAGTCAGCATTAACTTGATACTACTGAACTTGGCTTTTTGGTATAAGACCGTTTTATCCATGAGTGGTCTCTAGTGGTTGTAAATCCCATGTTGCCACAGATACACCGTATTGCTGACTACAATGTGGACAAACCAAGATTAAATCAACAACCCACTCACCAAACTCAGGAGTCTGGATAACCTTGGCTTGTTTTAGATTCATTTGTTCAACAGGTTGTTTGCAGTGATTACATGTTATTTTCATAAGTATGTTCCTTACTTAATTTTCTGTTCAAATGGATAATTGAAAAACTTTCTTTTCCTGAATTAATTGATATTCCATTAATATATTTTACAATAGCTTTATTTACATAATTGCGTGGTGTATAAATCGGATTTAGATTTAAACAGAATTTTCCTTTTTACCATATTTAATTACCTGTTACTTAATGAATGTATTTATTAATACCAATATATTCACTTCTTTTCCTCAGCAAAGAAACCTTGCTTTTCAAATAGATCGATAATGAAATGCCGGTATTGATATTTCCAAGACTTCCATTTCTCTGGTTATGGTATGTTACATCCTTGTTTTAACCAACTTGAAATTAATAAAACCAGAAATTAGTCGAATCCACCTTGCATATTTAACTTGTGATAAGGCAGTTTTAATATATACCCGTTATCTTTCAAGCTGCTGCTTTGTTGGCTGCTTTCACTCACCCCAGTCACATAGTTATCTATGCTCCTGGGGATTCGCTCACTTGCCGCCGCGCTGCAACTCGAAATCTATTAGGTATAAATATTGTCAATATTAATTGTTAAGTAGAATTTTTTCTCATAATGATATCTTTAGCTAACACTGCGAATAATATTGGCATCAACCATAGATATCTCATTAATTGCAGCCATGTTCATCGCTGCAATAATCAAATTTCCGATAGCTAATGGATATAATAAACTAACAATTTCTTTACCGCTATGCCGACTAAGACATAAACGGTCACGGATAGCACCAATAGCGCTATTATCTAAAATCTTGTTAATCTTCATGCCTACGCGACTAAATTTAAAATCCAGAAATGTTTCCAGATAATCATTAAGAGGAAACAAATTAACAACTTCACAACGTTGCACTACTTCACGAACCTCTTGATTACGTTCAGATAGCTTCAATTCCAGCTCAGACTGAGCGTGCTTCAGGCGATCGTTTCAAGTTTTCCAATGGCGCTAAGGTATTCACAATAGCTTCAGCAATGTTTGATGCTTTCAAGGTCTTACCTTTTACATCATTGTCTTCCATTGCTAATACATAGGGTCCAATAACAATAACGGGGGTATTTTCCCTGTTAATACGGTCAATAAGATCACGACGCAGTGTCGTTTTACCTGAACCCGATTCCCCTGATACTGCCAGAAAACCACCATAGAAGGCTGTTTGATACATGGCTTCCAGTAGTTCAATATCTTGTTCACTCATATCCGCCGTATCCAGTACTGATACAACACTCGCCATGTCGGAATAGAAGATATCACCGTAGTTCTCAATGTCCGCAGTATTCTTAGTATTAAGCATGGTTCAGTTCCCCCAGTGGTTTGCATGAGGCAAATACCAAAGGAAAGCCTGCTAGCAGAGTACAAGCTTCTATTTCCGTAGTAGCTAATATTGAAATCATGCGTAATGGGGGAAGTTTGATTATCAGTCGGTTAGAACGGGCGTTAATAAATATATAGGGCTTTGAATGTGCGCGTATGTTACTATTAGCCATAGCATTAGCTCCAATAATGTTGTGGTCAGAAGCCCGGTTAGTGGTGAGACACTACCGGGCTCCGTTGTTTTTGAAACCCTTTGAATATACACTGGTGTATACAATATACATTAAATCATGGGGTATATACCTTGTCAGTGCCAAATAAAAGATCTCCTCAATTTCCGATGAGATTAACAGAGGAATTTCGTCTCCAGCTTGAAGCGGAAATGAAGAAAGATGGTGATACGTCTTTGGCAACATGGATAAAACGAATTTTGCGTAAAGAGCTGCTGACACGTGGTATTGAACCGAAAGGTTGAATCATTTTGAAATACCAAGAGGCACCCATTCTAAGTGCCTCTTATTTTAAATTACCCTAATAACTTTAATATGCGCGTCTTAGCCTACCGTAATCTGAACAGGTTTCCCTATACGGGTTAACATATTAATCAATGCGTCAATGGTAAATTTATTTACTTTTCTATTCACAACATCAGATACTCTTGGACGAGAAATGTGCAATACTGTTGCTACCTCAGTTTGTTTTATTTTTTTATCTATAATCCATAAGGTAATTTCCCCTATTAACCGTTCTTTGATTTGCAGTGTGTTTTCTATTTCTCGTAAAGAGGTTGTATGAAGTTGCTGAGCCTCTTGCTCAGTAAAACCTAATTCAGAAAATATATTATGTCCGGCTGGAGTTGCCCTACGAATTTCAGTGTCAATTTTGGTGGTCATTTGATATTTCTCCGTTGCTGGATAACTGCGTTGTATCGTACTTTAGCGATATCCTTGTCCTGTTTATTCGTTTGTTGAGTTTTCTTCTGAAAACTATGTAATACGTAAATAGCTTCATCAAATTTAGCAACATACATAATGCGATAAATACCTGTACTGTCTCTTAGCCGTATTTCTTTTACGCCAGAACCGATGTCAGAAAAGGGTTTCCAGTCTTCAGGATCTATTCCACGCTGTATTCTGTGAAGCTGATAGCCTGCGTCTTTACGTGTGTCTATAGGAAAGGCTAACAAGTCTTCATAAGAAGAGCCAATCCAGGCAATTTCTTTCTCTGTACCGCTCCTGATTTTCGTCATAGTTTTCCTTCCTTATTTAATTGTATGCAATGCTGAAATCATGTGTAATGGGCGAAGTTCGATTATAAATCGATAAGAAAGGTATGTTATAAATGTATAGCGTTTTGAATGCGTGCGTATGTTACTATTAGCGTTAGCCATAGCATTAGCTCCAATAATGTTGTGGTTAGAAACCCGATTAGTGGTGAGACACTACCAAGCTCCGTTGTTTTTGAAACTCTTTGAATATACACTGGTATATATAATAGCATTAAATCATAGGGTATATACCTTGTCAATACAAAATAAAAGATCTCCTCAATTTCCTATGAGGTTAACAGAGGAATTTCGTCTCCAGCTTGAAGCAGAAATGAAGAAAGATGGTGATACATCTTTAGCAACATGGATAAAACGAATTTTGCGCAAAGAGCTGCTGGCACGTGGTATTGAACCGAAAGGTTGAATCATTTTAAAATACCAAGAGGCACCTATTCTAAGTGCCTCCTATTTTGAATTGTTAATATATGTGCCTTAACCCACCGTAATCTGAACAGGTTTCCCTATACGGATTAACATATTAACCAATGCGTCAATGGTGAATTTATTTACTTTTTTATTCACAACGTCAGACACTCTTGGACGAGAAATGTGTAACATCTCTGCTACTTCAGCTTGTTTCATTTTTTCATCCACAATCCATAAAGTAATTTCTTCCATTAACCGTTCTTTAATTTGCAGTGTGTTTTCTATTTCTTGTAAAGAAGTTGTATGAAGTTGTTGAGCCTCTTGCTCAGTAAAACCTAATTCAGAAAATATATTACGTCCGGCTGGAGTTACCCTACGAATTTCAGTGTCAATTTTAGTGGTCATTTGATATTTCCTCGATGCTGGATAACTGCGTTGTATCGCACTTTAGCGATATCCTTGTCTTGTTTATTCGTTTGTTAAGTTTTCTTCTAAAAACTATGTAATATGTAAAATAGCTTCATCAAATTTAACAACATACATAATGCGATAAATACCTGTACTGTCTCTTAGCCGCATTTCTTTTACACCAGAACCGATGCCAAAAAAGGGTTTCCAGTCTTCAGGATTTATTTCATGCGGTATTCTATGAAACTGATAGCCTGCGTCTTTACGTGCGATCTGTAAGGAAAGGCTAACAAATCTTCACAAGAAGGGCCAATACAGACAATTTCTTTCTCTAGTACCGCTCCTGATTTTTATCATAGTTTCCTTCCTCATTTGGATGTATAAAATTTTATACTACCCCGCAAAAAATTGCAAATGCAGAATTGAAAGAGTTTGAAGCCTGACGAGGAGAAAATGTGCGATAGGTACGTTTCAGGCCGCTGACAAACTTGGCTATTTCAAACATTACGTTGAGATGACTGGTAGCAAGTTGCGTCTCGATATCAAGTTGCCCAACGGTTCGTACTACAGATTCAGAGGAAAAATGGGTAAATTGAATAAACTACAGTCATATCTATGACGGTTAGTTATGTAAAAACTTTTCAATAGATGAAACGCAATTACCGCTTCATTTATTGCGTGAATGAGGGAAATTTATCGCGCGCGGCATCACCGGGAGCATAGCTAACTATGCGATTGGGGTGAGTGATCGCAGCCAACAAAGAGGCAACTTGAAGGATAACGAGTATATCTTTATTGACTAAAAGCTACAGTGGAAACCTGTAGCTTTTGGTTAATTATCGGGCTACCCGTAACCCGCCTTCAATACCTTTTAGACTGAATATGATTTGCCATAATTGGATATCGCGAGCACGAAATGCACCTGCACAGGCATTCAGGTAATAGCTAAACATGCGTTTAAATGTCGGACTATAGTTATCTTGTATTTCAGGCCAGCAGGCAATAAATCTTTCATGCCAGGCCATCAATGTGCGGTCATAATCTGCGCCAAAGTTATGCCAATCTTCCATAACAAAACAGCTTTTGCTGGTGTGAGCTATTTGCTCAATCGAAGGCAGGCAGCCATTAGGAAAAATATATTTGCTGATCCACGGGTCAGCACCAGCTTTAGATTTGTTAGAGCCGGCAGTATGTAGCAGGAATAAGCCATCAGGTTTCAAGTTTCTTTGAACAACGTCGAAGTAAGTCGCATAATTTTTAGGTCCAACGTGTTCAAACATACCGACAGAAACAATTTTGTCGAACTGCTCATGTAAATCCCGATAGTCTTTCAAAATGATCTTTACATCCAGATTCTTACATTGTTTCTGTGCATATTTCTGTTGTTCGGCTGAAACAGTGATACCTGTTACGGAAACACCATAATTTTTAGCAGCATAAGCCGATAACCCACCCCAACCACATCCAATATCCAGTAGGGTCATACCTGGAGAGAGTTCTAATTTCTCGCAGATAAGTTTCAATTTATCAAGCTGAGCTTGTTTCAGTGTTTCAGCTTGTTTCCAGTATCCGCAGGAATATTGCATATAAGGGTCAAGCATACGGGTAAAAAGATCATTTCCTAAATCATAATGTTGATGACCGACAATCCATGACCGTTTTGGCGTTTGTAGATTACGTAAGCGGGTTATTGCGATTCTCATCGTATCTTTGAAATTATTAGGCATTTTATTTTCTAATCCAGCGCGTAAAACGCGATAAAAGAAAATATCTAACTGCTCACAATCCCACCAGCCATCCATATAACTTTCACCTAATCCTACCGAACCTTGTTGTAAAACTCTTTTATAGAAATTAGGATTTTTTATCTGGATATCATAAGGATTTTGACCATTAATTTGAATACCTGCTTTTTTTAGCATCTCATTGGCAATTCTCTGCCAGGAGTTAATGGCTGTTTTCGGGTTTTCAATACAGGATGAACTCATATACTCTCCAACGTTAATGTGATGGAATATTGAGGAGCTCGTTTTACTGCCTATCCCAATAGGGCTATTTTATTTGCCTTTCTTTGCCATGAAAGAGCGAACCTGGGCAGTGCTCAGACAAAAGCGTTAGCTTTTGAACGCACTTTAGTGCGGCCCGTAGGGCGAGCGAAGCGAGTCATCCTCATGTACTACGTGTACGCTCCGGTTTTTCCGCGCTGTCCGTGTCCAAACTGCCTGCAACAATTACGCCTATGGGATAGGCACTTAGCTAATAAAGCAGGATGCTAAGACGCAAAATGCAAAAAATAACAAAGAATCAAAGTAAAAAATCTTAAAGATGACTAATCCATGAGTTCAATGGGGGCAGTCATTGCTCCTGAAAACCTCAAATCCCAGGTTATTTATAATAGGGAACGTATTGAGTATAAAAGCGTAAAATTGTTTTATCAATTAATAAATAAAGACTGCAATTAATGGATAATTAGCAGCCTTTATTGAGATAATAATCTGATTAATATCAGGAATTTTGTTCAACTGTTTGAATGCGGCGATCAGTGTTTTTTTTCCACTGTATAAAATATCCTAATGCCATCGGAACAACGGTGGAAACCATGACAGTGGTTGTGGATATAAGTGGATTGCTGATAAACGCTGATACAATCAGGCTGGCGATAAAACAGAGTCCTAATTGAAGCGTGTTTTGCAATGCAGTGGCTTTTCCACTGTCTTGTGGATAAGCGGATAAAGCGTTTGCTACTGCAATTGGGTATAACGCCCCATTCATCGCAGCCATAAAGCAAAAAGGTACCAGAATGGTGAATAGAGTTGGCTCGCTAAATTTTGCAATTAAATAGAGCACAATCATGCTGACAGCATAGCCAATTAACAGATAAGGGAAAATAATCTCACTTTTTATTTTGGCTAAAATACTGCGGCATCCATAACCTCCAACGATAAAGGCCAGCGTTTGAGGTATATAACTCAGACCGATGTCATCCGGGGTATATCCCATCTCACCGAGAATCGAAGGTGAGCCTGTTAACCAGGCAAAAAAGCCGGCGCTGCATGATGCAAATATCAGAACGTTGCCACTAAATAGCGGTGATTTTAATAGCGTAAAGAAAGAGACATTATTTGTTGGCGCTTGAGTTTCACGGTTTTTGCGATTTTCTTGCAAGAACAGCGTAAAGAACAACAGTAATAATGTAATTGTCAGTAAGACGAGGAAAATCATGCGCCAGCCGCCGTGTTGTAACAGCCAGGCTCCCATCAAAGGCGCCAGGGCAGGGGAGAGCGCAACCAGAGGCATAATCGTTGCAAAAACATGTTTGGTACGCTTGGCCTCATAGCGATCAATCACTAATGCTTGCCACGAGACTGCGGCTGAACAAACACCTATGGCTTGGATAAAACGCAAAACTAAAAGTTGGGTGGCGTCTGTTATCCACATCATGCCCAGACAGCCGATAGAAAACAGGGATAGCCCGGTGATGATAATCGGCTTTCTGCCAAAGCGATCTGAAAGAGGCCCCCACAAAAGTTGAGCGAAGGCGAAACCTGCAAGAAAGATGCTGAGGCTGGCACTGATTGCGTTTGCTGATGTAGCTAATTCTTGTTGCATAGTGCCGAATGCTGGCAGATACATATCAATAGCCAGATAACCTAGCATACTCAAGCCTGCAAGGTAGAACATGAACTGACTTGAGTTTTTCATTTGATTACTCTCTTTGAATGTCATGATTGAAATAATTTGCAGTGATAGGGAGATAACAATATTGACACATATTCTATATGTCGTGATTTTTACTTGTGAAATGGTAATATTTGCATAGTGCTGTGAAAAAAATTGAAAGGTGAAATTATGTGGTCGGAATATTCACTTGAAGTCGTGGATGCGGTTGCCAGAACAGGCAGTTTTAGTGCCGCTGCATCGGAGCTTCACCGGGTCCCTTCTGCGATCAGTTATACTGTAAGACAACTGGAAGAGTGGCTTGCTGTTTCGTTGTTTGAGCGTCGTCATCGGGATGTGGAATTAACTGAGGCAGGCGCTATTTTTGTCAAAGAAGCTCGCTCTGTTATCAAAAAAATGATTGACACTCGTCACCAGTGTCAACAAGTTGCAAACGGCTGGCGAGGGCAATTTAGTATTGCTATTGATCGCGTTGTCAAACCAGAACGTAGTCGCCAGCTTATTCTTGATTTCTACCACCATTTTCCTGATATAGAACTTTTTATTCATCAGGAAGTGTTTAATGGTGTGTGGGACGCGCTGGTGAATAGTCGAGTTGATGTTGCAATTGGTGCAACCCGGGTAGCTCCAGTCGGGGAAAGGTATAGTTTCCGAGATATGGGGTTTATGCCCTGGTTATGTGTGGTTAGCGCAGGCCATGCGCTGACTCAGTTGCCGGGTCCGCTATCTGATGACCAAATGCGGCCTTATCCAAGTTTGTGCCTTGAAGATACATCCCGTAATTTACCGAAGCGTGACACTTGGAATCTGGATAATCAGCGCCGGTTGGTGGTGCCTGATTGGGAGTCTGGTCTGTCTTGTCTAAACGAAGGGTTATGTGTGGGAATGGTGCCTGAGCATAGGGCAATGCCGCTTATTCGGCAGAATAAACTCGTCGTGCTGGAATTGGAACAGCCTTTACCAGACAGTCCATGTTGTTTGGCATGGGTTCAAAACAGCCATTCTCCAGCATTAAGTTGGCTGCTTGACTATCTTGGCGATAGTGAAACTCTTAATGCTGAATGGCTTCAAGATGAATAAAGCGGATTAACGACGATAGTCGATAAATGGACCATCCACGACAGAACGTCGCTCAACCAAGCGTGGATGTACTTCAATAGATTGTGCATCTTCACGTTTATTGATTATGCGGTCCAGTAACATGGAAAACGCCATCTGCCCCAGTCGTTCTTTTGGCTGATGAATGGTGGTCAATGCCGGAGAGAAATAACGAGCGTTGCGTATATTGTCATAACCGATGACAGAAATATCCTGTGGGACGCGTAATCCTAATTCATCAGCAGCACAAATAGCCCCCATGGCCATAACATCTCCGCCGCAGAAAACCGCAGTCGGGCGCTGTTTTTGATTCAGGATTTGATGCATGGCTTTATAGCCCGATTCTGGTTCAAAATCCCCTTGAATAATCCACTCTTCTCTGATCGGAATGTTGGCTTCTTTTAATGCCTTTAAGAATCCTTGATGACGGCCGCCTCCGGTATTTCGTGCCAGAGGGCCGGGGATCGCACCAATATCACGATGACCTCGTTCGATAAGATAACGACCAGCCAGATAACCGCCGTGGAATGCATTATCAATAATAATATCGGTGAAATCACTTCTGGCCTGTCCCCAATCCATGACGACCATTGGAATATTGCGATAATCTTCCAACATTCCCAACAACTGTTCCGGATATTCTGAACACATAATTAGCAGTCCATCCACACGTTTTTGTGCCAGCATGGCTAGATAGGCTTTCTGTTTATCAATGTTATTGTGTGAGTTACATAAAATCAGCGTATAGCCTTTGCTATAACAACTGTTTTCAACAGCCTCAATGACTTCAGCAAAATAGGGGGCTTCACTGGAGGTTGCTAGTAATCCGATCGATTTTGTGTGGTTAACTTTCAGACTGCGAGCAACGGCACTGGGTGAATAATTCAGTGCTTTAATAGCAGCCCAAACAGCAGCTTTAGTATCTTCAGCGACGAAGCGGGTTTTATTAATAACATGGGATACGGTGGTGGTTGAGACGCCAGCGTGCTTAGCCACATCTTTGATCGTTGCCATGAGGTGAAAGACTCCTGACCTTTTGGTCTAAATTTAAAACGCTTTGTTAATCGCTTGCTAGCCCTTTACATCGAGGGGTTGGCAATAAGTTAGCGATAAATCCTGAATTTTGTCTGATTTGGCTCAAAAGTGAAAGCAATAATCAGTGTTATAAAATGTGTGGTAATCGCTATTTATGCTTTTCCTTATGTAAGGGCAATTAACTATCTCAATAGACTGGTTTTTGTCGTTATAAACTTTTTATTCTGAGGAGGCTTTATGAATACCGATTTGAAGCTTGGTTTATTTACTGCTGTCAGCACGTTGGTGATGATTGCCATTTTTGCCGCTCTTTGCTTGATCTTTGCCTGATATTTTGAACTGATTGGATGATTTAAAAATTGGGCTTTACGTTGAAGGGTAATTGGGCAGATAGTCTCAATGGTTTATCTGCCCTTTGCCTTTGCGCGTTAAAACAGATAAGTTCATGGTCATCTTAACAATTTCTACGATAAATAACAGTGGAAATGGTGTCATTTATGCCAGGATAAGAAAAGATCAGGATGCATATTAGTGAGAGAAAATGGTATTCTCCGCAATATTGTGGCGATGTTGGTTATCAACATACTGTTGGTTTAAAGGAAATAAAAATGACGACTATTGAGAAGATTGAGCGCCAAATTAAAGAAAACCCGATTTTATTGTATATGAAAGGTTCTCCTAAATTGCCAAGTTGTGGATTTTCCGCGCAGGTGGTTCAAGCTTTATCTGCGTGTGGTGAACGTTTTGCTTACGTAGATATTTTGCAAAATCCAGATATTCGTGCGGAATTGCCAAAATATGCTAATTGGCCAACTTTTCCTCAGCTTTGGGTGGAAGGTGAATTGATAGGTGGATGCGATATTGTCATTGAAATGTATCAGCGTGGTGAGTTACAAACATTAATCAAAGAAACTGCTGATAAATATCGTTCTCAGGACGAAAACGCGACAGAGTAATTTTTTCATCACTTATATACCTAATAGATTTCGAGTTGCAGCGCGGCGGCAAATGAACGAATCCCCAGGAGCATAGACAACTATGTGACTGGGGTTGAGTGAAAGCAGCCAACAAAGCAGCAGCTTGAAGGATGAAGGGTATATATACCTAATAGATTTCGAGTTGCAGCGCGGCGGCAAGTGAACGAATCCCCAGGAGCATAGACAACTATGTGACTGGGGTGAGTGAAAGCAGCCAACAAAGCAGCAGCTTGAAAGATGAAGGGTATAGACAGATTATCATGCTGTCTCCCCATATGTTGATATATGGGGGGCATTATTGTTTAGATTTGATTATATTAATCTGGCCGTTCAGCTATTTATCCGGTTTTTTCTGCTGTTGTCGCTAATGGCCAGCCACCAAGTTGTTTCCAACGGTTAACCATTTCACAGAATAATTCAGCGGTACGATCAGTATCATATAAAGCGCTGTGAGCTTGATTATTATCGAATGGGATACCGGCTGTGATGCAGGCTTTTGCTAAGATTGTTTGTCCTAATACCAGACCACCTAAAGCAGCGGTGTCAAAAGTTGCAAACGGATGAAACGGATTTCGTTTTAGTCCGGTGCGTTCCGTGGCAGCCATAACAAAGCTATGATCGAAGCTGGCATTGTGAGCAACGATAATTGCTCGATTACAATGATTATTTTTTATCCCTTTACGAACCATTTTAAAAATAGCGTGCAGAGCTTCATATTCGCTCACTGCTCCACGTAGCGGATTTAATGGATCAATGCCGGTGAACGCTAGGGCTGCTGGTTCAAGATTGGCTCCTTCAAATGGCTCAATATGGAAGTGAAGCGATTCGTCCGGTGTTAGCCAACCTTCATTATCCATCTCTAGTGTAACGGCGGCAATTTCAAGTAATGCATCTGTTTTGGCATTAAAACCGCCAGTTTCAACATCAATAACAACCGGGTAATAACCTCGAAAACGTCCACTAAGGATGTTTGGCTCTTTTTTGTCAGACATCAGATTGAGTTACCCAGAGCGTTGCTGGCATTTTTGTTTTCAATAAGTTCAATTTTGTAACCATCTGGATCTTCAACGAAAGCAATAATGGTTGTCCCGCCTTTTACAGGACCCGCTTCACGGGTAATGTTACCACCTGCTTTGCGAATAGATTCGCAAGTGGCTGCGACATCATCAACACCTAATGCGATGTGACCAAAGGCATTCCCCATTTCGTAATGGTCAACTCCCCAATTATAGGTCAACTCGATTACAGCTCCTTCGCTTTCATCAGTGTAGCCAACGAAGGCGAGTGAGTATTTATATTCGGTGTTTTCACTGGCGCGCAGCAGGCGCATTCCTAACACTTCAGTGTAAAAATTAATGGAGCGTTGCAGATCACCAACACGGATCATGGTATGGAGTAAACGCATAATTACCTCTAATTTAATGGTTTTGCCAATATTTTTGTGCGGTAAGTCGCACAAAAACCACTAACTATAACGTGTCTTACGGTTACAGTTCAATTTATCCATAATTATAATTTATTCTTATTCGGGTTTATAATTAAATATAGTATGTGAATTGTATAGGAAACGGGATGTGATGGCTGAGCAACTAGAGTTTTTTGCTATTCCCAGTCCTTGTCGAGGAATTTGTCAGGCGAATGAGCGGGGTTTTTGTCTGGGGTGTTATCGCAGCCGGGAAGAAAGATTTAATTGGATGAAAATGTCAGATGGGCGGAAGCGTGAAGTATTGCGACTGTGCCGGCAAAGATATTTACGTGCATTGAGAGCACAAAATCAGACAGATGAAGAACCACCTGAACAGCCATCACTGTTTTAATTATCGATTTTTGAGGTTATTAGGGTTAACAATTCAATGATTTACTTATATAGGGTTATATTTTTGGCAAAGTTATAAATGTTCTACTATAATCCCAAGTATTTTGTTTGTTATTTTTTTATTTCTTGATTAACGAAAAGGCTAAGTGAGATTGCTTGAATTTTTTTATAACTTTATGTTTTAAATGGAATTTTAAGCTTGATTGTGTGATAAATGTAAAATAAAAACAACATTAATGTAAAAATAGATAGCTTAGCATTTAGATGACAGCTATTCTTATAGTACTTTGAATAAAGTATTGAATGATATTTATTGATTTCTGTTTGTATTCATAGTTCTGATAGTTTTTATGGTAAAAATATTGTATGTTAATTGTTTTGTTCTGAGTTTAAATTAAGTTTGGTTGTTCTTGGTTATAGTTACCTGAATTAGTTAGTTACTAAGAATTTACTGTGATTATGCAGAAGTTATATATACTTTTTTAAGGCTAGTTAGCCTGATTTAGAAAAATTTGGCTGTTATGTTTAGTAGGCTAGTTATTTAAGGAGGGACAATTGGAATCTACATTGGGATCAGATCTGGCACGGTTAGTTCGTATTTGGCGTGCTTTAATTGACTACCGTTTAAAGCCGTTGGAATTAACTCAGACTCATTGGGTAACGTTATACAATATTAGCCGGTTACCTCAGGAGCAATCTCAGATACAGTTGGCGAAAGCTATCGGTATCGAGCAACCATCTTTGGTCAGGACGTTAGATCAGCTTGAGGAAAAAAAACTTATCACCCGGCATACTTGTGCCAATGATCGTCGTGCAAAGAGAATCAAGTTAACTGAAGATTCTGCATCGGTTATTAGGGAGTTGGATGGTGTTATTGAATCCACAAGAAATGAGATTCTGGGAGGTATTTCACGCGAGGAACTTGCTTTTCTTTCCACTTTAGTTCAGAAGTTAGAGCAAAATATTATCCAATTACAAAATAGATAGTAATTACGATATCCATGAAATGCTAACCGGATGAAAGAAGACCGCGACTTACTAAAATGAAGTCACGGTTTTCTTATTTATATCTTATTGTCGAGGTGAAACAGTAATATTACTACCTTGACCTGCGATTCTTACACGTTGGCCTTTATGAAAGACTGTTTTGTCTTGTTTTTGAACAACAATGATGCTTTCACCACTGTCACGACGAATTTCGAGTTCCACACCTTTAGTTGTGTTAAGAGCTCCCTGAACATTTTGGCCCGCGACACCACCGGCAATCGCACCCGCGGCAGTTGCTAATGTGTTGCCACTGCCACCGCCAATAGTATTACCAACAAGACCTCCTAGAACCGCGCCACCAATCGCGCCTAATACATTTTCATTGCTGCCCGCTTGAATATTGATGGGACGAACAGAAACAACTGTGCCGTAAGAGACAGTTTGAACCTGCTTAGCTTGTCCAGCAGTGTAGGTATCACCAGAAAGAGAATCGGTGTTGACACAGCCTGATAATGAAGCAACGGCAACCGCGCTAACTAAAAAGTGCTTAAACATAGTAACTCCTAATTTCGATGCCTGACTGCGGAAATCTGATAGCTTACTGGGCAGTCAGGCTAACAACCGGTATTGGCAATAAGTAATAAAAAGTTTATTCAAATAGAATATCGGTACATTAGCAATCTAGTGCTAAACATATATTAAACGTCAATAGAGATTTTTAAAAGAAATAGCTATGAATGAAAAATTCAGCATTTTTTGTGAAGTTGTTTCCAAAACTCAGGTTTTATTCCTTCGTTTGTCTATTAGTCATATACAGCCAAAACCACTGCGCTTTATAGTTATTGGCATGGTTTCTGATTTTATCAAGACAGATTCTAAGCAGGAAGGCAAATTAAATGGTTATGAAGTCAGGTCGTTATATTGGTGTAATGTCGGGTACAAGTCTGGATGGCGTTGATGTGGTGCTTGCAGCAATCAATGATAAAGTTGTTGCTCGGCAAGCCAGTTATTCGCATCCATTCCCATACGAATTAAAACAGAAAATTCTCGCAGTCTGCCAAGGGCAGCAAACGACATTATCGGCAATCGGTCGGTTGGATTATGAACTTGGTTCTTTATTCGCTGAAGCGGTACAAGGCTTACTGATTAAAACAGGGTTAACCACAAGTGACATTATTGCTGTGGGATGTCATGGACAAACCGTTTGGCATGAGCCAGATAGTCATACGCCTTTCACTATGCAACTTGGCGATAATAACCGTATTGCAGCTTTGACTGGGATGACTGTGGTTGGTGATTTTCGTCGGAGGGATATGGCATATGGTGGGCAGGGAGCGCCATTAGTTCCCGCTTTTCATTTCGCCGTATTAGGCCATCCGACAGAACGAAGGATAATTCTCAATATCGGTGGTATTGCCAATATAACGACGCTATTACCTGGATCACCTGTCAAAGGGTACGACACAGGTCCGGGTAATATGCTGATGGATAGTTGGGTATGGCGTCATCAGAAAAAACCTTATGATAAAGATGCGCAATGGGCACGAGAAGGTGTTGTTAATAACAAATTGCTCGGACAAATGCTTTCTGATCACTATTTTTCACGACCAGCCCCTAAAAGCACAGGCCGGGAGTATTTCAATATGAGTTGGTTGGAGGCGCAGTTAGTTAACTTTCCTGACATACCACCTGTTGATGTTCAGGCAACGCTGGCCGAGCTGACAGCAGCGTCTGTGTCACGGCAAATTATGTTGAGTGGTGGATGTGAGCGTCTATTGGTTTGTGGTGGTGGCGCACGTAACCCGCAGATAATGAGTCGACTTTCTGCCCTATTACCGGGGACGGAGGTGTGCCCGACAGATAAATATGGCCTAAGCGGTGATGATATGGAAGCACTGGCATTTGCCTGGTTAGCATTCCGTACAATGTCAGGTGCGCCAGGGAATTTACCCTCTGTTACCGGTGCGAGTACTGAAACTGTTTTAGGGGCGATTTATCCTGTTATTAATCAATAACAATGATAAGCTGTTTGGTATTTAGTGAGTCATGAACAGAGTTACGTTAATGTCAGAACATAATGAATTTGATGTTGCAGAATTGCGCCGTGAATATATTCGTGGTGGTTTAAGACGTAAAGATTTGACCAAAGAACCCATCGAACTTTTTGAGCGTTGGCTCAAGCAAGCATGTGAAGCTAAGTTGAGTGATCCGACGGCAATGTCTATAGCAACGGTCGATGAGAGTGGTCAACCGTATCAACGTATTGTGTTATTGAAGCATTTTGATACAAATAGTCTGATTTTTTATACAAATTTAGGTAGCCGGAAAGCAAAACATTTGGCGCACAATAACAAAATCAGCCTCCATTTCCCTTGGTATCCTCTGGAAAGGCAAGTCTCTTTTCTTGGTAGAGCTGAACGTCTTTCTCCTGTTGAAGTGGTGAAATATTTTCATAGTCGTCCTAGAGATAGCCAGATTGCTGCATGGGCATCACAACAATCTTCTCGCATTTCCGCACGCGGTGTTTTAGAAGGGAAGTTCCTTGAATTGAAACAAAAATTCTTGAATGGTGAGGTGCCTTTACCTAGCTTTTGGGGAGGATTTAAAGTGACCTTTGATTCTGTTGAATTTTGGCAAGGTGGTGCAAACCGGCTCCATGATCGGTTTATTTATCAACGGCAAGATGATAGCTGGCATATTGACAGGCTTGCACCATAAATCGTGGATTATCATTTTTAATACTAGCACTTATAGTATTGGCGTTTTATGCTATGCCGCACTTTTTTGAATAGCGATTTATATAACCAGACAAAATACACAAATTGATGGAGCCATTAATGTCTAGCAAGAACTTGATAAAACAACTGCAAGAGCGGGGCCTCATTGCCCAGGTGACGGATGAGAATGCGTTAGCGGAGAGACTGGCGCAGGGTCCTGTCTCCCTCTATTGTGGTTTCGATCCGACCGCTGACAGCTTGCATTTGGGGCATCTGGTTCCCTTGCTGTGTTTAAAACGATTCCAGCTAGCCGGGCATAAACCCGTGGCGTTAGTTGGTGGAGCGACGGGTTTGATTGGTGATCCGAGTTTCAAAGCCACTGAGCGTAAATTGAATACTGAAGCTACCGTTAAAGAGTGGGTGGAGAAAATTCGTAGACAGGTTTCACCTTTCCTCGATTTTGATTGTGGCGAAAATAGTGCTAAAACAGCCAATAATTATGATTGGTTTGGCAACATGGATGTTCTGACTTTCTTGCGTGATATCGGCAAACATTTCTCAGTTAATCAGATGATTAACAAAGAGGCGGTTAAACAGCGTTTGAACCGTGATGATGTGGGTATCTCTTTCACTGAGTTTTCTTATAATCTGCTGCAATCCTATGACTTTGCTCGCCTGAGTGAAGTACATGGTGTTGAGTTACAGATTGGTGGTTCTGACCAGTGGGGGAATATTACTTCAGGTATTGATCTAACTCGTCGTATCAACCAGAAACAAGTATTTGGCATGACCGTTCCATTGATCACGAAATCTGATGGTACTAAATTTGGCAAAACGGAAGGTGGCGCTGTTTGGTTGGATCCGAAGAAAACCAGCCCATACAAATTCTATCAATTCTGGATTAACACTGCGGATGCCGATGTTTATCGCTTCCTGAAATTCTTTACCTTCATGAATCTTGAAGATATTGATGCTTTGGAAGAAGAAGATAAAAATAGCGGTAAAGCTCCTCGTGCCCAGTACGTGTTGGCAGAACAAGTCACCGGTATGGTGCATGGTGAAGAGGGGTTAGCAGCCGCTAAACGGATTACGGAAAGTTTATTCTCCGGGGCTGCTGCTGATTTGACCGAAGCGGATTTTGCTCAATTGGCGCAGGATGGTATGCCGGTCATTGAGTTGGAAAAGGGTGCAGATTTGCAACAGGCTTTGGTTAATGCTGGATTAGTGCCTTCTCGTGGTCAGGCGCGTACGATGATCAGTTCAAACGCTGTCGCAATTAATGGTGAAAAACAATCTGAACCTGAATATCTGTTTACTGACAGTAACCGTCTGTTTGGTCGTTACACCCTGCTGCGTCGTGGTAAAAAACATGATTGTTTGATCTGCTGGAAATAACTAATATTACATATACCCTATGTATTTCAAGATGCATCGCGACGGCAAGGGAGCGAATCCCCGGGAGCATAGATAACTATGTGACCGGGGTGAGCGAGTGCAGCCAACAAAGAGGCAACTTGAAAGATGACGGGTATATGATGGGGCAACGGTAATGTTGCCCTTTCTCTTACTATGACTTTAATCTTATAAACAGAAGCCAGAATAAAAATATAGGCCGTCATCGTGAAAAATATTCTTTCAATTCAATCTCATGTTGTTTTTGGTCACGCTGGTAACAGCGCTGCGGAATTCCCTATGCGTCGGATGGGGGTGAACGTATGGCCATTGAATACAGTACAGTTTTCAAATCATACCCAATATGCTCAATGGAAAGGGTGTGTTATGCCGGCTAACCATCTTACAGAAATCGTTCAAGGCATTGAAGAAATCGAACAGCTCAAATCTTGTGATGCGGTACTGAGTGGATATATCGGTTCATCGGAGCAGGGGAGCCATATTATCGATATAGTGAAACGGGTAAAAGCGGTGAATCCTGATGCTTGGTATCTCTGCGATCCCGTTATGGGGCACCCAGAAAAAGGTTGTATTGTTGTGCCTGGGGTGGCCGAATTTTTATGTGAAGAAGCGCTCCCTGTCAGTGACATCATTGCGCCGAATTTGCTGGAACTTGAAACACTCAGTATGCAGAAAGTGGCTAATGTAGAACAAGCTGTTGTGGCTGCTCGAACACTATGTGAAAAAGGGCCGGATATTGTACTGGTTAAACACCTTAGTCGTGCTGGTTATCGGCCTGATCGTTTTGAAATGCTATTAGTGACTAAAGAACATAGCTGGCATGTGAATCGGCCTTTGGTGGATTTTGGCGAACATCAGCCAGTGGGTGTTGGCGATTTAACCAGCGGCTTGTTATTAGTTAATCTATTAAAAGGTGAATCTTTACAAACTGCCCTCGAACATGTCACGGCTGCGGTTTATGAAGTGATGGTAACAACGAAAGATATGGGCGAATACGAACTACAAATTGTGGCTGCTCAGGATAGAATGGTGGCGCCTGGCCATAAGTTCTGTGCGACACAATTGGATTAAAGCATTTAATTAACCGTTCCACACAATACCAGTGGAACGGTTTCTTATTTTTAAATTAATCCTTCGGCTTTCAGTGCATCACGAACATGTGGACGCTCTGCAATTTTCTTTTGATAAGCTTTAAGATGAACCAGATTGGATAGATCCAATTGCACTAAAGGTGCCCAATTACTGAGCGTGAATAAGTAAGCGTCAGCAACAGTAAAATGCTCCCCGGCAATGTATGGCTGTTTTGCTAATACTTCATCTATATACTTGAATCTTCTAAGTAGATTATTAATAGCAACAGGGCGATAATTTTCTGGTGTTCCTGGCATGAACAGGGGTGAAAATCCTTTATGAATTTCACTGGAAATATGGCTAAGCCATTCAAGTTGATGATATCGCTCCATAGTTCCGGCCGGCGCAATTAATTTTTTGTCCGGTTTCTGGTCGGCAATATATTGAACAATAACAGCTCCTTCGGTGAGGATTTCATTGTTATCTAACAGAAGAGTGGGTATTTGGCCTTTTGGGTTGACTGCGAAAAAATTGTCGCCGTTCTCCGTTTTTTTAGTTTTCAGATCAACTTTAATCACGCTGAAATCAAGTCCTGCTTCACGAAGTATGATGTGAGGTGATAGAGAACAAGCCCCAGGTTGGTAATAAAGTTTCATGTATCGCTCCTTAAAAATTTCCGGTAATAGATATATAGGACAAAGGAACTCAGTAAGGCATTGTCATAGCCTTGATGTATACTATCATGGTGTATATCAAATTGATAATTAAACGGATATAAGATAGTGGATTGTATCGTGATTAATCCTTTTCTATACTCTGGTATAGAAGTGATTATTTGTTTTTTTTATCATTATTTTCAAGTAGATTGTTGCATTAATATAGAAATTTAGGGGGAGTTATTGGATGAAGTGACTTATCCAACACTTCCCCATATTTCGTGTCATCTTGCATATTTTACAACTGGTTATATTATACGGAATAAATAATAGAGATTATTGATAGTTGCAAAAATTCGTCTTATACCTAATAGATTTCGAGTTGCAGCACGGCGGCAAGTGAATGAATCCCCAGGAGCATAGATAACTATGTGACTGGGGTGAGTGAAAGCAGCCAACAAAGCAGCAGCTTGAAAGATGAAGGGTATATATTGGTTATAAGATAATTAATATATTATTCTTGTTAAATGATTTGTAATCATAGGAGAATAAATTGAATTTATTTGTAAAATCACTAAAATAGATCATGCATTGCCTATAATTTCTTGTAAAAATATCTTTTTTATTTTCTTTATTAAAGTTTTCGACTAACTCATTGTAAATATTATTAATTGTTTTGATTTGTCCATTAAGTTTATTGACTGAATTGTTTATATTTCTAAGGCTAAATGAAACATCTGATATGTTTAAAGTGATTTCTTCCATCAATAAAGAGAGTTTGTATATTTGTTTTTTATCTTCTCCATCTGAAATATTCTTTAATAATTGTTGTATTTTTATATGTGTTTTTTCTGCGAAATTTTTCTTACTCTCAAAATCAATTTGAGATATTTCAAAGGGTTGTGGCAATTTTGAGATGAAATCATCTAGCTTACTAAAATCTGATTCAATTTCTTTCAATGCATGATTGACTCTGGCAATATAACCATGACCTAAATATCCACTGCTAAGTGAACCTAAATAAGTTGTTGCTTTGTGTATATTTTTAATAATTCTATCCATATCTTGTTCATCGGAATTATATGCATATTCATAATCTTCCAATGCTGATGGCCAGCGATATAATGATCCACTAAATTCATTCCAAGAAGCTGCAATTTCTTGGGATAGATCATGATTTTTCAGGCATTCTGGTAATTTTATATTGGTAATTGATTTGAACATATTGGATATAATTAAAAAATCATTTTTCATTCTATGCACCTTGCTAAAATAATAAACATCATTAAATTGTATGAAATATAATATTAAACCTAAAAAGTTAAAATGATAATAAAAATAAAATGTTGCACTGATAATTGATTGTATGAAAACTAAGTTGTTGATTATATTAAAGGACATATTATTGATTAGTGCAAGGAAACGAGATAATATTTTTTATTTCGGTAAAGCAATTATAAGATAATATATATTTTTTATTTCGGTAAAGCAATTATAAGATAATATCATTTAACTCTTTAATTACAAAGATTTAATAATTCTCTCCAATAGTTTTTTAGTTTAATGGTTTAATGGTTTAATGGTTTAATGGTTTAATGGTTTAATGGTTTAATGGTTTAATGGTTTAATGGTTTAATGGTAATGGTTTAATGGTTTAATGGTTTAATGGTTTAATGGTTTATTTAATTTAT
>NZ_NMQR01000054.1 GCF_003545805.1 Photorhabdus sp. CRCIA-P01 | reverse complement strand
GAAGAGCGCATAACTGCGCGGCGGAATGCCGCGATTGCCGTCACCGCCGTGGCGGCAGGCGGCTATGCGCTGGTTTATGGCGGTCATATACTGATTGCGGGCTCGGCTGAAATGGCAACGGCAGGGCGTATTGCGCTGGAAGGCTGTAAAGCCAATCCGGCGCTGTGCCTGAATAACGTGGGGATTTTCGTTGCTGATGCGGTTGCGCCGGAAGCGGCTGTTGGGACCGGTGTTTTGGCGGCGGGAGCGGTAAAAGTATTAGGTAACAGCAAAGAAGGGGCGAAAAATCTGGCAGAAGGATTGCACAATGCGGGTATGCAGGTCGCTGAGGCATTAACACCGGGTGGTGTGGCTGACATAATAGGTGTGGGTAAAACTGCGGCGGAAGCGGCGGCTGCGAAAATTGTGGTAGCGAGCACTACTAAAAGCATGAATAATGCAGCTCATAATGCTGCTAATTACGCTGGCCTTAAGATGGATCTGAAAACAACTCAAGCTGCAAATGAAGTAGTGGAGAGTCTGAAAACTACAGGTCAGTTGCCGAAAAATTATGTTACTAAGAACCAAGCAATAGGTAATGGTTGGAAACCTGGAAAGGCTCTCAATAATACTACACCTGGAGGTCAATTAGGTGGCGATATCTTTGAGAATTCAAATAATCTACTACCACCCTCTCTTGGCCGGGTATGGCGTGAGGCTGACATAGGATTGGATAATACGATGTCTCGTGGTAATCAACCAGGAACTCGATTGCTGTATTCTAATGATGGTTTGTTATATATCACCGTTGATCATTACGAAACGGCTATTTCAATAGGTAAGTGGAAATGAGAGATCATAAAATTATTTTAGATGGAAAAGACATCTGTTCAGAGGGTGATTTTCATAAAGCATTATCTGAACAGTTAGAATTTGGCCCTTATTATGGGAATAATCTTGATGCGTTATGGGATCGTTTAAGTAGTGATATTGAACGTCCAGTGACAATTGTTTGGCTAAATTCTGAATCTTCTCATCAGTATTTGGGCGATACTTTTAAAAAAATTATTACCATATTTAATCGGGTTAAAGAACAAGACATCAATTTTAAACTAGCTGATAAATTTGACTATCAATTAGAGTAACTGGGTTATGTAGCGGTTAATGCGACTAAAAATTTGCTTAATAAGCCTGTTGCTCAAAAAATAGGTGCAGAGAAATATTGCATAATGCGGGGATGCGGATTGTTGAAGCACTAACACCGGGTAGCGCGTGCAATCGGTGTAGGTAAAATTGTAGCAGAAGCGGTGGCTGCGAAAACTGAAGTTGTGGCAGTTAATGTGACGACAAATCCATAAACTTCAGGAAGCGCTGACGAGTAATGAAGTAAAGGCTTAGACAGCCAAATTTATCGGGGCGTTGTCAGGCGCTCTGATTAGCCATACCCGGAAGGCGCTTATAGTGCAGCGAACAGCGCAGAGCTTGTCTATCTATACTGATTGCCGCCTCGGCTGAAATGGCAACAGCAGGGCGTATTGCGCTGGAAGGCTGTAAAGCTAATCCGGCGCTGTGCCTGAATAACGTGGGGATTTTCGTTGCGGATGCGGTTGCGCCGGAAGCGGCGGTTGGGATCGGTGTTTTAGCTGCTGGAGCGGTAAAAATATTAGGTAACAGCAAAGAAGGGGCGAAAAATCTGGCAGAAGAGTTGAGTCATGCCTCAGAACCGCTGTTAAGAAATGCTAAACCTGATACCCATGCCGTAGCTAGCTTGATTGAAAAAGAAGCGTTGTATATGGAGCGCAACTTGGCAACAGCGGCGGAAGCTGCGGCGGTAAAAACAGAAACTGTAGCGATTGATGCAACTAAAAATATACGTAATGAACCTATTGGCCAAAAAATAGACACAGAGAGGTTTGGCAAATTAGGGCTAACTGAACTTGCTAAAACAGGAACTAAACTTGATCCGGCTGCTAAAGCAGGAAATTTAACTGTTGCTGGTAGAGCCTTGCAGAAACATGGTAGCCGAGAGGGAAGTGCATTCCCTGTTGCTAAAGGAGGTCCAGCACAGATTAATCAACAAGGACAAAAAATCTTGGAGGGAATAATCAAATCGCCAGGAGCTAAGGTCCAAGAGGGCAATCGTTTTGGTGGTTTTGATATAATAGCATCGGATGGTCGCGGGGCAAGATTTGATCCTCAAGGTAACTTCCGTGGATTTTTGGAGCCATAATGAATAATAGACATCAACTAAAGATTGTCGTAGCAAGCGATGTAGGTTACGAATATTTGATCGCTGAAATTTATTGTAATGGAGAATTTTTTGCTCTCTTGCAACAAGAAGAGGGAATTGAAAATATTAAGGTAGAATTTTCTCCTAATGCTAGAACTATTGATCTTGATTGGCTGCAAGATGCTTTATCAAAAGCAAAAGAACATTTATTGAATAAATAAACTGGTCCCTGCTTTGCGTCGGGCTGTTGTTGGTCAGGTATAAAACTGCACAGTGGGGGAATTATTGAGTGTAATTAGAAAAAGGCGTATTCATGGTCAGACTTTACGGCAGAGAAATTACTGTTGATGGATGGTAACTGGAAATTCAACCCCCGCGTGCATGAACTGACCCAAAAAATTGGACGGGTTACACTAAACAGCTAATAATGTCTGAGTTCGGAACTCTACCGGACTCAGACCATTTAACTTTAAGCGAATTCTTTCATGGTTGTCATAGTGGATGTATTTTGAATGCTACGGGCAATATTAATCATATGATTTAATTTTGCGAAGAGCTTGAATCAGTGCCGGACAACAAGTTACGCTTAGCGGGTCACGATATTGATCTATTTCGTCCCAATGCACCGGAAGCATCAGAGAGTCTGTTTCATTTATCCAGCTTATATGGATTAGACAAACTGTTTGAATTAAAAGAGCGGATGACCACGGTTGATTTATCCGAATTGGGCACGCAAATATCGTAACAACATGACTGAGCACATGTTGTATCAGTTATCGGTAGATAATCAAAAAGATATCCTGGCGGCAGGCGGCTATGCGCTGGTTTATGGCGGTCATATACTGATTGCGGGCTCGGCTGAAATGGCAACGGCAGGGCGTATTGCGCTGGAAGGCTGTAAAGCCAATCCGGCGCTGTGCCTGAATAACGTGGGGATTTTCGTTGCTGATGCGGTTGCGCCGGAAGCGGCTGTTGGGACCGGTGTTTTGGCGGCGGGAGCCGTAAAAGTATTAGGTAATAGCAAAGAAGGGGCGAAAAATCTGGCAGAAGAGTTGAGTCATGCCTCAGAACCGCTGTTAAGCAATGCTAAACCTGATACCCATGCCGTAGCTAGTTTGATTGAAAATGAGAAGTTGTATGTTGGAAAGGGGACGATTAACCAACAATACCTTACAGAAATGTCTAAGAATGGTGTCAAATTTTCACCTGAAAATGTCTTAAGAGCTGAAAAGTTAGCTGATGGTAAAATAGTGTTTCTTGAGAAAGGTAATTCATCGGCGGGGCTTCAACATATTGTAGAACGCCATGTAAATGACTTTGCCAAAATAGGTGTTTCAGAATCACAAATACCAAATATAGTCATGGATGCTGTTTCTAAAGGAAAGATGCTACAAAAGAGGCCATAACCCCAGTAGTTACGGCTAAATTAGAAGTGAATGGAAAAATATTTACTGATACGAATCAAACAGCAAGAGCTTCTGAACAGGCAAATGCGAAACAAGGTTCTCTAATTGCTGACAGAATTTCGACAAAAGAAATAGCTAAAGGTAAAGCATTACCAAACGGTAATATGGCAACCGCTCATGCGGAAATCAGTGCCATCCGTGAAACCTATCCGGTCAGTCAGAAGGTTCATATTATCCTTGACGGAGCAGGTTACCACCGGGGTGAGTTGATGAAAGAATGGGTTTATGTGATGAATATCGACCTTCATGACTCACCGCCAAATCGGGTATAAAAACAATCCGGTATAAATAATATATACCGGATTATTATATCAAGGTTAAATTATTAATATATCAATATACCAATATTACACCACCTCCCCTTCATCACTGATTGCCAGAGCCATATTGAGGGCCTGAGCTAAAGCCATTTTATTCTCATCATTTTCCAATAAACTAAAATGGTCACCGGGAATAGCAATGAGTTTAAGCGAAGTATCAGCTATTATTTGCGCCCAACCTAACGACGGATCGATATTTAAAGGCTCCGACTTTTCATCCGTCATAAAAGAAATAGACGGGGAAGGCTCTACCGCATAAAACTGATGCAGCGTTACCGATAATGCTGGTGGCTCATAATTTCTGACGATTTGTTCGTAATGCTCCATCTGTTCCCAACGCTTCGCCATTAAGTCAGCACTCAGATTGACGGGATATAACGCCAATTCCTGCGCCGCTGTAATAAATCGCACCAAATTCAATTCATCGATTCGCTGATACAATGCCGCAATCTCTTCAGAATGTTCTTCCCCTAATTGCCTGACCAACTCAGCAAAAAATTGATGTTTGGGTTGCGCTATCTGCTGACCAAAGCAATGAGGAGCAAGCGTGTCAATCAGCCCCAGGAAATTAACCCGCTCGTCAGCACTCAAAAGCTGTTGAGCAATGGCATAAGCCAATATGCCACCAGAAGAGTAACCCCCTATCCGATATGGACCTACCGGTTGTACCGCTTTCATCAAGGTGATCATTCTGGCAGCCTGCTCTTCCATCGTTGACATCGGTTCTTCACTGATGGACGGCCAAGGCAGCGCATAAATCGGGTAGCCCGACGAAATATGCTGAGCCAGCCCGAAAGCATAGGAGTAGTCACCCATGCCACTGGGAACAAAGAACAGCGGCAACCCGGTTCCATCAGGTCGTACCGATATGGCGCTGTTTTGCGGCTGAGACAGTAAATCCGAGGTGATTTTTGCGGCCAGTTCAGTCAGCACCGGGAATTGGAACAAGGTATTCAATGTGCAAACCATCCCTCGACCCGCGGCAATATTCGTCATGCGCATAGCGAGCAGTGAATGGCCGCCTAATACGAAAAAGTTGTCATGTCGACTGACCTGCTCAACGCCCAATAACTCACACCAGATCGCCGCCAGAGCTGTCTCAGTTTCTCCTTGCGGCGCTTCATAGACCTGACGGGAAAAATCTCCCTTCTCTGGCGTGGGTAATGCCCGGCGATCTAGCTTGCCGTTCGGGGTTTGCGGGAAGATATCCAGACGCACAACAGCTGACGGCACCATATAATCTGGCAAAATGGTACTCAGATGAGCACGCAAACTGGCAGCCAGACCTTCATTCGCTTCCGCTACCACATAGGCGACCAAATACTTGTCCTGACCATCCTCCCACACCAACACCGCCGCCTCTTGCACCACCGGGTGTTCCAACAACTGGGTTTCAATCTCCCCCAGTTCAATCCGAAAGCCCCGAATTTTAACCTGCTCGTCGTTACGGCCCAGAAATTCCAGATTGCCGTCCGGTAAATAGCGGGCCAAATCCCCCGTGCGATACATCCGCGCACCAGATACCGGACTAAAGGGATCGGCTATAAAACGTTCCTCACTCAATTCAGGCTGGTTAAGATAACCCCGTGCAACCCCGACGCCACCAATATACATTTCGCCAACGCAGCCGAATGGGACAGGTTGACCGTCGCTGTCCAGTAGGTAGATGCAGGTATTTTTAAGCGGCTGGCCGATAGAACTGTCATCAGCCGGGGCTAATATCTCCTTACAGGTCGCCGTCACGGTATTTTCCGTCGGGCCATAGGCGTTCAACAGTCGAGGTCGGTAGGTTTCCCGCGCAAACCACTCTTGAATAGCGCTCTTTTTAACGGCTTCACCCCCAATAATGATGAACCTGAGGCAATCCGGTAGCGGTAATGTATTGTCTCTGGCAATCAGTTCGGACCAAAATAACGCCGGCAGCGACATCACTGTGATACGGTTCTGCCAGGCTAAGGCAATAAATTCCTGCATGGAAGTCAGCCAGCGCTCATCACGCATGACCAATGTGGCGCCATTACACAATGACAAGCAGCATTCTTCTACTGAAACATCAAACGCAAAAGAGGCAAATTGTAACAGCCGGTCTTGCGCAGTAACTGCATAGGTCTCATTAAAACCCAAATGACGTTGATACAACGCCTGATGTTCTATCATCACCCCTTTCGGCTGCCCGGTTGAACCGGAAGTGTAGATAACATAAGCCAGATGTTGTGGCATCAACCCGGTTACCCGAGGGTTACTGTCCGGCTGGTCTGGCAGGGTATCCGGCGTAAGTACGGTCAACCCGGTAAGCGCTTCTTCGCCAAGCGCCGCCCGGCCAGCTTCATCAACCAGTACCACTGACGGGGCGGTATCATTCAGGATATACGCCAGACGTTCTCCCGGATAAGTCGGGTCCAGCGGCACATAAGCCCCGCCCGCTTTCAGCACCGCCAACAAAGCCACCACTATCGCCGGTGAACGTGCCAGGCAAATCGCCACTCGCTGATCCGGTATGACGCCCAATGCAATCAGTTGATGGGCAAGGCGGTTGGCGCGAGCATTTAATTCGGCATAGCTGAAACACCGCGCTTCATACACTAACGCGGTCGCCTCTGGAGTTTTCTCTGCCTGTTGCTCAAACAGTTGGTGAATACATAATGGGTCAGGATAAGGGTTTTCAGTGGCATTCCAAGTTTCCAGTAACAAGGTACGTTCCGTTTCAGGCAGGATGTTCAGCGCGCGTACCGGCGTCTCCGGGGCCTGTTCAAGCGCCTCCACCAGACTTTCCAGCGCCTGCTGCATATAACCGCAGAGTCGATCTGGCTCAAATGGCTGCACCACCAGAGCAGTCAGCCCCAACGTGGAACCCCCATCCTCCACCGACAGCCCAAATGGATAGTTGGTTCGCTCCTGTCCATCCAGAAATTCAATACCTCTGATGACGTCATCCGACGTTGCCGATAAGGCATTATGTCGATAGTTGAACAGAGCACTAAAGAGTGGCGTACCGCTGGCGATACCACTGCACCGCTGGGCCAGCGCCAGTGAGGCATGCTCATGCTCCAGCAACCCGGCCAGTCGCAAATGTACCGTACGCACGCTATCCTGTACCGGGGTATCATCAATATCCAGTCGCAACGGCAAGGTATTAATAAACAACCCCATACCATTGTCTGCCCCTTCCCCCGCTCCCATGCGCCCAAACAGGACGGTACCAAACACTACTTTCTCTTGACCACTAGTATGCGACAGTACCTGTGCCCAAGCCAGATGACACAACGCCGCCAGACTGACACCCAAACGCCGAACCAAACCGCGCAGACGGCCATTCAGCTCAGGCGCCAACATCCGATGAGATTCCCTCATTTGAGATCCGTCACGATGCACCTCTGTCAGTCCGAAGGGGAATGTTGGCTCATCCACCTCCGCCAACATGTCGGTAAAGAAACGAGTATGTGCTGCCTGATCCCCCTTCAACCGGGTCTGAGCCACCAGATTGCGGAAAGGAACCGGCGCAGGCAGGCTATCCCCCTGCCCAGAAAAATACGCCTGCACTTCACGGTGCATCACTTCCATCGTTTCATGGTCGCCAATCAAGTGATGCTGCAATTCCAGTAAGAACCAGCGTCCATCGGTTTCCTGGACGATAATAAAATGCAGTAGCGGTGCCTGACTCAAATTAAGACGATAATGCCCCGGATCAAAACGCCGGGTTAACTGGTCAATGACTGGGCCGTCAGCCGGGTCTAGCGTCAGTTCCATCACAGGCAACCGTGCCTGACGCCAAACCACTTGCGCCGGAACGGATAATCCTTGCCAGATAAACGCAGTACGCAGGATGTCATGGCGATCAATCCCCTGTTGTACCGCCGCCAAATAACGGTCCAATAGAGAGCGATTCTCAAAGATCACCGGATAGAGCAACAGATACGGATCGCCTTCTTGTTCCAACAAGTGATGGAACAAGATACCGTCCTGCAACGGTGACAGGGCATAGATATCCTGAATATTAGCGACACCATCCGGCACCTGCCCGACGATGCGATCAATATCAGTCCGAGTCAGATCAATCAGCGGCAACATTTCCGGCGTCAGCACCGTAGTGGCTGGAGTGATGACGTTAGGCGGTACCACTACAACCTGATGCTGTCCCAATGTTTGGGCCAAATCTGACAGCACCGGAAATTGGAACAGATCTCGCGCCGTTAGTGTTAACCCCAAGTGACGCAGGCGTTCAATCATCCGTACAGCGAGCAGTGAATGGCCGCCCAACACAAAGAAGCTGTCATGTCGGCTAATCTGTTCAATACCCAATAACTCACTCCAGATAGCCGCCAGGGCGATCTCAGCTTCCCCTTGCGGCGCTTCATAGACTTGACGGGCAAAATCTTCCTCCCGTGGTGGCGGTAATGCCCGGCGATCTAGCTTGCCGTTCGGGGTCTGTGGGAAGGTATCCAGATGTACAAAGGCTACCGGAACCATATAGTCAGGTAAAATCGCACTCAAGTATTCACGTAAATCAGCAGCCAATCTCTCATGCGCTTCCGCTGCCACATAGGCGACCAGCCGTTTGTGCCGCCCGTCATCCAATGCCAGCACCGCCGCCTCTTGTACCGCTGGGTGTTCCATCAACCGAGTTTCAATTTCCCCCAGTTCAATTCGGAAGCCTCGGATTTTTACCTGTTCGTCGTTACGGCCCAGGAATTCCAGCTCACCATCCGGCAAGTAGCGGGCCAAATCCCCCGTGCGATACATCCGCGCACCGAATACCAGACTAAAGGGATCGGCTATAAAACGTTCCGCACTCAATTCCGGCTGGTTAAGATAATTCCGGGCCACCCCCACGCCGCCAATATACATTTCGCCAACGCAGCCTAATGGAACAGGTTGACCGTATTTGTCCAGCAGGTAAATACAGGTATTTTTAACTGGTCGGCCGATAGAACGATCATCTGTCGGGAATAATATCGCTTTACAGGTCGCCGTCACGGTATTTTCCGTCGGGCCATAGGCGTTCAATAGTCGAGGACGATGGACTTCCCGCGTAAACCAATCCTGAACGGCGCTCTTTTTCACCGCCTCACCCCCAATGATGATGAGCCTGAGGCAATCTGGTAACGGTAATCCATTGTCTCTGGCAACCAGTTCGGACCAAAACAACGCCGGCAGAGACATCACTGTGATACGGTTTTGCCCGGCTAAGGCAATAAATTCCTGCATAGAAGTCAGCCAACGCTCATCACGCATCACTAACGTGGCGCCATTACACAGTGATAAGCAGCACTCCTCCACCGAAACATCAAACGCAAAAGAGGCAAATTGTAATAACCGGTCTTGCGCGGTAACTGCATAGGTGTCATTAAAACCCAGATGACGTTGATACAGCGCCTGATGTTCTATCATCACCCCTTTCGGCTGCCCGGTTGAACCGGAGGTATAGATGACATAAGCCAGATGTTGTGGCGTCAGCTCGGCTACCCGCGGGTTACTGTCCGGCTGGTCTGGTAGGATATTCGAGTCAAGTACCGTCAGCCCGGCCAGGGCCTGCTCGCCAAGCACCGCCCGGCCAGCTTCATCAACCAATACTACTGACGGGGCGGTATCATTCAGGATATACGCCAGACGTTCTCCCGGATAAGTCGGGTCCAGCGGCACATAAGCCCCGCCCGCTTTCAGCACCGCCAACAAAGCCACCACTATCGCCGGGGAGCGTGCCACGCAAATCGCCACCCGTTGATCCGGTATAACGCCCAATGCAATCAATTGATGGGCAAGGCGGTTGGCGCGAGCATTTAATTCGGCATAACTGAGAGTCTGCTCTTCATAGACTAACGCGGTCGCTTCCGGGGTTTTCTCTGCCTGTTGCTCAAACAGTTGGTGAATACATAATGGGTCAGGATACGGGGTTTCCGTGGCATTCAAGGTTTCCAGTAACAGTGTGCGTTCCGTTTCAGGTAGGACATTCAGCATACGTACCGGTGTCTCCGGGGCCCGTTCAAGCGCCTCCACCAGACTTTCCAGCGCCTGTTGCATATAACCGCATAGCCGATCTGGCTCAAACGGCTGCACTACCTGAGCGGTCAACCCCAACGTGGAACCCCCATCCTCCACCGACAGTCCAAATGGATAGTTAGTCCGTTCCTGTTCGCCCAGGAATTCAATCCCGGCCATCGTCTCATCCAACGCCGCCGGTTGCTCATTATGGCGATAGTTGAACAGAGCACTAAAGAGCGGGCTTTCCCCCTGTACCCCACTGCACCGCTGGGCCAGCGCCAGTGAAGCATGCTCATGCTCCAGCAATTCAGCCAATCGTAGATGCACCGCCCGCACGCTATCTTGTACCGGGGTCTCGTCAATATCCAGTCGCAACGGCAGGGTATTCATAAACAGTCCCATGCCATTATCTGCCCCTTCCCCCGCCGCCATACGCCCAAACAGCACGGTGCCAAACACCACTTTTTCCTGACCACTGGTACGCGACAGCACCTGCGCCCAAGCTAGATGACACAACGCCGCCAGACTAATACCCAAGCGCCGAGCCTGACTGCGCAGGCGATCATTTAACGTGGTCGTCAGCATCCGGTGGGATTCCGTCATTCGAGATCCATCACGATGCACCTCCGCCAACCCAAATGGCAACGTTGGCTCATCCACCTCCGCCAACATGTCGGTAAAGAAACGGGTATGTGCCGTCTGACTCACCCCCAGCCGGGACTGAGCCACCAGATTGCGGAAAGGGGCCGGCGTAGGCAGATATTCTTCCTGCCCGGCAAAATACGCCCGCACCTCACGGTGCATCACTTCCATCGTTTCATGATCACCAATCAAGTGATGCTGTAATTCCAGTAAGAACCAACGACCATCAGTTTCCTGAGCGATAACAAAATGCAATAACGGGGCCTGCCCCAGATCAAGACGATACTGACTCGGATCAAAGCGCCGGGTTAACTGGTCAATGACTGGGCCGTCAGCCGGGTCTAGCGTCAGTTCCGTCACGGGCAACTGTGCCCGGCGGCAAACTACTTGTGCCGGGGCTGACAATCCTTGCCAGATAAACGCCGTCCGCAGGATGTCATGACGATCAATCGCCTGTTGCACCGCCGCCAGATAACGATCCAGCAGAGACCGGTTAGCAAAGACCACCGGGTAGAGCAACAGATACGGGTCGCCTTCCTGTGCCAACAAGTGGTGGAACAGAATACCGTCCTGCAATGGCGACAACGCATAGATATCCTGAATATTGGTCATCCCGTCCTGTACCAGTTCAACGATGCGATCAATATCAGTCTGAGTCAGCTCAATCAGCGGCAACATCTCCGGCATCAGCGCCGTGGTGGCTGGAGTGATGACGTTAGGCGGTATTATCACGGCCTGATGCTGCCCCAACGCTTGAACCAGTGCTGATAGCACCGGAGACTGGAACAGATCACGCGCCGTTAGTGTTAACCCCAAGTGACGCAGGCGTTCAATCATGCGTACAGCGAGCAGTGAATGGCCGCCCAACGCAAAGAAACTGTCATGTCGGCTTATCTGCTCAATGCCCAATAATTCACGCCAGATAGCCGCCAAGGCGATCTCTGCCTCTCCTTGTGGCGCTTCATAAATCTGACGGGCAAAATCTTCCTCGCCTGGCGCGGGTAATGCCCGGCGATCCAGCTTACCGCTCGGGGTCTGAGGGAAAGTATCCAGACGCACAAAAGCCACCGGAACCATATAGTCAGGTAAAATCGCACTCAAGTATTCACGTAAATCAGCAGCCAATCTCTCATGCTCTTCCGCCGCCACATAGGCGACCAGCCGTTTGTGCTGCCCGTCATCCAGCGCCAGCACCGCCGCCTCTTGTACCGCCGAGTGTTCCACCAAACGGGTTTCAATTTCCCCCAACTCAACCCGGAAGCCACGGATTTTAACCTGCTCATCGTTACGGCCCAGGAATTCCAGCTCACCGTCCGGCAGAAAACGGGCCAAATCCCCGGAGCGATACATCCGCGCATCGGATTCCGAACTAAAGGGATCCGACAGAAAACGTTCCGCGCTCAATGTAGGTCGGTTCAGATAACCCCGTGCCACACCCACGCCGCCAATGTACATTTCGCCAATGCCACCCAATGGAACCGGATTCCCCTCTCTGTCCAACAGATAGATGCAGGAATTTTTAACCGGCCGGCCAATAGAACGGGCATCTTCCGGGGATAATATCTCCTTGTAGGTCACCGTCACAGTATTTTCCGTCGGGCCATAGCCGTTCAACAACCGGGGCCGGTGACCTTCCTGCGCAAACCAGTCCTGAACGGCGTTCTTTTTTACCGCCTCGCCACCAATCATGACAAGCCGGAGGCAATCCGGCAGCGGTAACCCTGGATCTCTGGCCGCCAGTTCAGACCAGAATAAGGTCGGCAGAGAAATGATCGTAATACGATGTCGCCGGGCTAAAGCAATAAATTCCCGTACCGAAGCCAGCCAGCTATCATCCCGGATAACCAGTGTGGCCCCGTTACACAATACCGAGAAAAATTCCTCTACTGAAACGTCAAACACAAAAGCGGCAAATTGCAACACCCGATCTTGCTCAGTGACGACATAGGTGTCATTAAAGCCCAGATAGCGTTGATAAATCGCCTGATGTTCTATCATCACTCCTTTCGGCTGCCCGGTTGAACCGGAGGTGTAAATCACATAGGCCAGATGCCGTGGTGTCAATGCAGTCACCGATGGATTGCTGTCCGGTTGGTCAGGTAGGATATTCGGGTCAAGCACGGTCAACCCGGCCGGCGCGACGTCACCCAACGCTGCCCGCCCGATCACATCAGCCAATATCACTGACGGGGCAGTATCATTTAGGATATACGCCAGACGTTCCGCCGGGTAGGTTGAATCCAGCGGCACATAGGCCCCACCCGCTTTCAGCACCGCCAGCAGCGCCACCACCATCGCCGGGGAGCGTGCCACGCAAATCGCCACCCGCTGGTCCGGCATGACACCCAATGCAATCAATTGGTGCGCCAGCCGGTTAGCGCCAGCATTTAATTCAGCGTAACTGAAACACTGCCCTTGATACTCTAACGCCGTGGCCTCTGGAGCTTGCGCTACCTGTTGCTCAAATAACTGATGAATACATAACGGATCAGGATAGGGGGTTTCAGTCGCGTTCCAAGTTTCCAGTAGCAATGTGCGTTCAGCCTCAGGCAACAAATTAAGCTGCCCGACGGGAATGTCATCCCCCATCCTTTTCGATGCCGCCAGCACCTGTAAGTGCTCGCTCATCCGCAAAACGACTTCCGTGCTCAAGCGGCTTTCATCGTAGATCCAGCGAAACCCCCCCAGTGCATTTATCTGGAGGGTCAGCAATTCACCGGATACCTTTTGATCACGTGGCCTATCACCCTTTATCAACGAGACGGCGATTTGCCACGGCCGGCTTGTTGCCAACGCCGGGATAGCATGCAATGAAGGAGAGCAAGAGAAGAGATCACAACTAAATGTGCCGTGCCGCGCTAACCGGGATAGCTCATCATCAACCCAGCCAGCTACCTCACGCCAAGGCTTATCAAACGCTACCTCAACGGCCATCGGCACCACCGGCGCCAGATTTGCCGATTCATCTTTTACCTTATCCACGCTCCAACCGATTTGGAATACGGTCTGCTGAGTCAAACGTGCAAGGTAAATGACAAAAGTCTGCAACAACGTGCGCAATGGCTCCTCTTCACCATTTTTTTGCGGAGGAGATTGCCAAGCACTCATTGTCCATATGGGTTCTGTTTGTTCTCCGGCGGTTTCGAAAGGTAACTGGAGGGGTTGAAAAGCAGCAAGACGCTCATACCAGAATAATTCACTGGATGTGAGTCTCTGGAGGATATTCTTTGTATTTCGAGTTTGTTGTGAAACGTCATTTGCGTCGGTTATATTTTCTGACGTCTGAGTTTTAAACGCACTTCCCACTTTAACAATATTATTTTTCATCTACTACTACCTCAACGAATCTGTTAGAAATTTGAGAACCGTCATTCCCGACAGTCATCACTAATGTTTCTCTCCTACTTCTTGCCCAAAAATAAAAATAGACACATCTGCTATCCATCCAAGCAACTCAAATACGGGATACACAGCCCGATTAATTCACTGCAATTTTTGCTGACTGACGTTAACTGCCTATTCCAATAGGCGCTGAATTCCATAATTAAAAACTTAACCATTAGCTGCATTTATTATCCATAATTGCCAAATAACCTATACCCTTCATCTTTCAAGCTGCTGCTTTGTTGGCTGCTTTCACTCACCCCAGTCACATCGTTATCTATGCTCCTGGGGATTCGTTCACTTGCCGCCTCGCTGCAACTCGAAATCTATTAGGTATATAATTTTATCTGTTTTCAATTAATACCTAATTAAAATCATTTCAAATAAAATTAAGTATTTTAAAGATAAAACAGACCAATTTATATTTAATTATCAAAATATTACTTTGATAATCATCTGTGAAATAGCCCCCCACCAAATAATCCTGCGCATTAAATTATATCAAAATATAACGACAAGCTAAAAATAATTCATAAAAAATTATTTTTCAACAATAAGACAATACAGCTAACAAATATACCACAAATGGATAAATATAAATTATATTTAACTTGATCACATATTACCCGTAATAACTATAACATGAAGAAAATATAAACGCCATTATATCCAGAACCACCAAGAAACAATTTCAAATTAAAGTAACTTAATTTCCATTGCTTCATAATAATACACATCGCAATCTATATACTATTCAATAATATTTACTATCGCACAAATTAAACACCCTCCCATTTGAATAATTTAATTTTAAGTCACCTTATATCTCATTCAAACTTTAAATATAAAAATAACTTTTTCATTACATATATTTACAACTAAACACCCATATTAAACCATTTATTAAAATCATAAAAAACCAATAACAACATTAATTTAAATTTTATGATTGATATTATTTTAAAATAACATGGGTATTAACTCCCTATCCCAACAAAGCTATTGGGATAGGCTCTAATACTTATACCCTTCATCTTTCAAGCTGCTGCTTTGTTGGCTGCTTTCACTCACCCCAGTCACATAGTTATCTATGCTCCTGGGGATTCGTTCACTTGCCGCCTCGCTGCAACTCGAAATCTATTAGGTATATAATCCAATATATCTCCACCGAGTAATTGACAACAAAGCACCCCTCATATTTTTATATTTAAATTGTTCAAGGTTAGCTATTTAGAATATATTAACCATCTGTTATTTCTATAAAATTATCTATTTATACCTTCTATAACTCACATCCTTAAATGTTAATGATAAAGCAGCTACAATAGCTGGAATGGATAAAATGGCAAAAATAGTGCTATGACTTAATTCAAGCTTGATCAATTCCGCGCCAAATAAGGCACCGAAAATCCCACCAAATCTGCCAAACCCTAGCATCCAAGCAACGCCTGTTGCCCTACAATGTGTAGGATAAAATTGTGCGACAATTGCCCCCATCGACGCCTGAGCACCATTCATCGCTATCCCGGCAAGAAATATAAAAATACTCAATAACAATACATTCTCTTCTTGACCAATAAAAAAGACAAAAATACCAGTTAGTAAATAATTAGTTGCAACCACTTTATGAGGATTAATTCGATCCATTAACCAACCGGAAAATATTGTGCTTATTACACCGCCCAAAGGAAATAATGCTGTCAATGTTGCCGCCATGCTAATACTGAAACCAACATCATTCATTAAAAACGGCATCCAACTTGTCAGAAGATAAAAAACCAATGCTCCCATACAATAAGTTATCCATAACATTATCGTCCCGAGTAAGAATCGATCGGATAAAACTGTTTTAATTGACGACTTATGTATAATTTCTTCTTCATCAAAGGTAAACTTGTTTATCTCATTTAAAGCATTACCGGTCATTTTAGACAAAATTCGTCTTATATTACCTTCTGAACCCCCTTTCAAAACCAAATACCTAAGTGATTCAGGTAATAAAGGCAAGAGAAATAGCGATAGCAACAACGGCAGAATACCCCCTAAAATCAAAACTCCCTGCCAACCAAAATGTGGAATAATCCATGCGGAAATCACCCCACCTACCGCTGCACCAAGAGGGAAACCACAAAAAACGATATTTATTAACAAGGATCTCCGATTCTCTGGTGCATATTCAGATATTAAGGTTATTGCATTTGACATTGCCGCACCAAGACCTAACCCAGTCAAAAAACGCAAAATAGTTAATGTCTGTATTGAATCTGCAACAGCGGTAGCAAGACTAAGCAGGCCAAAAACAGTGACGGATATTGTCAGCACTGATTTTCGACCAAATCGATCTGCAAGTGGGCCAGAAAAAATCGAGCCCAACGATAACCCAAAAAGAGCGGCGCTCATCGTCGGCCCAAGAATAGCACCTTCCACTTTAAAATCATTGACCACGGCGGGTGCAATATACCCCATTAATACCGTGTCAAAACCATCAATAACAACAATTAAAAAACATAGAATTAATACTTGCCATTGAACTTTCGAAAATTTTTGATTATTAATAACATGTTGGATACTGACTGTTTTAGTGCTACTCATCTTGAATCACCAATGCCAAAAATTTCATTATTCTTAATTATAAAGATAAATTGTCAATTGAATAATAGGCGCCAATAACATTGGTTTTTAATGTTTCCCGTGTTAATTCAATTTATGTTTATATTATCGCTATGAAAAATATAATTGACGTTATTATTTTCAATTTATTATTGTATCAACCAACCCGAAACTTGAAATTAAAGACAAGAATTAAAAATCGCAGATAAAAAACTCACATTAATAATAACGCAAAGCATATGATTCCAAGGGCCTATCCCCCTCAGGCTCACTCTTTATTACAAGGAAGAATAAATAAAATAACCTCAATGGGATATGTTACCAACGCACCCATTTTTCCCCTGTGCCCTCCATTGCATCATATAGAGCATAATGCACCTCAAGTTAACGATTGATGGCATAAAAAATATTAATACAATCATTAATCAATGCAAATATAACCGACATTTGCTCCCGAAACCCTACGCCCTGCTGCTCAGAACGAAACCATATCCGCCGGATTAAGCGTGCTTATCACTCCCAGAACTCCCTTAGCCAACGGAATGGCTACCGGAGAGAGATAGGAACCCAACGGGATACTCGCGTGGTCAATGCAGGTAAGCATGGTAAGGTCGTCGTTGCGTCTGGTAAGATCGTCGCTGATAGCTTTGCCAATGCGCACCGTCTGCGCCACTCCATGACCACTCCAGCCATGTACCATATACACGGGTACTCTGTCGCCGCTCTTGCTGGCATCGATGGCACCGTTCAAGGTCAGATCGCTGATCCCGCCCCAGGAATATTCCAGTTCGGTTTTTTCCAACTGCGGGAACACGGTTCTGATACGCTCAAGCAGATAGTTGTTCACATCACGTGGTGACCAGGAGTTGCCAGTACCCTGTCCACCAAACAGCAGGCGGTTGTTGCGCACCGCACGATAGTAGTCGACCTGTAACTGTGTATCATAGACCGGCAGATCTGACGGGATCAGCTCTTTGACATCTACTGGCAATGGCGGCGTTACCGCCACATAGGAAAAAAAAGGCACCGTGGTGGAAGGACCGGAGATAAACTCACCCGTGGAGACATGCACCCCCAACACCACGGCTTTACTTGCCCTGATAACCCCCCGCTCAGTTTCTACGACTGTGCCACCGGCGTCCTTCCTAATGCCCTTCACTTTGGTGTTGTCATAGATTCGCCCACCCAATCTGGCAAAACCATAAACCAGGCCACGCAACAGTGCCAGAGGCTGAACCTGCCCACCGATACTGTCGATATTTGCTCCATGGTAGATGCTCGAACGCACATACTCTTCCTGTAATTCGTGCGGCCCGATAACTCTCATCGCCGTATCGCCCATCTGGCGCCGGGCATCGGCATTAGCCACCAGCGGCCCCATGTGGCCTGCGTGCACCGCAGCAGTGATATGACCATATTTGCGGTCACATTCGAAACTATAACGCTCACGGAGTTCATCCACGAGATTCATCGCTTCAACAGATGCAAAACGCCATAAGCGTTTAGCCTCATCGAATGAAAGTTTTTCCAGCATGGTTTTAGCATCCCAACGTGCAATCCCAGGGGTTATCTGTCCCCCGTTGCGGCCAGAAGCGCCTGAACCAATGTTATCCTTTTCAACCAGAATCACGTCCACTCCCGCTTCAGCAAGATGCAATGCCGTGGAAGCACCCAGCAACCCACCGCCGATAACCACAACCTCGCAGTTCTGGTCTCCAGGCAGGCTTCCAAAAGCTGACCAGTCAGCCAAAGACGCTTCATAATAGTTGGCTGGCATGGCATCAGCGGCAGCGTCTTTATGCCAGCTCCAGATGCGCGGATCCAGCCCCAACCGGCTGGCTCTATGCCGCGCATCCTCCAACAGTGTTGGCCGGAGCCTATCAACATTGACGGCCGGAGCATCGGCCACAGTTAAGGTCCGGGCAAACAGGGATAAGTTGGGAAGTACGGATGAAAGCACTCCCGCCCCCGCGAGCGTCGCGACGGTAGAGATAAAGTCTCTTCTATTCATTGTCATTTCAGTACTCCTGTCATGATCTTGAAATCACCCGTTGGCCTGATTTGGAGAGTTTCCCTATGAGTGAATCCGGCTATCCGAGCTGTATTTATTGCTGCCAGAGCTCCCTTTCAGACCGGCGAGAATCAGCAGGGTAACAGTGCCGATAAACGGTATGAGATGCAGCAGTAACCACCAAGCGCTACAGTTGATGTCGTGCAGGCGGCGGGCATTCACTGCTAGCGCGGGCAAAAACGTGAGTAGCAGATAGACAGCGCTGAACCAGCCCATATAAACTTCAGGATTGGCAACGGCAAAGTAGCTTTCAAGGAAAGAGATAATAAATACAGCTAGGATCTGGAACAGTAAGAAATACCAAAACTCCTTACGCTTGGATCGCCCCCTGAAGCATGCATAGTTCTTTAATACCTTTAAATACCAGTGCATTGTTATCCCCCTCTTGTGAGGCAGCAGGTTCTATCTACTGTTCAGTCAGATCGAGCAGCACAGACTCCAGAATGTTGAGCGCCTCATTAAAAACGTTATTTTGTATGGTCAGCGGCGGAAGGAAACGGATCACGTTGCCGTGTACACCGCACATCAGCAGGATCAGACCACGCTCCAGCGCTTTCTGACGTACCGCGTTGGTAAAACTGGCATCGGGTTCCTGACTGTCCGCATGGTTAAACTCCACCGCAATCATCAGCCCGAGCCCACGCACGTCGGCGATCTGCGGGACACGCGGGCGCAGTTCATGCAGGCACTGTTTTAGCTGGTCTCCCAACTGCGTCGCCCGCGCATTCAGCTTTTCTTCTTCGATCACATCCAGCACCGCATGGGCGGCCGCAATCGCCACCGGGTTACCACCATACGTTCCCCCCAGACCACCAGGCACTACAGCGTCCATCAACTCTGCACGTCCCGTTACAGCCGCCAGCGGCAAACCGCCCGCCAGACCTTTCGCCATAGTGGTCAGATCGGCAACAACCTCATGATGCTCCATGGCAAACAGTTTGCCCGTACGCGCGAAACCGGTCTGGATCTCATCGGCGATAAGAACAATGCCGTGGCAATCGGCAATCTCACGCAGAGCTTTGAGCAACTCGGGAGGAGCAGGATAGAAACCGCCTTCGCCCTGTACCGGTTCGATGATGATGGCAGCGACGCGCGTGGGCTCAATGTCGGCTTTAAAGAGATTTTCCAGCGCATTCAGCGTTTGTTCCACACTAATGCCATGCAGCCCAATCGGAAACGGAACACGGTAAACATCGCTAACCAGCGGGCCGAACCCCATTTTGTACGGTGCAACTTTGCCGGTTAATGACATACCGAGGAAGGTACGGCCATGAAAAGCGCCGCTGAAAGCCACCACGCCACTGCGCCCGGTAGCGGCACGCGCGATCTTCACGGCATTTTCCACCGCCTCGGCCCCGGTAGTGACAAAGACGGTCTTCTTCGCAAAATTACCAGGCACCAAGCGGTTCAGACGTTCGGCCAACGCCACATAATTTTCGTAGGGCACCACCTGATGACAGGTGTGGGTAAACTGTTCCAGTTGTTCTCTGGCTGCCGCGATGACGCGCGGATGGCGGTGGCCGGTATTCACCACGGCAATACCGGCGGCAAAATCGATATAACGTTGCCCCTGAATGTCCCAGATTTCAGCGTTTTCCGCACGCTCCACATAGACTTGCGTGGTCACGCCGACGCCTTTTGCAATAGCCGCACTGCGTCTTTTGGCTAACATAGATTCAGTCATAAATGAAAACTCCTCAGCAATCTGAAATAAGCGAGCTTCAGCAGACAGATACCCGATGTGAATAGCTCTCAGAGCGGGTAGAAGTAACTGATCCAGCGTCGCGACCGCAAGCTTCGCGCTCTAAAAAATACCGTGGCGATGCAGCGCTTTCGCATCCTCCGGTACCGGGGTGATTGCATCCCAAAGCTCAGCCACTTTGCCGCTCTCAATGCGCCATAGCTCGAAGTAGCCGTGACGCACTCCGGCGATACTCCCCTCCGAATGGGTCAGAACAAACTGCCCATCGGCTACCGTACGGTGAATTTTAGTGTAATGCAGACCCTGCCCTTCATCCCTGAGTTGCTTAAGAAACGAGATGACCGCCGCCGTACCATCGGAAATATCAGGGCTGTGCTGGCGAAACAATTCACCATTAGTGTAATTTCCAAACTCTTCGTAGTGACCCTCGATCAAGGTACGTGTGAAAAAGTTGACCACCAGTTCGCGATTCTTCTCTCGGTCATGGTCATGGCCTGCTTCAGTCGGGCCGTCTAACTGAGTCCGGCCACTGACGTTGGGTGCAGCCTGCGGCACCAGACCGTCCCAGTGCTCTACGATTAAGCCATCGGCAACCCGGTACAGATCGAAACCGACCAACGGCGGGTCGTCTAATCCCGTAAAACGACCGTGGATGGCGACCAGATCACCATCTTGCAGTACACGATACGCTTCGTGGTGCAGTTCAGGATGTGTCCAGACCCGCTCACGCAATCCGGCAAGACCCTCTTTGACCAACGGGGAATGTTCGATGAAATGTGGCGCGAAATAACGCTCAAGCGCCCCTATATCACGGTCAGTAAACAGCTCGTGGTGCGCACGCGACACCAAGTCGCGTGGAGATCTATTCTGAATCATTACGGATGTCCTGTATCAGTCGTTGGAACTCATCACGTGTTTGATACGCGTATATTCATCGAAGCCATAAGCCGACAGATCTTTACCATATCCGGAGCTCTTGAAACCGCCATGCGGCGCTTCTGCCGTAAGGGGAATATGGGTGTTAATCCAGACGGTACCGAAATCGAGTTCACGTGACAAACGCAACGCGCGGCCATGGTCGCGGGTCCAGACACTGGAGGCCAGTCCGTATTCCACGTCGTTAGCTTTCTCTATGGCATCCTGTTCATCACGGAACTTCTGCACCGTGATAACCGGGCCGAAAATCTCGCTCTGGATTGCTTCGTCGTGCTGTTCCAGACCAGTAATTACCGTAGGTTCAAAGTAATAACCCGAATGTTCGGCCTGACGGCCCCCTGTTTCGATACAGGCATGAGCGGGCAAACGGGCAATGAAGCCTTTGACCTGCTCCAGCTGACGAGCATTATTGAGCGGCCCATACAGCGCCTTTTCATCTTCCGGATAACCAAAGCGGGTAGCTTTAGCCGCCGCCACCAGTTTGGCGACGAAGGTATCGTAAACAGATTCATGCACCAGCACACGCGAGGCTGCCGTACAATCCTGACCCGCGTTGAAATACCCCGCGGTAGCAATGGTCTCCACCGCTTTGTCCATATCTGCATCGGCGAAAACAACCACCGGTGCTTTGCCACCTAGCTCCAAATGTGCTCTAGTGAGATTAGCCGCCGCCGAAGAGGCAACCTGCAAACCCGCGCGCACGGAACCCGTGATGGAAACCATAGCTGGCATTTTGTGTGAAACAACCAGAGCACCCGCGCTGGCATCACCCAACACCACGTTGAATGCACCTATAGGGAAGAACGGAGCGGCCAGTTCAGCCAGCAACAGAGTACTTTCCGGCGTGGTATCGCTCGGTTTAAGTACCACAGTATTACCCGCTGCCAGCGCAGGCGCTATCTTCCATACTGCCATCATCAGCGGGTAGTTCCACGGCGTAACTTGCCCCACCACGCCCAGTGGTTCGCGCCGGATGCTGGTCGTCATATCAGGAAGATATTCAGCCGTCGCTTTGCCTTCCAGAAAACGGGCGGCGCCAGCGAAGAAACGGATATGATCCACTGATGTCGCAACTTCTTCAGAGGCAATCAGATGCTTGAGCTGCCCGGTATTGCGGCTTTGCGCTTCGATCAGACGTTCAGCGTTTTTTTCCACCGCATCGGCTAATGCCAGCAACGCCTGCTGACGTGCTGACGGTGTGCTGCGCCGCCAGATCTTGGATGCCTCTTTAGCCGATGCATAAGCTTCATCAACATCCGCTACAGTCGCGTTAGGAGAACGCGCATAGATTTCACCAGTGACTGGGCTTACCAGGTCAAAATATTCGGAACTTTTAGATTCAACATACTGACTATTAATAAAATGCCTGAGCGTTGGTACCGCCATAATTACCTCCTGATGGATGAGATAATATAAAATATAACCTATAACTTAATATATTCAATTGCTATATAGCTGTTAATTTCTCAACTAAAAAACAAAAATAAAAGAATAATTAGATATATAGATGTAACTTTCGATATTCCTGTTCAGGAAAATATGCCGATCTGTGAGCAGGATCGAGGATTTTTTTAACTAAAAGAAAAGATTCGGAGCTATTCCTCGGCAGGATTATTTACAATCGAGGTAATATCAGATATTGCTCAGTTTGCAACATCAATATTAAAAAACGAAGTTTTACTGGAGAAATGACGATAAAAAAGACAATAAAAAATATATCTTTATTCGCAGGAATTATATTTGGAAGCTTGACATTATCTCATGCAGCAATTATTCCACCTGGTACACAACTGGCAACTAACCAGAATATTGTTCGTCATAATAATGATTCAGAGCCTGCATCTATTGATATTCATAAAGTTAAAAGTGATGTTGAATTTGATATTATTCACGACTTCTTTAGTGGATTAATTGACACAGGCATTGATGGTAAGTTAAATCCCGATTTAGTAGTCAATTGGGAAACCAAAGATAATAAAGTATGATTATTTCATTTAAGAGAAAGGATAAAGTGGTCTGATAGTTCTCCTATTACTGCCCATGATGTGATTTTTAGTTGGCGACGTTTAATTGATCCCGGAGTTTGAGGTGAGTAGACCCTATGTGAACATCTGTAGGGTGTGTTAAAGTTAAGCTTGGAGTTTTAGGAATATGATGAACGATGAAGAAAAACACCACGCCTACATTGCATGATGCTATTTTTAAGCAGTTCCTGACGCATCCGGATACCGCCAGGGATTTTCTGCAACTTCATCTGCCGCCGGCGTTACTCAAAGTGTGTGATCTGGAAACGCTGCAACTGGCGTCAGGGAGTTTTCTCGAAGACGATCTTCGACCGTACTACAGCGACGTGTTGTATTCGTTGAAAGCAGGTAAGGGTGACGGCTACGTGTATTGTCTGATTGAGCATCAAAGTTCACCGGATAAGCATATGGCGTTTCGGTTGCTACGTTACGCGATCGCTGCGATGCAACGTCATCTTGATGCCGGCCATAAAACGTTACCTCTGGTGATACCCGTATTATTCTACCAAGGAAA